>JAJZWA010000047.1 GCA_021846965.1 Pseudomonadota bacterium | reverse complement strand
GAACACGCAATGGCCAGAGTCGTGGCGCGACGGCAGCACGAAATTCGATCCGGCCCCGCAGGTGTGCGGCGCCAGGCGGATGTTCAGGTTCTCGCGCCGACCGCTGAGACGGACTTCACTCCCACTCGATGGTCGCCGGGGGCTTGGACGAGATGTCGTAGGTCACGCGGTTGATGCCGCGCACCTCGTTGATGATGCGGCTGGACACGCGCTTGAGCAGCGCGTAGGGGAGCTCGGCCCAGTCGGCGGTCATGAAGTCGCTGGTGTTGACCGCGCGCAGCGCCACCACGTAGTCGTAGGTGCGCCCGTCGCCCATCACCCCCACGCTCTTGACCGGCAGGAACACCGCGAAGGCCTGGGAGGTGAGTTCGTACCAGGTCCTGCCGCTGGCGGCGTCGCGCGTGCCGCGCAGTTCCTCGATGAAGATCGCATCCGCCTTGCGCAGCAGCTCGGCGTACTCGCGCTTGACCTCGCCCAGGATGCGCACGCCCAGGCCCGGGCCGGGGAAGGGGTGGCGATCGACCATCTCGGCCGGCAGGCCCAGCGCCTTGCCCAGCTCGCGCACCTCGTCCTTGAACAGTTCGCGCAGCGGCTCGAGCAGCTTGAGCCCCAGGGTCTCGGGCAGGCCGCCGACGTTGTGGTGGCTCTTGATGGTCGTGGCCTTCTTGGTCTTGGCGCCACCCGACTCGATCACGTCCGGGTAGATGGTGCCCTGCGCCAGCCAGCGCGCGCGCTCGAGCTTGCGCGCCTCGCGCTGGAACACCTCGACGAATTCGCGCCCGATGATGCGGCGCTTGAGCTCGGGGTCCGACACGCCGGCCAGGGCCTGCAGGAACTCGCCGCTGGCGTCCACGTGCACGACCTTGGCGTGCAGGCGCCCGGCGAACATGTCCATGACCATGCGCCCCTCGTCCTGGCGCAGCAGCCCGTGGTCGACGAACACGCAGGTGAGCTGGTCGCCGATGGCGCGGTGGATCAGCGCCGCGGCCACGCTGGAATCCACGCCCCCGGACAGGCCCAGGATGACCTGCTCGTCGCCCACCTGCTCGCGGATGCGCTGCGTGGCCTCGGCGATGTAGTCGCCCATGATCCAGTCGCCCGAGCAGCCGCAGATGTCGCGCACGAAGCGCCGCAGCAGGGCCGTGCCCTGCGCGGTGTGGGTGACCTCGGGGTGGAATTGCACGGCGTAGTAGCCCCGCGCCTCGTCGGCCATGCCGGCGATGGGGCAGCTGGGCGTGCTGGCCAGGAGCTTGAAACCCGGGGGCAGCTCGGTGACCTTGTCGCCATGGCTCATCCAGACCTTGAGCATGCCGTGGCCTTCCGGGGTACGGAAGTCCTCGATGCCGTCGAGCAGGCGCGTGTGGCCGCGCGCGCGCACCTCGGCGTAGCCGAACTCGCGGTGCTCGCTCCACTCCACCTTGCCGCCCAGCTGAGCGGCCATGGTCTGCATGCCGTAGCAGATGCCCAGCACCGGCAGCCCGCAGTCCCACACGGCCTGCGGTGCGCGCAGGTCATGCGCCTCGTAGGTGCTGGCGTGGCTGCCCGAGAGGATGATGCCCTTGAGCCCCTGGGCCACCATGTCGCGGATGAACTCGTCGCCCACGTCGTTGGGGTGGATCTCGCAGTACACCTGCGCCTCGCGCACGCGGCGCGCGATGAGCTGCGTGACCTGGGATCCGAAGTCCAGGATGAGGATCTTCTGGTGCATGGTCACGCTCAGTCCACGTGGTAGTTCGGGGCTTCCTTGGTGATCTGCACGTCGTGCACATGGCTTTCGCGCATGCCGGCGGCGGTGATCTCCACGAACTGGGCGCGCGCCCGCATCTGCTCGATGCTGGCGCAGCCGCAGTAGCCCAGCGAGGAGCGCAGGCCGCCCACCAGCTGGTACAGGATGGCGCCCAGCGCGCCCTTGTAGGGCACGCGGCCCTCGATGCCCTCGGGCACGAACTTCTCGGCGCCGGCCGAGGCCGGGGCCTCCACGCCGTCCTGGAAATAGCGGTCGGCCGAGCCGGCGTTCATCGCGCCGATCGAGCCCATGCCGCGGTAGGTCTTGTACGAGCGGCCCTGGTACAGGATGACCTCGCCGGGCGCCTCCTCGGTGCCGGCGAACATGCTGCCCATCATCACGCTGTGCGCGCCCGCCGCGACGGCCTTGGAGACGTCGCCCGAATAGCGGATGCCCCCGTCGCCGATCAGGGGCACGCCGGTGCCTTCCAGCGCCTGCGCCACGTTGGCGATGGCGGTGATCTGCGGCACCCCCACGCCGGCGACGATGCGCGTGGTGCAGATGGAGCCGGGACCGATGCCCACCTTGACCCCGTCGGCCCCGGCGTCGGCCAGCGCGCGCGCGGCCTCGGCGGTGGCGATGTTGCCGCCGATCACGTCCACGTCCGGATAGTGGGTCTTGACCCAGCGCACGCGGTCGATCACGCCCTGGCTGTGGCCGTGCGCGGTATCCACGACGATCACGTCCACGCCCGCACGCACCAGCGCCTCGACGCGCTCGTCGGTGCCCTCGCCCACGCCCACGGCCGCGCCCACGCGCAGCTTGCCCTGGGGGTCGCGCGCCGCGTTGGGGCGCTCGGTGGCCTTGAGAATGTCCTTCACGGTCATCAGGCCGCGCAGCTCGAACTGGTCGTTGATCACCAGCACGCGCTCCAGGCGGTGCTTGTGCATCAGCGCCTTGGCCTCATCGGGCGTGGCCCCCTCGCGCACCGTGATCAGGCGTTCGCGCGGGGTCATGATCTCGCGCACGGGGACGTCCAGGCGGCTTTCGAAGCGCAGGTCGCGGTTGGTGACGATGCCCACCACCTTGCCGTTCTCGATCACCGGGAAGCCCGAGATGCCATGCTGGCGCGACAGCGCCACGACGTCGCTGACCTTCACCCCGGGGGCGATGGTGATGGGGTCCTTGAGCACCCCGGATTCGAAGCGCTTGACCCGCGCCACCTCGGTGGCCTGGGCCTTGGGCGACAGGTTCTTGTGGATGATGCCGATACCGCCTTCCTGGGCCATGGCGATGGCCAGCCTGGACTCGGTCACGGTGTCCATCGCCGCCGACACCAGCGGGATGTTGAGCCGGATCCGGCGGCTCAGTTGGGTGGCAAGGCTGGTGTCTTTGGGCAGGACTTGGGAGTAAGCCGGAACCAAAAGAACGTCGTCGAACGTCAACGCTTTTCCGAGAAGGCGCATAAATCCTCCAGGCGCAAAAGGCGATGATAAAAGACAACGCGTCCGGGCCGCCGGCGCGGGCCCGGCGCCATGCCGTAAAGTGGAGGGCATTTTCCGCCGCCACGCCGCCTCGTCCACCGGAGTCGCAGCCCATGCGCATCGCCTTTCGCCGCCCTTCGGGGACCCTCCCGCGCGCCCTGTCCGCCCTGCTGGGCGCCGCGGCCCTGCTCTGCCTGGCGCCAGCAGCGCAGGCGCAGTGGAAATGGATGTCGCGCTCGGGCGTGGTGCAGTACAGCGACCAGCCGCCGCCGCCCGACACTCCAAACCGCGACATCCTCGCCCGCCCCACGCCGAACAGCGTGCAGCAGCCGCTGCCCCCCGCCAGCGGCGCCAGCGCCGGGGCGGCCGCCGCGGTGCGCGCGGGCATGGCCAAGGCGAAGGCGCAGCAGGAACAGCAGCGCAAGGCCCAGGAACAGGCGCACGAGTTGCAGGCCCAGGTACAGGCGCAGCAGCGGGCGCAACTGTGCGAACAGGCGCGCCAGCAATTGCAGAACCTCGACAGCGGGCGCCGCATTCGCCAGGCCGGCGCCAACGGCCAGCTGGACTACCTGGATTCGGCGCAGATCCAGGCCCAGCGCCAGCAGGCGCTGGCGGCCATGCAGTCCAGCTGCTACTGAGTTCCGCCGCTGCCGGGTTCCGCGGCTGCCGGGTGCCGCGGCCATGGCTCCCGCGCCTGCTCGTCCTGCAGCGAGGCATGCAGGGCTTCGAGCAGCAGGCGCACGCGCACCTTCGCCGCGTTCAGCCCGTCGAACTCGCCGCCCTCGCAGGGGCCGGTGCGCGGCACCACCTGCACCCGCACCCCCGCCTCGACGGCCTGGTCCAGCGCGGCCTGGAGCTGCTCGTGCACGGTGCCGCCTCCGGTGCCCAGCACCACCAACCCATGCAGCTTCGGGCGCAGCGTGCCGGAGGCCGAGGCCGCCAGCAGCGCGCGCACCATCTCGCCATCGGCCCCGGCGTGGCTGCACACCAGTTCCACCCGCGGCCAGCTCGCATCCCGCGCAGGCAGGGACCGGAAGGCGAACGCGGGTTGCGCGCCCCCCGGCTGCTCGCGCGTGAAGCGCAGGCCGCCGGCTCCGATGAATCCCAGCGGACCGCGCTCTCCGGAACCGAAGGCATCGATGCGTGCCGGGTGCTGCTTGCTGACGTCGCGGGCCGCATGCACGCGGCCGTGCGCCACGCACAATACGCCGCGCCCGGCGGCGGCGGGGTCGCCGGCCACGCGCACGGCGTCGAACAGATTGCGCGGGCCATCGGCCGACAAGGCGGCCGCCGGCAGCATGGCTGCAGTGAGCACCACCGGGCTGCCCGGCTCGAGCAGGCAGTCCAGCGCATAGGCGCTTTCCTCCAGGGTGTCGCTGCCGTGGGTGATCACGCAGCCGGCCGAGCCCGGGCGTTCGCGCCAGGCCCGCACCGCCCGGGCCAGATCCAGCCACAGATCCGGGCCGGCATCCTTGCTGTCGATGTTGCACAGCTGAGTGAATTCCAGCCGGGCCTGCTGCTGCACCCCGGGGGCCGAGGCCAGCAGCTGATCCACGCCCAGCACTCCGGCGGTGTATCCGGCGCCGGTGGCGGTGTTGGCGCTGGGAGCCACGCCGGCAATGGTGCCGCCGGTGCCCAGCACCAGCACATGGGGGAGCGGGCCTGCGTCGGCCTCGGGGGATGCGGAGCGGGGATCTTGCATTGTGTCGTGGTCTGGATAAAAATACAGGCACTTTTATACAGTGCCGCCCGAGGAGCAGCCTGCATGCCCAACGCCGCGAAGCTTACCGCCCGCCAGGAGGAGATCCTCAGGCTCATCGCCCGCAGCATCGAACGCAGCGGCTACCCCCCCACGCGCGCGGAAATTGCGGCCGAGCTCGGGTTCCGCTCCGCCAATGCCGCCGAGGACCATTTGCACGCACTGGCCCGCAAGGGCATGCTGGAGCTGGCCTCCGGCACCTCGCGGGGCATCCGGCTCACGCCCCAGGCGGCCAGCGCGCTGCGCCCCGGCGCGGGCGCGCTGGTGCGCGCCCTGCCCGGCATGGAGCAACTGATGCTGCCGCTGATCGGCCGCGTGGCCGCCGGCAGCCCCATCCTCGCGCAGGAGCATGTGGAGAGCACCCTCGGGGTCGACCCCAGCCTGTTCAGCGCCCGGCCCGACTACCTGCTGAAGGTGCGCGGCGCCAGCATGCAGGGTGCGGGCATCCTGGACGGAGACCTGCTCGCCGTGCGCCAGACCCAGGACGTGCGCAATGGCCAGATCGTCGTGGCCCGCCTGGGCGACGAGGTCACGGTCAAGCGCCTGCGGCGCGGCCCCGCGCGCATCGAGCTGCTGCCCGAGAATCCGGATTTCTCGCCCATCGTGGTCGAGCCTGGCCAGCCCTTCGATATCGAGGGCCTGGCCGTGGGACTGCTCCGAAACGGCGTCTGAGCCTCGAGGCCGGCAGCCCCGCCATCGGGGCCGCCGCGACGCCCTCAGGCCGGCTCGGCCGCGACCCTAGGCCGGTGCAGGGCCTGCGCGCTCACCAGCATGCCATCGGCATCGGCGTACAACCACTCGCCGGGACGCACCGGCACGCCCTGGATGCGCACCGGCTGGTCGCGCTCTCCGCTGCCCAGCTTGCGCGGCGGCACCGGGACGCAGGCCAGTGCGCGCACGCCGATGGCGCAGGCCTGCAACTCCTGCACGTCGCGCACGCAGCCGTCGATCACCACGCCGGCCCATCCGTTGCGCACGGCCAGTTCCGAGAGCTTGCCGCCGAACAGCGCGCGGGACATCGACGCCCCGCCGTCGACCACCAGCACGCGCTGCATGCCGGCCTGCTCCAGGGTGGCGCGCAACAGGGCGTTGTCCTCCAGGCAGCGCAAGGTGACGATCTCGCCGAAGAACACGCCCTGGCGACCATAGTGGCGGAACACCGGAGGAAGCACGCGCAGTTCCCCCCGCTCGATCGCCTCGCCATGCTGGTCGCAGAAGTCGCAGGTATTGATCGCACAGGTGGCGGAGGAATTCGACAACGGCATGGAAAGAGTCTCCGGAAGGTTCTGAGGTCTGGTGTGCGCCATGTCCCTGATTGCACGGCCTCGCGCCCCACAGCGTAATGCTCCAAGTCAAATCCCGTCGAAGGAAGCGCCGGCGGCGGGGCAGCGAGGGCCGGCTGGGCACGCATCGCGCTATGCTCGCTGCTGCGTCGCATCGCGACGCCCGCCGAAGCTCGCCGCATGTCGTTGAACTGGTTCGTCCCCTGGTATCCCTCCTGGCCCATGGCCGCCTTCCTGGCGCTGGGAGCCCTGCTGTACCTGCGCGGCAGCCTGCGGCGACGCACGCCGGCATGGCGCCAGGCACTGTTCTGGGCCGGCTGGATCCTGATCTGGCAAGGCCTGCAGACCCAGTGGGACTACCTGGCCGAGCACGAATTCTTCGTGCACATGCTGCAGCAGACGGCCTTGCACGACCTCGGGCCCCTGGTGGTCATCGCCGCCTGGCCCGGCCCCACCTGGCGTTCCGGGCTGCCTGCACGCTGGCGCCAGCGCTGGCTGCTGCCCCTGCTGCGCCTGCCGCCGGTGCGCTGGGCCACCGCCATCGTGCTCAACGCGGCGGTCGCGGCGGCGCTGTTTTCCGGGCTGGTGGTGTTCTGGCTGGTGCCCGCGGTCCACGTGGGGGTCATGCTCAACACCCACCTGTACCAGTTGATGAACTGGACCATGGTGTTCGACGGTCTGCTGTTCTGGTGGCTGGTACTCGACCCCCGCCCCGCTCCTCCGGCGCACCTGCGGCCGGGCTGGCGCATTTTCCTGCCGGTGATCGGCATGGTGCCCCAGATGCTGCTGGGCGCGGTGCTGGCGCTGAACAGCACCGACTGGTATCCCATCTACTCCCTGTGCGGACGCGCGGTGCAGGGGCTGAGCCCGATGAGCGACCAGCATCTGGGGGGGCTGATCCTGTGGATTCCCGCCTCGGCCATCAACGTGGTGGCCGCGATGGTGGCGCTGCGGCGCTGGATGCGCCTGTCCGAACGCAGGCCGGCGGCGCCGCCGCGTGCGGCGGCGGCCAAGCCGCCCGCCACGCAGGCTCCGCGCCACGCCTGAGCGCGCCGCATCGAGGGCGGCGCGCGGCCGCTCGAGGATCCCCGCTTGAAGGTCCGCGCTCGATCAGTGCTCGATCAGTTGACGCAGATCATGCGTGATCTTCGCCGGCGGCGAGTTTTCCGAGCCGATCAGTCGTCCGCGACCCTGCTTGTCGAACACGTAGATCGCCGCGCTGTGGTTGACCACGTAGTTCCCCGAGGCATCCTTCTGGCCGTAGTTGAAGGCCACGTGGAAACGCTTGGCGATCGCCTGGATCTGCGCCATGGTGCCGCTCAGGCCCACCGCCTCGGGGCTGAAGGCCCGCGTGTAGGCCTTGAGGATGGGAAGGGTGTCGCGCGCCGGATCGACCGACACGAACAGGATGCGCACGTCGCCGGCCTGGGGCCCCAGGGCCTGCACCGCGTCGGCCAGGTGGGACATGGTCAGCGGGCACACGTCGGGGCAGTGGGTGTAGCCGAAGTACAGGATCACCACCTTGCCGGCGTAATCGGCTGCCGTCACCGGCTTGCCCTCGTCGTTCACCAGCTGGAACTTCAGGTCGGGCAGCACGCTGCCGACATCGTCCAGGTCCCAATGCAGTTTCTTGCCGCAGGCGCCGAGCAGCAGCAGCGCCGCGAGGCCTGCCAGCGCGGCGCGCAGCAGGCGGCCTTTCCAGGATGTCATCGTCGGGTCGGGGTTCGGGTCGCGCCGCCCGCATCGGGCTGGCGAAAACCCCATGCTAGCGCCTGACAGCCTGCCAGGCTCGCCAGCATGGGGTCCCGCGGGACCGTGCCCTGGGCTTCGTCAATGCACGGTGCGTTCGAAGCCCAGCTTGCCGTCGATCACATCCACCGGCACCACCGATTTGGGCCCGAAGCGCCCCTCCAGCAACAGGCGTGACAGCGGATTCTCCAGCTCGTTCTGGATCGCACGCTTCAGCGGGCGCGCCCCGAACACCGGATCGAAGCCCGCCTTGGCCAGCAAGGCCAGGGCCGCCGGCGACACTTCCAGGCGGATATCCATCTGCGCCAGCCGGCGCTCCAGCGAAGCCAGCTGGATGCGGGCGATGCCCTCGATCTGCGACTGGTCGAGCGCGTGGAATACCACCACCTCGTCGATGCGGTTGAGGAATTCCGGCCGGAAATGCTGCTTGACCTCCCCCCACACGGCGTCGCGAATGGCCTCCTGCGGCTCGCCGGCCATGCTCATGATGTGCTGCGAGCCCAGGTTGGAGGTCATCACGATCACCGTGTTCTTGAAGTCCACGGTGCGCCCCTGGCCGTCGGTCAGACGCCCGTCGTCGAGCACCTGCAACAGCACGTTGAACACGTCCGGATGGGCCTTCTCCACCTCGTCGAGCAGGATCACGCTGTAGGGCTTGCGCCGCACCGCCTCGGTCAGGTAGCCGCCTTCCTCGTAGCCCACGTAGCCCGGAGGCGCGCCGATCAGGCGGGCCACCGAATGCTTTTCCATGAACTCGCTCATGTCGATGCGGATCAGGTGATCCTGGCTGTCGAACAGGAATTCCGCCAGCGCCTTGCACAGCTCGGTCTTGCCCACGCCGGTGGGCCCGAGGAACAGGAAGGAACCATAGGGACGGTTGGGATCGGACAGCCCCGCTCGCGAGCGCCGGATGGCGTCGGACACGGCGCGGATGGCCTGGTCCTGCCCCACCACGCGCTGGTGCAGGCGGTCCTCCATCTGCAGCAGCTTGTCGCGCTCGCCCTGCAGCAGCTTGGACAGCGGAATGCCGGTCATGCGACTGACCACCTCGGCGATCTCCTCCGCCCCCACCTGGGTGCGCAGCAGGCGCGGCGCGGCCTTGCCGCCCTCGCCCACCGGCGCGGCCTCCTGGGCCTGGGCCTCGCGCAGCTGGCGCTCCAGCTCGGGCAGGCGCCCGTACTGCAGCTCGGCGACCTTGTTGAAGTCTCCCTTGCGCGTGAGCTCCTCGATCTGGAAGCGCAGCTGGTCGATCTGCTCCTTCACCTGGGCGGAACCCTGCACCGCGGCCTTCTCCGCCTTCCAGATCTCCTCCAGATCGGCGTATTCCTTCTGCAGGCGTTCGATTTCCTGCTCGATCAGGCCCAGGCGCTTCTGCGAGGCCTCGTCCTTTTCCTTGGCCACCGCCTCGCGTTCGATCTTGAGCTGCACCAGGCGCCGGTCGAGCCGGTCCATGACCTCGGGCTTGGAGTCGATCTCCATCTTGATGCGCGAGGCGGCCTCGTCGATCAGGTCGATGGCCTTGTCGGGCAGGAAGCGGTCGGTGATGTAGCGGTGCGAGAGCTCCGCCGCGGCGACGATCGCCGGGTCGGTGATCTCCACCCCGTGGTGCACTTCGTACTTCTCCTGCAGGCCGCGCAGGATGGCGATGGTCGCCTCCACCGAAGGCTCGTCCACCAGGACCTTCTGGAAGCGGCGCTCCAGCGCGGCATCCTTCTCGATGTACTTGCGGTATTCATCCAGCGTGGTGGCGCCGATGCAGTGCAGCTCGCCGCGCGCCAGCGCCGGCTTGAGCATGTTGCCGGCATCGATGGCGCCCTCGGCCTTGCCGGCGCCCACCATCGTGTGGATCTCGTCGATGAACAGGATCACCCGGCCCTCTTCCTGGCCGACCTCCTTGAGCACGGCCTTGAGCCGTTCCTCGAATTCGCCGCGGTACTTGGCCCCGGCCAGCAGCCCGGCCATGTCCAGCACCAGCACGCGCTTGTTCTTCAGACTGTCGGGCACCTCACCGGCGACGATGCGCTGCGCCAGGCCCTCGACGATGGCGGTCTTGCCCACGCCCGGCTCGCCGATGAGCACCGGGTTGTTCTTGGTGCGCCGTTGCAGCACCTGGATGGTTCGCCGGATCTCGTCGTCGCGCCCGATCACCGGGTCGAGCTTGCCCTGGCGGGCGCGCTCGGTGAGGTCCAGGGTGTACTTTTTCAACGCCTCGCGCTGCTGCTCGGCGTCCTGGCTGCCCACGCTCTGCCCACCGCGCACGGCGTCGATGGCGGACTCCAGGCTCTTGCGCTGCAAGCCGGCCTCGCGCGCCAGGCGCCCGGCGTCGCCCTTGTCGTCGGCCAGCGCGAGCAGGAAGGTCTCGCTGGGGATGAACTGGTCGCCCCGCTTGCTCGATTCCTTGTCGGCGATGTTGAGCAGATTGCCCAGCTCGCGACTGGTCTGGATGTTTCCGCCGTTGCCCTGCACCTGCGGCAGCCGGCCCAGCGCCTGCTGCACGGCCGCCTGCAATCCGGAGACATTCACCCCCGCGCGCGCCAGCAGCGCCTTCGGCCCGTCCTGCTGCAGCATGGCGGCCAGCAGGTGCAGGGGCTCGATGTAGGGGTTGTCCGCCCCGGCGGCGAGGGACTGGGCATCGCCGAGGGCTTCCTGGAACTGGGTGGTCAACTTGTCGAAGCGCATGGATTTCTCCGTAGGTACCCGGCACAGATGCGGGACTCCAGGGGATTTTCAAGGCCCGGCGCCGTGCGGGCTGTTGATCTGGATGAACGACGCGCGGCGCTGGAAGTGGCATCATGGAGCCATTCGAATCGTGCGAAAGGGCCTGTTCCTGCGCAGTGATTGAGCGCGGGACTACGCTGTTCAGCACCCAGCAACCACCACCGGGAGAAAGCACCATGGCCAAGATCGCAAGCAAAGCAGCCGCTGCAGCCGAAGGCATCCAGGCTACCGACAGGCTGGTCGCCGACCTGCGCGAGGTCGCCTCCGACGCCGAGGAGCTGCTCAGCCTGACCGCCGGCCAGGCCGGCGAACGCCTGGCCGACGTACGCGCGCGCCTGGGCGAACGCCTGTCGACCCTGAAGGATCAGCTGTTCGACCTCGAGGCCGAGATGGTCGAGCGCGGCAAGCAGGTCGCCCGCGCCACCGACGACTACGTGCACGACAACCCCTGGAAGTCCATCGGCGCCACCGCGGGCGTGGCCTTCCTGCTCGGCCTGCTCATCGGCCGGCGTTGAACGGCAGGCTCAGGTGAAGACCCTGTTGGGCGGCAGCGCCGGGCTGCGCGAGCGCCTGGACCTGCTGCTGCAGACCGCGCAGACCCGTCTGGAGCTGCTGGGCCTGGAGCTCCAGGAGGAAAAGCTGCGCCTGGCGCGCCTGCTGCTCGGCACCGTGCTGGCGGCCGTGCTGCTGGGATTCGCGGTGGTGTTCGCGCTGATCTGGCTCACCGTGGCGCTGTGGGACACCCACCGGCAGCTCGGTCTGGGCCTGGCCACCGTCATCACCCTCGCGTTGGGCCTGGGCGCGGCGAGCGTGGCCGCACGCGCCTGGGCGGCGGGCAGCAGCCTGTTCGCCGCCAGCCTGGCCGAGCTCGAACGCGACCGTGCCGCGCTGGAGCAGCGCCGTGCCCCCTGAGCAGGTCGAACTCCTGCTGCGCAAGCAGCGCCTGCAGCTGCGTATCGCGCAGCAGCGGGTGGCCTGCGTCGGCCTGCTCGAGGAAGTGGAGGGCCTGCTGTCCACGGCCCGCAGCCTGCGCGGCCTGGGCGCGCGGGTCGGCGATCTGTTGCGCGGGCACTCGTCGGCGCTGGGAGCCGCGCTGGGCGCGCTGTTCCTGGTGTGGCGCCCGCGAGGCGCGCTGCGCTGGCTGCGCAGGGGGTGGTTGCTGTGGCTGGGCCTGCGCCGCGGGCGCGGCCGCCTGCAGGCCTGGGCGAGCCTGCTGGGCCGCCTGGCCGGAATCTGATCCGGCACCGGCTCCCGCCGCGGGCTGGCGCGACTCAGGACGCCTTGCTGTTGCCCGCGTTGCTGTTGCCCGCCTCGATGCCCCATCGAGCCAGCGCCGCATCATCCGATTCGCGCGCGTCCACCCACTGGGCGCCTTGCGGGGTCGATTCCTTTTTCCAGAGCGGCGCCTGGGTCTTCAGGTAATCCATCAGAAAGGCGCAGGCCTCGAATGCGTCATGGCGGTGGCTGCTGGCCACCACCACCAGCACGATCGGGTCCCCAGGCTGCAGCAGGCCCACGCGATGCACCACCACGGCCCCCTGCAGGGGCCAGCGAGCACGCGCCTGCTCGACCATGCGCTCGATGCTTGCGCGGGTCATCTCCGGGTAATGCTCCAGCTCCAGGGATTGCACCGGACATTCCCCGGGTACGCCCGCGTGATCGCGGCAGATGCCCTCGAACAGGACCAGGGCCCCGATATCCCGTCGCCCGGCACGCAGGCGGCGCGATTCCTCGGCGCCGTCGAAGGCCTCGGTCTGGATGCGGACTTCAAACATGATGCACGAGCCTGAAAGGGTTGGGCCTGAGGCTGGCCTGGGGCGGCACGGGCTGGCGCTCAGCCGCCGGTCACCGGAGGGAAGAAGGCCAGTTCGCGCCCGGGTAGCAGTTCCGCCTCGGCGGGGGCCATCACGTGGTCGCAGGCCATGCGCAGGCTGCGTTGCGGGCCCAGCGCCTCGGCATGCCGCTCGCTGCGCTGAGCCAGCCACGCACGCGCATCTCCCAGCGTGCGCAGCGTGTCGGGCAGGTCAAGGGTTTCGCTGGAGGTACCCAGCGCCTCGCGCACGCTGGCGAAATAACGGATGGTGGTCTGCATCGACGCGCGGGTCCGGTTTCAGTTCAACAGGCTGGAAAACGGCAGGAATCGTACGCTGTCGCCGGCCGCGAAGGTCTGCCCGGCAGGGTTGTCCACGAGGCCGTCGCCCCACACCGTGGAGCTGAGCACGGCCGAGTTCTGCTCCGGGTACAGCTCCACCCTGCCCTGCTCGTCCAGCCGGGCGCGCAGGAATTCGCGCCGCCGGTCGGCACGCGGCCAGTCGCTGGCGCTGGGCAGGAGCAGCGTCTGCGCTTGCAGGCGCGTCGCACCCTGCAGCGCGAGCACGAAAGGCCGCACGAACAGCACGAAGGTGACGAAGCTGGAGACGGGATTTCCCGGCAGCCCGATGAAATGCGCCGTTCCACCGCCCTCGCGATGCAAGGCGCCGAAGGCCAGAGGCTTGCCCGGTTTCATCGCGATGCGCCAATGCGCGAGATGCCCCTGCGACTCCACCGCCGGGCGCACGTGATCCTCGCCGCCCACCGACATGCCGCCGGAGCTGAGCACCAGGTCGTGCCCCGAGGCCGCGCCACGCAGGGCCTCGCGCGTGGCCTGCAGGGTGTCGGCCACCTGGCCCAGGTCGCTGACTTCGCATCCCAGCGCCTCGAGCATGGCCCGCAACATGCTTCGATTGCTGTTGTACACGCCGCCGGGACGCAGCGCCTGCCCGGGCTGGGCCAACTCGTCGCCGGTGCACAGCAGGGCCACCCGTGGGCGTGCGGCCACCTGCAGGGCCGCCACCCCCACCGAGGCGGCCTGCCCCAGGTCCTGCGGGCGCAGCCGCTGTCCTCGCCGCAACACCACGCTGCCGGCGCGCACATCGAAGCCGCGGGGCCGTATCCATTCCCCGACCCGCGGCATGTGATCCACCAGGACCTCGCCGCCTTCGACGCGGCATTGCTCCTGCATGACCACCGCGTCGGCCCCCGGGGGAATCGGCGCACCGGTGAAAATGCGTGCCGCCTCGCCTTCCCCCAAGGGCGTGCCGATCTGCCCCGCCGCGATGCGCTGGCTCACGCGCAGGCGTGCTCCCGCCGCGCGAAGGTCCGCGCTGCGCAGTGCGTAGCCGTCCATCTGGCTGTTGTCCAGGCCGGGAACGTCGATGGCGCTGGCCACGTCCTGCGCCAGCACGCGGCCCAGCGCCTGTTCCAGGGGTACGAGCTGCCCCGGCCCCAGGGGCAGGGCCTGAGCCAGCAGCAGGCTCAGCGCGGAATCGACATCCAGAATCTCGGAAACTGCATCAGACATCGGTGACGCCAGCCCTTCGTGCGAACGAGCGGCCCCACGCCGCCCCCTGCGCCGATGATACGAGGGAGCCGGCCGCTCGATGCGAGGGGCGCGCCGCGCGCGGGGCGCCGGCGCGGCAGCGGGGAATTCAGAAGTGCCATACCGCGCGCAGCGTGAAGGCATTGGCACGATAGCTCTGCCCCGTGCTGCCCTCGTAGGCCAGTCCCACGCGTAGATGCCTGCCCACGCGGGCATTCACTCCCAGGGTGCCCTGGTAGACGTTGCGGTCCGGGGCCACGCCGTAGGTGGTGAAGGTGGCACCCGGAATGCCGTTGAATTGCAGGCTCACATGGTCGACGGGCTCCTCGAGCGCGTGTCGCACGCCGAGTCCAGCGCTGAAGGTCCAGTGCACCCCCCAGCGCTCCCATTTCTTGTCCAGGCGCACGGCCTCCAGCGCGCTGCTGGCGTACTGGCGTTGCGAGGGCACGCTCAGGCCCAGCTGGCTGTTGGTCTCGCGCACGGATTGCAAGGCCAGGTACTGCAGGTTCAGGCCCAGGAGCGGGGTGATCGAGAGATGGCTCCCGGGCATGCGAAAGCTGCGGCCCAGCCGGGTCTGCGAGCTCAGCACATAGGCCTCGCGTGATGCGCCGAGGGTCTGCACCGGGCCCTGGGTATAGCCCAGCACCGTCCCCAGGCGCACGGACCCCAGGTCGCGAAAGGCGAAGGCACCGCCATGCCACAAGGTGGCGCTCAGGCTGTCGCCGGCGCCGCTGCGTATGGCCCCCAGGTGCATGACCCCGGCCAGCGCCCCCATGTGCCAGGGGCCGCGCCGCCCCTGGTCCCCCAGCATGAAGCTCTGCACTCCCTCGCGCGTCGAGTCGGCGTTGCCGTCTCCGAGCAGATGACTCGCGCGTGCGCCGCTGATCAGGAACAGGCTGTGCACCCCGCGGGGATCCAGCTGTTGCGAGAGATTCATGCGCGAAAACACCTGTTGCCACGACCAGTTCACGTCATGCAGCAGCCAGTCGGGGCTTTGCGCGTACATCTGCCCGTCCATCTGGTCCATGGCCCGCGACAAGGCCTGCGGCCCCAGGCTGTTCAGGCTGTCGAGCCCGCTGTACAGGACTCCGGTGGCGCTGTCGATGGCCCCGGTCAGCGCCTTCGCCGGGCCGAGGGCGTTCGCCGTGTGCGCGCTGGCCGTGAAGTTGTTCTGGGGGTACAGGCTCAACAAGACCTGCGGGTCGCTCAGGTAGCTCAGCTGGTAGCCGTACAGGGTCCCCAGGCCCACGAGTTGCACCTTGCTGAAGGTGCCCGACAGGGTCGTCGTGGAAGGCGCCTGCACCAGGATGTACTGCCCCCTCGGGTAGCTGCCGGGCGCCGCGACCACCTGCAAAGTGCCGTTCAGGCTCAGCGTGCCGCCCTGCACCACCAGCCGGCCGTTGCGGCCCGGGGCCATGCTCAGCCTGAGCACGCCGGAGGCGCCCTGGGTATAGGCACCCTCCACGGTCAGCACGGCGCCCGGACTGGCGTTCGAGCCGATGGCGACGGTGCCCTGGTTGTCCAGCGCTCCGGCGATCGAGGCCGAATCGCTCTGCAGGGTGCCGGCCCCCTGCACCTGCACCCCGGAGGCCAGGCTCGCACCCGCCTGCAGGCCCAGGGTGCCGCCCTGGATGGTCGTCGCGCCCTGGTAGCTCTGCACCCCGGCGAGGTTTTCCTCGCCGGCCAGCAGGCTCAGCCCCCCGGCGCCGGAGATGGTGCCGGTCATGGTGCCCGCGGCGTCGGCCAGGCTCAGCGTGTTGTTTCCGAGGGACACCGCGCCACCGCCGCCCAGGCTGGCCACGCTGACTCCGTAGCTGCTGCCGGAGATGTCCAGCGTGCCGCTGTCGCTCACCGCGGAATCGGGCAGCGAAGCGGCCCCGCTCAGGGCCAGGGTCGCGCCCGGCTCGATGAGGGTGCTGCCACGGAAGGTATCGGGCGCGCTCAGCGTGGCGGTGCCGGCTTGCACATCGACGATGCCGCTGCCCGCGATGGGCAGCGCATAGCTTGCGCTATCGCCGACGAAGGCCAGGGTGCCGTTGTCCACCATGGGGGACGCGAGCGTGGCGGCGCCGCCCAGCACGATCTCGGCACCGCTGTCGATGGTGGTCGTCCCGGTATAGGTGTTGCTGCCGCTGAAGGTCTGGGTGCCGCCCTGCACGGTCACGCTGCCGCCGCTGCCTTCGATGCTCCCGGCGTAGCTGGTGCTGGCGTTGCTGATGTCCAGCACCCCCGCGCTGCCCAGTTCGAGCACGCCGCCGGAGGATCCGCTCAGCGAGGCCACCGTGGACGCCGCCGTCGTGGCGCTCAGGTCCAGCGTGCCGTCGATTTGCGCCGTGCCCTGGGCGGACAGGGGCGCCACGCTGAGCGCCACGCTGGTGCCCGAGTCCACCAGCAGCCCGGCGCCCAGGCTCATGCCATGGTCCACCGTCACCGTTCCGCCGCCGTCGATCTCGAGCGTGCTGGCGCCCTGGCCCGAGCTCCAGCTCACCCCTGCGGCCAGGGTGACGGCGCTGGTCTGGGTGTCGATGACGCTGGTTCCCGAGCCCACCGCGGTGATCCCGGCCTGGAAGCTCGAAGCGCTCAGGAACCGCAAGGAGGCATTCGCCAGCGTGCCCGTGCCTTCCAGTTCCACCACGGTGCCCGCGGGAACGGTGTAGAGGGAGCTGACGTCCAGGACGCCCCCCGGGGCCAGCACCAGGGGAGTGCTGCCGCTTGCCTGCGCCCAGGGCACCGCGCAGGCCAGCAGGGAAGCCGCCAGCAGTGCACGAGCACTCCTGTGCAGGCCGCCCAGGGCCTGGCCGCGGGTTTTCGCGAGGCGCGCCGAACGAACGCCGATCTTCCCGGCGCCGAAGACGTCTTGGGGCGGCGCCAGAGTCGATCTCTGCGTACCGTTCATGTGATGACCCTGTTTTTTTTGCAATGACTCGACCAACGGCCGGCACGAAAACTTCCCTGTGCTCGGCAAAGCATCGAATTATTAGCCGACCTCCCCTATATCGTTATGAATGAGCAAACAAAAGGCCATTCAGAAAACGTTCCTGAATCCCCATCGGAACATTCACCGATGCGCAAAACGAATGATTATCGAAGCGCAACCGATCCATGCGGATCTTCCATCCGCCAATCGGCCACGCAACGCGGACGCAATCCATCCAGCGACTCGCGCGCGCCACGCCCACTCAGAAATGCCAGACCGCCCGCACGGTAAACGCATTGGAGCGCGTACTCTGCCCGATGCGGCCCTCGTAGGTCGCCCCCAGGTACAAGTGCTTGTTGATGTGGCCGCGCACACCCACCGAGCCCTGGTACACGTTGCGGTCGGGAGCCACGCCATAGGTGGTGAACACCGAGCCGGGGATGCCGTTGAATTGCAGGCTCACGTGGTCCACGGGCGGCTTGAGCCAATGGCGCACACCGACTCCGGCGCTGACCGTCCATTGCACCCCCCAGTGCTTCCAGCGCTTGTCCAGGCGCAGTTCGGCGAGCGCGAAGCCACTGGACTGACATTGCGAAGGCACGTTCAGCCCGAGCTGGGTGTCGGTCTCGGTGACGGACTGCAACACCATGTATTGCAGGTTCAGGCCCAGCAGCGGGGTCACCGACAGATTGCGCCGCGGCATGTGGAACGTGCGTCCCGCGCGGGTCTGCCAGGTCAGCAGGTAGGCCTCGCGGGATGCACCGATGGTGCTCACGGGGCCCTGGGTGTAGCCCAGCACCCCGCCCAGGCGCACGGACCCCAGGTCGCGGTAGGCGAAGGCCCCGCCATGCCACAGGGACGCGCTCAGGCTGTCGAGCGCGCCGCTTCGCAGGGCACCCAGGTGCATCGCACCGACCAGCGCGCCCATGTGCCACGGGCCGCGGTGCCCCTGCAGAACCGGTGAACGGCCGACGATGCCCCGAGCGCCGAAGACGGGAATCGGCGGCGCCAGAGCCATGCTCTGCGAACCGTTCATGTGCTCGCCCCCTGAATTTTTACTATTCGAAGAAACGCCGCGAAATTCTTATTGCGCAGCGAGTCATCGAATTATCGATGGACTCCTCCAATTTTGTTATGAAAGGGCAAACAAAACCCCATTCGCAGACCATTCCGCATGCGCCACCCAGGCATTCGGCAGGGCGTGAAAAATTATGATTCCGGCTTGAAAATAAAATACCGGCAATGCGCGATGAGCCAATCCGCAATCCCGCGCGGATTCTGCAGATCCAGCACGACAGGAGGGCGTGACCCCCGCGCGAGCCCGGCATCGTCCGTCTCGGCCACCTCGGCGCCCTCCGGAGCGGAGGGCGACGTGCCGTCGCTGGCCAAGGCCAGGACGGTGGCATCCGACGGCCACCTCGACGATTTTCCAGCGGCAGCGCGCCAGACTTCGATCTTGGGAATCGAGGATTGCCGGAAACCCTCGACGAAAACCCAGTCCACAGGGTCCAGGCGCCGCAGCAGATCGCCCGGTTCGTACTCCCGGGCTTGCGGCGTCTCCCGCTGCAGGGCCAGCAGATGGGGCGAGGCCACCAGCACTTCGAACGCCCCGGCCTTGCGATGCCGCCACGAATCCTTGCCCGGATGATCCAGCTCGAATCCGTGGTGCGCGTGCTTGATCACCGACACACGCAGCCCGCGCTGCGCGAATTCCTTCAGCAGCGCTTCGATCAGCGTGGTCTTGCCGCTTCCGGAATATCCACAGAAACCGACGACGAACATGTCCAGCCAGCGCGCGTTAATTCAGCAGTGCTCGACGATATACGCCTTCAGCGCCTCGACATCCGGCTTCATGACCACGAAACGCTGGGGACGCGATTCGAGATCCGTCGCCGATTCGGGGCGCTGCGGGTCGCGCCCGATGGCCTCGCGGATGGTGGCCTCGAACTTGGCCGGCAGCGCGGTTTCCACCACCAGCATGGGCACGCCGGGCTCCAGGTGGCGCCGCGCCACGGCCACGCCGTCGGCGGTGTGCGGGTCGATCACCACTCCGCTGGCCTCGAAGGTCTCGCGGATGGTGCGCACGCGGGTCGCGTGGTCGCTGCTGCCCGAGGCCATGCCTTCGCGCATGCGCGCGAAGGCCGGGTCGGCCGACAGGTCGAAACGCCCCTGCTGCGCCAGCTGGCGCTCGAACAGATCGCGCGTGCGCGCGGCATCGCGTCCCAGCAGGTCGAACACGAAGCGCTCGAAGTTCGAGGCCTTGGAGATGTCCATCGACGGGCTGGAGGTCTGGTGGGTCTGCTCGGGCGCGCGCGGCCGGTACACGCCCGTGCGCAGGAACTCGTCCAGCACGTTGTTCTCGTTCGTGGCCAGCACCAGGCGGCGCAACGGCAGGCCCATCTCGCGCGCCACGTGGGCGGCCAGGATGTTCCCGAAATTCCCCGACGGCACCGTCACGTCCAGGGGCTCGCCCACCTCGCGCACGCTGCGCAGGTAGCCGGCGAAGTAGTACACCACCTGCGCGGCCACGCGCGCCCAGTTGATGGAGTTGATGGTGCCGATTTTCCAGCGGCGCTTGAACTCCAGGTCGGAGGACACGGCCTTGACCATGTCCTGGCAGGTGTCGAACACGTCCTGCACGGCGATGTTGTGGATGTTCGGCTCGTCCAGGCTGTACATCTGCGCCGTCTGGAACGGGCTCATGCGCCCGAAGGGCGAGAGCATGAACACGCGGATGCCGCGCCGCCCGCGCATCGCGTACTCGGCCGCGCTGCCGGTGTCGCCCGAGGTGGCGCCCAGGATGTTGAGCTCGGCGCCGGCAGCCGCCAGCGCGCGCTCGAACAAGCCGCCCAGCAACTGCATGGCCATGTCCTTGAAGGCCAGGGTCGGCCCCTGGGACACGCCGAGCAGACCGATGTTCGCGTCCACGCGCTGCAGCCGGATGATCTCGGGGCTGCCGAACACCTGCGCCGTGTAGGTGCGCCGCAGCAGCGCGCGCAGGTCCTCGGCCGGCATCGGCGCCAGCAGCGGGTGCAGCACCTCGAAGGCGATGTCCGCGTAGGCCATGGGCTGCATGCGCCGCAACGCGGCGGCGTCCATGCGCGGATACTCCACCGGCAGGTACAGGCCGCCATCGGGGGCCAGGCCCTCGAGCAGGATGTCGTCGAATCCGGCTTGCGGCGCCAGGCCGCGCGTGCTGAGGTATTTCATCAGCGCAACTCCTCCTTGCGCAGGCGCACCACCGGCGCCAGCACGGTGTCCAGCGCCTGGATGCGCGCCAGCGCCTGGTCCATGCGCTGCTCCAGGGTCTCGTGGGTGAGCAGGATCACGTCGGTGTGCTGGTCATCCTCCCCCGAGGGGCGCTGCAGCAGGGCGTCGATGGACATGCCGTGCTCGGCCAGGATGTGGGTGATCTCGGCCAGCACCCCGGCCTCGTCGCGCACGTGGATGCGCAGGTAGTAGGAGGTACGAACCTGGGGCATGGCCAGGATGGGCGTGTCGGACAGGGCACCGGGCTGGAAGGCCAGGTGCGGCACGCGGTGCTCCGGGTCGGCCGTGTGCAGGCGCGTGATGTCGACCAGGTCGGCGATCACGCTCGAGGCGGTGGGCTCGGAGCCCGCGCCCTTGCCATAGAACAGCGTGGAGCCCACCGCGTCGCCCTGCACCACGACGGCGTTCATCGCGCCCTCCACGTTGGCCACCAGGCGCGTGGCCGGGATCAGCGTGGGATGCACGCGCAACTCGATGCCGTCCTCGGCGCGCCGCGTGATGCCCAGCAGCTTGATGCGATATCCCAGCTGCTCGGCATAGCGGATGTCGGCGGTCTCCAGGTCGCGGATGCCCTGCACGTGCACGCGGTCGAACTGCACCGGCACGCCGAAGGCGATGGCGCACAGGATGGTGATCTTGTGCGCGGCGTCGATGCCGTCGATGTCGAAGCCGGGATCGGCCTCGGCGTAGCCCAGGCGTTGCGCCTCGGCCAGCGCGGTGGCGAAATCCACCCCCTTGTCGCGCATCGAGGACAGGATGAAATTGGTCGTGCCGTTGATGATGCCGGCCACCCACTCGATGCGGTTGGCCGCCAGGCCCTCGCGCACCGCCTTGATGATGGGAATTCCGCCGGCCACCGCCGCCTCGAAGGCCACCATCACGCCATGCTGTTGCGCCGCCGCGAAGATCTCGTTGCCGTGCAGCGCCAGCAGCGCCTTGTTCGCGGTGACCACATGCTTGCCGGCCCGGATGGCCGCCAGCACCAGCTCGCGCGCCGGCTCGATGCCACCCATCAGCTCGACCACGATGTCCACGTCCTCGCGCGTGGCCAGGCCCATGAAATCATGGGTCAGGGGCAGCTTGTCGCCGACGGCGCGGCGCGCCTTCTCGGCGTTGCGCGCGGCAACCGCCACCACCTCGATGCCGCGCCCGGCGCGGCGGCAGAGTTCATCCTGGTTGCGTTGCAGCACGCGCACCACGCCGGAGGCGACGGTGCCGGCGCCGAGCAGTGCGATTCGCATGGCTTTCATGGGCAGAGCTTCAAGTGACGACCGCGGCCTTCGCCCGTGCGCAGCCGCGCGGCGGGCAGGCGAAGGCGCCGGCCGGTGGGGTTCGGGAATTCAGGCCGCGCTCACCTGCTGGCGGCGCATGCGGTCGAGAAAACGGGCGATGCGCCCGATGGCATCGCCCAGGTCGTCCGCGTTGGGCAGGAACACCAGCCGGAAATGATCCGGCCGCGGCCAGTTGAAACCGCTGCCCTGCACGATCAGCACCCGCTCCTGGGCCAGCAGGTCGAAGGCGAACTGCTGGTCGTCGACGATGGGGTAGACCTTGGGATCCAGGCGGGGGAACATGTACAGCGCCGCCTTGGGCTTGACCACGCTGACCCCCGGGATCTGGCTCAGCAGCTCGTAGGCCAGGTCGCGCTGCCGGGTCAGGCGCCCGCCGGGGGCCACCAGGTCCTTGATGCTCTGGTAACCGCCCAGCGCGGTCTGGATGGCCAGCTGCCCCGGCGTGTTGGCGCACAGGCGCATGGAGGCCAGCATGCCCAGGCCCTCGATGTAGTCGCGCGCATGGCGCTTGTCCCCCGAAACCACCATCCAGCCCGCGCGGTAGCCGCAGGAACGGTAGTTCTTGGACAGGCCGTTGAAGGTGATGAACAGCACGTCGTCGGCCAGCGAGGCGATGCTGGTGTGCACATTGCCGTCGTACAGGGTCTTGTCGTAGATCTCGTCGGCGAACACGATCAACTGGTGGCGGCGCGCGATTTCCACCAGTTCCAGCAGGAACTCGCGGGGATAGAGGGCTCCCGTGGGGTTGTTCGGGTTGATGACCACCATCGCCTTGGTGTTCGGCGTGATCTTGCGCCGGATGTCGTCCAGGTCGGGCAGCCAGTCGCTCTGCTCGTCGCACATGTAGTGCACGGGGCGCCCGCCCGACAGCGACACCGCGGCGGTGTACAGCGGGTAGTCGGGCGCCGGCAGCAGCACCTCGTCGCCGTTGTTGAGCAGGGCGTTCATGCTCATGGCGATCAATTCCGAGGCGCCGTTGCCGATGTACACGTCATCGATCTCCACGCCGGAGATGCCCTTTTCCTGCGTGTAGTGCTGCACCGCCTTGCGCGGCGCGAACAGGCCCTTGGAGTCCGTGTAGCCGGCGGCTCCGGCCAGGTTGCGGATCATGTCCTGCACGATCTCGTCCGGCGGGTCGAAGCCGAACACCGCCAGGTTGCCGATGTTGAGCTTGATGATGCGCTGCCCGTCCTCTTCCATCTGCCGCGCCTTGTCGAGCACCGGTCCGCGGATGTCGTAGCACACGTCCGCCAGCTTGTCCGACTTGCGAAATTCCCGGGTCGCCATGAACTCTTCCTGCCTTGCCGCGGCCGCAGCCGCGCCTTTCGATGGGGGGTGAACCCTATAATGTACCTGCAGGCGCACCGCGTGCGCCGCGCCGGCGCGGCCGGTTCCCGGCCCCGGCGAACTCCCGTCCCACCGCGCGATGAAATTCCAGGCAGAAGACAACCAGGCCGCCTACACGGTGAGCGCCCACGGTCCCGGTTTCGTGGAAATCAACCGGGTACGCTTCGAGACCGGCGTGTGCGTGGCCAGCGATGCCGCGCCCGAGCCCTGGGGCGAACAGGGCTTCGCCGCCCTCACCGAACAGGACTTCGCCCGCCTGGCCGAGCGCGCGCCCGAACTGGTGATCGTGGGCACCGGCGCCACCCAGCGCTTCGCGCCTCCGGCATTGTTGCGCGCACTGATCCAGCGCGGCATCGGCTTCGAGGTCATGAACACCGCGGCGGCCTGCCGCACCTACAACGTGCTGGTCGGCGAGGGCCGGCGCGCGCTGGCCGCGCTGGTGGTCGAAGCCCCCGCGCAGGCATGAGTCCGCGGCGAGATCCGGATGATTTGTAACGCTATTCGGTAAAATGGCGGTCGTGACTCGACGCGAGGCCCCGCGGCCCGGCGTTGCCGCATCGGGCGGCGCCGAGGTGCAAGCCGCGGGCCCCGGCCGACGCTAACAGGAGACTTCATGGCTTTGGTTCTGAACAAAGTGGTACCCGATTTCGAGGCGATCGCGACCAGCGAAATCAAATTCAACCCGAAGAACTATCTGGGCAAGAAGCTGATCCTGTACTTCTACCCCAAGGACATGACCCCGGGCTGCACCACCGAGGCTCAGCAGTTCCGGGACCTGTACGCGGAATTCGAAAGCGCCGGAGCGATGATCTTCGGAGTTTCCCGCGACAACCTCGCGTCGCACGACAAGTTTCGCACCCAGCTGGAACTGCCTTTCGACCTCATCGCGGACACCGAGGAAAAGCTCTGCCACATGTTCGGCGTGGTCAAGAACAAGATCATGTACGGAAAGAAGGTCAAGGGCATCGAGCGCAGCACCTTCCTGGTCGATGCCGAAGGCGTGTTGCGCCAGGAATGGCGCGGCGTGAAGGTCGCCGGCCACGTGCAGGAAGTGCTCGAGGCCGTGCGCAAGCTCTGAGCCGCCCTTGCCTCGCACCGTTCTCCGACCCACCCGCCAGGCTCCGGCCTG
Source organism: Pseudomonadota bacterium (assembly GCA_021846965.1). Taxonomy (GTDB): domain Bacteria; phylum Pseudomonadota; class Gammaproteobacteria; order Burkholderiales; family Burkholderiaceae_C; genus Thiomonas_A. The sequence goes on along the minus strand of JAJZWA010000047.1, from coordinate 6,190 downwards.
CGCGGGTGTTCGCGCTTGCGCCGGGCACGCCGCGCCGGCGCCGCCCCGCGTCGAGCGCGAGCATCCCATCTAGCCACGCACCCAGCCGCCGCCATGCCCCTGCCCAAGCCCCCCACCAAACTCGGTTCCCTGCTCCAGGCGCCAGCGGCAGGCGCCCCGGACGCCCGGGCGGCCGAAGCCGAACTCGAGACCTCGAACGCCCTGGAGCAGGCCGCGCGTGGCGCCAGGACGGCGCCGGCCTCGGGTAGCGCCCCGACGACGCCGCGCAAGGGTGCCGGCGCACCGACGACCGCCCGCAAGACGGCACGCGGCGCGACCGCGAGTTCGGGCGCGCGCGCCCAGGGCCCGGCGGCCGCCCCGGCACCCGTCTCCGCGCCGCCCGCGGCCGCGGCCCCGATCACCCCCCCCAAGGCGCGCGCCCTCCCCGCCACGCCCCCGGCGCGCACGCCCTCCCCGGCGCCCGCGCGCAGCCCCGCGTCGGCGGCCGCTCCCGCCGCACGGCGTGGCGCGCGAGCCGGTGCCGAGGCGCCGGTCGAGCCCGGCAAGCTGTTCGTGCTGGACACCAACGTGCTGATGCACGACCCCACCTCGCTGTTCCGCTTCGAGGAGCACGACGTCTACCTGCCCATGGTCACGCTCGAGGAACTCGACGGCCACAAGAAGGGCATGTCCGAGGTCGCGCGCAACGCCCGCCAGGCCAGTCGCGAACTCGACGCCCTGGTCGCCGGCGTCGAGGCAGGCATCGAGCAGGGCATTCGCCTGGACCACAGCGGCCATCGCGAGGCACGTGGGCGCCTGTTCTTCCAGACCCGCGCGCACGAGGCACGCCTGCCCGAGGCGCTGCCCCAGGGCAAGGCCGACAACCAGATCCTGGGCGTGCTGCAGGCGCTCACCCACGCCTTCCCGGAGCGCTCGGTGGTGCTGGTGTCCAAGGACATCAACATGCGGGTCAAGGCCCGCGCGCTGGGCCTGAACGCCGAGGACTACACCAACGACAAGACCCTCGACGACGCCGACCTGCTCTACACCGGCGTGATGGCCCTGCCCGAGGACTTCTGGGACAAGCAGGCCAAGTCGCTGGAGAGCTGGCAACAGGGCGGGCAGCCCTTCTACCGCCTGCAGGGCCCGCTGGTGGCCGCCATGCTGGTCAACCAGGCCGTGTACTGGGAGGCCCCCAACGCCACTCCGCTGTACGCGCGGGTCAAGGAAATCCGCGCCTCCACCGCCGTGCTGCAGGTGGTGCGGGACTACACCCACCCGAAGAACAGCATCTGGGGCGTGTGCGCGCGCAACCGCGAACAGAATTTCGCGCTCAACCTGCTGCTCGACCCGGACGTGGATTTCGTCACCCTCAGCGGCCAGGCCGGCACCGGCAAGACCCTTCTGGCGCTGGCCGCGGGCCTGCAGCAGGTGCTGGAGGAGCGGCGCTACAACGAGATCATCATCACCCGGGTCACGGTGCCCGTGGGCGAGGACATCGGCTACCTGCCGGGCACCGAGGAGGAGAAGATGTCGCCCTGGATGGGCGCCCTCGACGACAACCTCGAGGTGCTCAACCAGTCCGGCAGCGGCAACCACGGCGGCGAGTGGGGCCGCGCTGCCACCCAGGAGCTCATCCGCTCGAAGGTCAAGATCAAGAGCATGAACTTCATGCGCGGGCGCACCTTCCTCAACAAGTACGTGATCATCGACGAGGCGCAGAACCTCACGCCGAAGCAGATGAAGACCCTGATCACGCGTGCCGGCCCCGGCACCAAGATCATCTGCATGGGCAACCTGGCGCAGATCGACACGCCCTACCTCACCGAAGGCAGCTCCGGCCTGGCCTACGCGGTGGACCGCTTCAAGGGCTGGAAGCACTCCGGGCACATCACCCTCGCCCGCGGCGAGCGCAGCCGCCTGGCCGATTACGCGACGGAAATTCTCTAGCCCCCTCCGTCGGCGGGGGCGGCCCCCACCCGCCACCACCAGCCAGGCGCCCGACCGCAGGCCGGGCCACCCAAGCCCATGCCCGCGGGACGATCGAGTTTTCGTCCCATCCGAGGGCGCCTGGACTCGCACGAAAAACCTCCCCGTTGACGGTGGCTCAAGATCCCGCCTGGGTGGCACCGCCTGCGCGGCGCGCACCGAGGCTGGTCGCGCGCGCCGCGCGCCATGCCGTGGGGCGCGCGGATCGTCGTAACAAATATTCGTAACAAACGTATTACTTTCCTACACGAGATTTCGTCGAATTAGGAATGTTTTATCGCAGCGAGGATACGTTCCGGACAATCCGCCCCACCGGAAGTCAGTATCGAGCTGTATTGCAGGGGATTGCAGGAAACCCGTTGTAAGTGGCGAGTAAGGATATCCTCAATACATTGTTACAGGGGATTAACTCAGCCGTAACAATCCGGCCCACCCGAATCGCCGACCGTACAGGGAAAGTCGAGGGATCGAGTGCAATGCGCTCCCGTCTCGAACACCCTATCCGTGGCCTCCGTGGCAAGCGGCGCGTGGCGATAAACAGCCGGTGCATCCATCCACGTGTTATATGACCTTGATTTGCGCGCATTGCTCCGCTGCTTCCCCGGAAGCTTCGAAATACTGCGGACAGTGCGGAAAGGCCTTTGACGCAGCCGCGGGCACATCTCCGCCGAGCAAGGCCTCCAGGCCACTGGACTCGCCCGAGTCCTTCGAGAACCTCTATCACTTCGTCCGCAGCCATCTGGTGGTTGTCAACTCCATGCTCGGCCTCTCCGGCATGGCAGTTTCACTGCTGGATTTCCTGTCGCCCCGCCTGTCGGTGCTTCCGGAGGTGATCTACGGGGCCACTGCCTTGCTGGCCCTGTGCCTGCTGGCCGTGGCCCTTGTGCCGCGCCTGGACCAGTGGCTGCTGGGCCGCATGTCCCGTGGCGCGCAAACGCGCACGCGCCTGTGGCGCAGGGGCGGCTGGCAGTTCTCGGTGTTGTTGCTCGTGCTGATCAGCCTCTTCGGATACGAATCCGTGGCCAAGGCCAGCCAGGGCGGAGTGCTCGCGAGCGCGCTGCCCGGCTTGCGGGCCCTGCAGGCGCGTCTGCTGTCGATCGACACCCATCTGAGCGAGGTGAAGGTGGGCGTGGCGCAGGCCAACCGGAAACTCGATCGCCTGCAGTCGGAGATCGACCCGAACAACCCGGCGGACCGCTGCGCCGACCTGGAGTGCGCCATCGATGGGGGTGCCAGCGCCAAGGCCGTCTCGGCGCTGTTCGCCAAGGGCCTGGCCGTGCCGGGTAATCCGCGCATGGCCTCGAGCCTGCTGTGGGAAGCGGTGGCCGCGCCGAACCCCGAGCAGGATCAGATCATCGACCTGCTGTTGCAGCATGGCGCGGACGCGCAAGCCCCCGAAGAGATGATCCTGATGAACCCGCGCCTGCTCACCGCAGCCGGTCAGCGCAACGCTCAGGCCCTTTACGTCAAGGCGGAATTGTCCCGTGACCCCATGGCCGATCCGACCTTCGGCTCCAGCGGCCCCCTGCTGGCGCAGTGGAACTCGGTGGCGATGTGCCTGACGGATGAGCGCACCCGGGGCCCCACCTTGATCGAGGCCGCTGCGCTGATGGGCGACGATCGCCTGGTCGCGCATCTGCGTGCCGAGGGCATCCGCTTCCCGTCGCGCCCGCTGCTGTGCGCCTGGACGGGCGCGCTGGGCAGCCACGGCGAGGTGCGCCTTCGCTTCGACCCCAAGTCCGGCGAGGTCGCCAGCATGCAGGGAGGCGCGAGCTTTCCGGTGCCGATGCCAGCCATGCCGGCCAGGCCCCCGGGCTTCGCGCCGGCGCCTCCCTTCCAGCCGCCGGTCATCCCGAACCGACGCTCCTGAAGGCAGCCACACCGCGCACGGCAGGGCTTTGTCTTTGTCCACGCCTCACCCGTTTTTCCCACGTCAACACACCATGCAAAACTCCATGTCGCTCGCTCTTCGCCGCATCAGCATCGCCGCATCCACGGTCTGCGCCGCTTTCGCCATCGCGGGCTGCGCCAACATGCCGGGCATGAGCTCTCCCGACAGCTCCACCGCAGGTGGCAGCGCCCAGGGCAAGAAGCTCGCCGATCAGACCTGCACGGCGCCGCTGGGTACCGTCAATATCGACGAGAACACCTCGCAGAGCTGGTACAGCATCCTGACCAGCCAGTACCAGCTTCCCAGCCTGATCCCGGTGATCCGCCTGCTCGTGCAGCAGTCGAACTGTTTCGTCGTCGTCGATCGCAACGCGGCGCTCAACCACTCGATGCAGGAACGCCAGCTGGCCAACTCCGGGCTGCTGCGCTCGAACTCCAATTTCCACGGCAACCAGATCGTCGCGGCCGACTACACCATCGAGCCGTCGGTGACCTTCTCCAACTCGAACATGGGCGGCCTGGTCGGCGCCGTCAGCTCATTCGTGCCTCTGCCCGGCGTGGGCCAGGTCGCGAGCAACCTGAACATGAAGGAAGCCGAAGCCAGCCTGATCATGGTCGACAACCGCTCCAGCGTGCAACTGGCCGCGGCGACGGGCAGCGCCAAGGGCTTCGACCTGGGAGGCTTCGCCACCGGCACCATCGGCGGGAAGTACGCCAGCCTCGGCGCGTATGCGAACACCCCCCAGGGCAAGGTGGTGCTGGCTTCGTTCATCGATGCGTACAACCAGCTCGTGGCGTCGGTGAAGCAGTACAAGCAGCAAAACGTGCAGGGCGGCCTCGGCACCGGGGGCGGCCTGACCGTGCAGGGCGGGGACTCGGGCTCTTCCGCGCAGGCCGGTGGGCCCTCGCCGGCGGCCTCCGGGGCCGCGATGTCCCTGATCGACGCCCAGCGCAAGCTCAACCAGCTGGGATTCAACGTCGGCACGCCCGATGGGTCGTACGGCCCGCATACGCGCGCCGCGATCATCGCCTTCCAGCGCTCGCGTGAACTGCCCGAGACCGGCAGGCTCGACGCGGCCACCGCGCAGGCCCTGAGCCGCTGACACGCCCCCTTGAGCCCCCGGCGCGAGCCGGGTCGAGATCCGCCATGCCGATCGCGGCGTGGCGGCCCGCACACCCCTATCCGAAATCCGAACCATGCCTCTTCGGTCCTCGCCCTCCCGCGTCGCACTCGTGTCGATCACCAGCGCATTGGCCTTGAACCTGGCCGGTTGCGGCGGTGGCAGCCACGGCTCCTCGGACGTCACCGCCACCGACGCGCAGGTGATCGCCGACGTCACGTCGAGCAACATCCAGGCCAGCTACGGTGCGGGCTTCAACCTCAACGCCACCTGGCGCTGGCAAGGCACGCCCCAACCCACCGTCACCGTCTACATCCCGCCGCCTTCGAGCACGGATGCGAATCAGCAGACCTATGCCAGCGAGGCGCAGACCACGGTGGCCACGATCAACCGCAAGCTGGCCGGATTGCTGGTGCTGCAGGCCGTCACCACCCAGCCCACCTCGGGCAACTACATCGAGGTGAGCTACGGAACGGCCTACGTGCCTCCGGGCTCGACCGACTATGCGTCCTACTGCTCCAACGTGTCGACGGCGCCCTACTCTGGCACGCCCATCTACCCGGATGCCAATGCCAACATCGCGCCCGTGCCGGTTTACGTGAACCTGGGCAACGGGCATTGCGATGTGACGCAGGACATCGTGACCCACGAATTCGGGCATGCGCTGGCCCTGAGCAACCACTTCAACGGCTTCGGCTACGGCCCGTCCATCTCGACCGCGTTCTGGGACGTCCTGGCGACCCTGTACGGCAACCCGCCGCTGACCGCTTCGAGCAACCTCAAGGTGGTCCGCGCGGCCCCCTGAAGCGGCGAGGGCCGGCGCGCAGGTCGCCCCCGCGACGCAGGGGGCGCCCCCCCTCTCGCGCCCCCCTCTCGCGTGCGAATGGCGGCTGCGACGCGCGGGCGGGCGGCGACGGGGTGGTCGGCCCTGTCGGGCCGACTGCGCTTGCGCTGCTCGGTGGGCAGGCGTGCGGCAGAACTCGCTACGCGCTATCGCGCTGCGCTCAGACAGCTGCCGCAAGCATGATGGTGGAAGCGCGCTGCGCGCGCCGCCTGCCCCCCTGCGCTGCTCGCCACCCCGAACTGTCAGGCGACATGAAAAACTGACCCCCAGACGACACTGAGAACTGACCCCCTCCCACCGAGAGGAGGTTGCAGTGAACTGCGTCGAGGAAGTCGTACAAACTCCCCGGGTCGTGAGCGACCTGGGA
>JAJZWA010000046.1:28189-31275 GCA_021846965.1 Pseudomonadota bacterium | reverse complement strand
TCTGCAGGTGGTTGCGATGCCCCTTGGGCACCACGCGCTGGTAGTCGGGGAACTTGCCTTCCACCAGCTTGCTGACCAGTTCCATGTCCCCGAAGGACACGCGGACCTGGTTGGAGGCGAAGCGCAGCTGCACCGGCTCGGCATTGTCGCCCAGCAGGCGGCTGAGTTCCATCACCGTCTTGCGCGGCAGGATGACCTCGCGCTTGTCGCTCGGACCCTGCGTGCTGACGCCCACGAGAGCCAGGCGGTGGCCGTCGGTGGCCACCAGGGTGAGCTGCGAGCCTTCGGCGACCAGCAGCAGGCCGTTGAGGTAGTAGCGGATATCGTGCTGGGCCATGGCGAAATGCACCAGGCCCAGCATGCGCTTGAGCTGCCCCTGTTCCAGCACCAGCGCGTGTTCGCTGTAGTCGGCGGCTTCCTTCACCAGGGGGAAATCTTCCGCGGGCAGGGTCTGCAGGGAAAAGCGCGACTTCCCGCACTTGACCTGGAACTTGCCCTCGGCCCACTCCATCGCGGCCTGGTCGCCCGGAGCTGCGCGCAGGATGTCCATGAGCTTGCGCGCGTTCACCGTGGTGGCTTGCAGCTGTCCGGCGTCGGCGTTCTCGCCCAGGCTGCAGCGCATGCGGATCTGAATCTCCATGTCGCTGGTGGTCAGCGCCAGCTCCTGCCCCTCGGGTTGCATGAGAACGTTGGCCAGCACCGGCAGTGTCTGGCGGCGTTCCACGATGCCCGCAACTCCCCCGAGACCCTTGAGCAGGGCTTCACGCGACATGCTCAGTCTGTTCATTGTCATTCTTCCTTCTCAACATAGGAGTGGTAACAGGAGACGCCGAAATTCGCGGATAAGTGCGATTTCCGTTACCGATCAAGCACTTGGCAAGTTTTGAACCTGGGGACAAGCAGTCCAGTTTAGGGCAGGAAGCTGGAACAACTCGCAAAGAAGGTCGCGGTTTGCAAAGTTGTCCAGAAAGGCTCCACAGTCATCGCACAGTGTTGTTCCTCGAGCGGGGCTGGGCTTCAGCCCTTGAGGGTCTGTTCCAGCACGTGCAACTGCTGGTTGAGCTCCTGCAGGCGGGTGCGTTCCTGGGCCACCTTGCGCACCGCGTGCAGCACCGTGGTGTGGTCGCGCCCGCCGAACAGCTCGCCGATCTCGGGAAGGCTCTTCTGGGTGAGTTCCTTGGCCAGGTACATGGCGATCTGGCGCGGTCGCGCGATGGAGGCCGGGCGGCGCTTGGAGTACATCTCGCCGACCTTGATCTTGTAGAAATCGGCCACGGTCTTCTGGATGTTCTCGACCGAGATCTGGCGGTTCTGCAGCGACAGCAGGTCCTTCAGGGCCTCGCGCGCCAGTCCGATGGAGATGGCCTCTCCGGAAAAACGGGCATAGGCCAGGATCTTGCGCAGCGCGCCCTCGAGCTCGCGCACGTTGGAACGCACGTTCTTGGCCACGAAAAAGGCCACGTCCTCGCCCAGGCTGACATGCTCGGCGTCGGCCTTGCGCAGCAGGATGGCCACGCGCATCTCCAGCTCGGGGGGCTCGATGGCCACGGTCAGGCCGGAGTCGAAGCGCGAGGTCAGGCGCGCATCCATCTCCTGCAGTTCCTTGGGGTAGGTGTCGCTGGTGAGGATGATCTGCGAGCGTTTGGCGGTCAGCGCCTCGAAGGTGTAGAAGAACTCTTCCTGAGTCTTTTCCTTGCCGGCGAAGAACTGCACGTCGTCGATCAGCAGCAGGTCCAGCGCGTGGTAGTAGCGCTTGAACTCGTCGAAGGTCTTGCGCTGGTAGGCACGCACCACCTCGCTGACGAACTGCTCGGCCTGCAGGTAGCGGATGCGTGCGCCCGGGCGCGCTGCCAGCAGCGCATTGCCCACCGCCTGCACCAGGTGGGTCTTGCCCAGGCCGACGCCGCCGTAGAGGAACAGCGGGTTGTAGGACTTGCCGGGGTTTTCCGCCACCTGCAGCGCGGCGGCGCGTGCGAGTTGGTTGGCCTTGCCCGCCACCAGGGTTTCGAAATTCAGGCCGGGGTTCAGGCGCGAGCGCTCCAGGGCTTCATTGGCAGCGCTGTCCGCGGCCAGGGATGGGGCGGCGCCGTCAGTGCCCGCGGCCGTGGACACGTTGTCCGCGGGCGAACCGGGGGAGCCCGCGGCGGCGATTTCCTCGCCCGAGCGCGAGACCGTGCGTGGCGACGCGGCCTTCTGGATCACGAACTCGAGCTGAACCGGGCGCCCGGCGACGGCGGCCAGGGCCAGGGAGATGCGCTCGGCGTACTGGGAGCGCAGCCAGTCCATCTTGAAGCGGTTGGGAACCGAAAGCGTCGCGACGGCGCCGTCGGAGCTCCAGGTGGGGGCGTGCAGGGGCTTGATCCAGGCGGCGAATTGCTGGGTCGGGATGTCAGCGGCCAGCTGTGTGCAACATGCCTGCCAGAGCGGGTCGAGGGACATGAAACGTGTGTAGACGAGCGTAGGTTCAGGTTCCCGGCCCGCGCCCGGCCGGCGCAGGATTGCGCAACCGCGACCAGGGCCTGGAACCAAAGAGTGGGCCTGCGGCGCGCGGCATGGGAAGCTTGCGCGACGCTTGGAATCCAGGGGGTTGGGCGGCCCATTCTAGACCATGGGCACGAGTTATCCACAGCCGAGGACGCCCTGGTTGTGCTTTTGCTGATGTTGTTCTAACGAGAGCCTGCTGGGCCAGGACATTGACAGCTCGCGCGCAATTTGCTGAAATGGCATGCTTTTTTCGATCTGCGTTTCGCCCGCCGGTTGCCCACCGGTTCGCGCCTGCCGCTTTTGCCGGCAAGTCTGCGAGAGCGCGAGACTGAGCAGAACAAGCAGAACCCAAGGCAGAACCGTCATGAAACGTACCTACCAGCCGTCGAAGACCCGCCGCAAGCGCACCCATGGCTTTCTCGTGCGCATGCGCACGGCCGGCGGGCGTGCGGTGATCAACGCGCGCCGCGCCAAGGGCCGCAAGCGCCTGGCCGTCTGAGGCGGCTCGGGCCAGGGTGCCCGATGAGCCGGAACCCCGACGAGGGTGCCGCGCCGGCGAAGTTGCTGGCGCTGCTGCGGCCTGAATCCTTCGGCGCCTCGCT
>JAJZWA010000046.1:0-28089 GCA_021846965.1 Pseudomonadota bacterium | reverse complement strand
GCGCAGGCGCGCGGCGTCGGGAATGGTTACAAGGCAGGAATTCACATGGACATTCGCCGCTCCATCTTGTGGGTGATCTTCACCGCATCGGTGATCTTTCTCTATAACTCCTGGCTGCGCTCGCATGGCGAGGCCGGGCTGTTCGGGCAGGCGCCCAGCGTCACCGCGAGCGCGCCCGCTCCCGCGGCCGCGGGCAGCGGGGTGCCATCGGCACTGGCCAGCGCGCAGACGGGGGCTCCGGGCGCCCCTGGCGTGGCTCCGGTGGGCCCGGCCTCTGCGCCCGCGGTGCTCACCGATGTGCGCACCGACCTGCTGGACCTGAAGATCTCCAGCCGTGGCGCCAGCGTGGTGTATGCGGGGCTGCTCAAGTACCGAAGCCAGGACGACACGTCCAAGCGCATGGTGCTGTTCGACGATACGCCCGCGCACACCTACGTGGCGCAGAGCGGCCTCGTGGGTGGGCCCTTCCCCAACCACGAAACGCCGATGACCCTGGTGCCGGGTCCGCTGGACATGGGCTCGGCCCAGAGCCTGACGGTGAGCTTCGCCTCGCCGGTGGTGGGCGGGCTGCAGCTCACGCGCAGCTTCACCTTTCATCGCGGCAGCTACGCCATCGACGTGCGCGACACCATCGTGAACAAGGGCGAGGTCGCGGTGCAGCCGCAGCTGTACCTGCAGCTCGTGCGCGACGACGACAACCCCTCCAAGGGCACGCACTTCTATCACACCTTCTATGGAGCCGTGGTGTATGACAGCGCCTCCAAGTTCCAGAAGTTCGAGTTCAAGGATTTCCACGACCAGGCCAAGACGGTGCAGGCCAGCGACGGCTGGGCCGCGGTGGTACAGCAGTACTTCGCCACCGCCTGGCTGCCGCAGCCCTTCCAGGGCCCGCGCGAGTTCTACCTGCGCAAGCTGCCGGGAGGTCTGTACGCCACCGGCGTGATGCTGCATCTGCCCAAGATCGCCCCCGGGGCGCAGGAGCAGGCGCAGCAGAAGCTGTTCGTGGGCCCCGAGCTGCAAGGTCAGGTCGAGGGACTCGCGCCGGGCTTCGAGCTGGTGCGCGACTACGGCTGGGTGACCATCATCGCCAAGCCGCTGTTCTGGGTGCTGGAGCAGGTGCACAGCCTGCTGGGCAACTGGGGCTGGTCCATCATCGGGCTGACCATCCTGCTGAAGCTGGCGTTCTTCCCGCTGACCGCGGCCAGCTACCGCTCCATGGCCCGCATGAAGGCGGTGGGCCCGCGCCTGAACGCTCTGCGCGAGCGCCACAAGGACGACCCGCAGGCGATGAACGCAGCGATGGTCGAGATGTACCGCAAGGAGAAGATCAACCCGCTGGGGGGCTGCCTGCCGGTGGTGATCCAGATCCCGGTGTTCATCGCCCTGTACTGGGTGCTGCTGTCCAGCGTGGAGCTTCGCGGCGCGCCCTGGCTGGGCTGGATCCACGATCTGTCGGCCAAGGATCCCTTCTACGTCCTGCCGCTGGTGATGACCGCCACCTCCTTCCTGCAGGTCAAGCTCAACCCCACGCCGCCGGATCCGATGCAGGCGCGCATGATGTTGATCATGCCCCTGGCCTTCTCGGTGATGTTCTTCTTCTTCCCCGCCGGTCTGGTGCTGTACTGGCTGACCAACAACATCTTCTCGATTGCCCAGCAATGGTTCATCAATCGCAAGATGGGGGTGCCGGAGTTCTCCTCGCCCAAGTGAGCCGGCGGCGCCGGGGCGGCGGAGCCGAGGCGTGAGTCTGCTCGCGCGTCACGCCGAGCCCATCGCCGCCGTGGCCACCGCGGGTGGGCGCGGTGCGGTGGGCATCGTGCGCGCCTCGGGGCGCGCGCTGGAGCGCCTGGTGCTCGCGCTGTGCGGGCGCCCGCTGCAGCCGCGCCACGCCACCCTGCTGGAGTTCCGCAACGCCGAGGGCGCCGTCATCGACGCCGGGCTGGCGCTGTGGTTCCCGGCCCCCCACTCCTACACCGGAGAGGATGTGCTGGAGCTGCAGGTGCACGGCGGCCCGGCCCTGCTGCAGTTGCTGCTCGGGCGCGTGCTCGAGCTGGGGCGCGACATGGGCCTGCGCGTGGCGGGCCCGGGTGAGTTCACCGAGCGCGCCTTCCACAACGGCAAGCTCGATCTGGCCCAGGCCGAGGCGGTGGCCGACCTGATCGACGCCACCACCGGGGCCGCGGTGCTGGGCGCGCAGCGCGCGCTGGCCGGCGAGATGTCGCGCGAGGTGCAGACCCTGGCGCAGGAGTTGCGGGAGCTGCGCGCGCTGGTCGAGGCGACGCTGGATTTTCCGGAAGAGGATATCGAGTTCGTGCGCGCCCATGCGGTGGCGCGGCGCGTGCAGGAGCTGATCGAGGCGCTGCAGGCCCTGCTCGCGCGCACCCGCCAGGGTGCCTTGCTGCGCGAAGGGCTGCACGTGGTGCTGGCCGGACAGCCCAACGTGGGCAAGAGTTCCCTGCTCAACGCGCTCGCCGGGGCTGAGCTGGCCATCGTCACCGAAGTGGCGGGCACGACGCGCGATCGCTTGCGCGAATCCATCCAGATCGAGGGCGTGCCCCTGCACGTGATCGACACCGCGGGCCTGCGCGATACCGAGGACCGCGTGGAGAGCATCGGGGTACAGCGCAGCTGGGAGGCCATCGCGCAGGCCGATGCCGTGCTGTTCGTGCATGACCTGGCGCGCCTGGAACAGGGACCGTACCGCGCCGAGGAGGCGCGCATCACGCAGCGCCTGCGCGAGCATGGGGTGCCCGAGGCGCGCGTGCTGCACGTGTGGAACAAGAGTGACACGCTGGAGGCGGGCGACGCCGAGTCGGCGCTGCGCGGCCTGGTGCGTGAGCTCGGCCTGCAGGAGTCCGCCCTGACCGGGCCCAGGCTGTCCGCGCGACAGGGCCAGGGCCTGCAGGAGTTGCGGCGGCAGCTCCTGCTGCGCTGTGGCTGGGAGGCGATGCCGGAGGGGGTGTTCCTGGCGCGAACCCGTCATGTGCAGGCCTTGCAGGCCTGCGGGCGCCACCTGGAACAGGCGGCAGCCTGGCTGGCTCAGGCCACGCCGGCGCTGGAGCTGCTGGCCGAGGAATTGCGCCTGGGCCATGTGGAGCTGATGGGCATCACGGGCGAGGTCAGCGCGGACGATCTCCTGGGCGACATCTTCTCGCGCTTTTGCATCGGCAAGTAGCGCCGGGGCCGGCTCAGCCGGCCCAGTGGGGATGGCGCAGGGCCTCGGGGTTGAGCACCGCGTCGCGCTCTCCGCTGGCGAAGCGGGCGAGGGCATCGAAGGCCTGGCCGAACATATGCTCGTAGTGCATCTCGTCGACGTAGCCGACGTGCGGCGTGCAGATGGCGTTTTCCAGGCGCAGCAGCGGGTTGCCGCGCATGATGGGTTCGGACTCGAACACGTCCACGGCGGCCATGCCGGGGCGGCCTCGGTTGAGCGCGGCCACGAGGGCGTCGGGGGCGATGAGTTCGGCGCGCGCGGTGTTCACCAGCACCGAATCGGCTTTCATGTGCGAGAGGTCCGCCAGGGTGACCAGGCCGCGGGTGTCCTCGTTGAGTCGTAGGTGCAGGGTGAGCACGTCGCTTTGGGCGAACAACTCGGCGCGATCGGTCGCGGCTTCCAGGCCGGCTTCCAGGGCCGCCTTGCGCGAGGCCTCGCTGCCCCAGACCAGCACGCGCATGCCGAAGGCGCGCCCGTAGCCGGCCACCATGCGCCCGATGCGCCCATAGCCCCAGATGCCCAGGGTCTTGCCCGCCATGCGCTGGCCAAGGCCGAAATTCACCGGCATGGACTGCGCCCGCAAGCCCGACTGCTGCCAGGCTCCCTGTTTCAGGCTGGCGACGTATTGGGGGATGCGCCGCATGGCCGCCATGATCAGCGCCCAGGTGAATTCGGCGGTGGGTGCGGGGTCCGTGGTGCTTTGCAGCACGGCCACGCCGGCGCGGGTGCAGGCCTCCAGGTCGAGGTGTGCGCCCACGCGCCCGGTCTGCGCCACCACCCGCAGCTTGGGACAGCGTGCCAGCACCGCGGCGCTCAGGGCCGTGCGCTCGCGGTTGAGCACCAGGGCCTGGGCGTCACGCAGGCGCACGGCCAGCTGGCCCGCGCCCTTGACGTTGTTGTTGAAGACCTTGACCTCGTGGTCGGCGAGCCGCTCGAAACAACGCAGCTTGCGCACGGCGTCCTGGTAGTCGTCGAGGATCACGATGTTCATGGCCGCCTAATGTAGCGCGGCACGCGTCCCGCGGGCGAGTCTTGGGGACGATGTCGGGGGCATCGCGCGAACCTGGGTCCAGGAAAGCCCTAGGGAGTATTTACCCGGGAAATGCTGCGTTGCAGCTTGAAACTGTCGTGTCCGCAGGTAAATATAAGTAGGTATGGATATAGCGTTGCTCATTCCGGGCAGCGCACCTGATCTGCGAGACCGACCATGGACGTTCAAGGCAAGCGCCACATTCCCCTCAGCCCCGCCCAGGTCTGGGAAGCCCTGAACTCGCCCGCGATGCTGCGCGCGAGCATCCCGGGTTGCCAGAGCCTGGAGCAAAGCGCTCCCGGGCGCTTCGAGGTCGTGCAGCAACTCGAGATCGCGGGGCATCGCTCGAGCTTCACCAGCACCCTGGTGCTGGAGGATGCCAATCCCCCGCACAGCTATGTGCTGCGCTTCGAAGGCAACGGCGGGAGCGCCGGCTTCGGCGCCGGACGCGCGCTGGTGGCCTTGCAGCCTTCGGGCGACGGTACCTCGCTGCAGTACCAGGCCAGCGCGCAGGTGGGCGGGGCGCTCGGGCAGATGGGGGGTGCGCTGGCGGACCAGGCGGCGCGCAGCCTGATCGAGGATTTCTTCACGCGCTTCGAGCGCAGTGTTCGCGGAGAACTGGTGGTGGCGCCCCACGGCATGGTCGAACGCCTGTGGGACATGATGCCGCCCTGGGCATGGGCCCTGTCCACCCTGGTGGCGGTGTTCATCATCTACTGGGGCCTGCACGGCACCTGGTGATGCTGCCGGCGCGCGCCGGGCACAGCCTGGCGCGCGGCTTCAGGCCGGCTGGATTTCGCGGCACACGGCGCGCACCACCGCCTGCACCTGGGGATCCTTCAAGCGGTACAGCATGAAGCGCCCGTGACGCACCGCTTCCACGATGTTCTCGGCACGCAGGCGCGACAGTTGCTGCGAGAGCGCGGCCTGGCGCATGCCGACACCGTGTTCGAGGTCGCGCACGCACATTTCCCCGTCCAGCAACAGACACAGGATGGCCAGGCGCTCGCGGTGCGCCATGGCCTTGAGCACACGCACCATCGGCTCGGCACGGGCTTCGCCGCGACTGGGCGCCAAGGGGCGCGGCGACTCAACGGTAGGGACGACGAGAGCATTCATGCGAATCATCGTATGGCTTCCCCATCGCCCGACCTTGACGCAAGACAAGCTTTGCGTATGCCGCCGGCGGGAGGCGCGCGGCCCGCGCCTCGCCGCCGGGCGGAGCAGCGCTCAGTGCGCGTGCAGGTTCAGGCGCGACAGGGCGGAGAAGCCGTCGAGGAATTCGTCGATGTCCTCGGTGCTCGGCGAGCTTTCCATGAGGCTGCGCACGCGGGCGCGAAAGCCGTCGGCCACGTGGCCCTCGAGGAAGATTTCCTTGCGTGCGAACTTGTCGACGATCTCGAACCCCCCCTGTTGCGGGGCGGCCTCGGCTGCCTGGTCGCCGGTCTCGCGGGCCCAGTCGAGCTGGAACACGCTGAAGGCGTCGGAGTCGTAGATCATGGTGTGCATGGTGATCCTCCCGGGAAAACGCGGTGGTGTCGTGCGCAGACTGCCGCCGCGTCAAGTTTCACATGGGGATCGGGGGCGGGGAATCAAGTCCCGCATGCCGTGGCCCGCGCTGCCTGCCTGAGGCTTCAACGCACGAGGGCGGTGGCGCGCCGACAGCGGGCCCGGGGATGGGGCAAGATTCAGCGACCGGCGGCTGCTTCGGGGGAGGATTGTTGCAATGCACGCCGAAGCGTGAACAGCAGATAGTCGTCGCGCCCGTGGCGCAGCCGGATCTGCACGGGCAGGCCCTGCAGCGATGCGGCCAGCCAGACCTCGGCGCCGAGGTCATCCTGGGCCGGAGGCTCGTACACCAGATGCCAGGCTTGCAGGGGCCCGAGTCGGGTGGCCACCTGGGTGCGCCCGGCGACCAGGAAGTCCCAGGTCGTGGTGCCGCTGGGGCGCGCCACCTGGAAGCGCAGGTGCGCGCCGGGCTGGAAGCTCTCGGGGCGGGTGCGCAGGTCTTGGGCCAGTTGCATGAACACGCTGGCGCTGTCGAGCAGGTGGGCGGCGATGGGCATGGTGGAGCCGATGGCCGAGAAGCGCAGCCGCCCGGCCGCGCGGTCGAAATGCACGCTTTTGCTGCGCAGGAGCACCTGCTCGACGTAGTCGTCGGGCGCGAGCCAGTCGCCGGCGATGCTGCCGGTGCTGGTGTAGGAGAAGTCGATCAGCGCCGAGCCGCTGAGGCGCAGTTCGTAGCGCGGGCCCTGGCGGCGCCACTCGAGTTCGCCGTTGCCATGCAGCGGGCCGCGGTAATAGCCCGTCAGGGCGTAGTCGAGGCGGGTCGGCGGTGGCCAGGCGTCGGCGCCGCCAGGCGCCCCTGGGCGCGGCGCACTGGCGGCCACGGGCTGGGCTGCGCGCGGCTGCGACATGGGCTGCGCCGGGGAACCGGCTTGCGCGGGGGCGCCAGGGGTCGTGGGCGGGGGCGCAGCCGAGGCCGCGTGGCGCGGGGGGGCGACCTTGGCGCGCCCTGCGGCCGCCAAAGCTGGCTGGGGCCCTGGGCCCGGGGCCGGCTGGGAGGCTGGGGCGGCGGGGGTGGAAGCGGGGGCGGGGGTGGAAGTGGAAGCGGAAGCGGAAGCGGAGGCGGAGGCGGAGGCGGAGGCGGGCCGCGAGGGGCCCTGCGCGCGCGGGCGCCGGAGAGGGTGCGCATACGGCGGTGGGGCGGCCGGGCTCGGGGCCTGTGCCAGCAGTTCGGGGCCCGCGGCTTGCGGGGCGGCGCCTGCGGGGCCGCGCGCCGGCGGGGCCTGTGGCGCCGGCGGGGCCTGGGGCAGGAGCACGCGCGTGTACAGCGCGGCGGGCAGCGCATGCGGGGGCCTGGGGCGCAAGGCGCTGGCCAGGGCCCACAGAGCCAGCAGATGCAGCATGAGCACGGGCAGCAGCCACCAGGCCGCGCGCCAGCGCCGGCGCGGCCGTGCGGGCGGTGTCGCGCCCCATGGGGCGCCCGGGCGCGCAGGACTCATGGGCGCATTGTGCAGCGCGGGGCCGGCAAGGGTATCGAAAGGGGGGATGTCGAAGCCGGCGCGCAGGCGGTATGCTGGGCCGCATCGACCTTGCGAGGCGAGCTGCCTTCGCGGGTCGGCTCCCGTACGTCCTTCGAGGTTC
The DNA here is from genome assembly GCA_021846965.1 of Pseudomonadota bacterium. Taxonomy (GTDB): domain Bacteria; phylum Pseudomonadota; class Gammaproteobacteria; order Burkholderiales; family Burkholderiaceae_C; genus Thiomonas_A. The sequence goes on along the minus strand of JAJZWA010000046.1, from coordinate 20,698 downwards.
GAGTCTCATGCAAGCCCAATCCCCTCCGGCCATGGAATTCTTCCAGTCCCTGCTCAAGAGCTCGGGCATGTCCTCCAGTTTCGCCAACTGGATGGCCCCGACGCTGGACCCCGAGGAGCTGGAACGCAAGATCGTCGACCTGCGCGTGGTGTTGCAGTGGCTGGAGGCGAACGTGCGGCTGACCCAGGCCACCATCCAGGGCCTGGAAGTGCAGCGCATGACCCTGTCGACCCTGAAGACCATGAATGTGGATTTCGGCGACCTGGCCAGTCACCTGGGCTCGGCCATGCGCGCCGGGGCCGAGGCCATGGGCGCTGCCACGCCGCAGGCGGCGAAGCCACCCGAGCCGCCCGCGGCGCCCGCGAGCGGCGAGGCCGCGGGGAACCAGGGCAAGGGCAAGGGCGACGGCGAGGCGCCGCAGGTGGGTGGAATCATCGATCCCATGCAGTGGTGGAGCACCTTGAGCGACCAGTTCACGAAGGTGGCCACCGAAGCCCTGCGCGAGAGCGCCTGGCCCATGCCGGGCGCTGCTGCGATGGCTTCGTCGGGCACGGCCGGGGGGCCTGCCGCGGGCTCGCCCGCTGCGGGCAGGACTGCGCCCAAGCCGAGCGCGCCGACGGGCGCTACGCCCCCCGCACGCAAGCGTGCGGCGGCGCGCGCAGGCTCGAAACCGGGCGCGCCTGGCGCGCGGGCGCGCAAGGGGCCCTAGCGGCCAGCCGTTGGCGGGCAGCAGCGGCCGCGCCAGGCGCTGCGCTTCGCCGGCGGCAGCCGAGGCCGGACGCAGGCGCGGAGGAAGGGGAATGGCCATGCCGTTGGCATGGGCGTGCGGGTCAAGGCGCATGGTTTTCGGGGCTTTGATTCGCCTGCTAGGATGAGTCGGCACATTGCGGCGCAACATGCGACGCGACATGCACGCATCCGGAACCCGTCGCCCTGCTCGGATCGACGGGTCTTCGCAGCACGGTAGCGTCCGCCGATCCCCACCTTCCCGCATGCGCTTCATCACTGCCCATTCTTCCCTGTCGAGCTGGCCGCTGGCGCTGGAGGATGTGTGCGCCCAGGTCGCGCGGGAGCGGGCGCGCGCGCGAACCGTGACGCGCCCGAATCTCGGCCTGGTCTATGTGGATCCCCGGCATGCCGTGCTGGGCGAGGAGTTGCTGGACGGGCTGCGCCGGCGCCTGGGGGTGGAGCATTGGGTGGGCGGCGTCATGCCCGGGGTTTTCGCGTCGGGCGAGCAGGGCATCGAGTCCTGCGGCGTCGCGCTCATGCTGATGCAGTTGGCGGGCCGTGATTTCCGCGTGTTTTCCGGGCGAAAGCCTCTGCAGCCGGCCTCGCGCGTATGGCGTGGCGCGCATTCGGTGCTCGCGCACGGCGATGCCGAGCAGCTCGAGCTGGACGAACTGGTGGCCGAGCTCGGCGAGCGCTGCGACTCGCGCGACGTGTGGGGCGGCATCGTCAGCCCGGGCTGTGGTGCGCACTTCGCCGACGCGGTGCTGCAGGGCGGGGTTTCGGGCGTGGCCTTTTCCTCGCGCGTGAGCCTGCTGGGTGGGCTCAGCCACGGCCTGCAGGCCGTGGGGCCGGCGCGCACGGTCACGCGTTGCAGCGACAACGTGGTGTATGCGCTGGACGGGCAGCCCGCGCTGGGTGCCCTGCTGGACGACCTCGGCGAGCCGCGGCGCAGCCGCGAGCAGCGGCAGTGGCGTGAGCTGGTGCCCAGCCTGCGCGACGTGGTGGTGGGCCTTTCCTGGCCGGAGGACGAACCGGGGCAGGTGCCGGCGGGGGCCGCCACCTTGCTGCGCGGCCTGATCGGCATCGATCCGGGGGGCCAGGGGGTGGCGCTGGCGGCGGAGCTGCAGCCCGGCATGCGCTTGCGCTTTTGCCGGCGCCAGACGGAGGTGTTCATGCGCGACCTGCTGCGCCTGTGCACGGAGGTGCGCGACGAACTCGAGCAGCGCCGGGAGGCTCGGCAGGCGGCGGGGCATGGCTCTCCTGCCGATGCCGCGCCGCCGGTGCGCGGTGCGGTGTTCGCCACCTGCGCGGCGCGCCGGGGCACGGCCTTGCGCGCGCAATGGCAGCTGCTGCGCAGCCAGCTGGGCGACGTGCCGCTGATCGGCTTCGAGGCGGCCGGGGAGTTCTCGGAGGCCAGCCTCCAGGCCTACAGCTCGGTGCTGCGGGTGTTCGCGCAGGACGTGCCGGTGTGAGCGCTCACTGCGCTGGCTGATCGCGGCGGCGCGCAGGCGGGGCGGAGCTTCAGGCCTGCTTGCGCAGGTGGTCGATGAGTCCGTTGAGCTCATCCAGGGAGTGGAACCCCAGGGTGATCTCGCCGCGCATGCGGCTTCCACTGCCCTTGGCCCGGATCTGCACCGGGGCGGCCAGGAGTTCGCCGAGCTCGTGCTCGAGGCGGTCGAGTTCGCGGCGTTCAGCCTGTTGCGCCGGGCGCGGAGCCGGCGCGGGGGCCTGGGCGCGCGCGCACAGGCGCTCGGTTTCGCGCACCGACAGGCGGCCCGCCTGCACCTGGTTGGCGGCCTGGATCTGGGCGGCGCCGTCGAGCGCCAGCAGGGCCCGGGCATGGCCCATGTCGAGGTCGCCGGCGAGCAGCATGTCCTGCACCGGGCGTGCCAGGTTGAGCAGGCGCAGCAGGTTGCTGACCGCGGCCCGCGAGCGGCCGACGGCCTGTGCCGCCTGCTCGTGGGTGAAGGCGAACTCCTCGATCAGGCGCCGGATGCCCTGGGCCTCTTCCAGGGGGTTGAGGTCCTCGCGCTGGATGTTCTCGATCAGCGCCATCGCCAGGGCCGACTGGTCGGGCACTTCGCGCACCAGCACCGGCACCTGATCGAGCCCGGCCAGTCGCGCCGCGCGGCTGCGGCGCTCGCCGGCGATGATCTCGTACTTGCCGGAGCCCAGCGGGCGCACCAGGATGGGCTGCATCACGCCCTGCGCCTTGATGCTCTCGGCCAGCTCGAACAGGGCGCCTTCGTCCATGCGGGTGCGCGGCTGGTACTGGCCGGGCACCAGCGCGTCCAGGGGCAGCGCGGTGGGGGCGGACGGCGCGGAGGTGATCTCCGCACCCTGGGCGCCGAGCAGGGCTTCGAGCCCGAGGCCCAGGCCTTTGCGCTTTTTCGGGGCCGGGGAGGCGGCGGAGGGAGTCTTCGAGCTGCTGTTCATGCTGCGTTGGTGGTGGGGCGGCGGGCGGGGGCGGCGGTGCCGCGGACGCGGCGCACCATTTCCTCGGCGAATTCGACGTAGGCCTGGGCGCCCCGGCTGGCGCGGTCGAACACCACGCCGGGCAGGCCGTAGCTGGGGGCTTCGGCCAGGCGCACGTTGCGGGGGATCACCGCATCGAAGACCTTTTCGCCGAAGTGGGTCTTGAGCTGGTCGCTGACCTGCTGCTGCAGGGTGATGCGAGGGTCGAACATGACCCGCAGCAGCCCGATGAGCACCAGCTCGGGGTTGAGCTTGGCATGCACCTGGCGCACGGTGTTGACCAGATCGGTCAGGCCTTCCAGCGCGAAATACTCGCACTGCATGGGCACGATCACGCCCTGCGCCGCGCACAGCGCATTCAGGGTGAGCAGGCCCAGCGCGGGCGGGGTGTCGATGAGCACGAAGTCGTAGTCCCCGGCGACCGCCGCCAGCAGTTCCTTCAGCCGGTGCTCGCGACGCTCCTCGTCGACCAGCTCCAGCTCGGCGCCGGCCAGCTCGCGGTTGGCGCCGAGCACGTCGTAGCCCCCCTGGGGGCTGGGGCGACGGGCTTCGTGCAGGGGCGCGATGCCCAGCAGGGCCTGGTACACGCTGGGCTTGAGCTGGCGCTTGTCCACCCCCGAGCCCATGGTGGCATTGCCCTGCGGGTCGAGGTCGACCAGCAGCACGCGCTGCCCGACCCGCGCGAGCCCGGCGGCGAGGTTGACGCTGGTGGTGGTCTTGCCGACCCCACCCTTCTGGTTGGCAATACAGAAAACCGATGCCATCGCAAGAGTCCTAGGAATCGCCGGGCCGGGTTGGGGTCGGCTCTTGGGCGCGGTGCATCCACACCACGCAGCGTCGGGCCTGCAACCCGGGTACGTCGAGGAATTCGATGTCGTGCACGATACCCGCGGGCAGGGTCTGGAGCTCGGCCTCGGGCACGCTGCCCTTCATGGCCGCCCAGGAGCCGCCGGCAAGCAGCACATGCTCGCTGATACGCACGAGTTCGGCAAGCTCGCCCACGGCCCGGCTGGTGATGCAGTCGAAGCCCGGCAGACGCAGCTGCTCGACGCGGCCATGGGCGACCTCCACGTTGCGCAACTGCAGCGTGGCCGCCACCTGCCGCAGGAAGGCGCATTTCTTCTGCACGGCGTCGACCAGCACGAGCTGCCATTGCGGGCGCATGATGGCCAGCACCATGCCCGGCAGGCCCCCGCCGGAGCCCACGTCGAGCACGCGCCGAGGCGCGCGCCGGTCCAGCGCCGGGAGCAGGGACAGGCTGTCGGCCAGATGCAGGGTGAGCATGTGCGCGGGTTCGCGCACCGCGGTGAGGTTGTAGACCGCGTTCCAGCGCTGCAGCAACTCCAGGTAGCGCAACAACTGGTCGATCTGCTCGGCTTGCGCCTGCAGGTGCAGGGCCGCCAGGACGCTGGCGAGATCTTCGCGTGCCGAACTCATCCGGTGGCCCGATCGAGGGCGACCGGCGAGCGCAGGCGGCGCTTGCGCAGGTGGACCAGCAGCAGGGAGATGGCGGCGGGGGTGACCCCCGATACCCGCGAAGCCTGCCCCAGGGTGAGGGGGCGGGCGCGGCCGAGTTTCTGGCGCACTTCGATCGACAGGCCTTGCACCGCGGAGTAGTCCAGGTCCTCGGGCAGGGGCATGTGCTCGTATTCGGCGGCACGTTGCACGTCGACCTGCTGGCGCTCGATGTAGCCGGAGTATTTGACCCCGATCTGCACCTGCTCGGCTTCGTCGGGGCGCAGGGCCTGCGCGGGGGCGTAGCGTGCGTCGAGGGCGCTGACCAGGCGGGCGTAGTCGACGTCGGGGCGGCGCAGCAGGTCTTCCAGGCGGTACTCGCGTTCGATGGGCTGGCCGATGAGCTGCTGCGCTTGCGCGGGAGGCAGGGTCTGGGGCTGCACCCAGGTGTCGCGAAGCCGTTGGCGCTCGGCCTCGATGGCGTCGCGCTTGCGGCAAAAGGCGTCCCAGCGGGCGTCGTCGACCAGGCCGAGGCGGCGCCCGTCCTCGGTGAGGCGCAGGTCGGCGTTGTCCTCTCGCAGACTCAGGCGGTACTCGGCGCGGCTGGTGAACATGCGGTAGGGCTCGCTGACCCCCTTGGTGATCAGGTCGTCGACCAGCACGCCCAGGTAGGCCTGCTCGCGGCCCGGGCACCAGGGATCCTCGCCGCGCACCAGCAGCGCGGCGTTGGCGCCGGCGAGCAGGCCCTGGGCGGCCGCTTCCTCGTAACCGGTGGTGCCATTGATCTGCCCGGCGAAGAACAGGCCTGCCACTGCACGGGTCTCCAGCGAGGACTTGAGGGCCCGCGGGTCGTAGTAGTCGTACTCGATGGCGTAGCCCGGGCGCAGCAGGTGTGCCTGCTCCAGGCCCTCGATGCTGTGCACGAGTTCGAGCTGCACATCGAAGGGCAGGCTGGTGGAGATGCCGTTGGGGTAGTACTCGTGGGTGGACAGGCCCTCGGGCTCGAGAAAGATCTGGTGCGCGTCCTTGCCGGCGAAGCGGTGGATCTTGTCTTCGATGCTGGGGCAGTAGCGCGGGCCCACACCCTCGATCACGCCGGTGTACATGGGGCTGCGGTCCAGCCCGGCGCGGATGATGTCGTGGGTTCGTGCGTTGGTGTGGGTGACCCAGCAGGGCAGTTGGCGCGGGTGTTGCGAGGCCTGGCCGAGGAAGCTGAACACCGGCACGGGGTCGAGGTCGCCAGGCTGCTCCAGCATGCGCGAGAAGTCGATGCTGCGGCCGTCGATGCGCGGCGGGGTGCCGGTCTTGAGCCTGCCCTGGGGCAGGCCGATTTCGCGCAGGCGGCGCGCAAGCGACACTGCGGGCGGATCGCCCGCGCGCCCGCCGGAGTAATTCTGCAGGCCGATGTGGATCTTGCCGTCCAGGAAGGTGCCGGCGGTCAGGACCACGCTGCGGGCGCGGAAGCGGATGCCGCTCTGGGTGACGGCGCCGCACACGCGATCGCCACGCCCGTCGGATTCGAGCAGCAGGTCGTCCACGGCCTGCTGGAACAGCCACAGGCCGGCCTGGTTCTCGAGGCGGGAGCGGATCGCGGCCTTGTACAGCACACGGTCGGCCTGGGCGCGGGTGGCGCGAACCGCGGGGCCCTTGCTGCCGTTGAGAATGCGGAACTGGATCCCGGCCTCGTCGGTGGCAGCGGCCATGGCGCCACCCAGTGCGTCGATTTCCTTCACCAGGTGGCCCTTGCCGATGCCGCCGATGGAGGGATTGCAGGACATTTGCCCCAGGGTCTCGATGTTGTGGCTGAGCAGGAGCGTGGCCGCGCCCATGCGGGCTGCGGCCAGCGCGGCTTCAGTGCCGGCGTGTCCGCCGCCGACCACGATGACGTCAAAGACCTTGGGATATTCCATGGGGTTCACCAGCTTCGAGGCCCACATTGTAGGCGTGGCGTGGTCCGGGCCTGGAGCAGGGTCGATGTTTCACGTGGAACATCGATCGGCATCCGCAAGCTTCGACATGTTCCATGACGAGAATCATTCCAGCCGCGCCCGGAGCCCGGTACATTGATGGCTGGAGTTTCCATCAAGGAGCGTAGCCATGAAGATCAACGAAGGCGGGCTGGATCGGGTTGTGCGCGTGGTGGTCGGATTGGTGCTGATCGCGCTGGCCGCGACGGGCACGGTGGGGTGGTGGGGCTACATCGGCGTTGTGCCGTTGATCACCGGGGCGGTGGGGGTTTGTCCCGCCTATTCCCTGCTCGGGCTCAACACCTGCCCGATGAAAAAATCATCCTGATCGGAGGGCGCATGTTCCACGTGGAACATGCGCGGGGTCGATAGGGTTTCCGTGACCCTGCAAGTCGCGGTCCCCAAAGCGCGGCCCCTATCGAGCGCCCATGAAAAAACGCCAGACCCCCTCGGGGGATCTGGCGCCTTGGTTTCAGCGTCTTGGCGCTGATGCTTGCCGATACTCCACACACACGCGTGGGTTCGGTCGAGCTGTCTCCTCGCTACTCACTCCTGAATTCGTATCGCAGGCACCGTGGTGCGCGACTTGGAGGATTATTCCCGCCACCCCATGGCTTGCCCACAGGGGAAAACCCGCTCCCCGATTCGGGGCGTGCTCCGCGAGCCCGGAAGGCACCGTTTCAGTGCCCCAGGCCCGGAAACAGCTTGATCAGGCCCTCGCTCATCAGTTCCACCGACAGCGCCGCGATCAGCAGGCCCATCAGGCGGGTCATGATGTTGATGCCCGTCTTGCCCACCACTCCGGCGATGGTCTCGGCGGCGCGGAAGGTCCCGGCGATCACCAGCGCGGCGACCACCCCATAGGCCACCAGCACCAGCAGGTAGGGCCAGTGCCGGTTCCTGTCGGCGTAGATGATCATGGTGGAGATGGTGGCCGGGCCGGTCAGCAGCGGAACGGTCAGGGGCACCACGGCGATGCTGCGGCTGCTGGCCTCGGCTTCGTCCATCTCCTCCGGGGTCGAGCGGAAGGCCGTGGGCGCGGCATTGAGCATGCCGATGCCGGTGATCAGCAGCAACAGACCCGCCCCTACCTGGAAGGAGGGCAGGGAGATGCTGAAGAACTGCAGCACCTGGGTGCCCAGGAGCGCACTGACCGCGATGACCACGAAGGAGGAAAAGGCGCAGGTCGCGATGGTCCGCTTGCGCTGGGCCGGGGTGAAGCCCTCGGTGAGGGCCAGGAAAATGGGCAGGATCCCCAGGGGGTTGATGATCGCCAGCAGTGCGACAAGCGGCTTGATCAAATGGGTGGCTTGCGGCGCGGCGCTGGCCATCAGGCTCATCGAGGGATCTCCAGGAGGGTGTGGTGGGTGCGGGGCTGCCTATTGCACGAAGCCCATGCGCGGGCCTCGCGAGCGCAGGCGGGGGAAATCGCGCTCGAGCAGTTCCGAGCGTCCGTCCAGCTTGGCCGCGCCGAAGGCCGCGGCGAGCAGGCGGCGCATTTCGCGCGGGCTGGCCTGGGCCAGCGCGTCGAGTGCGCCATCGCCGATTTCCGGCGGGAAGGCCGTGCCCCAGTCGTGGCCTTCGCGAAGCTCGCGGTACAGGCGCAGGGCGATGGCCCTGCGCCCGGCTTCGTCCGGTGCGGGCACCTCGAAAACGTCGAGCCGGCTGAGCAGGGGCTCGGGAATGCTCGAGGGGTCGTTCGCGGTGGCCACCCACACCACGGCGGTGCAGTCGATGGGAATCTCGGCGAACTCGTCGGTGAAGTGGCGCGCGGTGTCGTGCTCCAGCAGGCTGTACAGCGCGCCCAGCGGGTCGTATTGCGCGGATGCGGCCGCCTTGTCGATCTCGTCGATTACCACCACCGGGTTGGCGTATTCGCCCTGCACCAGGGTCTCGAATACCTTGCCTGGGCGCGCGCCCTTCCATTGGGACGAGGAGCCGGAGAGGATCCAGCCCGCGGTCAGCGCGTTCATCGGCGCCAGCGCCCAGGCGGTGCCCAGCATGTCGGCGACGCGTCTTGCGAAATGGGTCTTGCCGATGCCCGGCTCGCCCAGCAGCAGCATGGGCGTGACTTCCACCGGGTCGCGGCTGTCGGCGGCCAGCGCCACCGCGCGCAGCACCTGTTCCAGCGGCTCGGCGAAATTGGGCAACTCGGCCTGCAGGGCCTCGCGGTCGGGGACGGTCGCGGGCTTGATGGCCAGGCGCTGCCCCCCCGCCTCGATCATGCGCGTGTAGGTATTGCGCAGCGTGTCCTGCGCGTCGCCTGCGAGGTTCCGGAGCTTGCGCTCCACGTCCTCGACCGCATAGACGGATTTGTAGGCTGCCATCGCGATGGTCATCTCACACCTCCTGCGCCGGCTTGCCACGCACCGGCCTGTGTGCATGATGCCAGAGCCGGCGGGCGTCGCAGGCGAGGGCGGCCCGGGTGTTGGATTTTCACCGCGCCCGCGCCAGCCCGGGAACTCAGATCTCGATCTGGGTTCCCAGCTCCACCACACGGTTGGGCGGAATGCGGAAGTAGTCCGAGGCTTCCTGGGCGTTGCGGCTCATCCAGGAGAACAGCACCTCGCGCCACAGCGCCATGCCGGGAATCTTCGAGGGCACGATGGTTTGGCGCGCGAGGAAAAACGAGGTCTCCATCAAGTGGAATTCCAGGCCCGACAGGCGCTCGCAGTCCTTCAACAACTTCTGAATGTCGGGTTCGTCCTTGAATCCATAGCGAACATGCAGCAGATAGATGCCTTCTTCCATGGCGCGCAGGTCGATGCCCTGGTCGGGCCCGACATGGGGCACGTCGGCGGCCTGCGCTGACAGGAAGACCACGCGCTCGTGCAGGACCTTGTTGTGCTTGAGGTTGTGCAGCAGCGCATGCGGCACCGTGTCGGCGTTGGGCGTGAGGTAGATCGCCGTGCCCTCGACCCGGGTCGGCGGGTAGGTCGACAGGCTGTGCACGAAGTCCTTCAGGTTCAGGGCATGCTCCTGCAGCTGGCGCTTGAGCAGGCTGCGTCCGCGCTTCCAGGTGGACAGCAGGGTATAGACGGCGGCGCCGAACACCAGCGGGAACCAGCCGCCATGATCGACCTTCAGCGAATTGGAGGCCAGGAACAGCACCTCGACCAGCGCCAGGGGCAGGAACACGAAGTTGGCGCGGCGCGTGCTCCAGCCCCAGCGCTGCGGAGCCACCATCCACAGGAACACCGTGGTGGTGACCATGGTGATGTTCACGGCGATGCCGTAGGCGGCGGCCAGGTTGTCCGAGCTGCGAAAGGCCATCACCAGCGCCAGCACGAACAGCAGCATGGTCCAGTTGATGAAGGGCACGTAGATCTGCCCCTGGTTGCGCTCGTTGGTGAACAGCACCCGCATGCGCGGCAGGTAGCCCAGCTTGATGGCCTGGGTGGTCATCGAGTAGGCGCCGGAGATCACCGCCTGCGAGGCGATCACCGTGGCCAGGGCCGCCAGCACGACCAGCGGCCAGAGCGCCCAGGAGGGCGCCAGGTAGAAAAAGGGATTCTTGCCGGCGGCCGGATTGGCCAGCACCAGCGCGCCCTGTCCGAAATAGTTCAGCAGCAGCCCCGGCATGACCACACCCAGCCAGGCGCGGCGTATGGGCAGGCGCCCGAAATGCCCCATGTCGGCGTACAAGGCCTCGCCGCCGGTGAGGGACAGGAACACCGCGCCCAGCAGGAACAGCGCCAGCCGGGGTTCGCGCAGGAACATGTCCGCGCCCCACCAGGGGTTCAGCGCGCGCAACACGCTGGGATGGATGAGGATGTGGGACAGGCCCAGCACGCCGAGGGCGATGAACCACAGCATCATGATGGGCCCGAAGTACGCGCCCACCAGCGCCGTGCCGCGCTTTTGCACGATGAACAGCCCCACCAGGATCGCCGCGGTGATGGGAATCACCGCGTCCTGCAGCAGGGGTGTGGCCACGGCGGTGCCCTCGACCGCCGACAGCACCGAGATGGCCGGGGTGATGATGCTGTCGCCATAGAACATGGCGGCGCCGATCAGGCCCAGCGCCACCGCCAGCACCCGCCCGCGCGAGGGCGCGGCGTAGCGCCGCATGACCAGGGCCATCAGCGCCAGGATGCCGCCCTCGCCCTCGTTGTCCGCGCGCAGCGCCAGTCCCACGTACTTGACCGTCACGATGATGGTCAGCCCCCAGAAGATCAGGGACAGCACGCCGTAGATGTTGGCCGGGTTGAAGCCCAGGCTGTGCGCGGGGTTGAAGGCCTCCTTGAAGGCATACAAGGGGCTCGTGCCGATGTCTCCATAGACCACCCCCAGCGCGCCCAGGCTGAGTGCAGCCATGGATCCCTTGTCGTGCTTTTGCTCGTCGTGCATGGATTTCGTGCCGGTCTCGGCTGGGTAGCCTGGCGGCCTTCCTGTCACTGGGGCTGCCATCTTAGTTTGCTGCAGAGCAGCACGGGGAGATTTTCGTTGTCCTCGGGCAACATCGGGACGCCTTGTTCCAGGTCAAAGTCCCACGGCGCCCCCGCGCCGATGATCCAGACATCATGCAGACAAGTTCGATCAACCTCGATTTCCAGCCGGAGCTGATACGGCGTTTCGACGTATCGGGGCCTCGCTACACCTCCTACCCCACGGCCGACCGCTTTCGCGCGGATTTCTCCGTCGCGAACTACGAGCGGGCGCTGGCCGAGCGCGGGGATGCGCCGCTTTCGCTGTACGTGCACATCCCCTTTTGCGAAACCCTGTGCTACTACTGCGGCTGCAACAAGATCCCCACCCGCAACCACGCGCGCAGCGCGCCCTACCTCGATCAGGTGGAGCAGGAGATGCGCGCCGTGGCCGGGCTGCTCGCGCAGCGTACCGCAGCCGTGCAGCTGCATTGGGGCGGGGGAACCCCGACCTTCCTGGACGATGCCGAGGCGCAGCGCCTGATGGATTTCACGCGCGAGCACTTCGACTTGTCGGCCGGGGGCGAATTCTCCATCGAGATCGATCCTCGCAAGGTCGGCGCCCGGCGCGTGGAGCATCTGGCGCGCCTGGGCTTCAACCGCATGAGCGTGGGGGTGCAGGACTTCGACCCCGCCGTGCAGCAGGCCGTCAATCGCATCCAGAGCTTCGAGGAGACCCGCGAGGTCATCGACGCCGCGCGTTCCAGCGGCTTCGCCTCGGTCAGCGTGGATCTGATCTACGGCCTGCCCCGCCAGAATGCCTTCAATTTCGCTGCCACGCTGGAAAAGGTGCTGGATCTGCACCCGCAGCGCATCGCGCTGTACAGCTACGCGCATCTGCCCTCGCGCTTCGCGCCGCAGCGGCGCATCGCCGAATCCGAGCTGCCGACCCCCGAGGCCAAGCTGGTGTTGCTGGGCCTGGCGATCCGGCGCCTGGCCCACGCGGGCTACCAGTACATCGGCATGGACCATTTCGCCCTGCCCGACGATGAGCTGGCGCGCGCCCAGGCGGGCGGGCGCCTGCATCGCAATTTCCAGGGCTACTCCACCCATGCCGACCTGGATCTGCTCGCCTTCGGCGTGTCGGGCATTTCCAAGCTGGGCCGCTACTACGCGCAAAACGCCAAGACCCTGGATGCCTACGGGGCCGCACTGGCCGAGGGCCGGCTTCCCATCGAGCGCGGCATCGAGCTGGACGACGACGACCTGTTGCGCCGCGACGCCATCCAGCGCCTGATGTGCGACTTTTCCCTCGACCTGGATCAACTCGCGGCTCGCCACGGCGTGGCCGATGCCGAGGCCTGCTTCGCCGACGACCTGCGTCGCCTGCGCCCGCTGGCGCAGGCCGGGCTGCTGGAGATCGACGGGGCGCGCCTGCAGGTCACCCAGCGCGGGCGCCTGCTGGTGCGGGTGATCGCCATGCAGTTCGACCGCCGCCTGCACGACGCCGCGGCGCTGTTGCAGGGCCCGCGCTATTCGCGGGTGATCTGATCGCCCGCCACCGGCGGCGGCGCCGCGAAGCGCTGATCGAGGGCTGCGCGCAGGCGCGCGTCGATCGCGGGCAGGGCCTCGCGCAAGGCGCGCAGCCGCGCCTCGTCGGCCTCGCGCTGCTCTGGCGCCCACACGGGCTGGGGCCAGTGCGCGTCCCACTCCCAGCGCGCGATCAGGTGCCAGTGCAGGTGCGGCACCAGGTTGCCCAGGGCCGCAAGGTTGATCTTGCGCGGCCGCAGGGCCTCGCGCACTTCGCGCTCGATCAGCACCAGGGCGTCCATGCAGGCCAGGCGCTGCAGGCGCGGCAGCTCGCTGAATTCGGCCACATGCTCATTCCACACCAGGCGCCAGGTGGCCGGGTGCAAGGGCTCCTCGGCGCGGATCAGGCGCATCCAGGCCGAGGTCCACACCGGCAGGCCGCCGGGCTGCGTGCACAGCGGGCAGGCCTCGGGGCTGCCGGGCGGGTTCAAACCAGCACCCGCTCGATGCCCCCGGCGTTGGCCGCGCGCACGTAGCCGGGCATCCAGTCCTCGCCGAGGATCTTGCGCGCCATTTCCACGACGATGTAGTCGGCCTCCAGCAGGCCGTGCTGCAGGTCGTGGCGGTAGCGCGAGAGCCCCTGCAGGCAGCTCGGGCAGGAGGTGAGGATCTTCAGGTCGCCCTCGTGCCCGGCCGCGCGCAGCGCGGCCTCGTCCCGGCGCAGCTCCTCGGTCTTGCGAAAGCGCACCTGGGTGGAGATGTCCGGGCGGGAGATGCCCAGCAGCCCGCTCTCGCCGCAGCAGCGATCGGCCTTGCGCACGTCCTCGCCCAGCAGCGCGCGCACCGTCTTCATCGGCTCGCGCTGCTTCATCGGGCTGTGGCAGGGGTCGTGGTACAGGTAGCCGCCCGTGCCGGGCAGGGTGACGCCCTTCTCGAGCAGGAACTCGTGGATGTCCACGATGCGGCAGCCGGGGAAGATCTTCTCGAACTCGTAGCCCTGCAGCTGGTCGTAGCAGGTGCCGCAGCTGACCACCACGGTCTTGATGTCCAGGTAGTTCAGCGTGTTGGCCACGCGGTGGAACAGCACCCGGTTGTCGGTGATGATCTTCTCGGCCTTGTCGTACATGCCGCTGCCGCGCTGGGGATAGCCGCAGCACAGGTATCCCGGGGGCAGCACGGTCTGCACCCCCACGTGCCAGAGCATGGCCTGCGTGGCCAGCCCGACCTGCGAGAACAGGCGCTCCGAGCCGCAGCCCGGGAAATAGAACACCGCCTCCGAGTCCACCGTGGTGGACGCGGGGTTGCGGATGATGGGCACGAAATCGGGGTTCTCGATGTCCAGCAGCGCGCGCGCGGTCTTCTTCGGCAAGCCGCCGGGCATCGGCTTGTTCACGAAGTGGATCACCTGCTCGCGCAGCGGCGAGCGACCGGTGCTGGCGGGCGGAGCCGCGGTCTGGCGCGCACCCAGCGCGCGCAGCATGCGGTGGCCCAGGTTCTGCGCCTTGAAGCCCCAGCCCACCATCGCGGTGCGCGCCGCCTTGATGGTGCGCGCATCCGTGGCGTTGAGGAAGAACATGCCGGCGGCGCTGGCCGGGCGGAAGGTCTTCTTGCCCATCTTGCGCAACAGGTTGCGCATGTTCATCGACACGTCGCCGAAGTCGATGTCCACCGGGCAGGGCGATTCGCACTTGTGGCAGACCGTGCAATGGTCGGCCACGTCCTCGAACTCCTCCCAGTGGTGCACGCTGATGCCGCGGCGGGTCTGCTCCTCGTACAGGAAGGCCTCCACCAGCAGCGAGGTGGCGAGGATCTTGTTGCGTGGCGAGTACAGCAGGTTGGCGCGCGGCACGTGGGTGGCGCACACCGGCTTGCACTTGCCGCAGCGCAGGCAGTCCTTGACCGAGTCGGCGATGGCGCCGATGTCGCTTTGCTGCATGATCAGCGACTCGTGGCCCATCAGCCCGAAGCTCGGCGTGTAGGCGTTGGTCAGGTCCGCCGGCAGCGAGGCGTCGCGCAGCAGCTTGCCGCGGTTGAAGCGGCCCTGCGGGTCGACGTCCTGCTTGTACTCGGTGAAGGGGCGCAGCTCCTCCTCGCTGAGGAATTCCAGCTTGGTGATGCCGATGCCGTGCTCGCCCGAGATCACGCCATCCAGCGACCGCGCCAGGGTCATGATGCGTGCCACCGCCTCGTGCGCGGCCTGCAGCATGCCGTAGTCGTCGGAATTGACGGGGATGTTGGTGTGCACGTTGCCGTCGCCGGCGTGCATGTGCAGGGCGACCCACACGCGGCCCTTGAGCACGCGCTTGTGCAGCGCGTCGAGCTCGCCGCGCAGCGGCGCGAAGGCGGCGCCGGCCAGCAGGGTGTGCAGCGGCCGGCGCAGCTCCTGCTTCCACGAGGCGCGCAGGCTGTGGTCCTGCAGCAGGTGGAACAGCGTGGCGCGCGGCGCGCGGTGCAGCATCTGCATGGCCGCGGTCTGCGCGCCGCCCCCGCCCAGCAGGGGTTCGGCTAGCAGGGGCAGCAATTGCGGCAGCGGCGTGTCGATCTGCTCGAGCAGGAAGGTCCAGCGCGCGTGCACCACGTCCACCAGGGCCAGCGCCTGCTCGCGCAGGTGCTGCAGTTCCTCCTCGGAAACGGCGGTTTCGCCCTCGCCGAGCTCCTCGTTGCGCGCCAGGCTCCAGGGCGCGCGCAGCGCG
Source organism: Pseudomonadota bacterium (assembly GCA_021846965.1). Taxonomy (GTDB): domain Bacteria; phylum Pseudomonadota; class Gammaproteobacteria; order Burkholderiales; family Burkholderiaceae_C; genus Thiomonas_A. The sequence goes on along the minus strand of JAJZWA010000046.1, from coordinate 5,482 downwards.
CGGTCCAGCTCGGCGGCCAGCGCCAGCTTGTTGCGCAGCGACAGCTCGACGTTGATGCGCTCGATGCCGTCCACGTACTCGCCCATGCGGGGCAGCGGAATCACCACGTCCTCGTTGATCTTGAAGGCGTTGGTGTGGCGCGCGATCGCCGCGGTGCGCTTGCGGTCCAGCCAGAACTTCTTGCGCGCCTCGGGGCTGACCGCCACGAAGCCCTCGCCCACGCGGGCGTTGGCCATGCGCACCACCTCGGCGGTGGCGCGCGCCACCGCGTCGTCGTCCTCGCCGACGATGTCGCCGAACAGCGCCATCTTGGGGAAGGCCCCTCGCTTGCTCTTGGGCGCGTAGCCCACGGCGCGCAGGTAGCGCTCGTCGAGGTGCTCCAGCCCCGCCAGGATGGCGCCCCCGGGGCGCTGGTCCAGGTACTCCTTGATCTCGACGATGGAGGGGATGGCCTCGCGTGCCTGGCCGAAGAACTCCAGGCAGAAGGTGCGCACTCGCGGGGGCATGCGATGCAGCACCCAGCGCGCGCTGGTGATCAGACCGTCGCAGCCTTCCTTCTGCACTCCCGGAAGGCCGGCGAGGAATTTATCGGTCACGTCCTTGCCCAGGCCCTCCTTGCGAAAGCGCGCGCCGGGGATTTCGAGCACCCGGGTGTCCAGCGGCGTGGTGCCGTCGGGGGCGAAGGTCTTGCACTCGAAGCGCACCAGCGGGGCGTCGTGGATCTTGCCCAGGTTGTGGTCCAGGCGGGTCACCTCGATCCAGCGCCCTTGCGGGTCGACCATGCGCCACCAGGCGAGGTTGTCGATCGCGGTGCCCCACAGCACGGCCTTCTTGCCGCCCGCGTTCATCGCGATGTTGCCGCCGATGCACGAGGCCTCGGCCGAGGTGGGGTCGACCGCGAACACCAGGCCGGCCTGCTCGGCGCGGTCGGCCACGCGCTGCGTGACCACGCCGGCCCCGGTGCGGATGGTGGGCACCGGCTGCGCCACGCCCGGCAGCTCCATCAGTTCCACCTCGCCCAGGTCCTCGAGCTTCTCGGTGTTGATGACCGCGCTGTTCCACACCAGGGGCACGGCGCCGCCGGTGTAGCCGGTGCCGCCGCCACGGGGCACGATGGTCAGGCCCAGGGCCACGCAGGCGCGCACCAGCTCGGCCATCTCGGCCTCGGTGTCGGGGCACAGCACGACAAAGGGCACCTCGACCCGCCAGTCGGTGGCATCGGTCATGTGCGCGGCGCGCGACAGCCCGTCGAAGCGGATGTTGTCGCGCCGGGTGTGGCGCGCCAGCTCGCGCTGCGCGCGCCGGCGCAGCGCGGCCACGGCGACGAACCAGGCGGAGAACTCCTGCACGGCCTCGCGCGCGCGCTCGAGCAGGCGCCCCACCAGCTCGTCGCGCGCCTGGGCCTGGGCATCGCCCTGGCCGTCCCGGCGCTTCTCGATCTCGCGCAGGCGGTGCCACAGTGCCTCGATCAGGGCCTGGCGCCGCTTGGACGAGCCCAGCAGGTCGTCCTGCAGGTAGGGGTTGCGCTTGACCACCCAGATGTCGCCCAGCACCTCGTAAAGCATGCGCGCGCTGCGCCCGGTGCGGCGCTGCTGGCGCAGCTGGTCGAGCCATTCCCAGGCACTCGCGCCGAGCAGGCGAATGACGATCTCGCGGTCGGAGAACGAGGTGTAGTTGTAGGGAATCTCGCGCAGGCGCGCCGGGGCGTCGTCGTGCGCCGGCTGCGGGGCGGGGGTGTCGACGGCGTCGAGCGGGGCGATCGGGGCTTGAGGGGCGTTCATGGCATCCACCAAAAACGCCATTGTAGGAAGCGGGGGCGATTCTCGCGGCCCGCTTGCGCGCGGGGGTCATCGCGCGACTCGCCCGCAGCGGATCGGCCGGCATTTTAGAATGATCATATGAGCAAAGACTTCGCCAACCCGCGACGCGAGTACACACGCGCGCGCGAACTGCCTGAACTGCTGCGCCAGCGCATCCTGATCCTCGACGGCGCCATGGGCACGATGATCCAGCGCCTGCGCCTGGGGGAGGAGCAGTACCGGGGCGAGCGCTTCAAGGACTGGCCGCGCGATCTCAAGGGCGACAACGAGCTGCTCAGCCTCACCCGGCCCCAGGTGATTCGCGACATCCACGACAGCTACTTCGCTGCCGGAGCCGATATCGTCGAGACCAATACCTTCGGCGCCACCCGCATCGCGCAGGACGACTACGGCCTGGCCGAACTGGCCGACGAGATGAACCGCGCCAGCGCCGCGCTGGCGCTGGAAAGCGCGCGACGCCACGCCACGCCGGACAAGCCCCGCTTCGTCGCCGGGGCCATCGGCCCGACCCCCAAGACCGCCAGCATCAGCCCCGACGTCAACGACCCCGGGGCGCGCAACGTGGATTTCGAGCAGTTGCGCCAGTCCTACTTCGAGCAGGCGCGCGCCCTGGGCGAGGCAGGGGTCGACCTGTTCCTGGTCGAGACCATTTTCGACACCCTCAACGCCAAGGCCGCGCTGTTCGCCATCGACGAATGGTTCGAGCAAAGCGGCGAACGCCTGCCGCTGATCATCAGCGGCACGGTCACCGACGCCTCGGGGCGCATCCTGTCGGGTCAGACGGTGCCGGCCTTCTGGGCCAGCGTGCGCCACGCGCATCCGCTGGCCGTGGGCCTGAACTGCGCCCTGGGCGCGGCGCTGATGCGCCCGTACCTGCAGGAACTGGCCCGCCAGGCGGGCGACACCTTCATCAGCTGCTACCCCAACGCGGGGCTGCCCAACCCCATGAGCGACACCGGCTTCGACGAAACCCCCGAGGTGACGTCGCGCCTGTTGCACGAATTCGCCGCCGACGGACTGGTCAACATCGTCGGCGGATGCTGTGGCACCACACCCCAGCACATCGCCGCGATCACCAGCGCGGTGCACGATCAAAGCCCGCGCGCGACCGCGCGCTCAGGAGTGTTTCATGCCGATGTCGAATGAGTCGCAGGCCGCCGCGGCGGGGCTGCAGCGCGGTGCGCCCCTGCCGGCCACCGGTGCCGTGCTGGATGCGCCCGAAGGGGAGGCCGAGCGCGTGTTCGCCGCGGCCGCCGAGCTGTTCGGCGTGCTGTCGACCCCGCTGCGCCTGCGCATCCTGAACGCCATCTGCGATCGGGAGAAGGGGGTCAACGAGATCGTCGCCGACGTGCAGTCGACCCAGCCCAACGTGTCCCAGCACCTGAAGGTGCTGTACCTGGCCGGCATCGTCTCGCGCCGCCGTGTCGGCAACAGCATCCAGTACCGGGTGCAGAGCCAGCAGGCCATGCAGCTGTGCCGCGTGGTGTGCACGCAGATCGCCATCGAGCTGGCGGATCCGCAATCCGTGGGCCAGAGCGAGCGCCTGGCCCTGCGGCGCAACGACTGATCAGCCCACGCTGCCGCGCTGGCGGCGGGCGGCACCGGTCAGCGAGGCGGCGTCCAGCGTGGGGTGCATGGCCGCGGTGACGGCCGACAGCGTGGACAGCTTGTTCGAGGTCGAGCGCAGCTGCTCGGCCAGGCGCGACGCGATGCCCAGCGCCAGCTTGGCGGCGGCCTGGGGCGACTGGTCCACCAGATCCTTCAGGGCCTGGCTGCTCAGCAGGGCCAGCACCACGTCGGTGCTGGCCACGCAGCTGGCCGAGCGCGGGGCGTCATTGAGAATGCCCATCTCCCCCAGCAGGGCGCCCGGGCGCGCCAGCGAGACCACCAGGCTGTCGCCCTGCGGGCCCGAGCCTTTTTTCTCGATGGCCACTTCGCCGTCGAGCAGCAGCATCATGCCGCTGCCCGGCGCCGGATCGCCCTGGCGGATGAAGGCCGAGCCGGCCGGCATGCTGCGTACCTGCATGCGTTCGGCCACGGCGCGCGCATCCGCGCGCGACAGCGGCAGCCAGGCCGGCATCTGCAGCAGGGCATCGACGATGCGCTCGGTCCAGGCCGAGCTCGCCGGCGCGGGCTTGCGGGCACGAAAACTGCTCAACAGAGACATGGGGGCCTTGCCTAGAATGCGCGTTTGCCGCATTGTCGCACCCCCCGAACCGGGAATTGCCGCCCGCGCCCCTTGATGACCCACGCCGATACCGTCTCCCCCGCGCAGCGGGCCTCCATTCCCCCGCTGGTCCTGTCGGGCCTGGAGCCCCTGGTCATCGGCCCCGATTCGCTGTTCGTCAACATCGGCGAGCGCACCAACGTCACGGGGTCGAAGGCCTTTGCCCGCATGATTCTGGCCGGCGAGTTCGACAAGGCGCTGGCGGTGGCGCGCCAGCAGGTGGAGAACGGCGCGCAGATCGTCGACGTGAACATGGACGAGGCCATGCTCGACAGCCGCGCGGCCATGGTGCGCTTCCTGAACCTGATGGCCTCCGAGCCCGACATCGCGCGGGTCCCGGTGATGATCGACTCCTCCAAGTGGGAGGTCATCGAGGCGGGGCTGCGCTGCGTGCAGGGCAAGGCGGTGGTGAACTCCATTTCGCTCAAGTCCGGCCCCGAGGACTTCATCCACCAGGCGCGCCTGGTGCGGCGCTACGGCGCGGCCGCCGTGGTCATGGCCTTCGACGAGCAGGGCCAGGCCGACAGCTACCAGCGGCGCATCGACATCTGCGCGCGCGCCTACCGCATCCTGGTCGAGGACGTGGGCTTCGAGCCCCAGGACATCATCTTCGACCCCAACATCTTCGCCATCGCCACCGGCATCGAGGAGCACAACCACTACGCCGTGGACTTCATCGAGGCCACGCGCTGGATCAAGGCCAACCTGCCGGGCGCGAAGGTCTCCGGCGGGGTGAGCAACGTGAGCTTTTCCTTCCGCGGCAACGACGCCGTGCGCGAGGCCATCCACACGGTGTTCCTGTACCACGCGATCCGCGCCGGCATGGACATGGGCATCGTCAACGCCGGCCAGATCGGCGTGTACGACGACCTCGACCCGGCCTTGCGCGAGGCCGTGGAGGACGTGGTGCTCGACCGCCGGCCCGACGCCGGCGAGCGCCTGGTGGCGATGGCCGAGCAGGTGCGCGGCAGCGCGCGCGACGAAGGCACGCGCAACGCCTGGCGCGAACTGCCGGTGGAGCAGCGCCTGAGCCACGCGCTGGTGCACGGCATCACCGAGTTCATCGTCGAGGACACCGAGGAGCTGCGCGCCGGCTTCGAGGCCGCGGGCAAGCCGCCGCTGTCGGTGATCGAAGGCCCGCTGATGGACGGCATGAACATCGTCGGCGACCTCTTCGGCCAGGGCAAGATGTTCCTGCCCCAGGTGGTCAAGAGCGCACGGGTGATGAAGCAGTCGGTGGCCCACCTCATCCCCTACATCGAGGAACAGAAGCGCCGCGACCAGGCCGCCGGCGGCAGCGCGCGCCCCCGCGGCAGGATCGTCATCGCCACCGTCAAGGGCGACGTGCACGACATCGGCAAGAACATCGTCACCGTGGTCCTGCAGTGCAACAACTTCGAGGTCGTGAACATGGGCGTGATGGTGCCCTGCCAGG
>JAJZWA010000099.1 GCA_021846965.1 Pseudomonadota bacterium | reverse complement strand
TGCGCAACCTGTTCCAGGTCAACGTCGAGGAAGGCCGCCACCTGTGGGCCATGGTGTACCTGCTGCACAAGTACTTCGGGCGCGACGGGCGCGAGGAAGGCGAGGCGCTGCTCGAGCGCCGCAGCGGGCAGCAGGACAACCCGCGCATCCTGCAGGCCTTCAACGAGCCAACGCCCGACTGGCTGTCGTTCTTCATGTTCACCTACTTCACCGACCGCGACGGCAAGTTCCAGCTGTGCGCGCTGGCCGAATCCGCCTTCGACCCGCTGGCGCGCACCACGCGCTTCATGCTCACCGAGGAGGCCCACCACATGTTCGTGGGCGAATCGGGCGTGTCGCGGGTGATCCAGCGCACCTGCCAGGTCATGAACGAACTGGGCACCGACGATCCCGCGAAGCTGCGCGCCGCCGGGGTCATCGACCTGCCCACCCTGCAGCGCTACCTGAACTTCCACTTCAGCGTCACCATCGACCTGTTCGGCGCCGACCAGTCCAGCAACGCCGCAACCTTCTACTCCAGCGGGCTCAAGGGCCGCTTCGAGGAGGGCAAGCGCGGCGACGACCACCGCCTGCACGACAACAGCTACCGCATCCTGCAGGTGCAGGGCGATCGCCTGGTGGAGCAGGAGGTGCCCATGCTCAACGCCCTCAACGAAGTCCTGCGCGACGACTACATCACCGACAGCATCGGCGGCGTGTCGCGCTGGAACAAGGTGATCGAGAAGGCCGGCATCGGCTTTCGCCTGTCCACCCCGCACAAGGCCTTCCACCGCAGCATCGGCAGCCTGGCCGGCGTGAAGGTCGCCCCCGACGGGCGCGTGGTCAGCGAGCAGGAGTGGAACGCCAGGGTGGGAGAATGGCTGCCGACGGCGGCCGACCGCGCCTTCGTGGCATCCTTGATGGGCCGCGTCGTCGAGCCCGGCAAGTACGCCAACTGGATCGCGCCGCCCATGGTGGGCATCAACCGCCAGCCCATCGATTTCGAGTACGTACGCTTCAACTGATCGACCAACGCGGGGCGCGACGGCGCCCCGCGGCCTTTCGGAGACTGCCGTGGACATGGCCGACACCGCGATCCTGCACCAGCACCTGATCGACCCCGAGATCTGCATTCGCTGCAACACCTGCGAAGCCACCTGCCCGGTGGGCGCCGTGACCCACGACAGCCGCAACTACGTGGTCGACGCCGACAAGTGCAATTTCTGCATGGCCTGCGTGCCGCCCTGCCCCACCGGCGCCATCGACAACTGGCGCGACGTGCCGCGCGCCGCCGCCTACCCGCTGGCCGAGCAGCTGCTGTGGGACGAGTTGCCGGCGCAGGGCGAGCTGCGCGACCTGCCGCTCGGCGAGGCCGCCCCCGTGCCGACCCAGGCTCCGCGCGACGACACCCCCGAGGCCGGCGTGGAAACCGAGTTCCGCGCCGCACGCTACGGCTCCGTGGTCGCTCCCTGGTCGGCGGCCCACGCCTACACCAACCTGTACGGCCCGAAGGCCGCGCGCAAGTCGGTGACCGCCACCGTCACCGGCAACGTGCGGGTCACCGAGGTCGGGCGCGAGTACGACACCCACCACATCGTGCTGGACTTCGGCGCCATGCCCTTCCCGGTGCTCGAGGGCCAGTCCATCGGCATCATCCCGCCCGGGGTGGACGCCGAGGGCCGGCCCCACCATCCGCGCCAGTACTCGGTGGCCAGTCCGCGCAACGGCGAGCGCGCCGGCTACAACAACCTCTCGCTGACCATCAAGCGCGTGCTGGAGGACCACCAGGGACGCCCGGTGCGCGGCGTGGCATCGAACTACATGTGCGACCTCAAGGTCGGCGACAAGGTCGAGGTCACCGGGCCCTTCGGCGCGAGTTTCCTGATGCCCAACCACCCGCGCTCGAACATCGTGATGATCTGCACCGGCACCGGCAGCGCGCCGATGCGCGCGATGACCGAATGGCGCCGGCGCCTGCGCCGCTCCGGCAAGTTCGACGGCGGGCGTCTGATGCTGTTCTTCGGCGCGCGCACCCAGGCCGAGCTGCCCTACTTCGGGCCGCTGCAGAATCTGCCCAGGGATTTCATCGACATCCACCTGGCCTTCTCGCGCACCCCCGGCAGCCCCAGGCGCTATGTGCAGGACCTGATGCGCGAACGCGCCGCCGACCTGGGCGAACTGCTGCGCGACGACAATACGCACATCTACGTCTGCGGCCTCAAGGCGATGGAAGAAGGCGTCGTGCTGGCATTGCGCGACGTCGCCACGCAGGCCGGCTTGTCCTGGGAAAGCACCGCGGCGGCCTGGAAGGAGCAGGGCCGGCTGCATCTGGAGACCTATTGATGTCGAGTACCGAAACCGCCCGAGCCCCCTCCTCCACGACCACCGCCGCCTCTCTGCGCGAGGCGCGCGTGCTGGTGGTGGGCGCCGGCATCATGGGCGCGGGCATCGCGCAGGTGGCCGCGCAGGCCGGGCACCGGGTGGCGCTGTTCGACGCCCGCGAAGGCGCGGCGCAGCAGGCCCACGCCCAGCTCGGCGCCACCTTCGACACCCTGGTGGCCAAGGGCCGCCTGGCCGCCGACAAGGCGCAGGCCGCGCTCGCGCGCATCCAGCCGCTGCCGCGCCTGGAGGACGCAGCCGACTGCGGCCTGGTGATCGAGGCCATCATCGAGCGCCTGGACATCAAGCGCGCGGTGCTGGAGCAGCTCGAGGCCCTGGTCGACGCGCGCTGCGTGCTGGCCAGCAACACCTCCTCGCTGTCCATCACGGCGCTGGCGCGGGACATGAAGCACCCCGAGCGTCTCGTGGGCATGCACTTCTTCAACCCCGTGCCCCTGATGAAACTGGTCGAGGTGGTCAGCGGCCTGCGCACCGACCCGGGGGTGGCCGCGCAGGTGTTCCAGCTGGCCCAGTCCTGGGGCAAGACCGCGGTGCACGCGCGCTCCACCCCCGGCTTCATCGTCAACCGCATCGCGCGGCCCTATTACGCCGAGTCCCTGGCGCTGCTGCAGGAGCAGGCGGCACCGCCCCAGGTGCTGGACGCCTGCCTGCGCGGCGCCGGTTTCCGCATGGGCCCCTGCGAGCTCATGGACCTGATCGGGCACGACACCAATTTCGCCGTGACCCAGGCCGTGTACGAGGCCAATTTCTTCGACAAGCGCTACCAGCCCTCGCTGGTGCAGCGCGAGCTGGTCGACGGCGGCATGCTGGGGCGCAAATCCGGCCGCGGCTTCTACGACCATGGCGCCGGCGCCTCCGCCCCCGAGGCTCGCCCGGATCCCTCCGACCTGCTCGCCCCCGCACCCGCCACGCGGGTGGTGGTGGCCGGGCGCGGCGCGCTGGCCGACCGGCTCGCCGCCTCGCTGCACGCGGCCGGCGTGGACCACGGCCTGGACCCGCAGGCCGACTGGTGCGGCTTGCGCGTGGATCAGGCCAGCCTGCGCCTGAGTGACGGACGTGCCGCCACGCAGCTCGGCGCCGAGGTGGCCGTGTTCGACCTTCCCCTGCGCGACGAATCGGGCCTCGCCCTGGCCTGGGCGCCCAGCGCCGATGCCTCGGCCTCGTGGCGCGAGCAGGCACCGCGCTGGCTGCACCTGCTGGGCTGGCAGCCGCTGCGCCTGCGCGACGTTCCGGGCCTGGTGGTGGCGCGCACCATCGCCATGCTGATCAACGAGGCCTGTGACGCCGTGCACCAGGGCGTGTGCTCCGAACAGGGCGCCGACGACGCCATGAAGCTCGGCGTCAACTACCCCGCCGGCCCTTTCGAATGGCTGGCGCGCTGGCGCGCCGCCGGCGCTGTCGACCCCGGCGAACTGCTCGACGCGCTCGACCGCCACTACCGCGGCGAGCGCTACCGCGTCAGCCCGGCGCTGCGCGAGCAGGCGTGGCGGGCTTCGCGCGGCGCGGCCTGAGACCGGCCGCCCTCGGGACCCTCGGGGGCCGGTAGCGCTTGTTGAGGGGGGTCAAGGCGCGCCGCGGCGCCCGCCCCTAGCCTGTGCGTGCGTGCTCCGAGGGCGCGGCACCGGGCCGCGGCCGGTGCGCGTCGGTGTCGCCACCGCCACTCCGGAGAACTCCATGAACGCCCGTCCCCGCCTGCTGGCCATCGCGCTCGGAGCCATGCTGCTGGCCCCTGCGCTGAGCGTCAACGCGCAGGCGCAGCCAAGCCAGCCCGCGATCTACGGCAGCCAGCTGATGACCCAGCAGGAACGCCTGGAATACCGCGAACGCCTGCGCAACGCCCACACCCAGCAGGAACGTGAGCAGCTGCGGCTGCAGCACCATCGCGAAATGCAGGAACGCGCCCGCGAGCGCGGCGTGACCCTGCCCGACACCCCGCGGCGCTCGACGGGCCCCGGCCCCGGCCCCGGCGCCGGCCCCGGCCCCGGCCCGGGCATGGGCGGCGGCATGGGCGGTCGAGGGGGCGGTGGCTCGCGCTGAGTCTCCCTGCGGCGGCGCAGCCTGCGCCGCCATGTCTTGTTACATCTTCGCGCCCGGCACTGTCGTCCAGGCGCCGGGCCGGGCCCGTTATCGCGTCATGTTCATCCGGAACCTGGAGTTCGGACATGATGAAAACAGCCCTGCTTGCCTTCGCCGCGGCGGCCGCGCTGGCCGCTCCCGCGGCGCAGGCCTCCCCCGTGTACTGGTCGGTCAACGTCGGCGTGCCCGGCGTGTGGGCCGGCGTGGCGGCCCCGCCCCCCGTGGTCGTGGCTCCGCCGGTGGCGTACTACCCGGGCTACGCGCCCGTCTACCGCCCCGTCTACCGCCCGGTGTACAGGCCGGTCTATGGCTACCCCGGCCCCTGGGCGGGTCGCTGGCACCGCTGGGGTGACCGCGACTGGCACGATCGCGACGACTGGCACGACGACGACCGCTGAGTCCCCGGCCCCGGGGTGACGCCCGGGGCCCCGCGGCTCCCCCGCTTCAGCCCGCCGTCACCGGCGGCGCTTCCCGGGACGGCTGCGCATCGCCCGCCCGCGCCGACACCTCGAGGTGATCCCGGTCAGGGCGCTGCCAGGGGTCGACGTGGGTCATCAGGTTGAGCACCCGATGGCGCCGCATCACCCGGTCGCGCGCCGCCACGGCGATCTCGTGGCCCTGCTCCACGCTCAGCGAGGCATCCACCTCGATATGCGCGTCGGCGACGATCATGTCCCCCATCTTGCGCGTGCGCAGGTCGTGCACGCCCTGCACCCCGGGGGTCTGCACCAGCGTCTCGCGGATGGCCAGCACCTCCTGCTCGTCCACGGCACGGTCCATCAGGTCGTGCAGCGCGTCCCAGGCGAAGCCCCAGCCCATGCGCACCACCATCAGACCCACGATCAGCGCGGCGATGGGATCCAGCAGCGAGTAGCCCGCCAGGTTGCCGATCAGGCCCACGCCCACCACCAGCGAGGAAGCCGCGTCCGAGCGCGCATGCCAGGCATTGGCCACCAGCATGCTCGATTTCACCCGCTTGGCCGCCGCCAGCATGTAGCGGAACAACCCCTCCTTGGCCACCAGCGTGGCCCCGGCCACCCACAGCGCCACCACGTGCACCCGCGCCACGCCGGCGGGTGACTCCAGCTTGAGCACCGCGGCCCAGAGCATGCCCGCACCCACCAGCAGCAGCAGCAGGCCCAGCGCCAGCGAGGCCCCGGTCTCGAAGCGTTGATGTCCGTAGGGGTGGTCCAGATCGGCGTCCTTGCTGCCTTGGTGACTGGCCAGCAGCACCACGAAATCGGCCACCAGGTCGGAGGCCGAATGCACGCCGTCGGCCACCAGGCCCTGCGAGCCCGACACCAGGCCCACCAGCACCTGTCCCACCGAGAGCACGAGGTTGACCGCCACGCTGACCCAGGTGCTGCGGCTGGCCACGCGCGATCGCTCGGCCACGCTGGCGGGGCTGTCTTCGGCTTCCGGGGCCAGGTCTTCGAATCGCATGGGTATGCTCGGGAGAAAATTGCCAACGTCTATTGTCGCCGGAGCGCGACCCGCGCCGCTACTGCACGATCTGCCAGGTCCCGTCGGGCTGGCGGCAGGCGGTTCCGTACACGGTGTCGGCCTCGCCGCCCACGGTCGCCCGCATGCGGAACTCGCGGCAGGGCCCCTGCGCCGTCTCGTAGGTGCGCGTGGGCGTCACCGCGTACACGTCGCCCGTGTCGGGGTTGCGCCAGCGACCCGGGCTGCCGGTGGGATAGGTTTCGAAGACCTGGGCCGCGCGCACCCGGTCCTGCTCGTCCATGTGGCGCCCGATATTGGCGCCGGCCACGCTGCCCAGCAGGGCGCCCAGCACCACCGCCGCGACCTGCCCCGATCCTCGTCCCACCGTGGAGCCCGCCGCCGCACCCACCGCGCCGCCCAGCAGCGCGCCGCTCTGTTCCTGGTTCATCGCGCAGCCGGTGGTCAGCGCCGCGGCCAGCAGCGCCGCGCCGAGGCGCAGATTCCGCTTGTCCATGATCTTCTCCTGCAAAAAAAACAGGCACGGAGGGGGACACCGTGCCTGCAAAGTGCCCGGGCGCCGCACGACACCCGGGCCGCTCGCCAACCTGTCGTTCAGGATCCGAGGGCCAGCACGCCCATCACCAGCGGGTCGGGCTGCTGCACCGTCCAGGTCCCGGGGAA
>JAJZWA010000045.1 GCA_021846965.1 Pseudomonadota bacterium | reverse complement strand
TGAGTTCATGGTGCTTCTCCTGTCGAAGACCGAGGCCGATTGCCTCTGTCTCCAACATAGGAATCACCACTCCTCCGAACCCGCGCAGCTCCTCCCGGAGCGCCTACCGCGAGAGCGGTTTAGTCCATGGCCGAATTCCTGCCACTTGGCCTGCATCTCACCAACCAGGGCAAGCAACAGGTAGCAGCGCGCGTAGGCATGAACCACCGGGCCCAGTGTGCCGAGCGCGTTGATGCAAAGTGCGCCCATCCAGGCGGGACGGCGGACGTACGTAGTCATGCTCCATTCCCACTGCCGACTCAGGAGATCCACGCGCGGAGTGGAGAAGGTCCAGCTGCCGGGGGCGCCGCTCGGGAATGGCTCCCAGCACGCGCGCAAGGTCATCCTTTGCGTTACGAGCCAGCCACGCGATGGCTGCCTTGCAATCGTCGTGGACGGCGGTTCGCCAGCACCCTGGACGCAGGGAATGCTTGCATCGGAGCGAACTTTTTAACGAGGTCTGGAACTAAGCAGACACCACCGGTACCAAGCCTGATGTCCCATGACGACTGCAATGAGCCCGACTGCGCCGAGCAGCAACCCATTCCGGTCCTGGCGACAAGGAGGGGTTGCTGGAGTCGATGCGCGCTTGTACCTATGTGAAGACCCTGACCTTACCGTGGGGGAAACCTTGAACATGACCCACCTGCTTTCGGTCGATGACCTGGAGCGCGACCAGGTCGAAGCCCTGTTGGCCACGGCCCGCGCCGCAGAACCCATCGCACGACGACACAAGGTATGCCGAGTGCTGGAAGGCGCTGTGCTGGGCAACCTGTTCTTCGAGGCCAGCACGCGGACACGGATGAGCTTCGCGGCTGCGTTCTGCCGCCTTGGCGGAGCGGTGTGCGACACCACAGGGTTCACCTTCTCCTCGATGGCCAAGGGGGAGTCCATCGCCGACACCAGCCGGGTGATCAGCGGCTACTGCGACGCCCTGGTGGTTCGCCACCCAGAGCAAGGCGCAGTGGCTGAATTCGCACGGGCAACGCATGTCCCGGTGGTCAACGGAGGAGACGGCCCCGGGGAACACCCGAGCCAGGCACTGCTCGATCTGTACACCATCGAGGATGAATTCGCGCGCCTGGGCAAGCATGTCGACGGCGCGCATATCGCGATGGTCGGCGACCTGCGTCATGGGCGTACGGTGCACTCACTGATCAAATTGCTTGCACAGCGATCGCGCATGCGTTTCACGTTGATCGCCCCGCCAGGACTGGAAATGCCTCCGGCGATCTGTGACAGGGTCGCTACGAGTGGCCATTTGATTCAGACGCGGGGCGTGCTGCGCCAGAGCTTGCATGACGCGGATCTCGTCTATGCAACGCGCATCCAGCGCGAGCGGATGTCAGGCGAGGTGCGCGAGGGGTATACGCCGGATTTCCGCGTGGACCGTGCATTCGTCGACACCCATTGCGAGGCCTCGACCGTGCTCATGCACCCGCTGCCGCGCGATTCGTCGCCTGGCGCCAACGATCTGAGCACCGACCTTGACGGGGATCCGCGGCTGGCCATCTTTCGGCAGACAGACAACGGCGTCGCGGTCCGCATGGCGATCTTTGCCACCCTGCTCGGGGTCGAGTCGCTGTTGCAGCGAGGGCTGCGCGATACCCCTTGGCGACATCCGCGTCGCATCGGTCCCCTGGACGCGGACTTCCACGCCCTCAGCCCTGGGTGAACAGTGAAGCGATTCGAAGTGCCGTAGCCTTCGAGGGCCCGCCATCGCCTGACCTCGTTCAGCTCATCGAAATCGCCGAACACGCACTGCGACAGGGTCGGCGACCGCTGGGACGGCAGTTGCTCGTGCATGACGCGTGACCGATGATCACACCCGCGATTGCGGTCAAGCGGAGCAGAACTTCAACGGCGACAAGCGTCTTCGACATTTTGTTGTTCACGCCAGTGCCGCAGCTGCCGATCTGGCGCGAACGAAACGTCGAGGGGACCGGCATCCCAAGCACCTCGAAGCCACTGAACTCGGCGACTTTGAGGCCTTGCCCCCTCGAAGATCACCTCAATCGGAGAAGCTTGTTTGCGGCCCCATGAGCACCGAAAAGGCTCCATGCCGACAGGCACATTCAACACTCTGTTGTCCAACCGCCCGAGAGCGCTGTCCGCATCGCCTCGGGAATTTTCACACTCTGCCACGCCCATGGCACAGACAGAGAGGCGCTCTCCCCTCTGAAGCAATTTCTACACTTTGTTGTGCGACGCCTAGTGGTGTCGGACAACAAAGTTTCGAAATCGCAGGGCCGGCGCGCGGCGGGGCTGACAACACAGTTTCGAAAGTCCTTGATCTGCCTGAGTATTGTGCACGGGCTGCGGGATTCTTATTAAAGGCTGCCTATCATATGGCCCCACGATCATCCCATATGAAAGGCAGGTAGACATATGGCTGGCGGCACCACGCCCTCGACACGCGCAGGGCGCTACATCACCCAGCCCTCCGGCTATCGGGCGTTCATCCCGGCGCCGCTGCCCCCGCAGCCCGCCATCGCACTGACCGGCGAACTGCCCGGCTTGCTGTCCGAGGCCGATCGCGCCCTTGGGCGGCTCGACGGATCGGTGTCGACACTGCCCAATCCCGATCTCTTCGTGTTCATGTACGTGCGCAAGGAAGCGGTGCTCTCCAGCCAGATCGAGGGCACGCAGAGCTCGCTGCAGGACTTGCTGGCGGCCGAGGCCCAGCTCTTTGACCGGAACATGCCGCGCGACGTCGACGAAGTCATCAACTATGTGCGGGCGATGAATCATGGGTTGGCCCGACTGCCGGACTTGCCAGTTTCGGTGCGGCTGATCCGCGAAATCCACGCAGAATTGATGCACGGCGTGCGGGGCGGAAAGCTGCAGCCCGGTGATCTGCGCACCAGTCAGAACTGGATCGGGCCTGCCGGGTGCACCCTCTCCACCGCCACATTCGTTCCGCCGCCGCATCATGAGGTGCCGACGGTCTTGGGCGATCTGGAAAAATTCCTGCACGCGCGCGACGCCCTGCCGCCGTTGGTCAAGATCGCCCTGGCGCACGTGCAGTTCGAGACCATTCACCCCTTCCTCGACGGCAACGGCCGCGTCGGGCGGTTGCTCATCACCTTTTTGCTCACCGAATGCGGTGTGCTGCACAAGCCGGTCCTGTATCTTTCCCATTTTTTCAAGCAGCACCGGCAGCAGTACTACGAGCATCTCCAGTCCGTGCGGGACCGAGGCGCCTGGGAGACGTGGCTCGCCTTTTTTCTCCGCGGCGTCATCGACGTCGCCGGTGAAGCCGCGGAGACCGCCCGCCGGATCCTGCAGCTGCGCGAGCGCAATCGGGCCGCCATCACGGAGCACCTGGGACGCGCCGCCGGCAACGGCCACAAGATCCTCGAATCTCTATTCGATCGCCCCATCGTCGCCGTCGGCGATGTGCAGGCCATGACCGGGACAACTTATGCGGCAGCCAACGCCCTGGTGGCACGTCTCGAGAACCTGGGTGTGCTGAGCGAGTTGACGGGGCACGCGCGCAATCGGCGCTTCCGCTACACGCCGTACATCGCGCTGTTCAACGACGCCCCGGAGGAACCGACAGGCTCGTGAGAGGGCGTGCGGCGCGCCCCATCGGGCGCTGTTCGGCGCGACACCTGCTCGACATCCTCGCGGTTGATCGCCGCGTCGGCGGCCGCCACCGCATTCCTGAGTTCTCGTTCCGACATGCTGGGCTTTTGTTCACCACCTTCGCCTACGGATCCCGCCGCACATGAACCCACCCGACCTCCTGCTGGTGCTGCTGGCGCTGGCCTTCGCGTGGAGCATGGGGGCACACTACACCGGCGCGTGCATGGGCATGCCCTACGCCAGCGGCAGCATCGGCGCGCGCGCCGCGCTGTGGACCATGGCACCGCTGAGCCTGCTCGGCGCCGCCTTGCTCAGCCACGGGGTGTTGCGCACGGTGGGGCACGGCATCGTCGCCGGCGGGCACCTCGACACCCCGGGAGCGATCGCGGTCATCGGTGCCGCCTTCGTGCTGACCACGGTGTTTACGCAGCGCCGCATCCCGACCTCGACCATCCAGATCCTGGTGTTCTGCGTGGTCGGCGCGAGCGCCGCCTCCGGCCTGCGCATCCGCTGGGACACGGTGGCCCGGCTGGCCTTGCTGTGGGTGCTGGCTCCCGGCGTGGCCTTCGTGCTGGGCTATGGCTTCACGAAATTGTTCGACGCCGCGCCGGGGCTGGCCTCGGCACGGGGCGCGGCCGTGCACCTTGGGCGCGCGCTTGTGCTGGTCGGTGGCGTCGCGTCCTTGGCCATGGGGGCCAATGACGTGTCCAATGCCACCGGGGTGTTCCTGTCCACCGGGCTGTGCGGCCCGCTGGCGGCCGGCCTGATCGGCGGCGCAGGACTCGCGCTCGGGGTGCTGACCTGGGGAAAGCCGCTGCTCGAGCGGGTCGCCTTCGACATGGTCCGCCTGGATCTGTCGATGGCCACCGCGGCGCAGCTGGTGCAGGCGCTGGTCGTACTGGTGGCGGTGAGCTTCGGCTATTTCACATCGATGAACCAGGCACTGATTGGCGCCATGGCCGGCACCGGAGTAGCGCGTGGCCGTCACACCATCGACGCGCGCGTGATGCTCGGCGTTGTCCGCGGTTGGGGGATCGGCCCCGTGGCAGGAATGGCGCTCGGCTTTGCATTCGCGAGGTTGACGACCCTGAATGGGTGACCACGGCCGTGGTCACGCCAATGGCCGCATGCCCCTGAGCGCTGGGAAGTCGTCAAGCGACCGCGGGATCTGACCCTGGATCATGGCGGCGAGGAAGCGGCTCATTCGTCGACCAGGACGAATCGATTGCGACCGCCGCGTTTTCCCTCGTAGAGCGCGGCATCGGCACGGCCGACCACGGCGGCGAAATCATCGGCTTCCTGGACAAGGGATGCTCCGATGGTGGCCGTAAGGCGCAATCGTTGACCCGATCCAAGGATGATCTCGCTTGCACGAGTGGCCTCGAGCAGGCGATCCAGCGCGGCCTCGATCTGGCCGGGGGTCTCGGTACGCAACACGACAAGAAACTCTTCGCCTCCAAATCGATACAAGGGCTCATTGCGCCGCACCTGCGCCCGGAGGACCGCGGCGAATTCCCGGAGAGCGAAATCGCCTGCAAGATGGCCATGCGCGTCGTTGATCGCCTTGAAGTGATCGATATCCAGCATGACCACGAAAAGCTGCTCACGGCGACGAACAGCGTCCTGGCGACATCGCTCGAACTCGTATTCAATGCCGTAGCGCATCGGCAGGCCGGTCAGCGGATCCAATCGGGCTGTCGTGGTCAGGACCGAGGTCTTCACGTCCGCCAGAAGACGCAGCAGGACCGCCTGCGCCTCCTCGAAGGCGTCGAGTTCCGCCTCCTGACCCAGCTCTGCGAGCAATGCCCGGCGACAGATGGCGCGAATGGCATCGTGCATGGCCTTGTGCGCCCGTCCGACCCGCTGGGCGCCATCGGGGAGCAGCGCGTCTAACACGTCCCGATGGGCTGCGAACCATTGCCCGAAACTACATAAGGTGTGGGCATCGTCCTGCAGAACGTCGCCGCCTGGATCGGCCCGCAAGACCGTGCAACGCAGGATCCGTCGAGTCCACGCCATATGGGACTCCATGGCTGTGTCCAGCCCCTTCACGAATTCCGTCACATCGGCAGTCAACCCGCTATCCATCGACAACTCCGATCCTTCGGTTGCAGGGAGGTTGAAATACCGTACCACAGTATCTGAAGGACTCAGCCCGACAGCGGCCCGTCCCGGAAATACCTGCCCGTTCGCCAGCAGGCTGTTGAACTACCGGAGGGGGTCGCGTTGTGCGCTCGATCAGGCGCTCGACGCCGCCGGGCTGATCCACCGAGCCGTCGCGGGGACCAGACCGATGAGGGCTGCCAGCATCCAGAATGCGGTGCGCAGGCTGGAACCATGGGCGACGAAGCCGATGAGCGCGGGCCCCACGAGGATTCCCGCGTAGCCCGTCATGGTCATGGCGGCGATCGCAAGTGCCGCGGGCATCACGGTCTGCGTCCCCGCGCGCCGGAACAGCACGGGGACCAGGTTCGAGGCGCCCAGGCCGATGAGAATGAAGCCCGCCATGGCCAACGCGGCCACGGGCGCCAGCAGGAGCAGCGAGAAGCCGACGATGGTGACGATGCCACCCCAGAACAGCGTCGCCCCGTTGCCGATGCGTGCAACCACCCGATCCCCGCTGAATCGCCCCAGTGTCATGGCGATCGAGAACAGCATGTAGCCCAGGCCACCCTGCTCCCGCGGGAGCAGCCCCGAACTCGTGACCAGCAGCGCGCTCCAATCGAGCAGTGCGCCCTCGGTGAGGAAGGTGATCGCCGCCAGACCGGAGATGATCAGGATCAGGCCATGGGGCATCACGAACAAGGGACCGCGCGGGCCGCGACTGGCCGTGCGCAGCAACCTCGGCCAGATTACGCTGGCCGCGGCCAGCATCACCGCCGCCGCCGCGAGGGTCGACAGCAGCGGCGTGATGCGCAGGCTGAGCGCGGCCGTCATGACCGCGGCCCCGGCGAAGCCGCCGACGCTGTACATGGCATGAAATCCCGACATCAGCGGAGTGGGTGAACTTCGCTCGACCTCGATCGCGTGCACGTTCATGGCCACGTCGAGCGAGCCGACGGCGGCGCCAAAGAGCAGCAGCGCGATGCACAGGCTGGCCGGGGTCGGCGCGAAGGCGAGGATGGGCAGCATGAGCGCGGCCACGACGCTTGCGCAGCCCACCACCGGGCGGCTTCCGAAGTGGGAGCACATGGGCCCGGTGATCCACATGGCCGCCACGGATCCCGCCCCGAGACACAGCAGCAGCATGCCCAGCGTGCCGTCACCGACCATGAGCCGCGATTTGGCAAAAGGCACCAGGGGTGCCCAGCAGGACATGGCGAAACCGCCGATGAAAAACGCGAGCCTTGTGGCCAGGCGAGTGGCGGGCGAATCCGTGGAGGACATGATGTCGGGGCAGGACACCCGGCATTATGGATGAATCGGACTTCAACAGCTCGATTTCAATGGGGCCTGTTCATGCCGAATCCGACAAAGTGGCGCAGTTGGCAGCATCTGCTCCTTCCTGCCTTCCGACTGACTCCTAGAGCTGGAATTCCAGGAAGGCCCGGTTGATGTTCTTGCGGTTGAGCTGATCGGCGTTGGCGAGCTTGCGGAAGGCCTCGGGAGTGGCTGCGTCGAGCCGGTTCACCGTGGTCTCCAGGTCGTCCATGTTCTCGGCGGCGGGCTTGACCTCGCGGACCAGCCAGTCGAGGTAGTCGCCCGTCTGTGCCTGGGCCTGTGCGAGCGTGCAGGGCCTGCCATGGCCGGGCACGATGAGGTCCGGCTTGAGCGTGGCCGCGAAGGTCTGGAAACTCCGTGCCCACTGGTCCACCCTGCTGCCGTTGTCGAGCACGCCCAGCATGCGATCGACGAAGACCAGATCGCCGGCGAAGGCGATGCGTTGCGCGGGGAGCCACACCACCGCATCACCGGGAAAATGCCCCGTCCCGAAATGCCGCAGCTCGACTTCCACGCCTCCCAGCCTCAGGCTTGCCTGGTCGCCGGGCAGCGGGGCGGGGCTGCTCAGCGGTCTGAAGGTCTCGGCGCCCTGGCCGAACTGCATCGCCAGCGACTGCATTTCCTGCGCGGCCTGGGCCTGTTCGACCTTCACGGTGCTCTGCAGCGCGATGATCCTGGCGCCCCGGGCGGCGAACCAGGCATTGCCCAGCCAGCGGTGATCCTGGCTGCCGGTGTTGATCACCCAGCGCACCGGCTGGTTGGTGACGGTGCGCAAGGCCTCGTCGATCCGTTTCGCGCCGGCGTCTCCGGCACCGCTGTCGATGAGGATCACGCCCTCGGGCGTGACGACCGCGCCGAAGGTGGCGTTGTCCCCGGCATTCGCGGCGTCGCGCTGGCCGAGGGGGCCGACGAGGGCATACAGGCCCTCGGCGACCTTGACCGGCTCGAGCACCGGCGCCGCCTGGGTGGCGAAGCTCCAGAGCGCGATGACGCCAAGGCTTGCGGCCTTCACGAACAACTTGAACATGCCTGGTGTTCCTGGGTTGCGGAGCGCGGAATCGGGCCAGGGGCGAACCCGGGCCATGCATGTTGCCGCGCGGACCAGCGCGCGTCCATGATGACGATCAGTTTCCGGCCCGGGACCGGCCCGGCTTGCGCAGCGCGCAACCCTGCCGGGGAAGCGCCAAGGCGCCTCAGCCGTGGGGCGTGGCGTACCAGATGTTGAGCAGCAGGCACAGGCCGGCGACCACGGAGAGGCGCCAGCGCAGCGGCAGGTACCAGGCGGGCAGCCCGGCGGGGCGCGCGAGCCGGAGGTCCTGCGCGAGGTGGAGTGCGAAGCCGGCCAGCAGGATCCACGAGGCCGCGCGGGCGGGCAACAGGGTCGCCGGCCAGGCCAGCAAGGCGGGCACCACACTCCAGACCAGGGCCCGGCGCCGCAGAGCGGGGCCCAGCCCGGGCAGGCTCATCGCGAAGCCCCAGTGCAAGGCACCGACGAAACTGAGGATCACCGCCGCGTAGGCCACCAGGGCCTGCGACCACATCGTGGCGCGATGCGGGTCGGCACCGCTCAGGGCGGCCAGGCCGAGAAAGGGCAGCAGGCCGCCATAGCCCAGCCAGGCCACCTCGGAGGGCGGCCGTCGATGCGAATCCTGTGGGAGCTCGGTCATGGTGATGGGGCGGATCAGGGAAGCGCAAGGCCCTCGTGGCGGGCCAGGTGTTCGAGCGCGGACTCGAACAGCGCCCGCGAGGCGCCGGCCACCTGCTGCAGGTAGGCATGCAGCCGGGCATCGGCGTCATCGCGGTGGGCGCAGGCGGCGCTGTAGGCCTCGAAGCTCGACAACTGCATCAGGAGTTCCGCCACGTGCCGTGGGCATTCGCAGGCCAGGGTGGACGACAAGCCCGCGATGGTGGTGAGGGTGGCATCGTCGTAGCGCCTGGGCAGCAGCCTGTCCGGCCCGGACGCCGCAGGCGGCGTCTGCGCCTCGGGGGCTTCTCGCGACAACCCGGCTTCGAGCGAGGCGAACCAGCCGCCCAGCGCCTGGTCGTCGGCAGGCTCGCGGAGCATGGCCACGCCGGCCTCGGCCAGGCGCCGGGTCGCCACCGATCCCGCGAAGCGCAGCACCACGGCCACCCTCAGGGCGCCACAGGCCCGCCGTGCCGCCTGGAACTCGGGAGGCAGGTCGCCCGGCAGCTCCGGCGCGTGCCAGATCAGCAGCTCGGCCCCCACGCCGGCGCGCGCCGCCTCGGCCAGGGAGTCGAACACCGCCACGACCAGGGCCGCATGCCCCAGCTGCCTGGCCACCGCGGGACGCTGCAGGCGCGCCGCCAGGGCCCGCCCCACCACCACCAGGCGCGCTCCGCGGGGGGATCGGGCCGCCCCCCGGACCCTGGCGCCGGATGCGAGTCCGACCTGGCAGGCCAGCTGCTGCAGCTGCGCCGAGTCCAGCGCGGCGAGCGAACCGATGGCGTGCCCCTGCTCTGTGAGCTGGCGCAGCAGCAGCACGCGCTGTACGTCGGCCGGCGAATACAGCCGATGCCCCGACGGCGCGGTGTGGGGTTTCACGGCTTGGTGGCGCTGCTCCCAGATGCGCAGCGTGGCCACCGGCATCTGGGCCATGCGCGCCACTGCCGCGCTGCGAAAGCTGGGGCCGGCGGGGCTCGCGGGCACCGGGCGCTCGGGCGGATGGCTGGGGTTCATGGGGCTGGGACGGGGAGGCACAGGGGCACGGCGAGCCGTGCCGCATCGAATATGAGTCGAGTTTGCATTGCTTTTTGCCGGGACTGTAGCAGCTTTCCCTTCGAACACTGCAGGGCATGCGTCGTCTTTGCATTGTTGTCACGTATGATCCCTCCATGCCCAGCCGCCTTTCCCCGGACCCCTCGCCGGCTCATGCCGCCGACGCGCCTGCCCATGCCCGCGAGCCGGCGAGCTCGGGCCAGGGAAGCCGGCTGCGCAGCCTGGTCGTCGTGCTGGGCGACCAGCTCGACCTCGACGCGGCGGCCTTCGATGGCTTCGACCCCGCGCAGGACCTGGTGTGGATGGCCGAAGTCGACGAGGAATCCACCCATGTCTGGTCGAGCAAGCAGCGCATCGCGATGTTCCTGGCGGCGATGCGCCATTTCGCGCAGGCGCTGCGGGACGCCGGTCGCCCGCTGGTCTACACGCGCCTGGACGATGCCGGCAACCATGGCAGCCTGGCCGCCGGGTTGCGCTCGACGCTGCACAGCCTGGCCCCGCGGCGGGTGCTGATGACGGCGCCCGGCGACTGGCGGGTGCTGCAGTCGCTGAAGGCGGTGGTGGAACAGGCCGGGCTGAGTCTGGAGATCCGCGAGGATCGGCACTTCTTCTGCACCGTGCGCGAGTTCGCGGCCCACGCGAGGGGACGCAAGTCGCTGCGCCTGGAGTACTTCTACCGCGAACTCAGGCAGCGCCACGGGGTGTTGATGCAAGGGGACCAACCCGTCGACGGCCGCTGGAATTTCGACGCGGACAACCGCGAGTCCTTCGGCCCGCGGGGCCCGGGCGCGCTGCCGCCACGCGCCAGCTTCGAGCCCGACGAGCTGACGCGGGAGGCCATCCGTCTGGTCGAGAGTCGCTTTGCGCAGCACCCCGGCTCGCTCGACGCGTTCGCCTGGCCCGTCACGCGCGAGCAGGCCTTGCAGGCCCTGGGCCGATTCATCGAGCAGCGACTGCCCCTGTTCGGCCGCTACGAGGACGCGATGTGGCCGGGCGAGCCCTGGCTGTATCACTCGCAGCTCTCGGCCGCGCTGAACCTCAAGCTGCTGAGCGCGCGCGAAGTCGTGGGGGCGGCCGAGGCTGCCTGGCAGGCGGGCCAGGCGCCGCTGGCCAGCGTCGAGGGCTTCATTCGCCAGATTCTCGGCTGGCGCGAGTACGTGCGCGGCATCTACTGGACGCGCATGCCCGGTTACGCCGAGGCCAATGCCCTGCAGGCCACGCAGGACCTGCCCGCCTGGTACTGGAGCGGCGACACCGACATGGCCTGCCTGCGCGAGGCCCTGTCGCAGACCCTGGCGCATGGCTACGCGCATCACATCCAGCGTCTGATGGTCACCGGCCTGTTCGCGCTGATGCTGGGCGTACGTCCGCAGCAGGTACACCACTGGTACCTGTCGGTCTACGTCGACGCGGTGGAGTGGGTGGAGCTGCCCAACACCCTGGGCATGAGCCAGTACGCCGACGGCGGCGTGATGGCCAGCAAGCCCTACGTCGCCACCGGGAAATACATCCAGCGCATGGGTGGGGGCTGCGCGGCTTGCCGCTACGACCCGGCGCAGCGCCTGGGCGAGCGCGCCTGCCCCTTCACCACGCTGTACTGGGATTTCCTGATTCGCCACCAGAGTCTGCTGGGCGCCAACGCGCGCATGGCGCTGCAGGTGAAGAACGCGGCGCGCCTGCCCGACGAGGAGCGTGCAGCCCTGTCGCGCCGCGCCGACGCCATCCGCGAGGGCCGGGTCGGCACGCCAGCATGAGCCCGCAGGAGCTGTTCGCCCCCACGCTCGAGGCGGCACGCTCGCGCATCGCCGCCGTGCGCCCGGCGGAGTACGCGCGCAGCCGCAACGCCCTGGAGGGGGCGGTGACCCGGCTGTCTCCCTACATCACGCACGGCTTCGTCAGCCTGCCCGAGGTGCTCGCCGGGGTGGCCGCGCGGCACCGGCTCGACGCAGGCCACAAATTCGTGTTTGAACTGGGCTGGCGCGAGTATTTTCGGCATGTGTGGCGACACCGGGGCGACCGCATCCTGCGCTCGCTGCACGAGGGGCCCCTGCCCGAAGGGGCTTACGCGCCCGAGCTGCCGGCCGACATCCGCGAGGCGCGTACCGGCCTTGCCGTCGTCGACCAGGCGGTGCGCGCCTTGTATGCCACCGGCTACCTGCACAACCATGCCCGCATGTGGCTGGCCAGCTATGTGGTGCACTTGCGCAAGGTGCATTGGCGGGCCGGCGCCGACTGGATGCTGGGCCACCTGCTCGACGGCGACCTCGCGAGCAACCACCTGAGCTGGCAATGGGTCGCCGGCACCGCCAGCCACAAACCCTATCTGTTCAACGCGGACAATGTGGCGCGCCATGCCCCGGCCAGCTGGCACAGCGCGGGCAGCGTGGTCGACAGCTCCTACGAGGCGCTGGAGGCGATCGCGCGCAGCCCGCGGCCGGTACCCGTGAGGCCCCTGGAGCTGGGCGTGGAGGAGCCGGCCCTGTCCTCGCGGCCGCCCCAGGGCTCGGCGCCCGAGGCCGCCGAGGTGGCCGGCCGCGACGTCTGGCTGATCCACCCCTGGGCCCTGGGCGAGCCCCCGGTCGGGCTCCCCGCCGATGCGCTGCGGGTGGCCTGGTGGCCCGACGCGCACCACGAGGCGTGGCCGTGGAGCGCGGCGCGCTGGAGCTTTGTCGGCGCCCGCATGTCCGCCCTGGCCACGGTGGCATGGCGCGGCAGCCGCGAGCAACTGGGGCGGGCGCTGGCCACCGCGCGCTCGGTGCACACACTGGCCGACGAGCATGTCGATGCGCACCTTCCGGCCGGGGTACGCAGGCGCCCTCCCCTGCGCCTGTTTCCCGAGGTCGATCGCCCCTGCGCTTCCTTCTCCGCCTGGTGGAACCAGGTCAGCCGCGAGTCGCGCTGCCTGTCGGATCTGCCCGGCCTGCGGGCGCTGGCGGAGCAAGGCCCCGCCGGGCCGCTGTTCGTCCCCGGCCCTGGCGAGCGGGGCTGAGCCATGCCGCGCGCCCCCACCGACCGGGTGCTCCAGCTGGTGTGGTTCAAGCGCGACCTGCGCATCGCCGATCATGAGCCCCTGGCCCGCGCCGCGAGCCGCGGCCCCGTCGCCGCGCTGTACGTGCACGAGCCCAGCCTGCTGCGATCACCCGAGTTCGACGCCTGCCACCTCGAATTCATCCAGGATTGCCTCGCCGAGCTCCGCGACGGGCTGGCGCGCATCGGGTGCCCGCTGCTGATCCGCACCGGCGAGTGCGTCGAGGTGCTGCAGGACATTCATCGCAGCCACGGCGTGCGCACGCTGTGGAGCCACGAGGAAACCGGGCTCGAGACCACCTACGCGCGCGATCGGCGGGTCGGCGCCTGGTGTCGATCCCAAGGCATCGAGTGGCGCGAGCTTCCCCAGTACGGGGTCATCCGGCGCCTGCGCAGCCGTGACGGCTGGGCACGCCGCTGGGAGCTTCGCATGTCCAGGCCCCTGGTGAGCGCGCCGCAGCGCGTGAGCACCATCGAGGCCTTGCGCGACCTGACGGCGGTCGCGGCGAGCCACCCGGTGCGCTGCGCCGCCGAGCCGGGCGCGGCGGGCCCGCGCCGACCCGAGGCCTGGCGCGGCGGCGAAGCGCTCGCCCACCAGACCCTGCACGCCTTCCTGCACCGGCGGGGAGTGAACTACCGGCGCGAGATGTCCTCCCCCGTGACCAGCTTCGACGCCTGCTCCAGGCTCAGCCCCTATCTCGCCTGGGGCGCGATCTCACTGCGCACGGTGCATCAGGCCTGCGAGGCGCGCCTGCGCGAACTGCGCGCCGCGGCCGATGCCGGCCTGCCGGTGGATTCGCGCTGGTTCGGCTCGCTTCGATCCTTCAGCGCGCGCCTGCGCTGGCATTGCCACTTCATGCAAAAGCTCGAGGACGAGCCTCGCATCGAGTTCGAGAACTTCTCGCACGCCTTCGACGGCCTGCGCGAACAGGACTTCGACACCGGGCGCTTCGAGGCCTGGTGCGCGGGACATACCGGCTACCCCATGGTCGATGCCTGCATGCGGGCCCTGCACGCGGGCGCATGGATCAATTTCCGCATGCGCGCCATGCTGGTCTCCTTCGCGGCCCATCACCTGTGGCTGCACTGGCGCGGCTTCGCACCCTACCTGGCACGCCAGTTCCTCGATTTCGAGCCCGGCATCCATTACAGCCAGGTGCAGATGCAAAGCGGGACCACGGGCATCAACACCGTGCGCATCTACTCCCCCATCAAGCAGGCGCTCGACCAGGACCCCGAGGGCCGCTTCATCAAGCGCTACGTGCCGGAGCTGGAGGCTGTGCCCGTGGAGTACCTGGCGCAGCCCCACACCATGCCGGCCTCGCTGCAGCAGCGAACGGGAGTGCGCATCGGGCGCAGCTATCCCGCGCCGATCGTCGAGCACCTCGGCGCCTATCGCGCCGCGCGCGAGCGCATCGCGGCCCTGCGCCGCACCCCGCAGGCGCGGGAGGAGGCCGATCGCGTGCTGGCCAGGCATGGGAGTCGGCGCAGCGGGCTGCCCCAGGTGCCCCAGGTGCCCCAGGTGCCCCGAGGCCAGCCCCGGCCTCCGGCCGCGCGGGGCGAAGCCGCCCAGCTGTCCCTGTGGCAGGACCAGGAAGCCCTGGACGCATCAGCCCGGAGCGCTGGCGCGCATCATGGGCAGGAGCGAGGCCAGCAGGAGTCCTGACATGAGCAGGTTGAAGGCCAGGGCGCGGCCGCGGGTGCTCAACACACGCTGCAGGTGCGAGCCGCCGAAGGCCCAGGCGGTGATGCTGGGCAGGTTGATCGCCCCGAACAGCAGCACCGCCCCCAGCGGAATCAGCAAGCCCCGGCTCGCGGGTATGTAGGTGCTGAATGCACTCACCGCCATCAGCCAGGCCTTGGGGTTCACCCACTGGAAGGCCACGGCGCCCAGGAAACTCATCGGCTGCGAGGCGCTGCCGCGGCTGCCCGAGGCGTGCGGGCGCGGCGCTGTGGCGATGCGCCAGGCCAGGTACAGCATGTAGGCCGCGCCGACCCAGCGCATGCCGGCGTAGACCCAGGGCCAGCGCACGAACACCGCGGCCAGCCCCAGGCCCACGGATGCGACCAGCAGCAGGAAGCCCGAGGCGACCCCCAGCAGGTGAGGAACCGTGGCACGAAAGCCGAAGTTGGCGCCGGAGGCCAGAAGCATCAGGTTGTTGGGCCCCGGCGTGATCGAGGCCGCGAAGGCGAACAGGGCGAAGGCCAGCAGGGTTGCGTGCGACATGGTGGTCTCGAAACAGGATCTGCGCGCCGGACGGGAGCTCGATGCGGGGCGGCCGGGCCGACGCCTCGCGGACAAGTCCCCGCGGCGCCGGGGAACATGCCGCCAATCTACCGGCTCGCCCAGGCGCAGAACAGATGCACAGACCTCGACTCTGTGCCGGCACAGATCTGCAATTCTCGGATCTGTACTGGTCCGATCCCGGGTGCGCTGTATGGTGTGGACTCCCGGCTTGTCTGTCATCATTCCGGCATGTCCGCCGAAGCTCCGCTCTATCTCAGCCTGGCCGATCGACTGGCCGGGCTGGCCGCGTCCGGCTCGCTGCGCCCGGGCGCACGCCTGCCCTCGGTTCGCGCGCTGTCGGAGCAGCATGGGGTGTCGGTCTCCACCGCCGTGCAGGCCTATCGCACGCTCGAGGATCGCGGGGTGATCGAGGCCCGCCCGAAATCGGGGTTTTTCGTGCGGCGCCCGCGCGACCTTCCCCCCGTGCCGGCGGCCACCCGTCCACCCACGCGCCCCGTGGCGGTGGAGGTCAAGGCCATTGCCGACGCGGTCTACGACCTGCTGGGCGAGCCGGGCTACATCTCCTTCGGCGCGGCCGCCGCCGGGGAGAGCCTGTACGCCAACGAGCGCATCCGGCGCGCCCTGGCGCGCAGCGCGCAGCGCCATGTGGATGGTCTCGGACGCTATGCGACCTCCCTGGGGGTCGCGGAACTCCGTCAGGCGATCTCGCGCCGCGCGGTGAACCTGGGCTGCACCCTCGATCACGGCAATGTGGTGGTCACCAATGGTTGCACCGAGTCGATCACCCTGTGCCTGCGGGCGCTGACCCAGCCCGGTGACGTCATCGCCATCGAGTCGCCGACCTATTTCGGCTTCCTGCGGGCCCTGCAGGCGCTGGGCCTGCGCGCGGTGGAAATCCCCATGCAGCCGCGCACGGGCATGTCCCTGGACGCGCTGGAGCTGGCGCTGGACACCCAGCCCATCAAGGCCGTGCTGGCCGTGCCCACGGTCTCCAATCCCATGGGCACGGTCATGCCCACCGGCTCCAAGAAGCGGCTGGCGGCGATGCTCGGGCGGCGCGGGATCCCGCTGATCGAGGACGTCATCTGCAACGAGCTCGCGCCCACCGAGGAGGGGCGGCGGGCCGTGCGCTCCTTCGACAGCGACGGCCAGGTCCTGTTGTGCGGCTCCTTCGGCAAGACCCTCGCGCCCGGCCTGCGGGGCATCGGCTGGGTCGAGGCCGGGCGATGGAGCAGCGAGGTGGCCAGCCTGAAGCGCTCCTTCAGCGGGGGCGGCAGCACGGTGGTGGAATGGGCCGTGGCCGATCTGCTGGAACATGGGGGTTATGAGCAGAGTTTGCGCCAACTCCGTCGCAACTTCGCCGAACAAGTCGATATCGCAAGGCAGATCATCGGCTCCGCCTTCCCCTCCGGCACCAAGGTGACCGACCCGGGCGCGGGCTTCGTGCTGTGGGTGGAACTTCCCCGCTCCGTGGATGCGATCGAGGTCTATCGGCGCTGCATCGGCCAGGGCATCGTCGTCGTCCCCGGCCCGCTGTTCACCACCACCACGCGCTACCGCAACTGCCTGCGGCTCAACGCGGGCGCGCCCTGGACCGCGGAGCGCGAGCAGGCGCTGCGCGTGGTGGGGCAGGTGGCGGCCTCCCTCGCGGCCTGAAGCCCCGGGCGCGGCCGCGTCCGGGGTGTCAGGAATGGGCGTCTGGCTCGACCAAGACGATGGGCGACGCCTTCGCGACGCTCTGGAACGATCCCCGCAGAAAGGAGGCAACATGATCCGAGCAAGCATCGCCGCCGCACTGGTCGCGGCCGGCACGGCCTGGAGCGCGGCGCAGGCGGCGCCCAGCCCCGAACAACTGGCCGGCGCCATGCTGCACGAGATGGCGCAGACCACCGCGGTCACCCTGGGCTCGGGCCCCCGCGTGGTCGACGTGTTCTTCGACCCGAACTGCCCGTATTGCCATGAGCTCTATGAGGACCTGCAGCCCTGGGTCGGCACGCAGGGCCTGCAATTGCGCTGGATTCCGGTGGCGGTGCTGGCCCGCAGCAGCGAGGGCAAGGCAGCTGCCATGTTGCAGGCCCCCGACCCGGCCCGGGCGCTGGCACGCAACGAGAGCGAGTACGGTCGCAACCCCCGCGCCGGATCGGGTGGCGGCTTGGTACCGGCGGCGCGGGTGTCCCCCGCGACCCGCGAGGAACTGGCACGCAATCTGAAGGTTCTGCACGCCGCCGGGGCGTATTTCGCGTTTCCCATGATGGTCTGGCGGGACCCGTCGGGACAGGCACGAATGTTCCTCGGCGCGCCGCGCGACGCCGCGCAACTCAAGGCGATGCTGGCCACCGTGCAATGATGCAGCGCTTGAAGCGTCACGGTCGCTCTGCGATACTCGGTCGCACCGACTGTTCGCTGGGGCTCGCCGAGCCAGGCGCAGCCCTGCCCAACGAGGCCGTGGAGCCATCCCGGCCGCGGGAGCGCGACCCCATGCACCCCGCCTTGCTCGGGGGTGCGCGATGCTCGCGATCCCCTTGACGCAGGAGAAGGTCTTGACGCAGGGTCCCACCGCAGCCTCGTGCGTGCCGGGTGTTGGCCAGATCGATCGTCTGCTGGCCGTGCGTGCGCTGAGCGTGGAGTTGTGCGCGGGCCTCGAGCCGGAGGATCTGGTCGCGCAGAGCATGCCCGACGCCAGTCCCCTCAAATGGCATCTGGCGCACACGACATGGTTTTTCGAGACCTTCGTGCTGCGCCCGCATCTGCCAGGCTACGAGGTCTTCCATCCCGGCTTCGCCGAGTTGTTCAACTCCTATTACGTAGGCGCCGGTCCGCGCTACCTGCGTGCGGCGCGCGGCCTGCTCACGCGCCCGCCCCTGCGCACCGTGCTGCGATACCGCGAGCATGTCGAAGGGGCGCTGCGGCGTCTGTTCGAGCCCTCCGGCGTGCGCGATCCCGCACTGCTCGACCTGGTCGAGCTGGGACTGCACCACGAACAGCAGCACCAGGAGCTGATGCTGACCGACCTGCTGCACCTGTTCTCGCTCAATCCCCTCCAGCCCGCCTGGCGCCAGCTTGCGCCGCTGCCGCGGCGGGACGTACGACCGCTGGCATGGCTCGAGCACCCCGGCGGGCCGGAGACCCTGGGCCACGACGGCGAGGGCTTCCACTTCGACCACGAGGCGCCGCGCCACACGGTGTGGCTGCAGGCGCACGCCCTCGCCGACCGCGCCGTGTGCAACGCCGAGTTCTCCGAATTCGTGCGCGACGGCGGCTACCGCAACCCCCTGTTGTGGCTTTCCGACGGCTGGGCCGCGGTGCAGCGCGAGCAGTGGCGGGCCCCGATGTACTGGAGCGAGGACGGACAGAGCCAGTTCACGCTGGGGGGCGAATGCGACATCGACCCTGCGGCACCGGCATGCCACCTGAGTTTTTTCGAGGCGGATGCCTTCGCGCGCTGGGCGGGCTGTCGCCTTCCCACCGAGGCCGAATGGGAAGCACGCGCACGCGGGCAGGCCATCGCGGGCAACCTGCTGGACAGCGGGTTGTACCGGCCCGCACCCGCCGTGGAAGGGACGCAATGCTTCGGAGATGTGTGGGAATGGTGCGCCAGCGCCTTTCTCGCCTACCCGGGCTTCAAGCCCGCAGCTGGAGCCGTGGGCGAATACAACGGCAAGTTCATGTCCGGGCAGATGGTGCTGCGCGGAGGATCCTGCGTGACCCCGCGCGCCCACCTGCGCCCCAGCTACCGCAATTTCTTCTACCCCCATCAACGCTGGCAGTTCATGGGACTGCGGCTTGCCAAGGACCTGGAATGACTCTTCCCGCAGCCACCGCCGAGCGCCTGCGCGGCGCCGTGCTCGAGGGCCTGCTGGGCACGCCCAAGCGCCTGCCCAGTGCCTATCTCTACGACACCGCCGGCTCGGCCCTGTTCGAGTCCATCTGCGAATTGCCCGAGTACTACCTGACCCGCGCGGAGACCGAGATCCTGCAGCGCCACGCCCCGGACATGGCGCGGCGCATCGGCGCCGGCGCGCTGCTGGTCGAGCCGGGTTGCGGATCGGGCGAAAAGGCCTGCATGCTGCTGCAGCACCTGCGCGAGCCCGTGGGCTTCGTGCCGATCGAGATTTCCACCAGCGCGCTGGAGGGCGCGCGGCGCCTGCTGCGCGAGCGCTTCCCCGCGCTGCCGGTGCATGCGCTGCAGGCTGATTTCACGGCATCGTTCACGCTGCCCGAGGTGGCCGCGGCGAGCCGGCCCGTGTTCTTCTTTCCCGGCTCCACCCTGGGCAATTTCGACCCCGCGAACGCCCTGTCCCTGCTGCGGCGCTGGCGTGCGATGGGCAGCGGGGCACTGGTCGGCGTGGACCTGCGCAAGGACCCGGACACCCTGGTAGCCGCCTACGACGACGCGCGTGGCGTGACGGCCGCCTTCAACCTCAATCTCCTGGAGCGCATCAACCGCGAATTCGGCGCCGACTTCGATCCCGGATCCTTCGCGCACGAGGCGATCTGGAATGCCACCGAGAGCCGCATCGAGATGCACCTGCGCAGCCGCCACGCGCAGACCGTGCGCGTGGACGGCCAGCGCCTGGAGTTCCGCGCCGGGGAGACCATCCACACCGAGAACTCCTACAAATACACCGTCCAAGGCTTCGCCGATCTCGCGCGGCACGCGGGCTGGACCCTGAGCGGACACTGGACCGATTCAGGCGGGCGCTTCGCCGAGTACTTTCTCGAGCCTTGAAGCGCGCAATCTCCGGGACGACCATGCACGAATCCCCCCCATCCTCTCCCGCCATCCTCCTGCTCGGCGCCTCGCGCGGCATCGGCCTGGCCATGGCCGCCGAGTTCCTGCGACGCGGATGGAGCGTGGTCGGCACGGTGCGCGGCCAGGCCCGCACCGGCCTGCACAACCTGGCCGACGCGAATCCCGAGCGACTCGCGGTGGAATCCGTCGACGTCACCCGGCTCGACCAGCTCCACGCACTGCGCGAGCGCCTGGCCGGGCGCCGCTTCGAGATCCTGTTCGTCAACGCGGGAACCGTGAACCCCGATCCGGAGCAGAGCCTGGCCGAGCTCCCCACCGAGGAGTTCGTCCGGGTCATGCTGAGCAATGCGCTGGGGCCCATGCGCGCCCTCGAGATCCTGGACGATCTGGTCGCGCCCGCAGGCTTGCTCGGACTCATGTCCTCGGGCCAGGGCAGCGTGTCCAACAACCAGCAGGGCGGGCGCGCGCTGTACCGAGCCTCGAAGGCGGCGCTGAACATGCTCATGCGCTGCCACGCCGCGCGTCAGGCCGGCAGCCCGCGCTCCCTGCTGCTGCTGGCACCCGGCTGGATCCGCACGGAACTGGGGGGGCCGGACGCGCCCTTCTCCCTCGAGCAGACTGTGCCCGACATCGTCGACCGCATTCTCGAGCAGCGCGACAAGCCGGGCCTGCGCTATCTTGACCGCCTGGGGGCCACGGTTGCCTGGTGAACCGGAGCCTCGGTGCGCGACGGTCCATCGTGATGGGCGTCAAGGCCGTGGCGAGCACTCGCGGCTAGTCTGTGGCGGGATGGTCCCGCCATGTCCCCGTTGCCCCACCTCCCCTGGCATGCCGCCGATGCCGAAGCGGTCTTGCGGCGGCTCGAAAGCGATGCCGACTCGGGCCTGAGTTCCGAGGTGGCCACGCGCCGCCTCGCCGAACTCGGGCCGAACGCGATCGCCGATGCGCCCTTGGACCCGGTCTGGCGCCTGGTTCTGCGCCAGTTCGGCAGCCCGCTGATCTACATCCTGTTCGCTGCGGCGGCGCTGTCGGCGGCGCTGGGTCATTGGGGCGACGCCGGGGTGATTCTCGGCGTGGTGCTGGTCAACGCGCTGATCGGCGCCCTGCAGGAGGGGCGCGCCGAACGCTCGATGGCCGCCTTGCGCAGGCTCTCCGAGCTGCAGGCGCGCGTGGTGCGCGACGGCCGGGAGCAGCAAGTCGCGGCCCGCGAACTGGTGCCGGGCGACCTCCTGCTGCTGGCGGCCGGAGACGCGGTGGGCGCCGATGCGCGCCTGATCGAGGCCTCCTCGCTGGCGGCGGCCGAGGCGGCGCTGACCGCCGAGTCGGTGCCCGTGGGCAAGCGCGTCGAGGCCCTGCCCGAGGCCACCGGGCTGGGCGATCGGCACAACATGGTGTTCTCCAGCACCTACATCACGGCCGGACGCGCGCGCGCGGTGGTGACGACCACCGGCGAACACACGGAGGTAGGCGCGATCGCGCGCCTGACCCGCCAGGCGCGCGAACCCCGCACCCCCCTGGAGCTGCGCCTGGCCGGCTTCGGGCGCCAGTTGGTGGTCGGCGCACTGGCGCTGTTCGTCGCCGTCATGGCCTTCGGCTTGTTGCGCGGCCTGCCGCTGGCCGAGTTGCTGATGGTGGCGGTCAGCCAGACGGTTTCGATGGTGTCCGAGGGCCTTCCCGTGGCCATGAGCATCGCGCTGGCGGTGGGCATCCAGCGCATGGCGGCGCGCGGCGCCATCGTGCGCCGTCTGTCGGCGGTGGAAACCCTGGGCTCGACCACGGTGATCGCGAGCGACAAGACGGGCACGCTGACCCGCAATGAGATGACGGTCAGCGCGCTGTGGCTGCGGGGAGACCGCAGCGTCGAGCTCAGCGGGGTCGGCTATGCGCCCGAAGGCAGCCTGCGCGAAGGGGGCCGGACCCTGTCTGCCGACGATCCGGCGCTGCGCGAGCTCCTGCTGGCGGCGCTGCTGTGCAACGACGCGCAGCTGCTTCCACCCCACGAGGGCATGCCCTCGTGGAGCGTGCTCGGCGATCCCACCGAGGCCGCGCTGCTGGTGGCCGCGGCGAAGGCCGGCATGGACACCGCTGCCCTGCGCGCCCGCTACCCGCGCCTCGACGAGATCCCCTTCGACTCCGAGGCCCGCATGATGGCCAGCGCGCACGCCGTCGACGGTGCGTCGCCGGAGCTGTTCGTGAAAGGTGCGCCCGAGGCCGTGTTGCGCCTGTGCGGCGCCGACGATCCGCACGCCCTGCAGGCCGCGCGAGCCGCTGCCGAGGCGATGGCCCAGCGTGCCCTGCGCGTGCTGGCCCTCGCGGCCTGGGCGCCGGGAGCCGGCGCGCTACCCTGGCTGGACGCCGGCTTCGACGCGCTGGCAGGGCGCCTGCGCCTGCTCGGGCTGATCGGTCAGATCGACCCTCCGCGGGAGGAGGCGCGGGCCGCGGTCGTCGCCTGCCGGGACGCCGGAATCCGCCCGATGATGATCACCGGGGACCACAAGCTCACGGGCCTGGCGATCGCGCGCGAGCTGGGCATCGCGGGGCCTCGGGACGAGGGCATCGACGGCGTCGAACTCGAGCGCCTGAATGAAGCGGAGCTGCTCGACGAGCTGCCCCGCATCGCGGTGTTAGCGCGCGTGCACCCAGCCCAGAAGCTGCGCATCGTGGAAGCGCTGCAGGCGCGCGGCGAGGTGGTCGCCATGACCGGGGACGGCGTCAACGACGCGCCCGCCCTGGCGCGCGCAGACGTGGGCGTGGCCATGGGGATCACCGGCACGGAGGTGGCCAAGAGCGCGGCGAAAATCGTCATCACCGATGACGATTTCGCCACCATCGTCGCGGCGGTCGAACAGGGGCGGGTGGTCCATGCCAACCTGAAGAAGCTCATCCTGTTCCTGTTCGTCACCTCGATCGACGAGGTCCTGGTACTGTTGCTGGCGCTGCTGGGCGGGTACGCGCTGCCCCTGGCGGCGGTGCAGATCCTGTGGGTCAACATCGTCACCGAGAGCACGCTGACCGTGAACCTGGTCATGGACCCGCCCGACGGCGACGAGATGAGGCGCCCGCCGGTGGCGCGCGAGCAGCCCCTGCTCGATGCTTCCATGCTCGGACGCATCGCCTTGCTGGTTCCGGTTGCCGTGGCGGTGACCTTCGGCTGGTTCGCCTGGCGCCAGGCCTGCGGCGTGGCCTACGAGACCGTGCGTACCGAGACCTTCACCCTGCTGGCCCTGTGCCAGTGGTTCAACATGCTGAATTGCCAGTCGGCCGCCACCTCGGCGCTGCGCCTGGGCGTGCTGCGCAACCGCTGGCTGGTCGGTGGATTCGCCCTCAGCATCGCTCTGCAGGCCGCCGTGCTGTACCTGCCCGTGCTGAACCGGCTGTTCCACACGGTACCGCTGCCCCTGAGCACCGTACTGGGCATCGCCGCGGCGGCCAGTTGCGTGCTGTGGGTGGAGGAGCTGCGCAAGGCGCTGCTGCGGTTGCGGCTTCAGCCGGGTGCGGCGGCCTGAATCCGGGCGGCGGCCTCCAGCAGGCGCTGCAGCGCGGGATGCTCGATGCGCCGGCGGGCGGCAATGGCGTAGAAACTTTCGCTGACTTCGGCGCTCAGCCCCAGGCGCACCAGGCCGGCCTCGCCCACCAGCTGCGGCGTGGACCAGTCGGGGGCCGCGAAGGCTCCCATGCCCGACTGCCCGAAACTGGCCAGCAGGGCGCTGTCCTCGAATTCTCCGACCACGCGCATGCGGATTTCATGGCGCAGCAGCCAGTCCTCCAGGCGCGCGCGCAGGGCCGCGTGGGTGCTGGGCATCAACAGGGGCAGGCGGCCCAGGGCCTCGGGGAAGGCGGCCCCCTCGGCCTGGCGGGCAAGCGCGGGCGCCGCGAACCACGCCACCTGGGCGCTGCCCAGCAGCCTGCTGTGGAGTTTCAGGCTGGGACGGGGCGGTGCGGCGCGGTCGGCGAGCACGATGTCCAGGCGGTGCAGCGCCAGCTCGGCCAGCAGTTCGTCGAATTCCCCTTCGAGCCCGACCAGGCGCGTGCGCCCGTCGTCGCCCAGGGGACGCAGCAACTGGCGCACCAGCAGCTTGGGAAGACTGTCGGCGATGCCCACGCGCAGCGCCACGCCCTCGCCGGCCGCCGCCTGCGCCACGGCCTGGGGTATGCGCTCGGCCAGCTGGAACATGGGCTCGGCCAGCTCCAGCGCGGCCCGCCCGGCCGGTGTCAGTTCCACGCCGCGCGCGCGCACGCGCAGCAGTGCGAATCCCAGGTCGCGCTCGAGGTCGCGCAACTGGGAGCTGACGGTCTGCACCGCCACGCCCAGCCGGCGCGCCGCCGCGCTCATGCTGCCCTCGGTCCCCACCACCCAGAACACCTGCAGATGCCGCAGCTTGTAGGACGCCATGCCTCGATTCCTCCTCTCAGGCACCCCGGGGAGGCCGCAGCCGATCGCGGTCCCGCGTGACGCTTCGATTTTTTCGAAGTTTCCCTCAGTCAAATGTAGGGGATTTCGAAGTGCATTTCCCGGCTGGCGAGCCTACACTTCGTTTGTATCAAAAAATTACCTGCCAACCCTGTCGATCCGGAGCGCTCGCGCTCCCGCGGGGCCCTCGATGGAGCTGACGCCATGTCCGAAACCACACATCCTTCCAAGCCCGCCCGCCGCGCCCGCCATGCCGCGCGCGCGCTCGCACTGATCCTGGGGGCCGGACTGCTGCTGTCCAGCCTCGACGCCGCCGCCGCGCGGCTGGGCGGAGGGCGCGCCAGCGGACTGTACCGCCCGCAGGTCACGCGCAGCGCGCCGGTGCGGCCTGCCGACACCGGCACGCGCGCCCAGACGGGTACGCGTGCCGACGCCCGCGGCGCCACGCCGGCGCCCACGCCCGCGGCCACGCCGCGGCGCAACGCCTGGCTGGGCCCGCTGGCCGGGCTGGCCGCCGGGCTCGGCCTGGGCGCCCTGCTCTCGCACTTCGGACTGGCGCCCGCCCTGGGTTCGTGGCTGATGGTGCTGCTGCTGGCCCTGGGCGGCTTCGCGCTGCTGCGCATGTTCCTGAACGCCAGGCGCGCGCGCGGCATGCCGGCCGCGGGCACGGCGTGGGCCGCTGCCTCGGCCGGCGCGCCAGCCCCGGGCGCGACGCCCTGGGCCGCGGGCCCGGCGCCGGTCGCCGCGGGCGCCTCGATTCCCGCCAGCTTCGACGCCGAGGCTTTCGTCGAACGTGCACGCGAGCTGTTCCTGCGCCTGCAGAAGGCCAATGACGAGGGCGACCTGCCCACCCTGCGCGACGCCAGCACGCCGGAGCTGTTCGAACAATTTCGCCGCGACTTGATCCGGCTCGGGGATGAGGCGCGCAGCACCGAGGTGCTGAGCCTGCAGGCCCATATGCTCGAACATGTCGAGCACCCGCTTGCCGAGCTGGTCAGCGTGCGCTTTTCCGGACTGTTGCGCGAGAGGCCCCAGGCCGATGGAGCCGACTCCTTCGACGAAGTCTGGCATTTCACGCGCCCCAGCGACCGCAGCACCGGCTGGCTGCTCGCGGGCATCCAGCCCGTCGCCTGAGCCGGCCCCTGTCCGATCCCGTACGCCTTCGCCTGAAATCCGACCATGAAGCGCATCCTGCTGTTCCTCGCCACCAACCTCGCGGTACTCGTCGTGCTCGGCGTGATCACACGCCTGCTGGGGCTGGACCGCTTCCTGGGCGCCTACGGCCTGGACCTGCCGGCGCTGCTGGGCTTCGCCGCCGTCATCGGCTTCGGCGGCGCCTTCATCTCGCTGCTGATGTCCAAGACCATCGCCAAGTTCAGCACCGGCGCGCAGGTCATCGAGCAGCCGCGCGACCAGGCCGAGGCCTGGCTGCTCGACACCGTGTCGCGCCTGGCGGCCAGCGCGGGCATCGGCATGCCCGAAGTGGCCATTTACGAAGGCGAGCCCAATGCCTTCGCCACCGGCGCGCGGCGCGACCACGCGCTGGTAGCCGTGTCCACGGGTCTGCTGCAGACCATGTCGCGCGAACAGGCCGCCGCGGTGCTCGCGCACGAGGTGAGCCACGTCGCGAACGGGGACATGGTCACGCTGACCCTGATCCAGGGCGTGGTCAACACCTTCGTCGTGTTCCTCTCGCGCGTGGTGGGCTTCCTGGTCGACTCGGCGCTGCGCCGCGGCGAGGCCGAGGACCGCGGCCCCGGCATGGGCTATTTCGTGACCACGCTGGTGTGCGACATCCTGTTCGGGGTGCTGGCCAGCATGATCGTCGCGTGGTTCTCGCGCCAGCGCGAATTCCGCGCCGACGCAGGCTCGGCGCGCCTGCTCGGCAGCCCGCAGCCCATGATCAGCGCCTTGCGCCGGCTGGGCGAAATGCAGCCCGGCGGGCTGCCGCGCAACCTGGCCACCGCCGGCATCACCGACCGCCCTGCGTGGATGGAATGGTTCGCCAGCCATCCGCCGCTGGAGCAGCGCATCGCGGCCCTGCAGGGCGTGCGCGGCTGAGATCCAGGCCTGTGAACAGGGCCCGAGCATGACGGTCCCGATGTCCCCACTGGCGCTGCGCCGCGTCACGCTGGGCCTGCTCTTGCTCCTGCTGCTGGGCCTGGCCTACCTGGTGCTGCGGCCCTTCCTGGCCGCGATCGCCTGGGCGGTGATCCTGGGCCTGGGCACCTGGCCCCTGTTCGAGCGCCTGCGAGCGCGCCTGGCGCGGCTTCCCGTGCTGGCGGCGCTGATCATGACCCTGGTGGTGGCGCTGGCCTTCGTGCTGCCGGCGCTGTGGCTGGGGGTGCTGCTGCGTGACGAACTGGTGCGCGCCGTCGCCGAGGCCGGCGCGCGCCTGTCGGGGGGCGCACTGCATCTGCCCGAGGCGCTGGCTCGCCTGCCCCTGCTCGGCGCCATGCTGCAGGATCTGCTGCGCGACCTGTCGAGCGCGCAGTTCGCCAGCCGCTTGCGCAGCGTGCCGTGGAGTGCGCAGGCGGCCGAGCAGGCCTTCGCGCTGCTCGGTGGCGCCGGTCGCAACGCGGCCAAGTTCGGCTTCGCGCTGCTGACCCTGTTTTTCGTGTACCGCGACGGCGAGCGCGGCCTGCGCCAGGTGCAGGCGGTGTCCCGCCACCTGCTGGGCCCGCGCGTGGACGCCTACCTGCAGGCGGCCGCCGAAATGACCCGCGCGGTGCTGTGGGGCCTGCTCGCCACCGCCCTGGTGCAGGGGCTGTTCGCCGGCCTGGGCTACTGGTGGGCCGGGCTCGCCGCGCCCGTGCTGCTGGCCGCGGTGACCGCGCTGTTCGCGCTGGCCCCCTTCGGTACCCCGCTGGTGTGGGTGCCCGCGGCCCTGTGGCTGCTGCTGCAGGGGCACATCGGGGCCGGGGTCGGCTTGTTGCTGTGGGGATTGCTGGTGGTCAGCTGGGTGGACAACCTGGTGCGCCCGCTGGTGATCAGCGGCAGCACCCGCGTGCCCTTCGTGCTGGTGATCTTCGGCGTGCTGGGCGGTCTGGCCGCATTCGGCCTGGTGGGCATGTTCCTGGGGCCGGTGGTGCTGGCGGTGCTGCTGGCGGTATGGCGGGAATGGCTGGAGGCATCACGCCTGGACCCTGCCGTCGGCTTGCGCGCCCCTGAGCGTGACTAGCTCGACCTCGACCGCCGCCGCATCGCTGCTCAGGGTCACGGCGCCATCCTGCACGAGGCATTGCAGGCGCATGGAGCGCTCGGCCAGGCCCGCCAGGGCCTGGGCCGTCTGCGCCGGCATGCGCAGGACCGTCAGGTTGCGCAGGCGCGTGAGCCGGGATTCGATCTGCTTCCACCAGATGTCGCAGCTGCTGGCGTAGCACAGCACCACCACCTGCGCGGCGCGTCCGCAGGCCTTGCGCAGGCGTACCTCGTCGGGCTGGCCGATGTCGATCCACAACTGGATTTCGCCGGTCATGTCCTTCACCCAGACCGCCGGCTCCTCCACGTCGGACAGGCCCTTGCCCAGGGCGATGCCCTCCTGCGCATGCAGCGCATACATCAGCAGGCGCGTCATCATGCGCTCGTCGTTCTCGGAGGGATGCCGCGCGAGGGTCAGCGACAGGTCGGCGTAGTGGTTGCGATCCATGTCGGCCAGCTGCACCTCGGCCTTGTGGATGGTTGCCTTCAATGCCATGCCTTCCCCCTGGGGTGTGATTCGACGAAAGGGTCTATTCTCCCAGGTAGGCGGCGCGCACGCGCGGGTCGTCGAGCAGCGTGGAGGCCTCGCCGCCCATGGTCATGGTGCCCGAGTCCAGCACGTAGCCTCGCTGCGCCAGCTCCAGCGCGCGCTTGGCGTTCTGCTCCACCAGCAGGATGGTCACCCCCTGCCTGGCGATCTCCGTGACCACCTCGAAGATCTTGTCCACCATGATCGGCGACAGCCCCATCGAGGGCTCGTCCAGCAGCAGCATGCGCGGGCGGCACATCATCGCCCGGCCCATGGCCAGCATCTGCTGCTCACCCCCCGACATGGTGCCGGCCAGCTGCGCGCGGCGCTCCTTCAGGCGCGGGAAGATCGAGAACACGCGCTCGATGTCGTCCTGCACCCCCTGCTTGTCCCCCCGGGTGTACGAGCCCATCAGCAGGTTCTCGTCGATGGTCATGCGCGTGAAGGTGCCGCGCCCCTCCGGCACCATCGCCAGCCCCATGCGCACCAGCGCATGCGCCGGCTTGCCCCGGATCGACTGCCCGTCGAACACGATGTCCCCGTCGGCCATGGGCTGCAGCCCCGTGATGGCCTTCAGCGTGGTCGTCTTGCCCGCCCCGTTGGCCCCGATCAGACTGACCAGCTCGCCCGCGCGCACCTCGAAGTCGATGCCCTTGACCGCCATGATGCCGCCGTAGGCCACCCGCAGGCCCTTGATGCTCAGCAGCGGCTTGCCCGCCGATGGGTCTTTCTGGTTCTGTTCAGGCATGTGCCGCTCCTCCCGCGCCCAGGTAGGCTTCGATGACCTTCGGGTCGCGCTGCACCTCGGCCGGCGCGCCCTGGGCGATGATCTTTCCGTAGTCCAGCACCGTCACGCGGTCGCACAGCCCCATGACCAGCTTGACGTCGTGCTCGATCAGCAGGATCGTGCGCCCGTCCTGGCGGATGGTCACCAGCAGCTCGCGCAACTGCAGCTTCTCGGTGGCGTTCATGCCGGCGGCCGGCTCGTCCAGCGCCAGCAGCTTGGGCTCGGTGGCCAGCGCGCGCGCGATCTCCAGGCGCCGCTGGTCCCCGTAGGACAGCGTGCGCGCGCGATAGTCGGCGTACTGCTCGATGCCCACGTACTGCAGCAGCTCGTAGGCACGCTCGCGGATCGCGCGCTCCTCCTGGCGAAAGCGCGGGGTGCGGAACACCGCCCCCAGCACCGCGCTCTTCGTGCGCGTGTGGCGCCCCACCATCACGTTCTCCAGCGCCGTCATGTCCGGGAACAGGCGGATGTTCTGGAAGGTGCGCGCGATGCCCTCGTGCGCCACCTGGTGCACCGCCTCGGGCTTGTAGGCCCGCCCCTCGAGCAGGAACTCGCCCCCGTCGGGCTTGTACATGCCGGTGATCACGTTGAAGAAGGTGGTCTTGCCCGCCCCGTTGGGGCCGATCAGTCCGTAGATCTGCCCGCGGTGGATCTCCACCCCCACGTCCGACAGGGCCTGCAGGCCCCCGAAACGCTTGGAAGCCCCCGAGACCTTCAGCGTCGGCACGCTGGTTTCGGCCGGCGGCTGTTCCTCGATCACGTCGAGTTGCACGTCGGCTTGCACGTCGGCTTGCACGTCGAGTCGCACGCTCATGATTGCGCCTCCGCTGCCGCGGGCTCGGCGCCACCGAGCACCCGCGCACCGGAGCCGCCGCGGCCCTGGTCGCGCGGCTCGGCCTTCGCGCCCGTGCCGATGCCCAGCGAGGCCACCGACTTGCCATGCTCGGGCGCGGGCCACAGGCCCTTCGGGCGCACCAGCATGATCAGGATCATGGCCAGCGAATAGATCAGCTGGCGCAGGATGCCGCTGTCGATGTACACATGGTGGAAGGCATGCTGCTGCCAGTCCGAGATGAAGCCCGTGTAGCGCAGCGCCTCCGGCAGCACCGACAGCAGGATCGCCCCCAGGATCACCCCGGGAATGTTGCCCATGCCCCCGATCACCACCATCGCCAGCACGTTCACCGACTCCATCAGCGAGAACGACTCCGGCGACACGAAGCCCTGGAAGGCCGCGAACATCACCCCCGCCACGCCCCCGAAGGTCGCCCCCATCGAGAAGGCCAGCAGCTTCATGTTGCGCGTGTTCACCCCCATCGCCTTGGCCGCGATCTCATCCTCGCGCATGGCCATCCACGCCCGCCCGATGCGCGAGTCCTGCAGCCGGTAGCAGATGAACACCGTGATCGCCGCCAGCGCCAGGAACAGCCAGTAGTACTCCGTCACCGAGTTGATCGTGTAGCTGCCGATGTGCACGTTGTGGTTCAGGCCCCACCCGAACATGCGCACCCCGTGGATCCCCGAGATCCCCTGCGGCCCGTTGGTGATGTCCACCGGCGCATTCAGGTTGTTCATGAAAATGCGGATGATCTCCCCGAAACCCAGGGTCACGATCGCCAGATAGTCCCCCCGCAGCTTGAGCACCGGCGTGCCCAGCAGGATGCCGAACAGCGCCGCCAGCCCCGCCCCCAGCGGAATCACCAGCCAGATCGACACGTCGAAACCGTGCGGGAACAACCTCCCCAGCGTGTCGAAGTTGTCCGTCAGCTGGGTCGACGACAGCAGCGCGAACATGTACGCCCCCACCGCGTAGAACGCGATGTAGCCCAGGTCCAGCAGCCCCGCCAGACCCACCACGATGTTCAGCCCCAGCGCCAGCATCACGTACAGCATCGAGAACGCCGCGATGCGCACCCACGCGTCCCCGAAGGTCTGCAGCCCCAGCGGCATCGCCAGCAGGAAACCCGCCGCGATGAGGAAGACCAGGAACTTGGTATTGCCCGTATTGCCCGTATTGGTCGATTGCATGCTCTTCTCCCCGCTCAGGCGCGATCGGCCACGCGCTCACCCAGCAGCCCCTGCGGGCGCAGGG
This sequence comes from Pseudomonadota bacterium, assembly GCA_021846965.1. Taxonomy (GTDB): domain Bacteria; phylum Pseudomonadota; class Gammaproteobacteria; order Burkholderiales; family Burkholderiaceae_C; genus Thiomonas_A. The sequence continues at coordinate 1,195 of JAJZWA010000045.1, read as the reverse complement.
TCAGCACCAGGATCAGCACGATGAAGGCGAAAATGTCCTGGTAGTTGCTGCCGAACAGCCCGTGCGTGACCGTGCCGATGTAGCCCGCCCCCAGCACCTCGATCACCCCCAGCAGCACTCCCCCCACCATCGCCCCGCCCATGTTGCCGATGCCTCCCAGCACCGCCGCCGTGAAGGCCTTCAGGCCCGGCGTGAAGCCCATGTAGAAGTTGGCGGTGGAGAAGTTCGCATACCACATCACCCCCGCGATCGCCGCCAGCACCGCGCCGATCACGAAAGCCGCTGAAATCACCAGGTTCGGGTTCACCCCCATCAGCGAGGCCACCCGCGGGTTCTCCGCCGTCGCGCGCATCGCCCGACCCAGCTTGGTGTGGTTGATCAGCACCGTCAGCCCCACCAGCAGCAGCACCGTGACCACCAGAATGGCAATCTGCACCTGCGTGATCACCACCCCGTCCATGCTGATCACGCGGTTCGGGAACAACTGCGGGAACACCTTGTAGTCGCGCCCCCAGATCACCATGGCCATGGTCTCCAGGAAAATCGACATGCCGATGGCCGTCACCAGCGGCGCCAGCTTGGGCGCGTTGCGCAACCTGCGGTAGGCCAGGCGCTCGATGAAAAAGTTCAGCGTCCCGCACACCACCATCGCCACCGCCAGCGCGATCGCCAGCACCAGCGGCCAGGGCATGCCCGGCGTCACCGCGTGCAGCAGGCGGAACATGCTGTAGGACGTCATCGCCCCCACCATCATCACGTCGCCATGCGCGAAGTTGATCAGGTTGACGATCCCGTAGACCATCGTGTAACCCAGTGCAACCAGGGCATACATGCTGCCCAGCACCAGGCCGTTCACCAACTGCTGAATAAAGGTTTGCATCGCAGACCCAAGATGAAAAAGGCATCCCCGGGCGCGGCTAGCGCCGAGGGATGCAGAGGAGACAACCGTGCGCGCTTCGGTCGCGAGCGACCGAAGACTCCGTTCAGGCGAGGCCCGCGTACGGGCCTCGGGGAGCATGGCTCATTTCACCTGTTCGACGGCCACCACCTTCTTCGCGCCGTGGTCGAAGGCCGACAGCGTGATGGTCGGATCGGCCAGGTTGCCGTCCTTCTCGAAGTGGATGTCCTTCTTGGTCACGCCGTTGTAGTCGATGTTGCGAATGAACTTGAGGTACTTCGCGGGCTCGACCGAACC
>JAJZWA010000044.1:13762-32126 GCA_021846965.1 Pseudomonadota bacterium | reverse complement strand
GTACAAGCAGGCGACGTATTTCCATCACCATCCGGTTCCATACGCCTACTGGTCGAAACCGATCATCCATCGCCGCAGCGACGATTTCAATCGTATCCAGCAAGGCAACTATTCCTCAGGCTGGCTTGCCGACCATCGCACCACCGCAGGAGCCAGCCCGATCTTCTGGATCGCGAACATGCGCTACATGACGGAAATGCGCAGCGACACGTTGTTCAATCTGTTCGCGTCCAGCCTGACCCTGACGCACGTGCCGGCCGAAGGTGGTGGTTCCGCGTACACGCGCATGGCGACTCTGGGGAACCTGGTGCTCTGGTCGGCCGAGGTGGTGCGCGATGCACTCGCCCGTCGAAGCCACTATTTCCCGGACTTGAAGGTCGGCGCCTCGCTGCGCGACCTGCGCTGCGTGGCCGATTTCTGGCAGGACTTCCTGCTGCGCAGTCAACGCAGCGCGCAGGTCTACTCGGCACTTCCGAAGGAGTTTCTCGATCGCATCGCCGACGCCGCAGGCCTGCTGCGCGCGAGCCTCGCTTCGGCGCACGCTCCTTCGCGCACCCTCGATCTGGCTCTCAACATGCTTGGGGCCGCGGCGAGCCGCCTGACGCCTCCCGGCAATGTGGCGTTCAACCAGGAGGGTTTCCACGCCTTGCTCGCGCACCTCGCGGCAGCCTGAGCCTTGCGTCGCGCGGCGCCCTGAAGCAGGCGCCCCCCATGCAGGCCGCCTGCCTCGGCGCAGCGCCGTGGCCTGACGCCCCTCTGCCGACCCCGCGCTCAGCCGGAACCCGCGCAATGCGGGCATCCGAAGCCGCAAAGGCTTCGCCAGGAGCCCCCGCCTCCCGGAACCCGTGGGCCCGGCCCATCGCCGGAGTCGCCGCGCCCGGCGAGAAAGGGAGTGACCAGGATGCGCTGCGCCGGGGCGGCGCAGCCCGGGCAGGGTTGCGCATGGGCCGAGTCGGCCATGCGCACCATTTTCCGGAAGCCTCCGCAGTCCGCGCAGAAGTAGTCGTACAGCGGCATCGCGCGATCTCCCCTCAGTGCAGCATCCCGCTGAGCAGCAGGTAGCCCGGCAGCCAGCCGGTGAGGATGCCTTCGAGCACCGTGACCATGCCCACGAAGCGGCCAATGGGCTTTTGCATCACCAGGAGAATGAAGAACAGCAGCCACAGCAGGGCCCAGGCTGCCCAGCACAGGCCCAGCCAGGTTCCCCACAGGGTTGTCGCTCCCTGCAGGGTCTGCACCGACACCGGCACCGCGGTGATGGCGACGAACAGGCAGAACCAGCCCAGACCGCGCCCGTCGGCACCGTTGTAGCGATTGATGGCCACCCAGAAGTAGGTGAAGGTGAACAGCAGGGTCAAGGCGGCCGCCTTGATGCTCGCCTCGTTGGAGCCCGGGCCGAAGGCCAGGTACAGCGACACCAGCAGGGTGATGCCCCCTACGAACACATCGATCACCGCGATTTCGTTGTCGCCGATCTGCCCGATCAGCCACAGGCCGTTCAGGCAGAGCACCGCGCCCACGTACAGCAAGACCAGACCCAGCATGACGAACTCCCCGGAAGTGATTCTGCGCATGATCCGGGCCGCCCCGCGTTGCGGAGCGGCCCGGCTGAGGCGGGGCCTCGGGTGGCGGGGATGCGCCGCATCCCCGCCCTGCGGCTCGCGGCTCAGTTGGCCGAGCGCGGCACCTGCAGACCCTGCTTGACCTGATGCAGCGGTCCCTTGGCGTTGGGCCTGACGTCGAAGTCGAAGATGGACCGCGGGATGTAGATGGTCGAGCAGGCGTTGGGGATGTCGACCACCCCCGAAAGACGACCTTCGACGGGAGCCGTCCCCAGGATCATGTAGGCCTGGATATCCGTGTATCCGAACTTCATCAGGTAGTCGATCGCGTGGTTGCAGGCGTTCTGGTAGGCCAGCCAGGAATCCAGGTAATGCTGCTTGCCGTTGGGGTGCACCGATACGCCGGAGAAGGCCAGCCATTCCGAATACTGCGGATCGCGCAGTCCCGGCATGAACATGGCGTTCTCGCGGATGCCGTACTTGGCCATGCCGCCCTTGATGATGTCGACGTGCAGGTCCATGAACCCGCCCATCTCGATCGCCCCGCAAAAGGTGATCTCGCCGTCGCCCTGGGAGAAGTGCAGATCGCCGAAGGACAGCTTCGCTCCGGGGACGAACACGGGGTAGAAGATGCGGCTGCCGGCGGTCAGGTTCTTGATGTCCTGGTTGCCGCCGTTCTCGCGCGGCGGGGCGGTGCGCGCGGCCTCGCGGGCCACGCGCTCGAATTCGGCTCCGCTCAGCGAACCCAGGATGGCGCTGTCGGGCAGCGGGGGCAGCGCCAGCGGTGGCACGCGCATCGGGTCGGTGGCGATCAGGGCCTTCTCCCGCGCGGTCCACCGGGCCAGGAGCTCGGCCGAGGGCGCAGTGCCCATCAGCCCCGGGTGGTGGATGCCCACGTAGGACACCTCGGGGATGTGGCGCGAAGTCGCGACGTCGCCGTTGAAGTCCCAGATCACCTTGTAGGCGTCGGGGAAGCGCTCGGTCAGGAAACCCCCGCCGTTCTTGTTGGCGAACACCCCGGTGTAGCCCCAGCCCATGCCGGAGAAGGGTCCCGAGTCCTCCTGGTCGCAGGAGTCGATCTCCAGGATGTCGACCACCAGCAGGTCGCCCGGCTCGGCGCCTTCCACGTGGAAGGGCCCGGACAGCACATGCACCCCGGCCAGCGGGGCGTTGCGCATGTCTTCGGCGGAATCGTCGTTCTTGATCGCGCCGTCGAACCACTCGCGGCAGTCGGCGCGGAAGGTGTCGCCGGGCTTGACGTGCACCGCCGCGGGGATGTCGGGGTGCCAGCGGTTGTGGCCGACGATTTTCTGGTCCTTGAACTTCTTGGTGTTGTCGAGGGGGAACAGGTTCTTGGGCATTTCGATACCTCAGTCCGAGAGTGGGTGACGGGAACTGCGCTTGCCGGATTCCATGCCAGGGGTGGCCTTGCCTGCTGCCTCCTTTCCCCGGTCCGCCTCGACTCTTGGTCGCCGGCGTCGCGAGATGGGGTGTTGCCCGGATGCCGCGTCGTCTGCGCTGGCTTCAGGGCCTGGGGAGCTTCCAGAGCTCGGGAGTCATGCGCAGCTGGCGCCGCGGCGCCCCCGAGGGCGGCAGCGAGGTCACCACCTCGGGCTCGTGTCGGCTCTTCTGCGCCCCGTCGATGGCCGTGAACAGGGCCGCGCGGCGCCCGATGACCAGCGAGGGCGCGCAGATCACGCGCGCAGCCGCGCTGCCGCAGACCGGGCAGGCGGCCTCGGGCGGGGCTTCGCCCAGGCGGCGCAGGATCTCGAACGCGCCATGGGTGCGGCAGTTGTATTCGTACAGGGCCATGGATTCCTCCGGTCGATGGGGCCGCGGCATTCGACGCCGCGGCCGATGTCCAGCCTGGAATCGATGCTAGGCAGCCCCGGCCCCGCCGGAATCCCTCGGCGCGGGGAATCGATGCTCCCTCGCGGCCGCGGTGCCGCCTCACCGGAATGGGTGAGGCCGGGCCTGCGCTTCGCGCTGGCCGGCGCGCGGTTCACGCGCCCCCGGTGCCGCGGGCGAGGTACGCGCCCAGCGCGGCGCCGCCGATGCCCAGCACGCAGGAGCCCACGATGTACATCAGGGCCTTCGCCGTCTCGCCCTGCTCGAACAGGCTCAGGGATTCGAGGGAGAAGGTCGAGAAGGTGGTGTAGGCGCCGAGCCCTCCGGTCAGGATGCCCGTGCGCAGCGCCGGGGAGATCGAAAGCCGCTCCAGCGTGAGGAAGAACAGCAGCCCCATGAGGAAGGAGCCCAGCACGTTGATCGAAAGGGTGGCGAACGGGAACTGGCGTCCCAGCAGGCCCTGCACGAACAGGGTCTGCGCGTAGCGCGCGAAGGCGCCGAGCACGGCGAAGACGGCGATCGAAAGCAGGGTCATGGCGATGCCCTCCGCGGCAGTGGCACGTGGTGGAAGGCATCGTAGGTCGCGCTCGAGGCGCACGAATCCCGCGCCCGGGTCAAGCCCGCGCGTCAAGGGAGGGAGGGGGTACTCACCCGGATGGGGGAGTCGGGCTTCCCCCATCCGGGTGAGGCGGGTCTCAGGTCCAGCCCGGGCAGATGCGCGCGTGCAGGTGCACGAGGTCCATCTGGCTGTGGGTTCCGGTCTTCTGGAAAATCTGCTTGAGGTGGCTGCGCACCGTGTTCTCCGACACGTGCAGCGAGGCGGCGATGGCCGCCAGCGAACGCCCGCCGTAGATCAGCGAGCTCACGCGGGCCTGGGCCAGTGTGAGGTCGTAGTGGCGGGCGAACACGCAGCGCATGGCGTCGTGGGCGCCGCTTGCGCAGCGCACCGACAGCAGTGCAAGCGGGCGCCGGCTGCCGGTCCCGCGCTGGAACACGGGCCCGGTGCGCCGCACCACGACCACCAGCCCCTGTGTGCCGGCCGTGCCGGCCAGGCTCAGCACCTGGGGTTGTTCCCCCGCCGCGGGGTCGTCGCAGGCGCGTGCGATGGCCTCGCGCAAGCGGCGTTGCTCGGCCGGGTTGGTGGCACGCAGGGTCTGGTCCTCGGCGGCCAGGCCGCCGCGCTCCTGCAGCAACTGCTCGGCCATGCGGTTGCGGTGCACCAGGTGCGACTCGCGGGTGAGCAGCATGAGCGCCTGCGACTCGTCGTCGCTCAGCGCCAGCAGGGCCTCGGACATGTCGGCCGCTTCCTGCCAGCGCCACTGGCTTTCCAGCGAAAGCGCGACATGCGCCAGCATCTGCTGCAGTTCCCCGCGCTCGTTCTCGCCGAAGCCCTGCCGGGATTCCGCGCGCAGGGCGCTCAGGAAATGCATGCCCCGGCGGTCGCGGCTGACCACTCCGCAAAGCCTGTGCAGCAGCCCGCGCGGTCGCAGGAAATCCCGGTAGAAATCGGTGCGCCGCAGTTCATGAGGGCTGATCACGTCGTCTCCGGCCACGACGCGGCCCGCCACATAGTCTTCGCTGGACAGGAACCAGGGATTGCGCGCCGAGAAGGCCGCCATCTGGACACACACTCCCGCGTCCGGAGGCGCCTCGAACAGGATCGACTCGGCGCCGCTGTCGAAGTCGTGATGGCCGATCATGACCACGCTGGCGTCCAGGCGCTGGCGCATGCCCTCGAGGGCAGCCGGCCAGGCCTGCGGGTCGATGCTGGCGCCATGGATCGAGCGCGCGAGATCGGCCAGCGACGCCTGCTCCAGAGCGGGCAACTGCGAACCATCCATGCCAGGGTCTCCCTCGCCACGCGCGTGTCGTGGCGCGGCGCGCCGTATCCGCGCAGCGCAAGCCTGCGCTCCAGTCCGGACGCCAGCGGTTTGAATTTGGCGCATTATTTGGTCAAGCGCAGGCCCTGTCAAACCATCCGCAGGGGCAGGTTTCACCCAAACGGATGTTGCACGGCGCAAGCGGGCAGGCGACACTTGCGCAGCCAAGATCGCGGCCGGCCTCCAGCCGCGAAGCTCCGAGCGGGCGCGCAGCGTCCCCACGATACCAGCGAGGACCATGAGTCGCAGCCGCAGACAGTACCAGTCCTGGGTGGCCAACGAGTCCCTGGAAGACTATGCGCTGCGCTACGCGGCCAGTTCCTACCGCAGGTGGAGCCCCTCGGTGGTGGCCAATACCGCGCTGGGCGGGATCTCCTTCCTGGGGCTGGAGGCGATCGGTGCCAACATCACGCTGAGCTACGGCTTCGGCAGCGCCCTGGCCGCCGTGCTCGCGGTCTCGCTGCTGATCTTCCTGGTCAGCCAGCCGATCGCCTACTGGTGCGCCGCCGCCAACGTGGACATCGACCTGCTGACCCGCGGCGCCGGCTTCGGCTACATCGGATCCACGCTGACCTCGCTGATCTACGCCGCCTTCACCCTGATCTTCTTCGCCATCGAGACGGCCATCTGGGCGCAGGCGCTGCAACTCGGCTTCGGCCTCGACCTGGCGCTGGGCTACCTGATCTGCTCGCTGGTGATCCTGCCCATCGTGTTCTTCGGCGTCACCTGGATCAACCGCCTGCAATCCTGGACCCAGCCGGTGTGGGTGCTGATGATGGTGCTGCCCTTCCTGTTCATCGTCGGCAGGGACCCGCAGGCGCTTCGCGCATGGGTCGACTTCCCGGGTCGCGCCGGCTCGGGCAGCGGTTTCGAACTGCTGACCTTCGGTGCGGCCTCGGGCGTCCTGTTCGCGCTCATCGCGCAGATCGGAGAGCAGGCCGACTACCTGCGCTTCCTGCCCCCGCGCACCGAGTCCAACCGCCGCGCGTGGTGGCTCGCCATGATCGCCGCGGGTCCGGGCTGGATCGTGATCGGCGCCGTGAAGATCCTGGCCGGGGGGCTGCTGGCGGTGCTCGCCTTGCGCCTGGGAAGCACTTCTGCACAGGCCACCGAGCCGGTGCGCATGTACTACCACGCCTACCTCGCGATGACCCGTTCGCCGGCGCTGGCGCTGGGGCTCGCGGTGGTGTTCGTCACCGTGTCACAGCTCAAGATCAACGTCACCAATGCGTACAGCGGCTCGCTGGCCTGGTCGAACTGTTTCGTGCGCCTTGCGCACTTCCATCCCGGGCGCGTGGTCTGGCTGGTATTCAACGTGGTGGTGGCCCTGCTGCTCGCGCTGCTGGGGATCTTCGCCACCCTGCAGCTCGTGCTCTCGGTATACGCCACCGTGGCGATCGCCTGGATCGGCGCGCTGGTGGCCGACCTGGTGGTGCTCAAGCGCGTCGGGATCAGCCCCCCCTACATCGAATTCAAGCGCGCCCACCTGTACGACATCAACCCGGTGGGATGCGGGGCCATGGCGCTGGCCAGCATGGTCGGGATGCTGGCCTACGCCGGCCTGTTCGGCCGCGTGGCCTCGGCGTTCTTCGGCTATCTCACGCTGGCTACGGCCTTCGGCAGCGCGATCGGGATCGGCTACGCGACCCGAGGGCGCTACTACCTGGCGCGCCCGAACCTGCATTTCCGGCATCGCGAAGGGGCTCAGCTGGTGCAATGCTGCATCTGCGAGCGCGAGTACGAGGCGCCGGACATGACGGACTGTCCCTTCTACCGGGGTCCGATCTGCTCGCTGTGCTGCGGTCTCGACCTGCATTGCCACGATCTGTGCAAGGCCCCGCAGGCTCCCGCCTCCGCGGTGCCGGCCCAGGCGGCGGCCGGCTTTCAACCCCATGTGTTGCGACGGGTCGGGCGCTTCCTCGTCCTGTTCGCCGGCTGCGCGGCGCTGCTCGGCGCCACCTTCGTGCTGACCTACCGACTGATGGGCCTGGACCAGCATGGGCCGGACGCTGCCATGGTCAACGTCCTGTGGCGCCTGTATCTGGCCACTCTGCTGCTGGCCTCGCTGGCCGTGTGGTGGGTCGTGTTGTTCCACGAGGGCAGCGAGCAGGCGGAGCGCGACCTGCTGGAGTCGATGGACGACCTGGAGCGCGCGCGCCGGCATCTGGTCGAGTCGGAGAAGCTCGCGGCGCTGGGCGGCCTGGTCGCCGGGGTGGCGCATGAGATCAACACGCCTGCTGGAATCGCCATCAGCACGGCTTCCTTCCTGGGCGATCGCACGCGCGACGTGCAGGAGCGCTTCGATCGCGGAGTGCTCGACGCGCAGGAGCACTCGCAGTACCTGCGCGACGCCGCCGAGTCGGCGCGCTTGCTGCAGTCCAACGCCCAGCGCATCGGCCAGCTGGTTCGCAACTTCAAGCGTCTGGGTGTCGACCAGATCTCCGAGCCGCGCCGGCGCTTCGATCTGCGCGCACAGGTCGAGCAGGTGCTGCGCGAGCTGGCGCCCCGGCTGCAGGCGGCGCGGGTCGAGGTGCACCTGGACATGCCCGAAGGCATCGAGCTGCACAGCTATGCTTTATCGCTGGAGCAGGTGATCAGCAACCTGGTGGTCAACTCCCTGCAGCATGCCTTCGTGCACGCCAGCGGCGGGCGTATCGACATCCAGGCGGGTGTCGTCGAGGAGATCGTGGAATTGCATTACAGCGACAGCGGACCCGGAATCGCCCCCGCGCTGCAAGCCAGGGTGTTCGAACCCTTTTTCACCACCCAGCGCCTGGCCGGGGGCAGCGGGCTGGGCCTGTTCATCGTTCACCAGGTGGTGACCCAGCAGCTCGGCGGCAGCGTCGAGCTGGGCGCGTCCGCGGGGCGGGGCGCGCATTTCCTGTTGCGCATGCCCCTGAAGCCCAGGCATGCGGGGCGCCTGGGCACGGCGCTGCGCGAACAGGCGCCAGGAGGTGGCGGCGATGCAGCCTGAGGCGACGACGGCGGCCGGCGCGCCGTGGAAGGTGCTGCTGGTCGATGACGAACCGGCGGTGCACGAGGTCTCGCAATTGATTCTGCGGGGACTGCGCTACGAGGGGGCCGCGGTGGACCTGCTGAGCGCGGCCACGGCCGCGCAGGCGCGTGAACTGCTCGGACGCCACCCGGACATCGCGCTGGTGCTGCTCGACGTGGTGATGGAGACGGACGACGCGGGCATGCACCTGGTCGAATTCGTGCGCCGCAAGCTCGGCAACCACGACATGCAGATCATCGTGCGCACCGGCCAGCCCGGCATGGCGCCCGAGCGCGATGTGATCGTCGACTACGAGATCAACGGATACCTGCTCAAGACCGAGATCACCGCGCAGCGACTGCATTCGACGGTCATCGCGGCGTTGCGTGGCTACAGCCATGCGCGCTCGCTGAGCGGCCAAGGCGGCCGAGGCGACGCCGAGGGCCTGGCGCGCGACCAGGAACTGGCCGGAGAGCTGGCCGAGGCCGCGCCCGAAGGGCGCATCGTGCTGCAGGCACAGGCCCAGCTCAGGATGGATTCGCTGCGCCTGCACGGGGTCGAGCTGATCGCCAAGTGGAAGACCCGCCGCGGTCTGTTGTCGACCGAACAGGTGGCCGACCGCCTGGGGCCGGGTGCGCCGAGGGTACGCACCATGCGCTGGCTGCTCGGACAAGGCGTGTCGTGGGCGCGGCATTGGCAGGCCGAGTTCGGCAGCGGACTGCGGGTGAGCCTTCCGCTGATCGGGGAGTTTCTCGACGACCCCTCGTACCTGCAGCAAATGCTGCAGGCCCTGGACGAGCTCAGCGCCCCCTCGCTGCAGATCGACCTGGGGCTGAGCCAGGCCGTGGTGTCGCGCGCCGAGTCCAGCCTGGTCGAGACCCTGCAACGCCTGCGCCAGGCGGGGGTGGGCTTCGTGTTTCGCGACTTCGGCGCCGCGACCATCGCGCTTCCCTATCTGAACAGCCTGGGCTTCGAGTCGCTGAGATTGCCGCGGTGTTTCGTCGACGGCGTGGCCGACGAGCCGCAACGCGCGGCCATGGCGCGCTCGCTCATCGCCCTGGCGCAGACCCTGGGGGCGCTCACCATCGCCGATGGCGTGGGCTCCGACGCCGATCTCCAGTTCCTGCGCTGGGAAGGCTGCGAGGTGGGGCAGGGGCCGGCGATGGCGCGCGCCAGCGCGCCCTCCGAGCTGGTGCACGATCTGAACGAGGGATCGCGCGCCGCCCATTGAGCGCCTGGGCCGTGGCGGATCGCCGCACGTCGCGGCTTCCAGAGGCCATGTAACACGACGTAAATCATGTAATTTCATCTTATTGTCATTGCATGGGAAATTTTCCCATTTAAAGTGGCTCCCACGACGCGATGCGGTGCTGTCCCATGCACCATCCTCATGGAGGTCACGATGCAACAAGCCATTCTTCCCGGCACGGCCGGCGCGATGCGAGCGCCGCAGATTGCCCAACGCTCCGGCGCAGCGCGCGTCGAATCCGAGGCCCAGCGCCTGCGTTCGGCGAAAGCCGCCTACACGGTGCGGCGCATCGGGCTCGGCCGGCTGCAGGGGCTGGCCCTGGTCGAGGCCTGTCCGCGCGCCGGAGACCTGGTGGTCGCCCAGGTGACCCAATTGGGCATGCACCAGCACCTGGAGTCGGCCGACGGACGCCGGCAACGCCTGTGGCCCGGCGACACCATCGTCGTCGCCTATGGCCAGCGCTATGCACCGGACCAGTTCGAGGCGGTGATTCCCGAGGACCTCTCTCCCTGTCATCTGGTGGCAGGCGGAGGCGTGGCCGCGAGGGTCCTGAGCCGGCACGCGAGCATCAAGCCCGCCACGCAGATCGCCCCCCTGGGCCTGCTGGCCGATGCCCAGGGTGTGCTCAATCTGCGGCGCGGTGCCCTGGGGGGCGCTCGCGGGCGCACACCCCTGAGCATCGCGGTGCTGGGCTCGAGCATGAACGCAGGCAAGACCACCACCGCCGCCAACCTCATCGCGGGCCTCAAGCGCTCCGGGCTGCGCGTGGGCGCCGCCAAGATCACCGGCACCGGCGCCGGCGGCGATCGCTGGCTCATGCAGGATGCCGGGGCGTCTCCGGTGCTTGACTTCACCGACATGGGCCATGCATCGACCGCGGGCCTGGACTCGGCGACCGTGGAGCGGATCCTGGGCGACCTCTCGGGGCACCTCGCATCCACCGGTGTCGACTGCGCGGTCATCGAAGTCGCCGATGGCCTGCTGCAGCGTGAAACCTCTGCGCTGGTGCAATCCCATCTGTTCGCGAAGGTCGTCGACGCCGTGGTCTTCGCCGCGCCGGATGCCATGAGCGCCATTGCAGGAGTCGCCTGGCTCGAGCAGCGTGGCCTTCCCGTGGTCGCGGTCAGCGGAGTTCTCACGGCATCCCCGCTGGCCACGCGCGAGGCCGGGGCGGCCTTGAAGGTGCCGACCTGCACCATCGATGATCTTGCGACTCCGGCGGTGCTGTGCGGCGTGCTCCCCAAGTTGCCCGATCTTCTCGATCGCCTGCGCCGCAACGGCGAGTGAAGCCCATGCCCATCGCTTCCCCTCCCGAGCCCGCGGCGCGCCGCTTCGGCACCTTGAGCTACTGGTTCCAGGCGGCTCCCGGCCCCAGCCGGAGCACGGGCCTGCTGATCGCCGTCCACGGTGTGCGCCGCGATGCGATCGAGCAACTGCGGGCCTTCGCCGAGCAGGCGAGCGGGCGTGGCTGTCATCTGCTCGTCCCCTGTTTCGACGCGCAGCATTACCCGGACTATCAGCGTCTCGGGCGCCCGGGCCACGGGCAGCGCGCCGACCTGCATCTGATCGCGCTGGTCGCAGGACTCGCCGGGGAACATGGCTTCGACCCCTCGGCCCTGCGTCTGTACGGCCATTCGGGCGGCGCGCAGTTCGTGCACCGCTTCGTCATGGCCCACCCCGACATGGTCCGGCGCTACGCCCTGAGCGCACCCGGCTGGTATACCTTCCCCGACGAGACCCTTCACTACCCCCTGGGCACGGGCCATCCACCCGCGGAATTCCCCCGTCTGGAAGCCTGGCGATATCTGCGCGTTCCGGGGCGCGTGTTCGTGGGCCAGCGCGAACACGCGCACAGCCGCTTGTTGCGCCGGAACGAAGCACTCGATCAGACCCAGGGACGGACCCGGCTCGACCGCGCCCGCAAGTGGGTGCAGGCCATGCAGCTCGCGGCGCGCACGCAATGCCTCCAGGCCAGCCTGGACCTGGTCGAACTGCCCGAGGGCGCGCACCGATTCAGCGGCCTGGTGCGGCGTACCGCCCTGGTACGCGAAGTCCTGGATTTCCTGCTTCCCCAAACCATCTCCCGCCCTGGCGGGAGCATCGTGACCCCGGAACCTCATGCCCGACACACCGACCCCGCATGCGCTTGATCGCGATCGACGCCTGCTGATCGCCGCTCGCTGGTTCCGCAGCATCGCGCAGGGGGTGCTCGCCGCCGACTTCGCCCTGTACCTGCGCGCCAGCGCCTGGGATGCCGCGCGTATCGGAGCCGTGCTGGCCGGCGGCCTGGCCTTCGCCGTCGTCCTCACCCTGCTGGCGGCCGCCAGCGACCGCTGGGGGCGCAAGCCATTCCTGCTCGGCTATGAGCTCCTGTATGTGCTGAGCTGTGCCGCGGCGAGCCTCCATCCCTCCGGAGCCGTCCTCTCGCTGGCGGCCATCGCCGGGGCCTTCGGACGGGGTGCGAACGGGTCGGCCGGACCCTTCGGGTCCATCGAGCAGGCCTGGCTGACCCAGGGGCTGGGCCGGGGCGAGCGGCTCGCCCGACTGCTCAGCCTGAACACCAGCTTCGGCTTCGCGGGCATGGCCATCGGCGCCGCGCTCGGCGCTTTGCCGGCGCTGGGCCACGCAGCGCCGCCCCGCGCCGCCGACTACACCCTCATCTTCCCGCTCGCGCTCACCTTCGCCCTGGCCTGCCTGGCCTGCGTGGCGCTGGCGCGGGACCGGCATGCCCTGGAGCGCGAAGCCCTCGAGCCCGAGCGCGAGCGCGATACGCGCCGGGGAGAAAACCGCAATCTTCGCAACCTGGGCCTGGTGAACCTCCTGCAGGGCGCGGGCATCGGGCTTTCCGGGCCGCTGGTCTCCTATTGGTTCGCGAGGCGATTCGGGCTCGGCCCGGCCCAGATCGCCCCCCTGATGGCCGGGGGTTTCGTCGCCGCGGCGCTGAGCGCGCCGCTTGGAGCGCGCCTGACCTCGCGCCTGGGATTGATGGGGGCCATCGTCCCGCTGCGCGTGGCCGCGCTGGTGGCCCTGGTACTCATGCCCCTGGCGCCCGGGCCGGCCTGGGCCATGGCCGCCTACCTCCTGCACAAGACCCTCAATCGCAGCACCAACGGACTTCGCGCCGCGGTCACCGCCAGGCTGGTACGCAACCACCGCAGGGGTTTCGCGGGCGCCGTAACCTCCATCGCGCGCCAGGCACCCCGATCCCTCGGGCCCCTCGTCGCCGGAATGCTGATGGACAGCGGGTGGCTGGCCGCGCCGTTCCTGCTGGGTGCCAGTCTGCAGGCCGCGTATCTCTATCTGTACCAATCCCGCTTCCGTGCCAGCGCAGCCGGCGAGCCCGCTCCCTACCGCATGGGCCGCAAGCCGGAATCGACCTGAGCGCCGGGTCAGCGCCCCGGAGCGGCACCGGGAGTCCGGCTCGCCGAGCCGAGTCGTTCGAGCACGTCCTCCAGGGGCTGGGGTCTGGCAAGCAGGAATCCCTGGAATCGGCGACAACCGCTTTCCATCAGGATCCGCCACTGCGCTTCGTTCTCCACGCCCTCGGCGATGACCTGCAAGCCCAGCTTTTCCGCCAGGTTGACGATGGCCACGACAATCGCCCGGGTCTGCCGGTCCGCCTCCAGTGCGCGCACGAAGGCCTGGTCGATCTTGATCTCGTCGAACGGAAAATGCCGCAGATACGCCAGGGAGGAGAAGCCGGTTCCGAAATCGTCCAGGGATAGCTGGAAGCCCATTTGCTTGAGCAGGGTCATGCGGCGAACCGTGTTCTCGGAGTTGCTCAGCAACATGCCTTCGGTGAGCTCGAGTTTGATCGACTCGGCCCTGGCCCCGGTCGCCTTCAGGATCTGCGACACCCTGGGCAGGAAGTCCTCGCGGTGGAATTCGCTTGCGGTCACGTTGACCGCCAGGGTCGGCAACTGGCGCGTGGCCAGGGCATCGCGTGTCAGCGACCCGAGGTCGAGACAGGCACGGCGCAGAACCCAGCGACCCACGGCGTCCATCTGCCCGCATTGTTCGGCCAGTTCCAGGAATGCGCCGGGCCCCAGCAGTCCCTGCTCGGGGTGTTGCCAGCGCAGGAGGGCCTCGGCGCCGATCACCCTGTGCTCGTGGTCGAACTGCAATTGGTAATGCAAGCGGAACTGCTCGGCCCCGATGGCTTCGCGCAGCGCGCTCTCGGTGGCATGGCGCCGTACCACGGCGTCGAGCATCCAGGCCTCGAACACCCCGACGGCCTCCGCCGAGTCCTGGCGCGCATGGCGGGCCGCGATGGCCGCCCGGCGCACGAGTTCATGGGCATGGATCTCGGAGCCCTGGAATACGACCATGCCCAGCGTGGTGCGAACAGGCACCGGCTTGCCTGCGACAAGTTGGGGATGTCCGATCGCGGCCTGCAGCGCGACGGCCTGTCTGCGTGCCTCCTCGATCGCCTGTTCGTGCGTCGGTTCGGCACCGGTCGTGGCCTGTGAGCGCAGCGGCAGCAAGACACCGAACCGAGCGTTCTCGATGCGCGCGGGCGCGGCCTGCGCATCGGTGCAGGCGCGCAGGCGCCGCGCGAATCCGCGCAGGAATTCGTCACCCGCGGAGCGACCATGGCCCTCGTTGATGGCGCCCGTGCCCTGCAGTTCCAGCAGCGCCACGCAGGCGAAGCCGCCCTGGGCCGCGCAGAGTTCGCCCGCACGCGCCACCGCTTCCTCGAAAGCCCAGGCGTTGTACAGGTCCGTCAAGGCATCATGGCGCCGCAGGTGCTCGAGGGCATGCTCGTGCTGCTCACGCTCGGACAGATCGATGCCGATCATCAGGTAGCTCGGCTCGCTGTCCGCGTCCACATGCACCTGGCGTAGGGACAGCAGCAGGGGGAAGGCCACTCCGTCGGCCCGCAGTCCGCGGGTGCGCAGCGCCGGCGCGGAGTGATTCGGGTCGGAGTCGGCTGCCATCTGGCCGGCCACGGCCTCGCGCTGCCCGGCGTCGAGCCGATCCAGGATGTCGGTTCCCTCCAGATCGACGGCGCGTTCGTGGCCGAAGGCCTCCACGAAGGCGGAGTTCACCCTTTGCAGCTTGCCGCGCCGAATCACCGCGACACAGGCCGGCGCCTGCTCGAAGATGGTGCGAAACAGCCGCTCGCTCTGCGTCACCGCCAGTTCGAGTTGCTTGCGCGGGGTGATGTCGGCGATCATCACCGCGAAACTTCCACGCCGCGGGGAGAACACCCGCACGTGGTACCAGCGGCCGAGTTCGGAGGAATAGTTCTCGAGTTCCCGTGCGGGTGCACCCAGGGCCACCTCGCCGAAGGTCTGGATCCAGAAGGGCTCCGTGCCCGGAAGAATCTCCAGCACGCGGCGCCCGATCACCTGCTGCGCGCGCAATCCGGTCAGCGCCTCGTAGGCGGGATTGACCTGCACGAAGCGGTAGTCCACGGGAGTGCCTTGCTCGTCGGTGAGGATCTCGTGCAGGGCAAAGCCGGTGGTCATGTTCTCGAACAGCAGGCTCGGCTCGACCAGCGGCGCGACCTGGGCCGCGGAATGCGCCGCGCCGTGAAGCCGGGCGAGCCAGGCGCCGTCTGCGTTGCGCTCGAGCAGTTCCAGCAGCACCGTGCGGCCGCCGGGGGCCCTGGCGCCCGGGCGCAGGACAAGCCGGATGTCTTCCCTGGGCCGCTCACCCGGATCCTGCGCCAGGGCATGCCGCAGGGCGGCGCGTGACGCCTCGTCCAGGCGATCATGCAACCCCATGGGGCCGGACTCGACGCCATCTGCATCCAGCAGCAAAAGCGAACGCGCCCCACGGCTGGCGAAGGCAAGGGCCAGGCTGGGATCGAGCACCACAATCGCGGAATGCACCAGGTCCTCGGGCATGCCTGTTCTCCACCGTCAGCGCCCATGATGCGCCGCCGCGGGAGCCGCACCATGTGCATGTGCGGGAAATTGTGCATGAGATCCTCAGAATTGATCGAACAGGGTTCGCGCTTCCACCGTGCAATAGGGACGCTCGTCGGTGTGATAGGCCTCCAGGCCCAGCGCAGGCCCCAAGGCCGAATCCACGGCCGCCTGATAGCCGGTGAAGGCGGCCTGCACCTGCGCGGCCATGGACTGCATGGCGGTGTTCGTCGCCGCGCCCAGTCCGTATTGGACGTAGGTTCCGGTGCTGCCGGAACTGGTATCCAGGTCGAGGGTGACGAAGCGCAGTGAAGGATCGCTGGCTTCCCTGCTCCGCAGGATCGCGGTCATCAGACCGGCTCCCTGGTTCCACAGCACCTCGGGGTCATCATGCCCTCCGCAAAGCAGAAGCGGCATGCTCGGCGTGTAGTTGCGCAGGTCGTTGGCCTTCAGGTCCTGGCGCAGCAGCGATTGCGGATCGGCGGCGATGGTCGGCGGCGCGCCGCTGAGGTCGGGCGCCGATCCGTCGATCGGGGCCCCGCCATCCGGGTGGGCGTCGACGTCGGCCACATAGGCGGCCCGGAACGCCGTGCTGATCAGATAGTCCGAGGCATCGAATCCGGCGCCGTACAAGGGTGCGCCCTCGGGCAGCGACGCCAGGTAGGGGTAGATCGTGGTCGAGAAGCCGGCCGCCCCGGGCGAGGCAGCCGCTGACTGGAACAGTGCCGTGGCCGGGATGTCGCCATTCGCCACCAGACTTGCGAAGGCGCTGAAGTCGGTGCTTCCCGGGAACAGGGTGCCCGCCTTCGGGTACTGGCTGCTGAACAGTTGCGACGGGTCGATCGATCCCTGCCGGAGATGGGCGTAGGAATTCGCGAGCAGAGGAAGGTACGCGGTGCCGCCGATGTTCGGGTGGCCCAGGAAGATCTCGTCCCCCAGGGCCAGCATGGCATAGGGCCCCGACATCGCCGCGCCGGCGGTTGCCGGGCGGCCCTGGGCGTCGAGCGCCCGCAGGGTCGCCATGGACACGTACCCCCCCTCGGAGTATCCGGTGACGAACAGTTTTCCGTTGTCACTGACGGGGCTTCCAGGCTGTCCCAACAACTGGCGCGCGGCGGTCAGGCTGTCGAGCATGTCCTGGGACTGTTGCGCTCCATTCAGGTAGGGGTGGTAGGGCAGGGTGGACAGGTCGTAGCCGGCGTAGTTCGGCGCCACCACGATGTAGCCATGCGCGGCGAAGATCAGGGCGATCCGGGTGGAGGTCGCGTAGGCCGGATTCGTCGGATCGTTGATCGCCGACATGTCCTCGGCATGATCGATGGCGGTGCCATGGGCATAGACCACGATGGGTCGCGGGCCCTGGCATTGCGGGGAGGTTCCGGTCGGCATCATCAGCGCGGCCGATGCGTCGGTGGCCTCGCCTTCGCCGCCCACCGTGGCGTAGACGAACTTGTCCACCTGAACCCCGCACTGCGGGGCCCCGATGAGCTGTTGGGCCGCGCTCTGCCGGGCGTAGCGTGCGACCAGCAGGTTCTGCATCTGGCTGGTCGACAGCGTGGCTACGGCGTGGCTCGACATCAGGGTGTCGGCGCTCGCGCTCTCGGGCGACGAGGAACCGCCGCCGCAGCCGGCGAGCAGGGACCCCGCCGCGATGGCGGCGATCAGGGTCTTGTAGGGTAGGCAAGGCACGATCGAGTTCTCCTCCTGGTGTTGTCGTGGGGCTGCGTCGTTCGTGGGGATGGCGATCCGCCGCGAGCCGTCCTGCGCGCGCATGGAGCGGGGCAGGGCCCTTTTCGTGCGCGCATCGGACAGATCGAGTCTAGGCACGCGAAGGGCTGCGAGGGCGTGTCGAAAGCGCCAATCATCAGGCTGATTTCGCCACGCTGGCGAGCGTCGTGCGTAGCCCGTACGGCAGCAGGAACCGGCCCTCGGAAGGGCTTCCTCGGGTACCATCACCAGCTTCAGAAAAGGCCTTTCTCGCCAAACAGAAAGCCGTTTCCGCCAAGCACGGGGGTGCTGATGTCCGCCCGCATCGACCTGCTGTACAGCCCAGGCTGCCTGATCGGCTCCCTGTTCGGGGTGATCGATGTGCTGCGCATGTCCAACCGCATGTGGCGCATGCACCATCCCCGCAAGCGAAGCGTTCCGCTGAGCTGGCGCGTCATCGATGCCCAGGGTCGCGAGTTGCCCCTGCCGGATTGGTGGGAATCCTCCGATCGCCCTCCGCCGGTCCCGGCTCGTCTGCCGCCCCAGCGCACGGCCCTGGTCGTTCCGGGCCTCGACATGCGCAACGTTCCCCATCTGGTCCAGCTGCTGAGGGATTCGGGGGAGGCCATCCGACTCATCCAGGAGCACAGACGGGCAGGGGGTGCGCTCGCGGCGCTTTACAACGGCTCGGTCCTGCTGGCGCACGCCGGGGTGCTGGAGCATCGGGAAGCCACGGTCGCGTGGCTGATCGCCGGGTGGTTCGCCCGCAGCTACCCCGGGGTCGGACTGCGCATGGACGTCCCGGTCGTCGTGGACCGCGACATCTTCAGCGCGGGCGCGATCAGCGCGCACACCGAACTGGCGCTCGCCCTGGTCCGGCATTTCGCGGGCGAGGAGCTGGCGCAGATCGGCGCCAACGCCCTGGTCTACGAGGCCACGCGGTATCAGCAATCCGGAATCCATCTGTCCGGCGTGAATTCGGTGACCCGGGACAGCGTGGTCTACAAGGCCCGGCAGTGGATCGAGCACCATGCGCACGAGCCCTATGACCTGGACTCGCTCGCCGAGACCGTCTCGGTCAGCACGCGCACGCTGCTGCGACATTTCCGGGAGGTGCTGGGCATGAGCCCGCTGCGCTACCTGCAGAAGTTGCGCGTCGAGCGGGCCAAGCAGCTGCTGGAAGTCACCATGATGGACCTGGACAGCGTCATGGAACATTGCGGTTATCGGGACGGAAGTGCGTTCCGGCG
>JAJZWA010000044.1:0-13662 GCA_021846965.1 Pseudomonadota bacterium | reverse complement strand
CTCGGGGTCAAGGTTGAATACGTGCCGGTGACGGCATCCAACCGCATGCAGTTCCTGGAGCAGGGCAAGATCGACCTGCTGATCGCCACCATGAACGTGACGCCCGAGCGCGCCAAGGACGTGTGGTTCGTCGAGCCCTACTACTACGCCTCGGGCTACAACGTGATGTTGTCCGACAAGGTCAAGGCGCACCAGTGGTCGGACCTCAAGGGGCAGTCGGTCTGCGGCATCCAGGGCACCTACTACAACAAGGATTCCGAGCAGAAATACGGCGTGCACATCGTCGCTTTCACGGGAACCGCCGAGGCCCTCACGGCCCTCAAGCAGGGGCGTTGCATCGGGTTCATCTTCGACAACACCTTCATCCAGGGCAAGCTGCTGGACAAGGAGTGGAGCGGCTACGACATGCCCCTGGAGACCCTGGATGCGAAGCCCTGGGGCATGGCCACGCGCCTGGGGGACAAGGACTTCCACGACTTCATGAACCAGATGTCGCGCGGCTGGGCGCAAAGCGGCGAGGTGCTGAAGCTCGAGACCCAGTTCGGGATCACCCAGCATTCGGCCTACGTGGAGAAGCTGCACGAGCAGTACAAGAGCGCCAAGTGAGGCCCTCGCCGCCTGAGCGAATGGCCACCTGCCGTCGTCCGCCTCCGGGGGCTGTGCCCCCGCGGGCGGCGGCCCGGCGACTCCCAGGGCTTCCAACCGTGCACGCGTGATGAACCAGATCGCCGACTGGTTCCGCCATCTTTCCCAGACGAGCGGGATCAATCTCACCATCGTCTACGACCCCTTCGACCGGGCCCGGTTCCTGCACGGGTTCCTGGTGACGGCGGAGCTCTCGGTGATCTGCGTGCTCGGCTCCGTGATCGTCGGGGTCGTGGGCGCCTGGCTGCAGGGCTCGAGGATGGTCTGGACCCGGCGCATCGTGCAGGGCTATATCCAGCTGTTCCGGAACACGCCCCCGCTGGTGCAGATGTACTTCTTCTATTTCGGCGTCAGCAACCTGCTGCCCAAGACCACCAACGCCATCGGGCTGCCGCAGCCCCTGGTCAGCGGTTTTGTCTGGGCCTGTGTTTCCCTCACATTCTTCGCCGGGGCCTTCAACGTGGAGATCTTCCGCGCGGGCATCGAGGCGGTCCCCTCGGCCACCATCGAGGCCGCGGAGGCGCTGGGCTACACGCGCTTCCAGTCCTACCGGCACATCGTGCTGCCGCTGGCGCTGCGCGTGAGCCTGCCGGCCCTGAACAACAACCTGGTGAACCTGATCAAGACCACCACGCTGGCCTATGCGATCGCCGTGCCCGAGCTCCTGTATGCCTCGGCGCAGATCTGGTCGGACGAATCCAACGTCACGGTGATGATGATCGTGCTGCTGTTCGCCTACGTGGCGCTGGTCGGGCTGCTGGTGTACCTGATGCACAAGCTCGAGCACCGCTTGCGCCTGCCGGGCTATTCGCGATGAGCACGCCGTCGACGCAGAGCGGCAAGCCGCTGGCGGTGCTGGCGCCCCGCGCCGAAGCGCTGGCGAGCGCCGCGCCCTGGCAGGCGCCGAGGCTGCGCCTGTGGCATGGAGGCGCGCTGGTGCTGCTGGTGCTCATCGGCAGTGGCGTGGCCGATGCCGCCGCCGCGCCGCAACAGGCCGGCGTGCTGTCCGTTCTCGTGCGCTGGACCCCCCTGCTGCTGCGGGGCTTCGGCTTCAACATCCTGATCAGCTTTCTTTCCATGGGCCTGGGCACGCTGCTGGGCGTGGCCCTGGGCCTGGGGCTGATCTCGCAGGCCCACGGAGCCCGGCGCCTGGCCTGGGTGCTGACCCAGTTCTTCCGCAATGCGCCGTGGCTGGTGCTGCTGTTCTTCGCCATTTTCCTGATCCCCTTCCAGCTGCGCGTGGGGGGGCTGACGATTCCCCTTCCCGGATGGTTCAAGGCGGTGGTCGGGCTGAGCCTGCCGGTGATGGCCAACGTGGCGGAAATCCTGCGCGGGGCCGTGGCCTCGATTCCGTCGGGTCAGTGGGAGGCTGCCGAATCCCTGGCGTTCAGCCGCCGGCAGCAGTTGTGGCTGGTTATCCTGCCCCAGTGCGTCAAGCGCATGCTGCCGCCGTGGATGAACCTGTATTCGATTCTCACCACCTCGACGGTGCTGGCCTCCATCGTCGGGGTCAACGAGGTCATGACCCTGGCCTCGCAGGTCACGGCGGCCGAGGGCGGGCGCACCGACATCCTGGCCCCCCTGTATGGCTACATCATGTTGTGGTTCTTCGCGTACTGCTATCCCATCGCCCGCTACACGGTTCGCCTCGAGCGCCGCTTCGCGGTGAAGATCTGAGTTGCCATTCCATGACCATCTCCGGTGAAGTCGCGGTCGTCATCCAGGATCTGCGCAAGTCCTATGGCGACACGGAAGTCCTCAAGGGTGTCTCGCTCACCGTGCACAAGGGGGAGGTGGTCTGCATCATCGGACCCTCGGGATCCGGCAAGTCCACCTTGATCCGGTGCATCAACGCGCTGACGCCCTTCGACAGCGGGTCGATCCGGGTATTCGACATCGACGTGCACGATCCTCGGCTGGACAAGCTGGCCCTGCGCCGGCGCGTGGGCATGGTGTTCCAGCAGTACAACCTGTTCCCGCATCGCACGGCGCTGCAGAACGTGATGATGGCCCCCATCCACGTGCTCGGCCAGGATCGCCGACAGGTCGAGCAGCGGGCCTTCGCGCTGCTCAAGAAGGTTCGCCTGTCCGGTCGCGAGCATGCCTATCCGGGGGAGATGTCCGGGGGGCAGCAGCAGCGCGTGGCCATCGCGCGTTCGCTGGCCATGAACCCCGACGTCATGCTGTTCGACGAGGTCACCGCGGCGCTGGATCCGGAAACCGTGGGAGAGGTGCTCCTGACCATCAAGGAACTCGCGGCCGAGGGCATGACCTGCATCCTGGTCACGCATGAGATGGGCTTCGCGCGGGAGGTGGCGGATCACGTGTACTTCACGGATCGGGGCGTGATCGTCGAGCATGGTCCGCCCTCCGAGTTGTTCGGCGCGCCCAAGGACCCGCGGACCCGGGAATTTCTCGGCAAGGTGATGTAGCGGCGTTCAGGCGGGCAGGGCGCCCGGCAGCGCGACCACGACCTTCCTCGCGGAGACTCCTCGGCGCAGAAGCTCCATGGCCGCGGGGATGGCCTCCAGCCCGTGCCCGGCCACCAGGGCCTGCGGCGCCGGCTGGAAGCTTCCCGAGGCCAGCGCGGGCTCGAGGAAGTCCTGGAAAAGCCGGCTGCCCCAGGGGTCGTGGACCACGGAGCTACCCCAGATGGCGCTGGTGCCCACCCCGCCGCGGCGTGCGCGCAGGCTCAGGCTCGCGAAGCCCAGGGCCAGGCGCGGCAGTCTGCGCAGTTTCCAGCCAAGCTGCCTGTCCAGCGGGGCGTCCACGAGGGAGACGGGGGTGCTGGCCATGGCCACCCTGCGGGAGCCGGGGCAGCGCGCGGCCACGTCGATGCAGGCGCCCGCGGCGCCGACGGCCAGGCACAGCACGCCCGCGAGCTTGCGCCGTCCCAGCGCCTCCCCGATGCGCTCGGGTGCCGCCGGGTCGTGGTAATCGACGCAGGCGCTCGCGCCCAGCCGGCGCGCGTGCTCGAACTGGTGTTCCGAGCAGGTCGCGATGACGGCGTAGCCCGCGGCGGCGGCGAGCTGGATCGCGCAACAGCCCACGCTGGTCGAGGCGCCCCAGACCAGCACCGCCTCCTCCGGCGCTTGCGTGGCCGCGACGAGGGAGGGATGGCGCAGGCCGAGGTGTCGAGGCAGGAACAGGCCGCAGGCCGCGGTGGCGAAGGCCAGGGGCAGCACGGCCGCCTGTTCGAAGGCCAGGTCCTGCGGGATGTGCGCGGCGCAGGCCTCGCGCAGGACCACGCGTTCCTGGAAGGCACCCTCGGCTCCGCGGTTCGCCGCCTTTTCCACGCCCAGGGCCAGGCCGACCACGCGATCGCCGGGGGCGAAGCGCGACACGGCGGGGCCCACGGCCAGCACTTCTCCGGCGAGGTCCGAACCCAGCACCGCCGGGTAGCGCAGCCAGGGTGTCACCAAGCCTCCCAGCGATTGCACGATGCCGTCGAAGGGGTTGATGGCGATGGCGCGGTTTCGAACCAGGATCTCGCCGGGGCCGGGCGGTGTCGGCGCGGCTTCACCGACGGCGAGGGATTGTCTGGTCGCGCGCAGCCAGGCGGCATGGTGGGGGGCTGGGGTCATCGGGGGGCGGGCTCGAAGGAATGGCTGCGCACATGCGCCGTGGCGCTGGAATGCGTAATGGCGCTGGAATGTGTAACTCTAGGGCGGCGATCACGTGGCATCTATGATCAAGCGTCCCCATTTTTTTGTGATTCGTTCAGCCACCATGGATGCACTCTCGGAGGTGATCCGCCTGTCGCGCCCGCGCGGCCATGCCGTAGGCGCGACCGACGTGGGCGGGGACGTCGCCATCGGGTTTCCCGCGCACGATGGAATCTTCCTGTACTGCGTGGCCTCCGGGGAGTGCCTGCTCCAGGTCGACGCCGTGGAGCAGTCCTCGCGACTTCGAGCCGGGGACTGCGTGGTGCTGTCCAGCGGGCGGCCCTTCGTGCTGGCCAGTGATCTGGATTTGCCGCGCACCAACGCCGCCGTGGTTTTCGAACGTCGCAGCAATGGCTCCGTGGGCACCTGGAACGGCGGAGGGCGGTGCATGATGCTGGCGGCACACCTCGATTTCGAGAGCGGCTTCGCGCGCCTGCTGTTCGACGGGCTGGCGCCTGTCGTGAGGGTCGAGGACGCAGGCGCGCGCGGCGCGCTCAGGGCTTGCCTCGAGCAGATGATGGAGGAACTCCAGGCGGCGCGGCCGGGCCACGAGCTCGTGGTCGAGCATCTGGTCCACATCGCCTTGATCAAGGTGCTGCGCTTTCACCTGGCCGAGTCCGCCGCGCATGTCGCGAGCTGGCTGGCGGTGCTGGCCGACGCGCGCCTGAGCCCGGTGATCGTGGCGATGCAGGCACGGCCCGCGCATGCCTGGACCGTGGCCTCCCTGGCCAGGCTGGCCTGCCTGTCGCGCACGGCCTTCGCCACGCGATTCAAGGCGGTCTCCGGGGTCGCTCCCCTGGACTTCCTGACCGTCCTGCGCATGCGCATCGCCGCGCGCATGCTCGAGCAACCGCGAGTTCGCGTCTCGGAGGTGGCGCAGGCGGTGGGCTACGCTTCGCAAAGCGGCTTCTCCACCGCCTTCAGGCGGGTGCTGGGCGCGTCGCCGCGCCGATTCATGCGTAGCTGACGGCCCGGAGCTCCGCCCGATCCGCGCTTGCAGGGGGCGGCGCCGATCAGTCCCCGCCCGCGCGATGGTCGGCGTCGCCGAAGCTCGCGCCGCGTTCGCGCGCCATGCGCACGAAGGCGCTGGCCGGGGCCGATAGCGAGGTTTCGTCGCGCATGACCAGCAGCAGCCCGCGACGCGTGGGAATGCCCCTGAGGTGCCGCAGGGCCAGGCCCATGGACTTGACATGCGGCGCGGCGCCGGCCCTGGGCAGGATGCCGATGCCCAGGCCGGCCGCGATCATGCGGCAGACCTCGTCGAAGCCTCGCACCTGCACGCGGATGCGCAGGCTCAGCCCCTTGGTGGCGGCGGCGGCGGCCACCTGGCGCATCAGCGAGGTGGCGCGGCTCAGGCCCACGATGTCGTGCTCCAGCACCTCCTCGATGGGCACCAGCTCGCGCCCGGCCAGCGCGTGCGCGGCAGGGAGCACCAGCACGAGTTCATCGCTGTCGCAGGGCAGCGAGCGCAGCTCGCCCAGGGGCGTGTTGTTGCCGATGATGCCCAGCTCGGCATTGCCGCGAGTGACGGCGCGCACCACTTCCTCGCTGAGAGCATCTTCCAGGTCGAGCATCACTGCCGGGTAGGCGGCCGAGTAGCGAGCCAACAGCTGGGGCAGGAAACCCGTGAAGGCCGAGGTGTTGGCCCACAGTCGCAGGTGTCCGCCGGCGCCACGGTGATAGTCGACCATGGCCATCGAGAGTTGCTCGGTGCCGGCCACGATGCCGATGGCGTAGCGCAGGAAGGTCAGCCCCGGGGCGGTGGGAGTCACGCCCTTCTTGCTGCGCTGCAGCAGCACGCTTCCGATATGACTTTCCAGGGAGGCAAGACGCTTGCTGGCGGCCGGCAGGCTGAGGGCCATGCGCTCGGCGCCCAGGGTCAGGCTGCCGGTCTCCACGGCCGCGACGAACAGTCGCAGCGTGGTGAGATCGAAGCGGGCCGGGTTGATGGCGCGATCCATGCCGGTTTTCACTTGAACAAAAGTTAAGGATAAGTCAACGACTTTCGAATCCACAAGGCGGCCGCGCGCCTAAGCTGTGCCCTCGACCCCGAGGGCGCTGGCCGGTGGAGCCTGGCGCCGCGCGGGGATCATGACTCACCGCTACAGGAGGAGCAGGATGGAGACGAAAGACACGGCGACCCTGGGGGCCGCACCGGTGAGCTGGAGCGCCGGCCTGACGGCCATGCACTGGCGCGTGCTGACCGGGGGATTCCTCGGCTGGGTGTTCGACGGCTACGAGGCCATCGCGCTGGTCATGGTGCTGGGGCCGATGCTGCACGCGCTGCTGGCGCCCGCGCAGCTGGCTTCCTTCCCGGTGTACGCGGGCACGGCCATCGGCATCACCCTGCTGGGTTGGGGCCTGGGCGGGCTGGTCGGTGGCGTGCTGGCCGACTACATCGGGCGCAAGCGCATGATGCTGTGGTCGGTGTTCCTGTACGCCCTGTTCTCCGGCCTGACCGCCTTCTCCGACACTTTCGTGACCCTGTGCGCGCTGCGCTTCCTCACCGGGCTGGCCCTGGGCAGCGAGTGGAGCACGGGCATTTCCCTGCTGGCGGAGACCTGGCCGCAGCACGCGCGGGCCAAGGGCGCCGGCTTCCTGCAGTCCGGCTTCGGCTGGGGAACCCTGCTGGCCTCGGTGGCCTGGTATGTGTTGTCGACCACCCATCCCCTGGGCGCGCAGAGCTGGCGCCTGATGTTCGTGCTGGGCGCCTTGCCGGCGCTGTTCGTGCTGTACCTGCGCCGCGGCGTGGAGGAGTCCGAGAAATGGCGCGAGGCCGTGCGCGCGCGCCGCTGGGGGCCGACCGAGCAGGCGACGGGTCCGGCCGGTGCCAGCGCGCAGCGCCCCTTCTCGCTGATGCAATTGTTCCGCGACCCCGCGGCCCGGCGCCGTACCGTGATCACCACCCTGCTGTCCATCGTCACCACCACGGGCTGGTGGGCCATCTCGAGCTGGCTGCCCATTTTCACCATCGGGCTGGCGAAGGCGCAGGGCCTGGCCGGCGCTCCCGTCTGGGGCGCACGGGTGTCCATCTCCTACACCGTGGGGGCGATCGTCGCCTACATGATCGCCGGTTTCATCGCCGACGCCATCGGGCGCCGCCTGTTCATGTTCCTGACCTTCGTGGGCTGCCTGGTGACCACCGTGATCACCTACAAGTACACCCATACGGTCGGGGCGATGATGGTGATCGCGCCCATCAACGGATTCTTCACCCTGGGTTGCGCCTATGTCTGGATGGCCATCTATCCGGTGGAGCTGTTCACCTCGACCGTGCGCTCCACGGCCATCAGCGTGGTGTTCAACGCCGCGCGCATGATCGCCTGGGTGTTCCCGATCATCGCCGGCACGCTGATCCGCTCCTTCGGGGGCATCAGCCAGGCGGCGCTGATCATCGGCCTGGTCTACCTGCTGGGCCTGGTGCTGCCCTGGATGCTGCCCGAGACGGTGAAGACCGGGCTGCCCGACTGAACACCCGGGTCCGCGCGCGGCGTGCACTGACACGGAGGCCACGATGTTCGAATCCCTGCGAAACCGACGCCTGTACATCCAGGAGGTCGCGCCGCGCGACGGCCTGCAGATGGAAGCCGTCTTCGTGCCGACCGAGGCCAAGATCGCGCTGGTCGATGCGCTGTCGCGCACCGGCCTGGCGAAGATCGAGGTGACCTCCTTCACCTCGCCCAGGGCGATCCCGGCCCTGGCCGATGCCTCCGAGGTGATGAAGGGCATCGCGCGAGCCCCCGGTGTCGAGTATGCGGCGCTGGTGCCCAACGCGAAGGGCGCGGAGCGCGCACTGTCCTGCGGGGTCGATGAGCTCAACGTGGTGATGTCGGCCAGCGACAGCCACAACCGCGCCAACCTGCGCATGGATCGGGAGCGCTCGCTGGAACACTTCGACGACATCGTGGGCCTGGCGCGCGGAGCGGCCGCCGTCAACGCCTCCCTGTCGACCGCCTTCGGCTGCCCCTTCGAGGGCCTGTACGAGCCCGCGCAGGTGCTGCCATGGGTGGACCGGATCGCCGCCCTGGGCATCGAACGCCTGAGCCTTTGCGATACCACGGGCATGGCCGACCCGGCACGCGTGCGCGCGCTGTGCATGGCCGTGCGCGAGCGTCACCCCGGAATGGTGCTGACCGCGCATTTCCACGACACGCGCGGCATGGGGCTGGCCAACGTACTGGCGGCCCTGGCCTGCGGCATCGATCGTTTCGACGCGGCGCTGGGTGGTCTGGGCGGCTGCCCCTTCGCCCCCGGCGCCAGTGGCAATGTGTGCACCGAGGACATGGTGCACATGCTGCAACAGATGGGCCTGGACACGGGGGTGGATCTGCCGGCCCTGCTGGCCTGCGCGCGCTCCCTCCCGGGCCTGGTCGGCCATGACACGCCGGGCCAGGTGGTCAAGGCCGGTCCTTCCAGCCGGCTCCATCCCCTGCCCGGGCATCCTGCCTGAAGCTTCCACCATGACTCCTTCCCTGTTCCGCCCCATCCGGCTCGGCGAGCTCGAGCTGGCCAATCGCATCGTCGTGGCGCCCATGTGCCAGTATTCGGCCATCGAGGGTTGTGCCACCGACTGGCACCTCATGCACCTGGGACAATTGGCCATCTCGGGTGCCGGTCTGCTGCTCCTGGAGGCCACCGCGATCGAGCCCGAGGGGCGCATCACCCCCAGCGACCTGGGGCTGTGGAGCGATGCCAACGAAGCGGCACTCGGCCGCGTGCTGCAGGCCGTGCGGGCGCATGCGCCGATCCGCATCGGCGTGCAGTTGTCGCATGCCGGGCGCAAGGCCTCGAGCCGCGTGCCCTGGGAGGGCGGCGCGCTGCTGCCCGCGGACGAGGGCGGCTGGCCCTGCGTGGCGCCGTCCGCCATCGCCCACGGTGCCGACGAGCCGGCGCCGCTGGCGCTCGACGGCGCCGGCCTGGCGCGCATCCGCGAGGGCTTCGTGGCCGCGGCCCAGCGCGCCGCGCGCCTGGGCCTGGAGGTGATCGAGCTGCACGCGGCGCATGGCTACCTGCTGCATCAGTTCCTCTCGCCGCTGTCCAACCGGCGCGACGATGCCTATGGCGGTCCGCTGGAGAACCGCATGCGCTATGTGCTCGAGGTGTTCGAGGCGGTGCGCGCGGCGACGCCCGCCGCGGTGGCCGTCGGCCTGCGCCTGTCGGCCAGCGACTGGGTCGAGGGCGGCTGGGACCTGGCCTCGAGCGTGGCCCTGTGCCAGGAGCTGGAGCGCCGCGGCTGCGCCTACGTGCATGTGTCCAGCGGCGGGCTGTCGCCCTTGCAGGCCATTGCCGTGGGGCCCGGCTACCAGGTGGGCTTCGCCGAGGAGATCCGGCGCCATGTGCGCATTCCCGTGATCGCCGTGGGGCTGATTACCCAGCCCGAGCAGGCCGAGGCCATCGTCGCCGAGGGGCGTGCCGACATGGTGGCCCTGGCCCGCGCGATGCTGTATGACCCGCGCTGGCCCTGGCACGCGGCGGCGGCGCTGGGAGCACAGGTGGTGGCGCCGCCACAGTACTGGCGTTGCCAGCCCTCGACCCACAAGGGTCTGTTCGGCGCCACGCGCATGGGCCAGCGCTGAGGCGCGGGCGGCCGCAGGCGTTGCCGTGGCGGGGCGCCGCGGCCTACCATCGCGCACATCGAAGGACCACGGCCCGGCGCCGTGTTCGAGGACCATGCGATGGCCACCCGCAGAACCGTCCCGCCGCGCGCAGCCGCCCCGGCTGCCGCACCCGCCCCGGCGCGTATCGCCACGCCGGCCGAGCTGCGCGACTACTGGGTGGATGCGACGCAGCGCACCGCGCTGTTCCTCGAGGCCCTGCTCGATCGTGGCAACGCCTATCGGGAGCATCTGGAACGCGGAACCCCGGCGCTGCTCAAGTTCGAGCACGAGCTGGTGCTCGATGGCGCGAGCTTCGCGCGCCCCTGCAACTACGCGCTGCTGCGGGTGATTCCCCCCGGGGATCTGCCGGCGCGCGAGGACCTGCGCCCTCTGGTGGTGGTCGATCCCCGCGCCGGTCACGGGCCGGGCATCGGCGGCTTCAAGAACGATTCCGAGGTGGGCGTGGCCATGCGCGCCGGGCACCCGGTGTATTTCGTGACCTTCCGGCCCCAGCCCGAGGAGGGGCAGACCCTGTCGGACGTGATGCATGCACAGGCGCGCTTCCTGGAGGCCGTGATCGCTCGCCATGCGCATTGTCCGGACAAACCGGTGGTCGTGGGCAATTGCCAGGCGGGCTGGGCGATGATGGCCCTGAACGCCACGCGGCCCGAGCTGTTCGGCCCCCTGATGGTGGTGGGCGCGCCCCTGTCCTACTGGGCGGGCAGCTCCAGGCTCAATCCCATGCGCTACGCAGGGGCAGCGCTGGGCGGCACCTGGATGGCCTCGCTGGCCGCCGACCTGGGGGCCGATCGTTTCGACGGCGCCCACCTGGTGGACAACTTCGAGAGACTGAATCCGGCCAACACCTGGTGGAGTCGCTACTACAAGCTCTGGTCCGAGGTGGATGCGCAGGCGCCCCGCTTCCTGGACTTCGAGCGCTGGTGGGGAGGCTATTTCCGCATGACCGGGGCCGAGATCGAGGCCATCGTCGAGGACCTGTTCGTGGGCAACAAGCTCGCGCGAGGCGCGGTCTTCCATGCGGGGCGCCCCATCGACCTGCGCGCCATCCGCTCCCCCGTGGTGGTGTTCGCCTCGCATGGAGACAACATCACGCCGGTGCCGCAGGCGCTGAACTGGATCATCGACACCTGGGGTGACGAGCGGGCGATCGCGGCGGCCGGGCGCACCATCGTCTACGTGCTGCACGAAAGCGTCGGCCACCTCGGCATCTTCGTCGGCGGCGAGGTGGCGCGCAAGGAGCATGACCAGCTCGTTAGCTCCCTGGACGTGATCGAGAGCCTGCCGCCCGGTCTGTATGAAATGAGGCTTCAGGCCAAGGACGGTGCGGATGTGCAGCGGTGGGACAGCCTGGAGCCGGGCGATTACAGCGTGCATTACGAGCACCGCACCATGCAGGACATCCTGGCGCTCAACCCCGAGGGGCGTGAGGAGGAGGCGCTGTTCTCCACCGTCGCCAAGGTGTCCGAGTTCAACGCCCAGTGGTACAAGGCCTGCCTGCGGCCCTGGGTACGCGCCCTGGCGAACCGCAGCGCGGCCGATGCCCTGGGCCGTGGGCATCCGCTGCGTCTGCAGCGCGAGCTGCTCAGCGACGCCTCGCCGGCGGCCCCCGCGATCCGGCAGCTCGCCCGCCAGGCGCGTGCGCGACGCAAACCCGTGCCGGCCGACAATCCCCTGCTCGACGCGCAGCGCCGGCTCGATGCCAACCTGCGCGCCGGCCTGGACGGCCTGCGCGAGCAGCGCGATGCCTTCGCCGTCGCCTGGGCCCGCCTGCTGTACGGCCCCGCCGGCCTCGGTCGCTGGTTCCCCCCTGATGCCCCCGACGCCGTGGCAGCGCACGCACGCGCGCTGGAGCAGATCGAGCAGGCCCGTGCGCAGGCCCTGGAGCAGGTGGAGCAGGGCGGCTTCGCCGAGGCCGTGTGCCGCATCGTGCTGGCCGGCATGGCTTCCATCGGGGCCTTCGAGCGGCGCAGCCTGCGACTGGCGCTGCTGCTGGCGAAGCTGCCTGCGCAGGGGCATGGCGCCGCGCCGGTGCCCATCGACTGGACCGGCCTGCTCAAGCAGCAGGCGCGCATCACCGCGGTGGCGCCGGTCGAGGCGCTCAACGCACTCGAGCGCATGCTGCCGGACCGCTCCAGCCGCGAGCGCGCGCTGGCGCTGGCGGCGGCGATCATGATGATCGAGCCCACGCTGGCCAATCCGCGCTCCGAGATCATCGAATTCCTCATGGGCACCCTGGGAGCCGACCCGCAGCGCGTGATCGCGCTGGCGCGCACGCTGACCGGCGCGCTGCAGGCGCCCACGCCCGGCCCGCGGCAGGCTCGGGGCGCACGCCGCCGCCGCGCGAGCCCCGCGGGCTGAACCAGGACCCAAGCCCACCGGGAGCCCCGATGCCGACCCTCCGCAGCCTGCTGGACCAGCCCCACAAGCTCCCCACCGTGCCCAAGGTCGCCCAGGAGCTGATGCGCAGCTTCAGCGACGAGCAGGTCTCCTTCGCCCACGTGGCCGCGCAGATTTCGGCCGATCCCGTGCTCAGCGCCAAGCTGCTGCGCCTGGCCAATTCGGCGTATTTCCATTTCTCGCGCACCATCGGCTCCGTCGACGATGCCCTGCGCATGCTGGGCTTCGTCATGGTGCGCAACCTGGTGCTGGGCAACGGCATGGCCGCGGCGTTTCGCAAGACCCCGGGGGTGGATCTACCGGCCTTCTGGCAGTACAACCTGTACGTCGCCTGCGCGGCACGCTGGCTGGCCGCCGAGGCGCAGGCGCAGCCCGATGCCGTATTCACCGTCGGACTGATGCACGGAATCGGCCAGTTGCACCTGCACGCGGCGGCGCCCGAGGCCATGGCTCCGCTGGACCGGAGAATGCCGGTGCTGGAAGCCGCGCGCGCCGAGCTCGAACGCCGGGAACTGGGCTTCCACCATGGCGACGTGGCCGCGGAGCTGGCGCGCCTGTGGCGCTTTCCCGAGGCCATGGTCCTCGCGCTGCGCCAGGCGCCGATGCCCCTGGAGGGTCGGGAGTTCTCCGACGCCGCCGCCTGCGTGCATCTGGGCGCATGGCGCGCTCGCGCGCAGTTGCACGGCTGGGCCGCCGAGGAGCGCGCCGCCGCCTTCCCGGCGGTCGTGGGGCGGCGCCTGGGCCTGTCCCTGGACGCCATCGAGGAGCGCATGCCCGGGCTGGCCGAGCTCACCGACGGCCTGCAGGCCATGCTCGAGTGAAGCCCGGCCGAGGCGCGCAGGGTGCGGACGCCCGCGACAGCGTCCCGGGATCGGGCGGGGAGCGGAATCAGGCGGAGAGCGGAATCAGGCGGGAGCGCTGCGGTAGGGCTCCTCGAAGGGCCGGAAATCATGCTCGGCCAGCGCCTGCGCCGTCCATTCACGCACCGAAGCCAGCGCGAGCACGCGCTGGACATAGGCCGCGGCCTCGGCACCCAGGGGCAGCGCGTAGGTCCGCAGGCGCATGCACACGGGGGCGAAGCAGGCGTCGGCGTTGCTGAAGGCGCCGAACAGCATCGGACCGCCGTGCCCGGCGAGGGCATCGTTCCACAATTCCTCGATGCGGGCCACGTCGGCGCGCACGGCGGGCTCGTCGCGCCAGATGGCGCGCCCCACCTCGGGCAGACTGGCTTCGACGTTCATGGGACAGCGCGAGCGCAGGGCTTCGAAGCCGCTGTGCATTTCCGCGCACAGGCTTCGGGCTCTGGCGCGGGCACGCGCATCCGCCGGCCACACGCC
>JAJZWA010000098.1 GCA_021846965.1 Pseudomonadota bacterium | reverse complement strand
CGCGGCAGGATCGTCATCGCCACCGTCAAGGGCGACGTGCACGACATCGGCAAGAACATCGTCACCGTGGTCCTGCAGTGCAACAACTTCGAGGTCGTGAACATGGGCGTGATGGTGCCCTGCCAGGACATCCTGGCGCGCGCCCGCGAGGAGCAGGCCGACATCGTCGGCCTGTCCGGGCTGATCACCCCCAGCCTGGAGGAGATGCAGCATGTGGCCTCCGAGATGCAGCGCGACCCCTACTTCCGCGAGCGCTCGGTGCCCCTGCTCATCGGCGGGGCCACCACCAGCCGGGTGCACACCGCGGTGAAGATCGCGCCCCATTACGAAGGCCCGGTGGTCTACGTGCCCGACGCGTCGCGCAGCGTGGGCGTGGCGCAGGGGCTGCTGTCGGATTCGCGCGAGAACTTCCTGCGCGAGCTGGCGGCCGACTACGAGCGCATCCGCGCCCAGCACGCCAACAAGCGCCAGGTTCCGCTGCTCAGCCTGGAGCAGGCGCGCGCCAACCGCCTGCGCCTGGACTGGCCCGCCGGCATCGCCCCCGCGCCGCGCGCCCCGGGGCGGCGCGAGTTCCGCAACGTCGACCTCGCCGAGGTCGCGCGCAGCATCGACTGGGGGCCGTATTTCCAGACCTGGGACCTGGCCGGGCCCTTCCCGGCCATCCTGGACGACGAGGTGGTGGGCGTGCAGGCGCGCCAGGTCTACGCCGACGCGCAGGCCATGCTCAAGCGCGCGATCGAGGGCCGCTGGCTGCAGGCCAACGCCGTGGTGGGCCTGTATCCGGCCAACAGCGTCGACGGCGAGGACATCGAGATCTACGCCGACGAGTCTCGCAGCCGGGTGCTGATGACCTGGCGCGGGCTGCGCCAGCAGACCGAGCGCCCGGTGGTCGACGGCGTGCGCCGGCCCAATCTGGCATTGTCGGACTTCATCGCGCCGAAGGGGCAGGGCGAGGACCACATCGGCCTGTTCGCGGTGACGGCCGGCCTGGGCGCCGAGGAGCATGTGCGCCGCTTCCAGGAGGCCAACGACGACTACTCGGCCATCCTGCTCAAGGCCCTGGCCGACCGCCTGGCCGAGGCTCTGGCCGAGTGGCTGCACCAGCGCGTGCGCACCGACCTGTGGGGCTACGCCGCGCAGGAGCAACTCGGCCTGGAGCAGCTGATCCGCGAGGAGTACGTGGGCATCCGCCCGGCGCCGGGCTATCCGGCCTGCCCCG
Organism: Pseudomonadota bacterium; assembly: GCA_021846965.1. Lineage (GTDB taxonomy): Bacteria > Pseudomonadota > Gammaproteobacteria > Burkholderiales > Burkholderiaceae_C > Thiomonas_A. The sequence continues at coordinate 5,522 of JAJZWA010000098.1, read as the reverse complement.
AGCATTCGGTGAAGGAGGACCTGTTCGCGGTACTGGGCGCGCAGCAGCTGGGCATGTCCCTGAGCGAGAGCTGGGCCATGCTGCCGGCGGCCAGCGTCAGCGGCTTTTACTTCGCCCACCCGGAGGCGCGCTATTTCCAGGTGGGCCCGGTGGGCGAGGACCAGGCGGCCGATTGGGAAGCTCGCAGCGGCCGGCGCCTGCAGGCGGTGCAGCGCGCGGCCGATCGGCTGGTCTGAGCGCAGGGCCTGCGCTCACGGAACCCCGTGACGCCTCAGGTCACATGCCCGCTGGGGTGCACGGGGCCCATCGGCAGCACCTCCAGGCGCAGACCCATGGCCTTGAGTATCGCCAGGAGGCTGCGAAGCGCGGGATTGCCTTTCGGGGACAGGGTGCGATAGAGCTGAGTCGGATTCAGTCCGGCTTGCTCGGCCACTGCCTGTACTCCGCCGAAGGCTTGAGTCATCTGACGCAGCACAGTCAGCAACTCGCCTTGGTCGCCGTCCTGCAGGATACTGTTGAGGACTTCCAATGCAAAGGCAGGATCGCTTTGGTAGAGATCCGCCATCGCATCGTCATGGGGCCTGCTTCTCATCTTCGCCTCGGAGTTGCCAATCCTGCCAATAACCGACAGCCTGCGCCAGATCCGAGCCTTGCGTTCGCTTGTCCCCGCCGCAGAGCAACAGCATGACGCGCAGCCCGGCCAGGGCGTAATACACCCGATATCCCGGACCCACGTCAACGCGGAGTTCCCAAACGCCGTCGCGGCAATATCGGTGGTCTCCGAGGTTGCCATGTTCGACGCGCGCCACGCGTCGAACAATGGCTACCTTGGCCCGGCTGTCGCGGAGTCGACGAAGCCAATCGATGTAGACGTCTTTCCCACCCGATGGCGTCACATAGTGCTCGATTCGATACATTCGATATTCGTCTATAGACGAATGGATGTCAAGCCCTGCGCGATGGAAGGTGCATCTTGCGCGCGGTGGATTGGCCCGGAGGATCCCGCCCGAATGGCGTGGTTGCGCAGCCAGTTTGCAACGCGGGCGGCGTTCCGTGCGGCGCTCAGGCATCAAGGCCCTGTCTGCCGTCGGGACAACTTCCCGATGGGGGCAGGTCGTCGTGCCGATCTCGCAGACCGGCGCCTGCAGGCGGTGCAGCGCGCGGCCGATCGGCTGGTCTGAGCCCGCGGCGGCGCGCCAACGAAAAGGGCGGCCCGAGGGCCGCCCTTTTCATGGCACCGGCTCAGCCGCTCAGGCGCCGTGCGGGCCCTCGTGGCGCATCGCCCGTTCCGCCTCCTCGGCCTCGCGCAGCGCCTGGGCGCGTGCCTCGTGGCTGTGGTCGGCGGCCAGCATCATGTACACCGCCGGCACGACGAACAGGGTGAACAGGGTGCCGATGGACAGGCCGGAGGCGATCACCAGGCCCATGTTGAAGCGGCTGGCGGCTCCCGCGCCGGTGGCGGTGATCAGCGGCACCACGCCCAGCACCATGGCCGCGGTGGTCATCAGGATCGGGCGCAGGCGCATGCCGGCGGCGTGCTCGATGGCCTCGCGCTTGCTGCGGCCTTCGCGCTGCAGGTTGTTGGCGAACTCCACGATCAGGATGCCGTGCTTGGACACCAGGCCGATCAGGGTCACCAGCCCGACCTCGCTGTAGATGTTCAGCGTGGCCCCTCCGATGCCCAGGTTGATGAACAGCAGCGCGCCCGAGATGGCCATGGGCACCGACACCAGGATGATGATCGGGTCGCGGAAGCTCTCGAACTGGGCCGCCAGGGCCAGGAAGATGATCACCAGCGCGAAGCCGAAGGTCAGCAGCAACCCGCCGGATTCCTGCTCATACTGCCGCGAGGGTCCGGCGAAGTCGAAGCTGTAGCCCGCCGGCAGCGTGCGCTGCGCAAGGTCCTTCAGGTCCTGCAGCGCCTTGCCCTGGGAGACGAAGGGCATGGGCACCGCGTTCATGGTGGCCGAGTTGGCCTGCTGGAAGTGGTTGATGGTCTCCGGCTGCGCCGAGGTCTTCAGGTGCACCACGGTGGACAGCGGAACCATCGCGCCGTTGCTGGCCCGGATCTGGTAGTTCAGCAACTGCTCGGTGGTCAGCCGGAAGCGCCGCTGCACCTGCGGAATCACCTTGTAGGAGCGCCCGTCCAGGTTGAAGAAGTTGACGTAGCCGCCACCCAGCATGGCCGACAGCGCCGAGCCGATCTGCTGCATGCTCAGGCCCAGCTGCGCGGCCATGTTGCGGTCCACGAGGATGGTGGTCTGCGGCAGGTCGATGCGCAGGTCGGACTGCATGAAGATGAAGTCGCCCGTCTTCAGCGCAGCGTGCAGGAACTGCTGCGACACCGTGTACAGGCGGCCCACCGGGTCGCTGGTGGTGAGCACGAACTGCACCGGCAACCCGCGCGCGCCCGGCAGCGATGGCGGCTGGAACACGGCCACCTGCGCACCCGCGATGTGGGCCAGCTTTTGCTGCAGCTGGGGCTGCAGCTGGTTCGTGGTCAGCTTGCGCTCGTCCCAGGGCTTGAGCACCATGCCCCCGATCACCTGCGTGGGCGAGTTGATCTGGAACACGTGGTCGGTCTCGGGGTAGCCCTTGTAGACGTCGTAGATCTGCCGCACGACCTGCGCGCGCTGCTCCGGCGTGGCCGAGGGGTTGGTGAAGGCCAGCGAGATCAGCACCCCCTGGTCCTCCTGCGGCGCCAGCTCCGAGGTGGAACTGCTGTACAGGAAGTAGATCGACCCCAGCACGATGATGCCGAACACGGCCGTCACCGGCAGGTAGTTCAGCGAGCCGTGCAGGGTGCGCTCGTAGCGTCCGTGCAGGCGCTCGAAGCTGCGGTCGAGGAACAGCACCAGCCGGTCCTGCCAGTTGCGGCTCTGCGGGTCCGGCGCCTTGAGCAGGTGCGAGCACATCATCGGCGACAGGGTCAGCGCGATGATGGCCGAGATGATCACCGTGCCCACCAGGGAGAAGGCGAACTCGGTGAACAGCGCGCCGGTGAGGCCGCTCATGAAGCCGATGGGCACGTACACGGCCACCAGCACCACGGCCATGGCCAGGATCGGGTTGGCCAGTTCGCGCGCGGCGCGGATGGCCGCGTCCCTTCGCCCCATGCCCTCCTCGAGGTGGCGGCTGATGTTCTCCACGATGATGATGGCGTCGTCCACCACCAGCCCGATGGCCAGCACGATGGCCAGCAGGGTGAGCAGGTTGATCGAGTAGCCCAGCGCCAGCATCACCGTGAAGGTGCCGATGATGGACAGCGGGATGGCCACCAGGGGCACCACCACCGAGCGCAGCGAGCCGAGGAAGATGAACACCACGGCCGCCACGATCAGCACGGCCTCGATCAGGGTCTGGATCACGTCGTTGATCGACGCGTCGACGAACTTGGTCGAGTCATACACGATCTTGCCCGTCATGCCCTCGGGCAGCTGGGCCTGGATCGCGGGGAAGGCCGCTCGCACCCGCTTGACCACGTCGAGCAGGTTGGCGCCCGGCGCCACCTGGATGCCGATGAACACCGAGGCCTTGCCGTCGAAGGCCACCGTGGTGTCGTAGTCCTCCGAGCCCAGGCTCACGCGCGCCACGTCCTCCAGGCGCACCACCTTGCCGCCCACCGACTTGATGACCAGCCTGCGGAACTGGCTCAGCGAGGTGACGTTGGTGTTGGCCGCCAGGTTGATCTGCACCATCTGGCCCTTGGTGTGGCCGGCCGCGGTGATGTAGTTGTTGCTCGCCAGCGCCGAGTACACGTCGGCGGCGGTCAGGCCGTAGGCGGCCAGCTCCTTGGGGTTCAGCCAGGCGCGCAGCGCGAAGTTCTTCGCGCCGATCATCTCGGCCGTCTGCACGCCGGAGATCGCCTGCAGCTTGGGCTGCACCGAGCGGGTGAGGTAGTCGGTGATCTGGTTGGGCTGCAACACCGAGCTGTAGAAGCCGATGTACATCGCATCGATGGTCTGCCCGATGGACACCTGCAGCGTCGGCGTCTGCGACTGCGCCGGCAACTGGTTGAGCACCGCGTTGACCTTGGTGTTGATCTCGGTGAGTGCCTTGTCCGGGTCGTAGTTCAGGCGCAGGTTGATCGTGATCGTGCTGACCCCCTGCACGCTGGTGGAGGTCATGTAGTCGATGCCGTTGGCCTGCGCGATCGAGTTCTCCAGCGGCGTCGTGATGAACGATGCCACGGTGGCCGCGTCGGCGCCCGGATAGGCGGTGGTGACGGTCACCACCGCGTTCTCGGTGTACGGGTATTGCAGCACCGGCAGCAGCCCTGCCGAGCGCAAGCCGAGCACCAGGATCACCAGGCTGACCACGGTGGCCAGCACCGGGCGCTCGATGAAGATGTCGGTGAATTTCTTGTTCATGCTCATGCCTGGGGCCTGGGGCGGATCAGGAATCGGGGACGGTCGGGTCCGGGCTGTCGCTGGGCTCGACGCTGTTGTTGATCAGCAGCGGCGTGCCGTTGCGCAGCTTGAGCTGGCCGGAGGTGACCACGGTGTCGCCGGGCTTCAGGCCCTTGACGATGGCCACCTGGTCGCCGCGCTGGGCGCCGGTGGTGATGAAGCGCTGCTCGGCCACCAGGCGCGGCTTGCCGTCCGGGCCCTTGCCTTCGTCCTTGACCACGTAGACGGTCTCGCCATAGGGGTTGTAGATAACCGCGGCGTTGGGCAGGGTCAGGTACTGCTGGGGCTGGGAGCGATCCAGGCGGATGCTGGCGAACACCCCGGGCAGCAGCTTCTCGCCCGGGTTGGGCACTTCAGCCCGCACCGTCAGGTTGCGCGTGGCGGTGTCCACCTGGGGCTCGACGGCGATCACCTTGGCGGGGAAGGTCTTGCCCGGCACCGCATTGGTGCTCAGCTCGGCCTTCATGCCCACGTGGATCAGCTCGATCTGGTTCTGCGGCACGTTGAAGTCGATCTGCATCGGATTGAGCTTCTGCAGGGTCACCGCGACGCCGCCGGGGGCGAGGTACTGACCCAGATCGACCTGGCGCAGGCCCAGGCGTCCGGCGAAGGGTGCCGAGATGATGTGCTGTGCGAGCAGGGCCTTTTGCGCGGCAATGCCGGCCTGGTCGGCGCGCAGCGTGGCCTCGTCGGTGTCCACCACGGCCTGGCTCACGGCCTGCACCTTGAGCTGGGCCTGATCACGCTGCAGATTGAGTTTCGCCAGGTGCTCCTGCGCCTGCAGTTGCTGCAGTTGCGCGCGAAGCGGCGCCGGATCCAGTTCGACCAGGTCCTGGCCCGCGCGCACATGCTCGCCGGAGGAGAAGCGGATGGCCGTGACCAGCGCGCCCACCGGGGTGCTCAGGCTGGCCTGCTGGCTCGCGCGCAGCGTGCCCAGGGCCTCCACCGTGGGCTGCCAGGTCTCCAGCCTGGCCACCGCCGTGGACACGGTCTGCGGGGGGTTGGACATCGCCTTCATGTACTTGGCGATCATGTGCCCCTTGAAGAAGTGAAACCAGGTCACGGCTCCAATGAGCACGGCGGCGATGACCAGCATGATGATCATGCGTAGGG
>JAJZWA010000043.1 GCA_021846965.1 Pseudomonadota bacterium | reverse complement strand
CCCTGGAGCGCAAGCAGATCGTGGTCGACACCGAGAAGTTCGAGACCAGCGTGCCGGGCATCTTCGCCGTGGGCGACATCAACACCTACCCCGGCAAGAAAAAGCTCATCCTCTCGGGATTCCACGAGGCCGCGCTGGCCGCCTTCGGCGCCGCACACTACGTGTTCCCCGAGAAGAAGGTGCACCTGCAGTACACCACCACCAGCCCCAAGCTGCACAAGGTGCTGGGCGTCGAAACCCCGGTGTTCGACTGAGAAAGCGACCCCATGGAGCGCGTTTGCGCTCCGCGGGGCACCCTGCCCGCAGGCGCCGTCCGGATACTCCCCGCCCCATGCCGCGGGGAGCGCGGAATCGAAAACCCCTGTGCTACAGTGAAAAAATTTGCTGCAGCGCGCTGATCCCAGGCCGCGACTGCCTCAACCAGCCGAAGCGACACATGAAAGCGGTCATACTTGCCGGAGGCCTCGGAACCCGTATTTCCGAGGAAACCAGTCAACGCCCCAAGCCCATGATCGAGATCGGGGGCAAGCCCATTCTCTGGCACATCATGAAGATCTATTCCGCCCACGGCGTGAATGATTTCGTGATCTGCTGTGGCTACAAGGGATATGTGATCAAGGAATATTTCGCCAACTACTTCCTGCACATGTCCGACGTGACCTTCGACATGGCCAGCAACAGCATGGAGGTGCACCAGCGCAAGGCCGAGCCCTGGCGCGTCACCCTGGTCGACACCGGCGAGTCCACGCAGACCGGCGGACGCCTCAAGCGCGTGGCCGACTACGTGAAGGACGAGGACTTCTGCATGACCTACGGCGACGGCGTGGGCGACATCGACATCAGCGCCTCCATCGCCTTCCACCGCAGCCACGGCGGCCTGGCCACGATGACGGCGACCCAGCCGCCCGGTCGCTTCGGCGCCCTCGATCTGCAGGGCAACACCGTCCAGCGCTTCCTGGAAAAGCCCCATGGCGAGGCAGGCTGGATCAACGGCGGATTTTTCGTGCTGTCGCCCAAGGTGATCGACTACATCGAAGGCGACGACATGCCCTGGGAGCGCGCGCCCCTGGAGCAACTGGCCATCGAGCGCAAGTTGCAGGCCTTTTTCCACCATGGTTTCTGGCAGCCCATGGACACGCTGCGGGACAAGAACCACCTGGAGTCGCTCTGGTCGAGCGGCAACGCGCCGTGGAAAGTCTGGAAGTAAGCCCGGAGTTCTGGCGAGGCCGCAAGGTCTTCGTCACGGGGCACACCGGTTTCAAGGGTTCCTGGCTCAGCCTGTGGCTGCAGGCGCTGGGTGCGGAGGTCTCCGGCTATGCGCTGGAGGCGCCCACGCACCCGAGCCTGTTCGAGCAGGCCGGCGTGGCCCGGGGAATGCGCTCGACCATCGGGGACATCCGCGACCTCGCGACCCTGCAGGCGCAGATGCGGCTCGACGAGCCCGAGGTGGTGATCCACATGGCCGCGCAGCCGCTGGTGCTGTATTCGTACACCCATCCGGTGGAGACCTACTCGACCAACGTGATGGGCACGGTGCACCTGCTGGAAGCCGTGCGCAACTGCCCCTCGGTGCGCGCGGTCGTGGTGGTCACCAGCGACAAGTGCTACGAGAACCAGGAATGGCTCTGGGGCTATCGTGAGAACGAGCCCATGGGAGGCTTCGACCCCTACAGCAACAGCAAGGGCTGCGCCGAGCTGGTGACCTCCGCCTACCGCCGTTCCTTCTTCAGCCGCCCCGCGGCGCAAGGAGGCGCGGTGGCGCTGGCCTCGGCCCGTGCGGGCAACGTGATCGGCGGCGGGGACTGGGCGATGGACCGCCTGATCCCCGACATGATCCGCGCCTTCGGCGAGCGCCGCGCCGTGCGCATCCGACACCCCCATGCCGTGCGGCCGTGGCAGCATGTGCTGGAGCCGCTGTCGGGGTACCTGGTGCTGGCGCGCGGCCTGCTCGAGCGTGGCGAGGCTCTTGCCGAGGGCTGGAATTTCGGCCCTGCCGACGACGATGCCCGCCCGGTGGCCTGGCTGGTGGAACAACTGGCCGCGAAATGGCCCGGCGGGGCGACCTGGGAACTCGACGCCCAGGCCCAGCAGCACGAGGCGGCGTCGCTGAAGCTCGACTGCTCCAAGGCCCGGGCCCGCCTGGGCTGGCGCCCGCGCTGGGATCTGGGCACCGCGCTGGACCGCATCGTGCAATGGCACGCCGAGCAGGCCCGCGGCACCGACATGCGTGCGTTCACGCTACGACAAATCGAGGAATACCAAACATGGACAAGCTGAGTCCGGTCGAGATCGTGCAAGGCGACAAGCAGCGCCTGCGCAAGGAAATCCTGCAACTGGTCGACCGCTACGCCGAGCTGGAATTCGCGCCGCGCAGCTTCACGCCGGGCCAGGCGGTGGTCCCGCCCTCGGGCAAGGTGATCGGGGCCGCCGAGCTGCGCAACATGGTCGAGGCCTCGCTGGACGGCTGGCTGACCACGGGGCGCTTCAACGACCTGTTCGAGGCGCGCCTGGCCGAGTTCCTGGGCGTGCGCCACGTCTCCACCGTGAACTCCGGCTCCTCCGCCAACCTGGTGGCCTTCTCGGCGCTGACCTCCCCCAAGCTGGGCGATCGGGCGATCCGCCCGGGCGACGAGGTGATCGGCGTGGCGGCGGGCTTTCCCACCACGGTGAACCCCATCCTGCAATTCGGCGCGGTGCCGGTGCTGGTGGACGTGGAGCTGGGCACCTACAACGTGCGCGCCGAGTTGATCGAGGCCGCGATCTCGCCCAGGACCAAGGCCATCATGCTGGCCCATACCCTGGGCAACCCCTACAACCTGGAGGTGGTCACCGCGCTGTGCCGCAAGCATGGGCTGTGGCTGATCGAGGATTGCTGCGACGCCCTGGGAGCGACCTTCCAGGGCCGCAAGGTGGGCACCTTCGGGGACATCGGGACCCTGAGCTTCTACCCCGCCCACCACATCACGATGGGCGAAGGCGGCGCGGTGTTCACCAACAACGACGAGCTCAAGCTGATCATGGACTCGTTCCGCGACTGGGGGCGCGACTGCTATTGCCAGCCGGGCAAGGACAACACCTGCGGCAAGCGCTTTTGCTGGAAGCTGGGCGACCTGCCCTACGGCTACGACCACAAGTACACCTACTCGCACCTGGGCTACAACCTCAAGATCACCGACATGCAGGCCGCCTGCGCGCTGGCGCAGATGGATCGCGTGGAGGAGTTCATCGCCGCCCGACGCGCCAATTTCCGCTGGCTGCACGAGCGCCTGCGCTCCTGCGAGGAGTTCCTGATCCTGCCGCACGCGACACCGGGCTCGGAGCCCTCGTGGTTCGGCTTCCCCATGACCCTGCGCGACAACGCGCCGGTGTCGCGCGTGGACCTGCTGACCTACCTGGACCAGCAGAAGGTGGGCACGCGCCTGCTGTTCGCCGGCAACCTGCTGCGCCAGCCCTACATGGCGGGCCGCAACGTGCGCGTGGCCTCGCCGCTGGACAACACCGACACCATCATGAACCAGACCTTCTGGGTCGGCGTGTACCCCGGACTCACCGAGCCGATGCTGGAACATGTGGCCGCCAGCATCGAGACCTTCCTCGGCCTGCGCTTCGACTGAGCCTGCGCTTTGAGTGAGCCTGCGCCTGCGCCGCTGCTGACCATCGCGATTCCCACGTGGAATCGCGCACGTTTCCTCGAGGAACTGCTGCAGGAACTGCAGCGGCAACGCGCCGAACTGCCGCCGGAGGCCATCGAGCTTCTGGTGTGCGACAACCACGCCGAGGACGACACCCCGCAGGTCGTGGCCGCCGCGCAGCGCCCCGGCTTGCCGATCCGCCATGTGCGCCACGCCGAGAACCTCGGATCGGACCGCAACGTGGCCGCCTGCCACAACCTGGCACGCGGGCGTTATGTCTGGATCCTGGGCGATGACGATCTGCCGCTGCACGGCTGCCTGCGCCGCCTGCTGGACTTCCTCGAGCCGCGCGATGTCGTGCTGCTGCACCTGCGACCCTTCGGGTTCCTGAAGGATCCGCGAGCCGAGCTTCCCTACAGCCGCGACACCTGGCGGGTCGACGCCACGGCCCGCGATTTCCTGCGCCACGTGGGAGCCCAGATCACGCTGCTTTCGGCCATCGTCTACGACCGCGAGGCCTGCGCCGGGGTGGACGCCGAGAGCTTTTGCGGCAGCAACCTGGTGCACGTGAATCTGTACCTGCTGGCCGCTCGCCGGCCCGGGCGGCTGATCCGGGACCGGCGCTACGGGCTGGCCTACCGCAAGAACAACGGGGGCGGTTACGACTTCTCCAAGGTCTTCGTGAGCAACCTGCGCGCGATCCTCGAGGAGCACGAACGCCAGGGACTGGATCCCGCCGTGCGCAGCGCACTGGAGCGGCGCATGCTGACCCAGTACCTGCCGCAGCAGGTGCTGCTCCAGCGCATGCGTCCGAGCGTCGACCTCCAGGCCGCGCGCGAGCGCTTTCGCAGCGCCTACCGCGGGCGCCTGCGCTACTGGGCCCTGGTGGATCCGATCTTCACGCTGCCCCGCCCCGCGGGCATCGCGTGGGGCATGGCCGCCACCGCCGTCGGGCGCATCGCATCGGGAGACCTGATGCGAGGCCTGTATTTCCTGCGGGACAAGCTGCTGGGCCGCTGAAGCGCAGCCGTACGGCGGCCGAGGCCTGGTTCAGGCCGGCGCCGCCATGCGCTGCGCGTAGGCCTCCAGCACCTCGTCCACCGGGCCCAGCATGCGCGCCCTGCCCGATTCCATCCACAGCACCTTGTTGCAGCTGGCGCGGATGGTGTCGTCCGAGTGGATCGCGAGCACGACGATGTCGGCCCGATCATGCAACTCGCGCAGGCGCTGGTTGGCCTTTTCCTGGAAACTGGCGTCGCCCACGCCCAGCACCTCGTCGAGCAGCAGGATATCGGCGTCCACCGCGGTGGATATCGCGAAGGCCAGGCGCAGGCGCATGCCGTTCGAGTAGGTTCGCAGCGGCAGATCCAGGTAATCGCCCAGTTCGGTGAACTCGGCGATCTCCTCGGTCTTGCGCTTGATCTCGGCGCTGCCCATGCCCAGCAGCAGCCCGCGAAGCCGGATGTTCTGGCGTCCCGTCGAGAGGTCGTCCATGCCGAGGGCGATGTCGAGCAGGGGCACGCTGCGCCCGCTCACGCGCACCTCCCCTGCCGTCGGAGGATAGATGCCCGCCATCACCCGCAGCAGGGTGCTCTTGCCGGCGCCGTTGTGCCCGATGAGGCCCAGGCGATCCCCGCTGCGCAGTTCCAGGTCCAGACCGTCGATGGCGCGGACGACGATGACCCCCGCGTTGTCCTCCGCGATGCTGTTGCGCCGGCCCATGCGCATGACCCGCTTCTTGAGCGACTGGGCCGAGATGTCGAAGATCGGCAGGTCGAGGTGGACATCGTGAAGCGAGACGCTTGCGGCCATGGCGGAATGGGTCGAGGAAATCGAAGACGGCGTGCGCGAGCTTCGGATGCTTCAGATCCAGTAGGGAATGCGCTTGTGGTAACGCCCGGTCAGGGCCAGCGCAAGCAGCCAACCGACCACGGTCATGACACAGACCAGCGCCCAGGTGGATAGCGGCGTCGCCACCCCCATCAGGGGCTGGCGCACGACGTCGATCAGATAGGCCAGGGGATTGAACTCGACAATCCAGCGATGCCTGGCACTGAGCATCTCCCCATGGAACAGAATCGGCGTGACGTAGAACGCCACCTGCAACAGGGCATTGACGATCTGCGGCAGGTCCCGGAAGCGCGCCGCGAGCAGGCCCGTCAGCACGGCGATCCAGGTTGCGTTGAGCACGAACAGCGCAAGGCCGGGCAGGAACAGCGGCAAGGTCGTCCAGTCGTGCACGCCGAAGACGATGAGCACGACGATGACGATGCAGAAATTGTGGGCGAAGATCACGAGATTGCGCCACGCCACCTGCAGCATGTACACCAGTCGCGGGGTGGCCACCTGGCGAATGTAGTTGGCGCTGGCGATGTAGGCATTGCAGCCCTCGCTCACGGTGCCCGAGAACAGGCCCCAGGACACCAGGCCGATCGCGACCATGGGAAGATAGTCCGCGAGTTTCTGCGCGAACAGCGCGCCATACACCACGCCCATCGTCCCCACCAGCACGCCCATGCTGATGGTGAGCCAGAAGGGGCCGATCTTGGAACGGGCATAGCGCTGCCGGATCTCCAGCCAGCCCAGCAGGCTCCACAGACGCCATGCGCCCAGACTGTCGAGCAGATCGCCGATGGCCGTACCGAGTGCGCTCATGGGTCTATTGAAAACAGGAAAATGAAGGATGTTAGCCTGGATGGCGAGGCCTACCCGCGCCCCATCCTCATGATCTGGCGCGAAAGCACGCGCAACACGGCATGGCGGTTTTTCCAGGCCACGAAGCGTTGGTGACGCTCGGGATGCTCCACCTGCATGCGGTCGAGGCGGGCCGCGATGTACCTGGCCGGCAGCAGCAGCCACTTCGAGGAAGGCGCGGGCTCGAGCACTCCCTGCGCGAGCTGCGGCGCAGCCGAGGGCGTCGGACTCACCGCGACAAGCATCCGGGAGGGCAGCGCCCGCACCTGAAGCCACAATTCCGCGAATTCCTCCACGTCGACGCGATAGTCCCCGACGCCCCGGGCCTTTTCCACGGCCTCGGCAACCAGGGTCGCGACCTGCTCGAATCTCGCCAGGCCCTCCTCGTGCAAGCCGCAGGCACGAAGATAGCGCAGGATCCGTTCGCGATCCTCGGCCGGCAGGAGCTCGGCCGGATCATGTTGCAGCAAGGCGTAGCCCAGTTGCCGGCCGAGCTGGTGAACCATGTCCTCCACCAGGCCGTAGGTCACCCCGTCGTTCCCGCGTTCCCGCACATGGCGCAGCCAGCCCGGCGACATTCCGCTGCGTCGCTCGAAGGCCTGCGCGAGGTCCACGAGACCCCGGGTCCAGGGGCGGTAGAAATACCAGCCTCGCTCTTTCGCCATGCGCGCGAAGCGGTCCAGGACGGCTGAACTGCGGCGCCACACCAGCGCTTCGGCCACGAACATGACGGGTTCTTCCCGCAACCGCTCCAGCAGCCCGAATACATGGCTGTAGATGGACGATATCGGCAGGTAGGGGTCGATGGCGCCGATGATCAGGTCCCGGCGAACCACGTAGCGGGAGATCAATGCCCCGTACTGCGACAGACCGTGACGCTCGATGAAGCCGGAAAAGTCCACCCTACCCTCGGATTCGATGCCGTCGAGCACGCCGTGCAGATCCTGGTCCATGGTGTGGGTCTGCGGATTCACCAGGCGCTCGCCATCCTTCTCGGCCGCGGTATCGAACACGAAGCCGGCCATGGACTCGCCCTCGCCCGGAGCCACCAATGCGCGCAGGCGCGCATAGGCGGGTCGCACGATCACGTCGTCGTCGCTGAGCAGCCAGACGTAGCAGCCGCCCGCGTCGCGGACCAGTCGTGCGCAGTTCTCCTCCGCGCTGCCCACATGCTCGGCGTAGTGCACGACGCGCAGGCCATGGGGATGGTCCCGCGCGAAATCGTCCAGGGCCTCGCGCGTGCCGTCGTCGCTGGCATTGTCACCCACCAGCACCTCGACCTCGGAGTCCTCCAGCGCCCCCAGCGAGGCCAGCGCGCGCAACTGGCGCAACACCGAGGCCCTGCGGTTGTAGGTGGGGATGGCCACCGTCAGGCGCGCGGGGCGGTCGGGCACGCGTATGCCGCGCAGGCGCTTGTGCGCAAGCGGCCCCGAGGCCTCCGTCAGCACGGGCCCTAGACAGCGCTCGAAGCGCCCGCGCAATTCTTCCATCTCCAGCTCGTCGAGGCTGAGCAGGAGTTCGTCGAGCTCCTGCGTGGAGGCCTGCGCATGCTGCTCGAGCCGGGAGCACAGCTCGAGCAGCACGGCCTGCCGATGGCCTTCCAGGTATTCGCCCAGGAACTCGCGCAGCTCGGCCATCATCTCCGGGCTCAGGCTTTCGAGCTTCTCGCCGGATTGCGCGTGAAGCCTGGCCTGACGCATGTGCATTTCGACCAGAAAGCCCGCCAGGGTGCCGAGCTTGAGATTCAGGCTGTCCTTGGACAGGTGGATCTCCTCCACCGAGTCGAAGAAGGCTGCCGCACGCGGCATGCGCGCCAGCAGGTACCGAAGCTGGCGCACCAGACCCGTCGTGTAGGGCCAGTAGCTCGGCCTCGCAGACGTCAGGCCCGCCTCGCGCAGCCGGGAAAGCTCATTGGCCACCGAGTTGAGGGTGTAGCGCAATTGGGCCCCGGCCAGGACCGCCGCGTGCCGATCCCGATAGCTCAGCAGCATCGCTGCCGAATGGCTGTAGATCGGGGAGATGTCCAGCAACTGGGCCCATGCCTCGAAATCGAGCTGCGCAAGCCTGCCGCAAAGGCAGGACAGCGTGGTCGTGGCGGTCACCAGCCCGAAATCGGCGAACAGTTCCGCGCCGCTCGGATAACGCACATAGGGCGCGGTCACGCGGTAGTACCCGCGGGCGGGCGCGCCCCCGGAACTCGTGTCGGCATCGCCGGGAGCGAAGGGATCGCCAACTTCCAGCCCCGCGAGCACGAAGTCGTGACCGTCCCGCAGGGCCCGGAGAATCTCCGCGCAGGCGTCCGGATAGGCCAGATCGTCGTCGCCGAAAATCCAGAAATACTCGCTTCGCCCCTGCTGCATCAGGGTGCGCAGACCCATGTAGGCACTCTGCTCGGCACTGGTGGCCGCCTGCGCATGGCGGGCATAGCGCACCTGAGGGTGGCTCGCCATCAGCTGGGCGCATAGCTCCGGCGTGGCATCGGTCGACTGGTTGTCGCACACCAGGATCTCGATGTCGTCGGGCACCCTCGAGGCGGAGTCCACCAGGGATTCGACCGCACGCTTGAGGAGGTCCGCCCGATTCCGGGTCGGGATCACGATGGTCAAGGTGGTCATGTCGAAGTCTCCTGATGCGCGATGCCATGCGTCCGCGCCGGTCGTGGATCGGGCATCATTTCAGTTTCAGGCCCTTGCGACGCACATAGCTCAGCACCCTCAGCAAGGTCCGCGACACGCCCTGGTCTTGCGCCGCATGTCGCAGCACCTCCCAGTTGCTGGCCAGGCGCATGGCCATTCCCGGCTCCTGGATCGACTCGATGTGCATGAGCCTCGGGTAGCTTCTGGCGGCTGCCAGCGCCTGGGTCTGCGCGATCAGGGCGTGCAGGCGCTGTTCCAGCACATCGTAGAGACGCAGATAGTTGCGGCGCGCCTGGCGCACGGTGGCCCGCGCCCGCTCCAGTTGATCCGGATCGGTGCCCCAGGCAATGCCATCCGTTCCCAGTTCCCCGAAGCCGATCATTCGCTCGAGGTAGGGATTGGGGAGAAAGACCACCGGGCATTCACACAACAGAGCCTCGATCGCCAGCGCCGAATTCTCGTAGCAATAGAACACTTCCGAGCGCCGGAACAGATCGGCGATCTGCGCCGGTGTCGGGGAGTCCGGCAGGTCCCGCGTGATCTCCACGCTGTCGCGGGTGACCTCGAACAACTCGCCCCCATGTACCGCCTGGTACTTCGCCCCATAGAAGCAGCTGCCCTTGCGCGGCTGAGCGGGAAAGGGGGTGAACTGCTCCGGGTCGGACACCGGGAAGAACAGGATCTCGCAGCTCGCATCCACCTCCTGCGCGATGGCTTCGCTGTAGGCCCACATCACTTCGTCCGCGGGGTAATGCTCGTCACCTCCGAGCAGCCCGGGAAAGTTCAGCAGATAGCGCACCACCAGGGGTGCCTCGAAGGGGTTGCCACGCACCGTCTCGGGGTAGATCGTGATCGGACAGAGGCCGTCCTCGTGGTGCTGCAGCATGCGCTGCGCATCCAGCAAGGGGGTGTCCAGATAGGGATGCACCCCCTTGTGCGGGTCCCCCATGTAGGGATGGATCACCAGGTAGGCATTCTCGCCGAGTCGGTTCAGCGCGTTGCACAACAGGTGCAGGACCCGGATTCCCGCCGACGTGCGCACGTAGGTGGGTGCCACGATGTAGTAGGGGTGGCGCTTGCGTGGCAGCAGCAGCGCGGTGGACGCGGCCAGGCCCTCGGCCCCCGGCCATGGCGGTTGCGCGGCGCCGGCGTCTTCGCAGCGTGTGGTGTGGTTCATGGACATCGATGGAAATGGGGGCTGGCAGCGCCGACGCGTCGCCGCCCGTTGCTGCACCCTGCCCCGGAATTCAGCCGGGCGCGCGCGCGGCCTTGGCGCGCAGCCGCGCACCCATGTCACGAATCGCCTGGTCCAGCGGCACCGTCACGCCCAGCCCGAGTTCTTCCGCGGCCCGCCGGATCGAGGGCACGTATCGGCTCTTCGCTCCGGCAGCCGGGGCGCGACCGTGGATGTTCACGGCCTTGCCGGGGGCCAGCAGATCGCGTACGAGATGCGCGAGTTCGCCGATCGACAGGGCCTGATCCGACCCCACGTTGTAGGCCCGACCCGCCCGACCTTGCACCATGAGGGTGACCAGCCAATGCGCGAGGTCGCGCTGATCCAGGTAGGAACGAAGCGCGCTGCCGTCGCCGGCCACCTCGATGCTGTCGCCGAACAGCGCGTCCCGCACGAAATTGCCAATGGCGAAGTGCACGTCCAGCGGAAGGTCCTCGCCCACGAAGGCGAAGCAGCGCGCGACCACCACCTCCAGTCCCCAGCGATCCTGGTACAGGGCGCACAGATGCTCCGCGGCACGCTTGGCCACGCCATAGACATTGGCCGCGCGCATCGGATCGGGCATTCCCGTGTAGTCTTCCTCGAGGAAGGGCATGGTCTCGGGCTGCGGCCCGTAGGCGCCCCCGGAACTGGTCAGCAGGAACCGCGGCACCGCGCGGGCCAACGCCCAGTCGAGCAGGTTGCGCGTGCCCTGCACGATCTGATCATGGCGCAGCAGCGCGGGCAGACTGGGGCCCAGGGTCGAGTCGGCCGCGGCGTGCAGTACATGGGTGAAGTCGCCTTCCTGCGGAAGCGATCCGGGGGACAGGATGTCCCCACGCCAGCACTGGACCCAGGGCCGTTGCGCCAGGTCGGGATAGGCCTCGCGAAAACGCTCCGGCTCCCGGCTGAGCAACAGCACCCTGGGGGGCGCGTCGCCCGCGATCTCGCCTGCCTGCCAGTGGCGCAGCAGCGCGCGCCCGAAAAACCCCGTGCCTCCGGTGATCAGGATCCTGGCGTCGGGGCCGAGTGCGGGCTCGGGCAAGGCGGGGTCGCGTCGGGTGACCACGAGTTACTGCTTGTCCGACAGCACGTGCCAGCGGCTTTCCAGCATCTCGATGCGCTTGGCGTCCTCGCGCTGGATGGCGCCGTAGTACTCGCGCTTGTTGAGCAGCCACAGAAGTTCGAAATGCACCGCCTGCAGCAGGCCCTTCTCGGCGTCGCTGCCGCGCAGCGCATTCGCGGAGAAGATGACCTTGCGGGTCTCGAAGCGGGTCAGGTGCACCTGGGCGATGCTGCGCAGCGCGGGCAGCGCGTCCATGGAGACGCCGCCACCGACCACCAGGTCCAGCCCCTTGTCCTTGCAGGCCTGCGCGGCCTTGACGCAGTAGTCCGTCACCTCGGGGCTGTTGATCGCGTCGCGCGACCAGCCGTGGGACAGCGAGAAGTCGACCCGCCCGAACACCAGGCCCGCCAGGCCTTCCGGCGCCTTCGCGGCATCGGCCATCTCCTGCAGATGATGGAAGGCCGCGAGGGTCTCCAGGTTGAACAGGAACTGCGTGTCCTCCTGTTCCTCGCGGGTGTAGATCTTGTTCTTGGCGTCGATGAACTTGCTCAGCGCATAGGGCGTCTCGATCATCGGCGCGATGATGTAGTCGACACCGATCTGCTTGCTCTCGATCAGGTCGCGCATGGCCTCGCAGCCGCCGATCTTCAGGCCGATCTTGAGATCGGCGCGGCGCGCGATCTCGATCAGGCGCAGCAGTTCGTCGGTACGCGTGCCCTCGGCCTCGAATTCAGCCTTCACAGCCACATAGCCGAATTCATCGCGGCCGCGCTTGAGAATCTCGAGCATCTTGCGCTCATGAGAATTCATGTTCTTGCTCCTTGGAGTAGGTCGGAAGTGGCAGGCTCTGGATCAGGGCCGCAGGTAGGCGGACACTCGCTCGGCGAGTTCCGGGTCCAGGTCTGGACTCATGCGATGCAGAGGGTTGGACTCCATCGCTCCGCTCTCGGTGACCCGGCTGCTGATCTTGGGGAAATAGGTCTGCTCGGGATCGATGGACACCACGAAGGCAGCGGGCCCGTCGGATTCGAACAATTGCTGGAACTCCGCGGTCTGCTCGGCCCCGGGGACCAGGCGCATCACCGGAACCCCCCAGACCGGGAACAGCTTCTCCCAGTCCGGAAGCCCCAGGCCCGTCGAGCGATCGCATCCGACATAGCGACCCCCGAAATAGCTGCGCTGGGTCATGCGGATCGACGCGTAGCCGGAATCGTCGAACACGAACATCTTCACGCGCAGGCCATTGATCGCGGCAGTCCCGATCTCCTGCAGATTCTGCGCGAAGCCGCCATCGCCCTCGACCAGCACCACGCGTCGATCGGGATGCGCGAAGGCCGCTCCGATGGCGCCCGACAGTCCATAGCCCATCGCGGCCAGGCCCTTGTCGGTCACCAGGATCTGCCCCCGCTTCTGCGAGAACACCTGCATCATCACCGTGAAGGCTCCCCCGCTGCTGCAGGGAATCACGACGTCGTCGTCCCGGCACAGCGCGGCCAGCCGATCGACGAAGGCGTAGGGTGAAAAATAGCCGGGCCGGGTCTTGTTGACGGATTCGATCAAGGGCACGGCCTCGCGCACGCCCCGCGCGTAGCCCTGCCAGGCCTCATGCCGCCCCAGGTCCTGCGCCGCAAGGTAGCGAAGCACCTCGTCGGCATCGCCATGCAGGGCCAGATCCACCCGCGGATGGCCCTTGGAGAGCTCCGCCGCATCGATGTCGACCTGCACGACCTTGCCCGAGGGCACGAAGGCCTGCCAGTTGAAGCCCGTCTGCTGCATGCCCAGGCGGGTGCCCAGCGCGACCAGCAGGTCCGATTGCTGCAGGATCAGGTTCGCGCTGCGCTGGCCCCAGGTGTTGGGGCGCCCCATGTACAAAGGGTGCGCCGCGTCCACGCGATCGGCGCCGTTCCAGGTGGTGGCCACCGGAATGCCCATCGCGTCGAGGCGGGCGTGGATCTGCGCGGCGGCCTCTCGCGAGACCCCTCCTCCCAGCAGCAGCAAGGGGCGCTCGGCCTCGCGGATCATGCCGGCCAGGCGTGCCAGTTGCTCGGCACCCACGTGCACGCGCCCCGCGGGAGGGGATTGCGGCCCGAGATCGCCGAAATCCACGTCGCGAGCCTGGATGTCCAGGGGTATCTCCAGGAACACCGGTCCCTTGCGCGCCTGGCTGCCTCGCCGCACCAGTGCCGAGAAGGCCTGGGCATCGAGGGGTTCATCCATCAGATGGGACACCACCGTGACCGGGCGCGCGATGCTCACGCCGTCGATTTCCTGGATGCCACGCTGGCGCAGGGCTCCGCGCGCCAGATCGGCGGTCTTGACCTGCCCGCCCAGCACCAGCAGCTCGCGGCTTTCCAGGTAGGCGCCCGCCAGCGCGGTCACGATATTGGTCAGGCCCGGGCCGGCGGTGACCATGGCCAGCGCCTTGCGACCCGTGGAGCTCTCGTTGAAGTATTCGGCTGCGATGCCGGCCGCCACCTCGTGGATCACCGCATGGCAGCGCAGGCGGCGGCTGAGACTTTCAATGAGGTGCATGATATTGCCGCCCCCCACGAAAAAACAGTCGGTATAACCAAGCTCCACCAACCAGTCTGCAATTTTATCGCTATATTTCATGCAACAAGCTCTTTCACTGCGCCAAAAGTCCCACGTATATGCGCCGCGGTTTCAGAGTCCGCGGGCAACTGGATGCGCTCCACGAAACCCTCGCGATTCACCACGATGACAGCATACCGTCCCTGCTGGTGCTTCTTGTCCGACTGGAACCGGCGCAGGGCCTGCTCCGGATCGACATCCCCGAGCACGCGGGACAGGTCGGGAACGCCCGCGAGCAGTTCGCGCACATGACTCTGCAGCGCAAGCGTGCGCCCGGCGCTGCCGTCGGCCAGGCCGATGCGCCTGGCGAAATCGATGGCGGCCAGCATGCCCACGCCCACGGCAACGCCGTGGCTCAGGGCGAATCCGCTGGCCCCTTCCAGCGCGTGGCCGAAGGTGTGGCCGAAATTGAGCAGCAGGCGAATTCCCTGGTCGAACTCATCCTGTTCGATAAAGACCTTCTTGGTCCGCAGGCTCAGGGAGACCAGGCTGACCAGGGCCGACGGGTCGTCGAACACATCCACGCCGGCCATCAGGCGCAGATAATCCTCGAAGGCCTCGTCGGGCGAACAGAAACAGATCTTCGCCGCCTCGCACAGGCCCGCGATGCGCTGCACCCGGGGGAGGGTCCGGCAAAACACCGGATCGATCAGAATCCGGGACGGCGGGTAGAAATTCCCCGCGATATTCTTGAATTCCCCGACATTGATCGAGGACTTGCCCCCCAGGCACGAGTCGACCATCCCCAGAAGCGTGGTCGGACAATACACCCAGTCGATGCCCCGCATGTAGATCGACGAGGCCATCGTGGCCAGGTCCTGCACCACGCCGCCTCCGACCGCCAGCATGCGGCTGCCACGCGTGGCTCCCGCCCGCCGCAGCGACTCCACGATCTGCGCCACGCTGCCCAGATCCTTGCGCGCCTCTTCGGCGAGCACGGGAATCACGCCGGCCCGCCGCGCCAGGCTCGGCCAGTGCGCGAGCATCTGCTGGTCGCACACCACATGCAGCGCGGGCTCGGCGCGCAGCAGCGCATCCAGCAGCCCGGCCCCCACGTCGACCGTGTAGTCCCGCAGCGACGAGTGCACCTCAAAGGATTCGGACATCGGAAAAACCCAGGTCGACCTTGATGAATTGCCCGGTCACTCCGGTGTTCTCGGGCGAGCAGAGAAAGCGCACGGTGCGCGCCACGTCGTCGAGCTCGGCCAGCCTGCCGAACTGGGTTCCCGACGTCACCTTGTCGATCTGGACGTGGGAGAGATTCGCGCGGGTCATGGGCGTTTCGAGCACCCCCGGCAACACCGCGTTGATCAGATGGCCCTCGCGCCCCAGGTCGTTCGCCGCCGAAAGGACCAGGCCGCGCAGCGCGGCCTTGGTCATGGAGTAGGAAAGCTTGTTCTGCCTGGCCATGTCCTGCCAGATCGAGCTGATCACGCACAGGCGAGACGGCTTGGACAGCAGGCCTCGATCCAGCAGGAAGCGCAACGAAGCCAGCACGAACGAACAATTCGCGCGGTACATGCGCTCGTGCAGCTCGAGATCGACATCGTAGACGCTGTCGTTGGCGTTCATGCCCTGCGCCCAGCATACGGCATCGAAGGGACCCTGGGCCGCGGCGGCCTCGCGACCGGCCTGGTCGCTCGCATCCAGCGGATCCCAGGCCAGGTGCCCGGCGTCCGCGCGGCGGCTGACCACCACGACGCGCCAGTTCCAGGCGTCGAAGGCTCGCGCGATCGCGCCGCCGATCGCGCCCGTGCCGCCGAACAGCAGCAAGGCTGGTGTGTGCGGCATGGTGCTCACGAATTCAGGTCCCTCAAACTGCATTCCAATGGCATCCGGTCGATCCTTCGCGCCTCATAACGGTGGAACTCGGAAAAAGAGCGACAGTTCCTGCCGACGACCCCATCGCGCGTCTCGGGCGCGTCTCGGAACACGTGGCGATCTGTCCTATTCTGTAACCGCTGGAATGGTACACGCATAGTCCGGCCATCCAGGGTGCTGAGCAGCCCCCCCGAGCCTCGCGGAGCAATCCTCCGGCCTGATCCCGCCCGGAGTCGACATCCGGGCCGGATCGCCGACGGTTCCTCCCGCGAGCTCCGCTACAGTGCCGCCAGACAGCTTTCGGAAACCTCCATGCACCTTGTTCCCGTGATCCTCTCCGGCGGCGCAGGCTCCCGACTCTGGCCGGTATCCCGCCAGAGCCACCCCAAGCCCTTCATCCGCCTGCCGGACGGCCAGAGCCTGCTGCAGAAGGCCTTCCTGCGCGCAGCGGGCCTGCCCGGGGTGGAGCGCATCGTCACGGTGACCAACCGTGAATTCCTGTTCAAGACCGAGGACGACTACCGGGAGCTCCACTGCGCCGCACTGAGCACCTGCTACCTGCTCGAGCCCATCGCACGCAATACCGCGGCGGCCATCACGGCGGCGGCCCTGCACGCCGCCGCGCGCGACCCGCAGACCCTGCTGCTGGTCCTGCCCGCCGACCATCTGGTGCTCGACCAGGCCGCCTTCGCGCAGGCGGCGGAGCGAGCCGGCGAACTGGCGGCTGCTGGTCGCCTGGTGACCTTCGGCATCACGCCCGACGCCCCGGAGACGGCGTATGGCTATATCGAAGCCAAGGGCAGCGAGGTGGCTCGTTTCATCGAGAAACCCGACGCCCCCACCGCGAAGGCCCTCTTGGAATCGGGGAATTTCTACTGGAATTCCGGCATGTTCTGCTTCCGCGCGGACGTGCTGCTGCAGGAGTTGCGCGAACACGCGCCGGACATCCTCGACGCCGTGCACGAGGCGCTGGAACGGGCGCGTGTCGCCCAGGGCGAAGGCTACGAGCAGGTGGAACTCGACCCCGAGGCATTCGCCCGGGTGCGGGAGGATTCGATCGACTACGCGGTGATGGAAAAGTCCCGCCGGGTGTCCGTGGTTCCATGCTCCATAGGCTGGAGCGACATCGGCTCCTGGAATGCTCTCAGCCAGCTGCTGGGCGCCGACGAGCATGGCAACCGCGTGCACGGCGAGGCCCTGCTGCACGACGTGCAGGGCTGCGCGATCCACGTCGGCGAGGGGCGCCTGGTCGGCGCCGTGGGCATCCGGGACCTGGTCGTGGTCGACACGCCCGACGCCCTGCTGCTGGCCTCGCGCGACCGGGTCCAGGAAGTCCGGGGCCTGTACGAGTCGCTGAAGCAGCGAGCCCACCCCGCGCACAAGACGCACCGCACCGTGCACCGGCCCTGGGGCACCTACACGGTGCTGGAGGAAGGCAGGAATTTCAAGATCAAGCGCATCGTGGTCAAACCTGGAGCCAGCCTTTCGCTGCAACTCCACCATCACCGCAGCGAGCACTGGGTCGTGGTGTTCGGCACGGCGGAGGTGGTGAACGGCGAATCCCACCGCTTCGTGCAGAGCAACGAGTCCACCTTCATAGCGCCCTGCACCCCGCACCGCCTGAGGAATCCCGGCATGCTGGACCTGGTGCTGATCGAGGTGCAGACCGGGCAGTACCTGGGCGAGGACGACATCCTGCGCCTGGAGGATCTCTACGGCCGCCCGACCCAGGCGCAGGCGGCCCCCCACGCGGACCCGCAGGTGCGGCCAGCGCGCCCGGCCGAGCCGAGCTAGTGTCCTGATCAGGCCCGCGGGAGCGCCCGGCCGGCGCCGCCGGGCGTCTGGCGACCCGCCTGCAGGCCCGCCGACAGCAACAGACCCAGCATCACCACGAAGAACCTGCCCTCGTTCACGTCCATCAGCAGGGAGTTGAACAGGCTGCCCACGCCGATGGTCACCAGCACGCCATGCGCGAAGTCGCGGTCGAGCGCGCCCAGGCGCAGGCCGTCGCGCCAGGCCGCCGCCGCCAGCCCCAACAGCAGGAACAGGCCGATCAGACCGGTCTGCTCGGTGGTGTTGAGGTATTCATTGTGGGGATTCGAGGTGTCCACGTCGTGCGGGGCGATGCGGGCGTATTCCACGACCATGCTGCCCGTTCCATTGCCGATGATGGGATGGCGCGCGATGATGTGCAGGGTGTTGCGCCAGAATTGCAGGCGCAGGCCCCAGGAGTTCTCGCGCAGCGAGCCCTGGTGCGTGGCCTCCACGCGTTGATACTGACGCAGGTTCTGCAGGCCCTCCTCCATGCGCATGCGCGCGACGGGGAATGCGGTGAAGGCGATGGCCGCGAGCAGCAAGGCCGTGCCCGCCCCCGCCAACAGGCCCTTCGCCCCCAGGCGCTGGGCACCGAGCAGCACGATCAGCGCGAGCACCGCGACATAGCCCGTGCGCGCGATGCCCACGTAGATCACGTCCACGCACAGCAGCGCCGCCAGCAGCGCGTACAGCCAGCGCCGCCGCCCGGCCTCGAAGGCCATGCGCGCAAAGGCATAGGCGGCGAAGGCCTCGATGGTGCCGAAGTGGATGTGGCCCTGCACGATGCCCTGCGCCAGGCGCGCGGGCACGAGCCCGAAGAAGCGCGCGTAGGAAAGCAGCGAGGCCAGCACCGCCCCCGCCAGGAAGGCGCGCAGCGCGCGAGCGCGCCAGCGCGGGTCGCTCAGGCTCATCAGGGTCAGCGGCAGGAACAGCAGCTTGGCGTACTTGCCCATCACGCCCCAGGCGTCCGCGCGGGGCGCCTCGCCGTAGGCGGTGGCGAGCAGGAACATGGCCAGCAGCGCGACGGCCCACATCGCGCTCGGACTGGCGCGCCAACGCTGCCACTGGCAGCGCCAGCCTCCCGAGGTGACCCAGGCGAGCAGCGCCAGCACCGAGGCGATCGATCCGGTCGCGGTGGGAAGGCTGAGGGTGAAGGCCAGCAGCACGAAGGCCGGACCCACCAGGTTCTGGCGCGGCGGCCGCTCGCCGCATGCGCCGGTCCTTGCGTCCGCGCTCAGGGGTTCCAGTTGCGCCAAGGGTGGGCTCCAGTCCAAAGAAGGTGAAGGGTACGTCAAGCGCCTGCTACCGGCCCCGACTCCAGAAGCCCCGGTGCATGCTCAGGCGCAGGCGCCAGGCCTCGGACAGGTCGGCGTGGCGCCGCCCCAGGCGGTAGCCGAGGAGCTTGCCCGCCGTGCGCAGGGCCGCCACCGGGAGCAGACAGGGGGCGCGGGCCAGCAGGTAGCGCGCCTCCGACAGCACGAAGCGCAGCCCCTCGCCTTCCGGAGCTCCCAGCTCGCGCAGCAGCCAGGACTCCTGGGCATGCAGCACGCCAATGTCGAAATAGCGCCGCAACTCCTGCAGGGCCGTGTAGGCATGGGAATGGAACACACAGGCATCGGCCACATAGGCGACGGTCAGGCCATGCTGCAGCACGCGAGCCGCCACCACCATGTCCTCGGAGCCGATCGCGCGCGCCGGGAAATTCCCCACCATCTCGAGCGCGCTGCGGCGGTAGGCGCAGAAGGAATCGGAGCTGAAAGCCGCCTTCATGCCCAGGCGGGCGGCATCCGCCAGGCTGCGCCGGGCGGAGGCCGGCGGGTAATTGAACAAGCGCGCATGCGCCTCGATGGGCCCCGCGCCCGGCCGCGGGAGCTGGCGTCCGTAGGCCACCGCCACCCGCGGGTCGTCGAAGGCGCGCAGCAGGCGGCCCAGCGCTCCCGCATCGGCCAGCACCGCGTCATGGGTGAGGTAGACCAGCACATCGCAATCGGCACATTGCTCGGCCGCCAGGCGCCGCGTGCCCCCGTGGTCGAAATCCCGCACCAGGATGCGCCTGAGCTCGAAGCCGCAGCGCAGCGCGAGCGCGTCGCTTCCGTCGGAAGACTCCGAGTCCACCACCAGCACGCGATCGGGCCGGCGGATCTGCTGCAGGATGGCCTCGGCGGCGCGACGCCAGACCTCGCCTCCGTTGCGCACCGGAACGACGATCGCGACACGCAGGCTGGTTTCGGACTCGGACACGGCTCAGTAGGCGTTCTTGTGCAGCAGGCCCTTGAACAGGGTCAGCGCGATGATCTTCAGGTCCAGCGCCAGCGACCAGCGCTGGATGTACAGCATGTCGTACTCGACGCGTCGGCGCATCTTCTCGGGAGTGTCGGTCTCGCCGCGGTAACCCGACACCTGGGCATAACCGGTGATGCCCGGCTTGACCATGTGGCGCGCGGCGTAGCTCGGCACCTGATCGATGTAGAGATGATGGTGCTCGACGGCGTGCGGACGGGGCCCCACCAGGGACATGCGCCCTTGCACGACGTTGAGGAGTTGCGGCAGTTCGTCCAGGCTGGTGCGCCGCAGGAAGCGGCCGAGGCGCGTGATGCGCGGATCGTCACGCGTGGCCTGCGCGAGCTGCCCCTCCACGGGCTCCTGGTGCAGGCGCATGGTGCGGAACTTGTAGATCACGAATTCGCGGCCGGACCAGCCGATCCGCCGCTGCCGGAACAGCACCGGTCCCGGCGAATCCAGTTTCACGGCCAGCGCGATGCAGGCCATCAGGGGACTGGCCAGCAGCAGGAACAGGCTGCCCAGCAACAGGTCCTCGGCTCGCTTGAGCAGGCGGTTCACCCCCTCCATCGGAGAGACGGAAAGGTCCATCAGGGTCACGCCACCGATTTCCGTCACCGCGTGGTTCAGCAGTTCGTAACCGTACAGGTCGGGCGCGTAGCGCACATTGGCCGTGCTGTGGCGCAGGGCGTCGAAGGTGGCGCGCAGGTAGGCCTCGTCGCGCAGGGGCACGGCCACCCAGACTTCGTCCACCTGGGCCGCCTCGACATAGTGTTCGAGATCCTGCAGCATGCCCGCGTGCTGCAGACCGGAGGCCTCGGGAAGTTCGCGCACGCCGAACCAGGCCACGATGCGAAAGCCCAGGCCTTCCGCGCCGGCGGTGAGTTCACGAAGTCGCGCTGCGGCTTCTCCGTCGCCCACCAGGCACACGGTCCGGATGTTGTAGCCCCGCCTGCGCAACCAGCGCAGCCC
This sequence comes from Pseudomonadota bacterium, assembly GCA_021846965.1. GTDB lineage: Bacteria > Pseudomonadota > Gammaproteobacteria > Burkholderiales > Burkholderiaceae_C > Thiomonas_A. Next base: position 11,837 of record JAJZWA010000043.1, on the reverse strand, counting down.
CATGCGCAGCGCGGCGTGCGCCAGGGCCAGGAGCACGGCGGCCAGCACGAACCAGGTCCCGACCCACAGGCGCGAATACTGCGCACCCAGCTTGAGTGCGAACAGCAAACCGCTGAGCACCAGGAAGCTCATGCCCCATCCCAGCCACAGCAGCCCGATCTCGCGCACGATATCGCCCGCGCGCCAGGAGCGGTAGACCCCGAGTTCGGAAAAGGCGAAGTAGGCCAGCAGGAGCGCGATGACCACGCTCGTCGCCTGCTCCGTGTCCAGTTGGGGCTGGCCGAAGCGGATCCACGCGGCGCCCAGGCCGGACGCCACGATGAGCAGCGCATCCGCCACGCGTTGCAGCAGCGCGAATTCGCTGGAGAACTCCTTCAGGCGTCCACGTTGGAAGGGCATCGGGTGGGCTGCGGTGTCGCGCCGGGACGGGGCGTGGGGACACCCCCGCGCGCATGCGCGTTCTGGCAAACCGCAAGCATAGCGTCGCCCAGTCCCCCTTCCGCCCTCAGGCGGGTGCTGCCGGCGCCGTCCACGGCGGCGGCGTGACGCTGAACAACAGGTCCGGCGCCCTCCAGCCCCTGGGCGGACGCCCCAGGCTCAGCGAGCCCGAGTGGCCCAGCAGGCACACGCCCTGACGCACGAACAAGGGCTCGGGGCTGGCGCGCTGGCGCACCCAGGTGCCGTTGCGGCTGATGTCGGCGATCATGTAGCTGCCGTTTCGCCACACGATGACGGCATGCTGGCGCGAGATCGCCGGATTATCGACCGCGATATCTGCGTGGGCATCGCGGCCCAGGCGAATCGGCCGGTCGGGCGTGAAGCTCAGGTGCAGGCTTCCGTCGGGACTGCGCAGGTTGAGCCACAGCGGCGGCGCGACTTCGGGCTGCTGCGCCGGCTGCTCCTGCTCGAAGGCCCAGGCCTTGCCCACATGCGAAAACCCGATGGGGGGCAGGGTCGCACGCGCGCGCAACGCCAATTCCGGGGGCAGCGCGGCGACGACACCCTGGTCCAGCAGGGTTTCGCCGCCTTGCGCCGCGGCTGCCAGCGAGGAGGCGCGCAGCAGGGTCTCGCCCTCGAAGTGAGGCGGTCGGCACAGCACGGCGCCGCTGCTCAGGCCCATGTCCATGGGGAGCTGAAAGCCGGGGTCCACGTCCAGGCACCAGGTACGCAACTCCTGGCGCAGCGCGGAGGCCGCTTCCAGGGCCTGTTCGGGCTTCTCGAACAGGGCCAGCAGGGAGGTGCTGTCCGAACGCACCACCAGCCCGCCTCGGGCGCAGGCGCGGTGGGAAAGCCGGTTGATGGTGTGCTCCAGGAACTGACGCGCACGGGATTCCCCGAGGCTGACGAACAGTTCCTGGGTGCCCGCCAGGGCCGCATGCAGGGCCACCAGGTTCGAAGCGGGCTGCAGGCCGAGCCAACGTCGCAGCATGACCTCAGGCTCCTTCGGCGGGGGACGCGGGCCCCATGGCCTTGCCGGCCCCTGCCGGGGCCGTCTCGGAGGGATGCGGGCGCAGCACGCTGATCCAGCAGGCCTGGCCTCCGTCCTCGGGGCGGGCGCCCGGGCGACAGGACAGCAGCAGGTATTCGTGCCCGTGCTGCGCAGGCTCCTGGCGCGCGCCGTCGCCGCCGACGAGGAAGCGCCGGCCCGGCTCCAGGGCCTCGGACGTGATCACGCTGATGCTGCCGTCGGCCTGCTCGGCGACCTGCATGACCAGCAGATCGTCGGCGCCGGCCGCGCCCGCCGGGCGCAGGGTCACCGGACGCGGCCGGAAGGCGCCGCGCGGATCGAGCAGCAAGGCCTCGATCTGGATGCGCAGGCTCAGCGCGTCGCGCCCGGGCAGCATCCCACCCGAGGCCACGCCCGCGCTTGCAGCCGGCTTCCGCATGGAGTCGTGTTTCATCGCCCAGCGGCCCTTGGCTCGTTGGATCCTGGATGGTTCATCGCGCGCGCCGCCTCGCGGCGGCGCTCCCCCTTGGCCTCACGGTGACACCCGATTGCGGCCGCCGCGCTTGGCCTCGTACAGCGCGCGGTCGGCACGCTCCAGCAGATCGGCACTGCGCCGGTCCTCGGGCAGGGCATGGGCACAGCCGATGCTCACCGTCAGTCGCAGGCTCGATTCTGCATGAATGCGAAACTCGGTGGCCTCGACGGCCTGGCGGATGCGCTCGGCCAGATGGCGCGCGCCGCCGGCGTCGGAGCCGTTGAGCATGAGCAGGAACTCCTCGCCTCCGAGCCGGCCGAAGGCGTCCTCTCCGCGCCGCGAGCCGTGCACGGTGGCCACGAACTGACGCAGCACCTGGTCGCCGGCCGCGTGGCCGTGGGTGTCGTTGACCTGCTTGAAATGGTCCAGGTCCAGCAGCAGCACCGCCAGCGAGGATCGGCTGCGCCGGTCGCGCCTGCGCTCGAGTTCCTCGTCCAGCAATTCCAGGATGCGCCGGCGGCCGTAGAGACCCGTGAGGTGGTCCCGCGTGGCCAGGCGCTCCAGTTCGCGCTCCATCGCCTTGCGCTCGGAGATGTCGCGCCAGATGCCTTCCACGCCGGCGTACTGCCCCTGCTCGTCGCGCAGGGCCTGCGTGCTGATGGAAATGTCGATGATCACGCCGTCCTTGCGGCGCATGCGGCCGGGAAAGTCCCGCACCAGACCGTGCTCGCGAATCGCCGCCACCAGGGCGTCGCGCTCCGCGGGGTCGGGATAGAAGGCCGCCGCCGGCAGGCCGATGATTTCCTCGGCGCTGTAGCCCAGCACCTTCTTCACGGCAGGGCAGACGTAGCGCGTGATGCCCTGGGCGTCGGTGCGGTAGAACACGTCCTGCATCGTGTCCATGATGCGCCGGAAGTCCTCGTCGGTGCGGCGCAGGCGCTGCTCCATGGCGGCGCGCTCGGTCATGTCCAGGCAGGTGGTCAGGGCACCATGCTCCGCGCCGCAATCGATGGGCGCACTGGTCATCACCAGGGTGAGCTCTCGGCCCTTGCAATCGAACACGCGCACGCTGGTCGGTGGGTTGACCCCCTCGCCCGCCTCCGCGCGCCGCAGGCGCGCGAGCACGCGGTGGCTGTCCAGGGGGTGGACGAAGTCCTGCACGCTGCGCCCCAGCAGTTCCTGCGCCGAGTCCGCGCCGAGCAGCCCGATCGCCGCCCTGTTCACATAGCGCAGACGCTCGGCCACGACCACCAGCACCGGCGCGGCGAGCGCATCGATCCAGGCGGCCTGGGCAGGCAGCATGGCGGGCTTTTGCTCGGGGCTGGACATGGCGAAGATCGAGGGACCGAAGGGACGACCGGCGAGAAACCGAGTGTAAATGTCCCCCTCGAGCGCACACGTGATGGATTTCACGATCGACCTCGAAATCGCCGCCAGTGCCGGCCTGCGCCCGCCCCCTCGCAGCCCAGGCCTCGGGTCGGGTACGCTCTACGGCCATGACCACGCCCGACCCCCGGCCCCCGCTCGACGACGGCCCCATCCGCCGGCACAGCCTGCTGCCTTTCGCCGCGGTCCTGGCCACGCTGGTATTGATCACCGGCTGGTTCCTGGTGGCGTCGTGGACCGAGCAGATGCGCAATCGGCGCGCCGAACTCGCGGAAACCGCACAAATCGTGCAGGTCGCCGTGCAGAACCACCTGAACCGCTATTCGCGGGGCCTGGCCTTCCTCGCCGCGCAGATCCGTTCCCGCGGCTGGCTGGAGCATCCGGACGACGGCCTGGCGCAGGCGCTGCAGGACTTCCGCACCACGGAACCCCACGTCGCCCAATTGAGCGTGGTGGAATGGGATGGCACCGGACCTGCGGACCTGCGGCAGGTGCAAGCCCTGGCACGCGCCCATCCGGGCTCGCTGCAGATCGGCCGCCCCGTCCTGCGCGGCCCGCAGCGCCGCGTGTTGCTCCCCATCGCCTGGGGCCAGGCTGCGGCGGGCTCCCACAAGGGCTTCGTGGTACTGGGTGCGCTGGACCAGGACGCCGAAAGCATGCTGTACCGATCGCTGGCGCAGCAGGGAGCCGACCCCCAGCTGGTGTTCGGCGTGCTCGAACAGACCGGCTATCTGCTGGGGCGCTGGCCCGCGCCGCGGACCGCAGACCCCAAGGCCTACTACACGCAGCGCCATGACGGGCTGATCATGCAGGCCATGCTGCACAACCCCGGCCGCAGCACGATGTCCGCCGAGGGTGCTGCCGACGCCGACCCCAGCGGCCGCATCTACGTGGGAGCGCGGCATCGCCTGGACGGCTACGCCCTCACCGCCTTCGTGGTCACGCCGCGCAGCGCGGTGGTGGCGGACTGGTGGAGCCGGGTGCGCCTGCCGCTGGCGGGAGCGCTGGTGCTGGGGCTGATGGTGGGGGTGCTGCTGCGCCGCGATCTTCTTCTTCAGCGCGAATGGCTGGACCGGCTGCGGCTGTCGCTGGCCAGCAGCGAGCAGGCGCGAGACGCGCAGCGCAAGGACGCCAGCCTGTTCGAGCAGATCCTGGACAACCTTCCTGGCGGTCTGATCGTGTTCAACCCCGCCGGACTGGTGCAGTACTGCAGCGAGGGTTTCACCCGCATGATCGGCATCCCCCAGCCACCGCGCGAGCTTCTGGGCAAGCCCTGGCGGGCCGTGTGGGCGCTGATCGAACACATGCATGCCGGCGGGCGCGAATCGCTGAACCAGGTGAAGATCCTGTTCAACGAACACCAGCCGGCGGTGGACGAGGTCTGGCTCAACGACGGGCGCATCTTCCTGCGGCATTACACCCCCCTGGAAGGCGCGAACCATGAATCGGCCGGCGCGCTGTGGACCATCCAGGACGTCACCGAGCGCAAATTGCAGGAACAGCAGATCCGCGAGCTGGCCGAACGCGATTCGCTGACCGGCCTGAGCAATCGCGGCGCCTTCGAGAAACTCCTGGCCGAGACCCTGGCGCGACGCGACGACGTCGCGCTGGGCATCGCGGACCTGGATGATTTCAAGACCATCAACGATCGCTTCGGGCACGCGGCCGGCGATGCGTTGCTGGTGGAGGTCGCGGCGCGCCTGCGCGGGGCGCTGCGCCTGTCCCAGCAGTCACGCCAGGGACGCGACAGCGACATCCTGGCCCGCATCGGCGGCGACGAATTCGCCCTGCTGCTCCCGGTGGGCAAGGACCCGCGGCGCGCCCAGCGCATCGCCGAGCGCGTCATGGCCGCGCTGCGCCCCCCCATCGAGATCGAAGGCCAGGTGCTGTCGGCCCGGCTGTCGCTGGGGCTGGCGCTGCGCACGGGCAACGAGGACGCGCAGACCCTGATGCGCCAGGCCGACATCGCGCTGTACGCGGCGAAGGCCCGCGGACGCAACCAGGCCTGCCTGTTCGACCAGAACATGCAGGCCGAGGTGGAGGCTCGCCAGGGCTGGCTCAGCGCCATCGAGCATGCCCTGGAGCAGGGGCGGCTGCAGATGCACGTGCAGCCCATCCTGAGCGTGCCGCGCCAGCGCAGCGGCCTGCCGAACGTGATCCAGGTGGAGGGTCTGCTGCGCCTGCTCGACGAGCAGGGGCGCCTGCATACCGCCGGCAAGTTCGAGCATGTGCTGGACGAGCCGCGCCTGGCGGTTCCGGTGGGACGCTGGGTGCTGGAACAGGCCGCGCTGTGGATCGAGCGCTGGCGCTCCCGCGATCTCGATCTCGGCATGAGCGTGAACATCAGTCCGCGGCATTTCCTGGGGCCGCAGTTCCTCGACGATCTGCGGGAGCTGCTGGGCCGTCACCCGCGCATGCGCCCGGGCAACCTGACCCTGGAACTCACCGAGCACGGCGCGCTGCTGGACGGCGACGCCACCCGGCGTCGGGTGGAGGAATGCCACGCCCTGGGCGTGCAGGTCAGCCTGGACGACTTCGGCACCGGCAGCGCCTCGCTGACCCACCTGCAGGCCCTGGCCGTCTCCACCCTGAAAATCGAGCGCCGTTTCGTGAAGGACCTGCTGCACGACGCGCGGGACCTGAGCATCGCCTACGGCATCCTGCGCACGGCGCAGCTCATGGGCGTGCGCGTGGTGGCCGAAGGCGTGGAAACCCCCGAGCTGGCGCGCGTGCTGGTGGCCATGGGCTGCCTGCACCTGCAGGGTTACGCGGTCGCGCGCCCGATGCCCGCCGCGCAGTTGCTGGAATGGATGGCCGACTGGCCGCAGCGCCTGGCGTGGAGCGCGGATCTCGGCAAGCCCGGCGGCCTCGGGCCCGACGGCATCGAGGCCATCGTCTCGGTCGGCACCATGCTTCGCCAGCTCACCCAAGGTGCGCTGGACGCCGAGTCCGAGGCCCTGCTGCGCCAACCGGACGCCGCGTTGCGCTGCCCCATCGGCCAGTGGTGCCAGCATCATGCCGGGCGCTGGCGCCACCAGGCGCGCTTCGAGGACCTCGTGCAGCGCCAGACCGAGCTGTACGGCCTGATGCGGCGCTGGCTGGACGAGCCCCTGGCCCGCCCGGCCCTGGAGCTGGAACTGCACATGGCCAGCGACGAGCTGCGCGAGCGCTTCTGGGCGCTGACCCTGCAAGGCTCTCCCGGCGGCGTGTTTGTCCTGCATCCCACCACCCCGCCCGAAGGAGCCTGAACGCATGCAGACTTGCGCCATCGTCACCGGACACTCCCGCGGCCTGGGGGCCGCGATCCTGCACGAGCTGCTGAGCCGTGGCATCGCCACGCTGGGGGTCTCGCGCGGTGCCTTGCGCACGCCCGTCGAGTCCGCGCCGGGATTGTTCGAGGAACGTACGCTGGACCTGAGCGATCCCGCGGCACTGCGCTCCTGGTTGGCCGGGCCGCAACTGGCGAACTGGATGCTCGGGCGCCAGCGCGTGCTCCTGGTGAACAACGCGGGAACCCTGGAACCCATGGGGCCGCTGCCCACGCAGGACCTGGCGGCCGTGGCCGATGCGGTGAACCTGAACGTGGGCGCGCCACTGATGCTCAGCGCCGCGCTGTGCGCGGTGGAGGACGCAGGGCAGGAGCGACGCATCGTGCATGTATCCAGCGGCGCGGCGCGCAACCCCTACCCCGGATGGAGCATCTACTGCGCCACCAAGGCAGCGCTGGACCAGCACGCCCGCGCCGTGGCGCTGGATCGCACGCCCGGGCTGCGCATCTGTTCCCTGGCCCCCGGCGTGGTCGACACCTCGATGCAGGCCGCGCTGCGCAGCGTGGACCCCGCGCGCTTTCCCCTGCGCGAGCGATTCCAGAAGCTGCAGCGCGAAGGCCAGCTGGCCAGCCCCGCCGACTGCGCGCGCCGCCTGGTGGACTACCTGTTGAGCGAGGCCTTCGGCCAGGAAGCGGTGGCCGATCTGCGCAGCCTGCCGGGCACGCCCGGCTGAAGTCGCGCGCCGCGGCGCGCACCCCGCCCTGGCCGCAACGCGGCTCGCTCAGGCGCCAGGCTGGGCGGTGGCGACATAGCCGGCACGGCGCACCGCATCGACCAGGGCATCGCGCGCCGCGCTGCCCCGCACCTCGGCGCTCGCCGCTTCCAGGCTGACCTGCGCCGACTCGACCCCGGGCACCGCCAGCAATGCCTTGGTCACGCTGCCCACGCAATGCTGGCAGCTCATGCCCTCGATGCTCAGGGTGGTCGAGGGACTGGTGGTGGATGCGCTCATGGTGGAACTCCTGGTGGACGATGGGAAGGACAGCGGCCCGCCCGCGGGCCGCGAAGACTCGGAAACCGGATTCGACACCGGCGGGACCCAGGCACGCAGACCCCGCAGGCGCAGGCTGTTGCCCAGCACGAACACCGACGAAAGGCCCATCGCGATGCCGGCCAGCATCGGGCTCATGAACAGCCCCCACGGCGCACCGACCCCCGCGGCCACCGGAATCAGCAGCACGTTGTAGCCGAAGGCCCAGAACAGGTTGCCGCGGATCGTGGACATGGTGCGCGAAGCCGCTCGCAGCGCGGACACCAGCGCCCCCAGGTCGCCGCGGGTGAGCGTGACGTCGGCGGCCTGCATGGCGATATCGGTTCCGCTGGCCAGCGCCATGCCGACGTCGGCCTGGGCCAGCGCCGGCGCGTCGTTGATGCCGTCGCCGACGAACAGCACCCGCCTGCCCTGCTGTTGCAGCCCGCGCACCACCTCGGCCTTTCCCTGGGGCAGCACCTCGGCATGCACGGACTCGATGCCCAGCACGCGCGCCAGCGACTGCGCGGCACGGCTCGAATCCCCGCTGACCATGTGCACGGCCATGCCCAGTTCGCGCAAGCGGGCCACCACTGCGGCCGACTCGGGGCGCGGCGGATCCGACACCGCGAGCACGCCCAGCGCCTGCGCATCGCGCGCCGCGTACACCACGGTGGCGCCCTGCTGCAGCAGGCCCGCGGCGGCGGCGTCCAGCCTGCCCGGGTCCACTCCCAGCTGTTCCAGGTAGCGACGCGTGCCCAGCGCGATCATGGCGCCGTTCACGCGGGCACGCGCGCCGAAGCCGGCGCGCGCCTCGAACTGCGTGGCCTCGGGCCATGCCAGGCCGCGCTCGCGGGCAGCCGCGACCACGGCCAGGCCCAGCGGGTGTTCGGAACCGGCTTCCACCGCGGCCGCCAGGCCCAGCAACTCGGCCTCGTCGACGCCCTCGCCGGCATGCAGCGCGCTCAGGCGTGGCTGGCCGCGCGTGAGCGTGCCGGTCTTGTCCAGCAGCACGGTATCGACATGCGACAGCGCCTCCAGCGCCTCGCCCTTGCGGAACAGCACGCCGAGCTCGGCGGCGCGACCGGTGCCCACCATGATGGCGGCCGGGGTCGCCAGACCCATCGCACAGGGGCAGGCCACCACCAACACCGCCACCGCTGCGAGCAGCGCGTGGCTCAGGGCCGGTGCCGGCGCCAGCAGCATCCACGCGGCGAAGCTCGCCAGGGCCACCAGCAGCACGGCCGGCGTGAACACCCGCACCACCCGGTCGGCCAGACCCTGGATGGGCAGCTTGCCGCCCTGCGCCTGCTCGACCAGGCGGATGATCTGCGCCAGCATGGTGTCGGCGCCCACGGAGGTCGCCCGCACCACCAGCAGCCCCTGCTGGTTCACGGTGCCCGCGCGCACCATGCCGCCAGGCTGCTTGTCCACCGGCATGGGCTCGCCGCTGAGCATCGATTCGTCGACATGCGAGGCCCCCTCCAGAACCTCGCCATCCACGGGCAGACGCTCTCCGGGACGCACCACGACCTCGTCGCCGGGGCGTACCTGGCCGATCGGAACGTCGCGTTGCTCGCCACCCACGCGCACCCTCGCATCGCGCGCCTGCAGGCGCGCCAGGGACCGGATGGCCTGGGAGGCGCGCCCCTTGGCCAGTTCCTCCAGGTACTTGCCGAACAACACCGCCGCGATCACCACCGCCGCCGAGTCGAAATACACATGCCGCGAATGGGGCGGGAACCAGCCCGGCACCAGCAGCACCACCAGGCTGTACAGCCAGGACACGCCAGCCCCTGTGGAAACCAGGGAATTCATGTCCGGCGCCAGGTGACGCCACGCGGTCCAGCCACTGCGGAAAAACCGCCGCCCGGGGCCGAACACCACGGCCGTGGCCAGAACGGCCTGCAGCCAGTCGCTGGCCGACCTTCCCGCCGGCAGGGGAAGCAGGCGGTCCAGCGCCTGCGTGAAGGGGGGGAACAGCATGCCTCCCATGGCGATCAGCGCCACGGCGGCGCCCAGCGCGGCCGCCAGCCAGGCGTCGCGCCGCATGGAGCGCAGCTGCACCTGCTTGTGCGCCTGCGCATCGGCGGCGGCGCGCGCGGCATCGGCATCGCGCACCCGCGCGGAGTAGCCGGCCTGGGCCACGGCGTCGAGCAGCGCCTGGGGCTCCACGCTGGCGGGCAGGTAGCGCACCGCGGCGGTTTCCGCGGCCAGGTTGACCTCGGCGCCCAGCACCCCCGGCACGGCGCGCAGCGCGCGCTCGACCCGGCCCACGCAGGAGGCGCAGGTCATGCCCTGCACATCCAGCACGAGCTCGGCGGTGCGCGCCGAGTAGCCGCTGGCATCCACGGCCCGGACCAGGGCCGTGGCGTCCAGGCGCGAGGGATCGAAGCGCACCTGCGCGCGCTCGGTCGCCAGGTTCACGCTGGCCTGCACCCCCGGCAAGGCGTTCAGGGCGGACTCCACGCGGGAACTGCACGAGGCGCAGCTCATGCCGTCGACGTCCAGCGCGAGCTCGCAGCGGGCGGGGTCCGCGGATGCCGGCGGCGCGTCGATGGAGCTCGCGCCGCTGGGGTTGCTGACGGAATTCATGGTGCATGCTCCTCGGAACACAGCGCGGCCAGGATGGGGCACTTCGCCATCGCGCCATGCCCCGGGCAGGCCCGCGCCATTTGCTCCAGCCCATCGCGCAGGCGTTGCAGGTCCGCCATGCGCTGCTCGATCTGCCGCAGCCGTTGCTCGACGATGGCGCGTACCTGCCCCATGTCGCCTTCGCCCGCGCGATGCAGATCCAGCAATTGACGGATATCGGGCAGGGAGAACCCCAGCGCCTGCGCGCGCCGGATGAAGCGCAGACGCTCCAGGGCCTGCGCGTCGTACAGGCGATAGTTCGACGCGCTTCGTCGGCTGGGCTCGATCAAGCCCAGGCGTTCGTAATGCCGCAGGGTTTCGGTGGCCAGCTCGGCTCGCTGAGCCAACTGGCCGATGGTGAGGTCAGGGGTCGCATCCATGGGCCCTAGCTTACAGCCAGTTGTAAGCTTGAATCCTTGAGCTGGGGCAAATCCCTTCAGCTTGCGTGGCATACTCCGTCCGTGGGCTGCCTCCGCCGCCCCCATCGACTCCGACCCTCCCCCATGACCCTGCACACCTGGTTGCTGTACGTCGTCACCGTTTGCGTGATCTCCGCGATTCCGGGCCCGAACATGCTCCTGGTGATGAGCCATGGCGCACGCCATGGCCTGCGCCGCTCCACGGCGACCATGGCAGGCTGCCTGTGCGCGCTGCTGCTCATGATGAGCGTATCGGCCGCCGGGCTGGGGGTGTTCCTGAAGGCCTGGCCCGCGTTGTTCGACACGCTGCGCCTGTCGGGTGCGGCCTATCTGGTCTGGCTGGGCGTGCGCACCTGGCGCAGCGCCCGGCATGCCGGCGAGCAACCGACGGGCGAATCCGAGCCCCAGGCCCTCGCCTTCCCGACCCGCAGCCGCTGGGCGCTGTTCCGTAACGGTTTCGCGGTGGCCAGCAGCAACCCCAAGGCCATCCTGTTCGCCGCGGCGCTGCTGCCCCAGTTCATCGACCCGACAGCCCGCGCGCTGCCGCAATTCGCCACCTTGCTGGGCAGCTTCGCGGTGATCGAGCTGAGCTGGTACCTGGTCTACGCCGGCAGCGGCGCCCAACTCGGGCGCTGGCTGCGCCGCGCCCAGGTGGCCCGGACCTTCGCACGGGTCACCGGCGGGCTGTTCGTGGGCTTCGGCGCCGCGATGGCGCTGCTGCACGAATAATCGCCGCTCAGCCCAACGCCACCGATTGCGCCGTGGCGCCGGGCACCGCGACGCGGAACTTCAGGTTCTCCAGCAGCCGATCCCACAGCGCCACCGCCTGCTCGTCGCTGATCGCGCTGTAGCGCGCCGCGCCCACGCGGTTGTTCTCCACCCGCGTCGAAAGACTGACGTCCAGGTGCGCCGGGCGCGCCACGTTGCCGCCCTGGCCCACCAGCTGCCACTCGAAGCGCAGCGCCTGGTCGTCCGTGGACTTGCTCAGCACCTCCTCGCCTTCCCACAGCCCGTGCAGCGTGCGCTTGCCACGGCGCAGGAAGGTGTAGGGGTAGCCCCCGAAAATCCCCAGCAGCCCCGCGTCGCGCTGGGCCAGTTCCACGCTGCGCAGCAGCCCGATGCCGTTCTCCGCCTCGGTGCTGGCGTTCTTGTTGCTCATCACCGAGAAGTGCACATC
>JAJZWA010000042.1 GCA_021846965.1 Pseudomonadota bacterium | reverse complement strand
CACGATGTTCAGCCCCAGCGCCAGCATCACGTACAGCATCGAGAACGCCGCGATGCGCACCCACGCGTCCCCGAAGGTCTGCAGCCCCAGCGGCATCGCCAGCAGGAAACCCGCCGCGATGAGGAAGCCGAGAAACTTGGTATTGCTCGATTGCATGCTCTTCTCCCCGCTCAGGCGCGATCGGCCACGCGCTCACCCAGCAGCCCCTGCGGGCGCAGCGTCAGCACCAGGATCAGCACGATGAAGGCGAAAATGTCCTGGTAGTTGCTGCCGAACAGCCCGTGCGTGACCGTGCCGATGTAGCCCGCCCCCAGCACCTCGATCACCCCCAGCAGCACACCCCCCACCATCGCCCCGCCCATGTTGCCGATGCCTCCCAGCACCGCCGCCGTGAAGGCCTTGAGCCCCGGCGTGAAGCCCATGTAGAAGTTCGCCGTCGAGAAGTTCGCGTACCACATCACCCCCGCGATCGCCGCCAGCACCGCGCCGATCACGAAAGCCGCTGAGATCACCAGGTTCGGGTTCACCCCCATCAGCGAGGCCACCCGCGGGTTCTCCGCCGTCGCGCGCATCGCACGACCCAGCTTGGTGTGGTTGATCAGCACCGTCAGCCCCACCAGCAGCAGCACCGTCACCACCAGAATGGCAATCTGCACCTGCGTGATCACCACCCCGTCCATGCTGATCACGCGGTTCGGGAACAACTGCGGGAACACCTTGTAGTCGCGCCCCCAGATCACCATCGCCATGGTCTCCAGGAAAATCGACATGCCGATGGCCGTCACCAGCGGCGCCAGCTTGGGCGCGTTGCGCAACCTGCGGTAGGCCAGGCGCTCGATGAAAAAGTTCAGCGTCCCGCACACCACCATCGCCACCGCCAGCGCAATCGCCAGCACCAGCGGCCAGGGCATGCCCGGCGTCACCGCGTGCAGCAGGCGGAACATGCTGTAGGACGTCATCGCCCCAACCATCATCACGTCGCCATGCGCGAAATTGATCAGGTTGACGATCCCGTAGACCATCGTGTAACCCAGTGCAACCAGGGCATACATGCTGCCCAGCACCAGGCCGTTCACCAACTGCTGAATAAAGGTTTGCATCCCGAAAGTCCTTGTGGGTACGGTGCACGCAATGCGGCTACCCATCCGACCTCGGGGTCTCGCGGAAGATGATCCCGCGCTTCCCCCGCCGGGGCTCCGACCGTGCCTGGTGGGCTCGGACAGGACTCCGGCATGCCGATGAGTCTCCTGATGGCAGACCACTCAGGCGCACCCGTGATCTTGCCGACTTTGTAGGTTTAACCGGTAATGATAACCAAGGGGATTAACCCGTCTCCCCCACAGCCTGGGGACAAGACCTGTTGCACGATGTTCCCGATCTGTGCTCGGCGCCCGTGCGCTGGCACGCGCCGGGCCGGAAACCGCGGCGTGCGAGACCCTGCCCCATCGAGGCAGCAAGATGCATGCCCGTATGCCGCAGCGCACGAAAAATGCGCTTCCCCGCCGATGCGCGGTGCGGCTCAATCCTCCGGCGTCCCGGGGGGCCGCTCCTCGGCGGGGTCCGTGGAGGACTCGGCACGCGAGCCGGAACGCGCCTGCCGGTTCAGGCGGCGCAACTCGGCCAGGCGCTCGCCCAGGCGTGCCTCCAGGCCGCGGGGCGTGGGTCGGTACAGCCTGGCCTCCGGCATGCCTTGGGGAAAGTAGCGCTCGCCGGCGGCGAAAGCGCCTGGCTCGTCGTGCGCATAGCGGTACGCGGCGCCCGCACCGATTTCGCGCATCAGGCGCGTGGGTGCATTGCGCAGGTGCATGGGCACCGGGGCGCTGCCATGCCGGCGCACCAGTTCGCGCGCCTCGCCGGCAGCCAGGTAGGCGGCATTGGACTTGGGCGCCAGCGCCAGGTACAGCACGGCCTGCGCCAGCGCCAGCTCTCCCTCGGGACTGCCCAGGCGCTCGTAGGCGGCCATCGCGTCCAGGCTGAGCGACAGCGCACGGGGATCGGCCAGTCCGATGTCCTCGCTGGCCATACGAATGAGGCGACGGCCGATGTAGGCGGCGTCCACGCCGCCGTCGACCATGCGCGAGAACCAGTACAGGGCAGCGTCGGGATCGCTGCCGCGCACCGATTTGTGCAGGGCCGAGATGACGTCGTAGAACTGGTCGCCCCCCTTGTCGTAGCGCCGCAGCGATTCCGCCAGCGCGGATTGCAGCAGGGCCATGTCCACGGTGGCGCTGCCCGCCGCCCGCGCCGTGGCGGCCACCGCCTCGACGGCGTTGAGCAGCCGCCTGCCGTCGCCGTCGGCGTGCTCGGCCAGCAGGCGCAGGGCCTCGGTTTCGATGTCCAGCCCGCCGCAGGCCTGCAGGCCGCGCCGGGCCAGCCGCTCCAGCTCCTGCGGCTGCAGGGATTGCAGCACGTAGACGGTGGCGCGCGACAGGAGGGCGCTGTTGACCTCGAAGGAGGGGTTCTCGGTGGTCGCGCCGATGAAGGTGAACAGTCCCGACTCGACATGGGGCAGGAAGGCGTCCTGCTGGCTCTTGTTGAAGCGGTGCACCTCGTCGACGAACACCAGCGTGGGCTGACCGGCGGCGCGCGCCGCCTGCGCCTGCACCACCGCCTCGCGGATCTCCTTGACCCCCGCGAGCACGGCGGAGATGGCGATGAAATGGGCGCCGAAGCGCTGGGCGATGAGCCGCGCCAGCGTGGTCTTGCCCACGCCGGGGGGCCCCCACAGGATCATGGAATGCAGACGCCTGGTGTCGAAGGCCAGGCGCAGCGGCTTGCCGGGCTCCAGCAGGTGCGCCTGACCGATCACCTCGTCGATGGTGCGCGGGCGCAGGCGCTCGGCCAGCGGCGCCTCGGCAGGGGCAGCGCCGGGGGCTCCCGGCTGCACGGGATCCTGCGGGTCGGGATCGAAGAGGTCGGCGCTGCGGGCCATGACCGGAACGCGCGAAGCCTCAGGCTCCGCCCGGGCGAATCACGGCGGCCCCCAGGGGCGGCGTGAATTCGAAGCTCCCGGCGGGAAAATGCGGGTTCGCGTGCTGTGCGCTGAAACGAATGGTCGAGGTGCGCCGGAAGGCGTCGCGCAGCACCATTTCGTCCAGCTGCGGCCCCTGCGCGCTGTCGCGCAGGCCCAGGCGCACCCAGACGAAGGAACTGTCGGCGCTGCGCGGAGTGGCCTGCACCCATTGCAGACCGCCCTGCTCCGGCAAGGCCTGGAGCCGGAACACCTTCTGCACGTCGGCACCGGACAGCAGGGCGGCCGGTGTGCTGCCCAGGGCCTGGGTCTGGGTGCTGATGGTCACCTGGTCGAGATCGTGGTCGTAGGTCCAGATCGTGGTTCCGTCGCTGACGATATCCTGCCGATAGGGCTTGAGGTACACCCAGCGAAAGCGCCCCGGACGCTCGAAGGAGAAGCTGCCCGAGGACAGCTGCGGCGCGCCGCCCTTGGAAGTCTCCACGCTTTGCGTGAACTCGGCCTGCGCGCCATGGGTGTCGCGCAGCCAGCGTTGCAGCAGCGCCAGCCCGTCGGAGGGCGCGGCCACGGCCAGCGGCAGGGTGGCGCCGAAAAGGGCCAGGCCCAGCAGCAGGCGTCGGCGGGCGGGAAGGGAAACAGGGTGGAGGGACATCGACGGGTGCCTCGGTGAAACGGAAATCGTGGAAGATGGGGACACGATGGCGCCTGCAGGCCTCGCGCGGGAATCAGGATTCCCCGCGCGCAGGCACCAGGATGTCGCGGTTGCCGTTGCTCGAAAGCGCCGAGACCAGGCCGGCCTTCTCCATCTGGTCCAGCAGGCGCGCGGATCGGTTGTAGCCGATGCGCAGGTGACGCTGGACCAGGGAGATCGAGGCCTTGCGGCTCTGCAGCACGACCTGCACCGCCTGGTCGTACAGCGGGTCGCTCTCGGCATCGCCCCCGGCGCCGTCGAAGCCCCCGGCCTCGCCATCGGCGCCGAGCTCGGGCTCGAGCAGACCGGGTACGTAGTCGGGCTCGCCCTGCGCCTTGAGCTGTTCGACCACGCGATGCACCTCGGAGTCGGAGACGAAGGCTCCATGCACGCGCTGCGGCGCGCCCGAGCCCGGCGGCAGGTACAGCATGTCGCCCATGCCCAGCAGGCTCTCGGCGCCCATCTGGTCGAGGATGGTGCGCGAGTCGACCTTGCTGGACACCTGGAAGGCGATGCGCGTGGGAATGTTGGCCTTGATCAGCCCGGTGATGACGTCCACGCTGGGGCGCTGGGTGGCCAGGATCAGGTGGATGCCCGCGGCACGCGCCTTCTGCGCCAGGCGGGCGATCAGTTCCTCGATCTTCTTGCCCACCACCATCATCAGGTCGGCCAGTTCGTCGATGACCACGACGATGAAGGGCATGTGCTGCAGCGGCTCCGGGCTCTCCGGAGTCAGCGACAGGGGGTTGGGCACGTGCTCGCCGCGCTGCGCGGCCTCGGCGATGCGCGCGTTGTAGCTGGCCAGGTTGCGCACGCCCAGCTTGCTCATGACCTTGTAGCGCCGGTCCATCTCGCCCACGCACCAGTTCAGCGCGTGCGCGGCCTGCTTCATGTCGGTGACCACCGGAGCCAGCAGGTGCGGGATGCCCTCGTACACACTGAGCTCGAGCATCTTCGGGTCGATCATGATCAGCCGCACCTGACGCGCCTCGGCCTTGTACAGCAGGCTGAGGATCATCGCGTTGATGCCCACCGACTTGCCCGATCCCGTGGTACCCGCCACCAGCAGGTGCGGCATGCGCGCCAGGTCGGCCACCACGGGGTTGCCCACGATGTCCTTGCCCAGGCCCATGCTGAGCATGGACTGCGCGTCGTTGTAGACCTGGGAGCCCAGGATCTCGCCCAGCCCGATGGTCTGGCGCTTGGCGTTGGGCAGTTCCAGCGCCATCGTGTTCTTGCCGGGGATGGTTTCCACCACCCGGATGCTCACCAGCGACAGCGCGCGCGCCAGGTCGCGCGACAGCGCCACCACCTGCGAGCCCTTCACTCCGGGCTCGGGCTCCACCTCGTAGCGCGTGATCACCGGGCCCGGGAGCGCCGCGACCACGCGCACCGACACGCCGAAATCCTTGAGCTTCTTCTCGATCAGGCGGGAGGTGAACTCCAGGGTCTCGGCGGACACCGCATCGCGCGCCGCCTGCGCCTGGTCGAGCAGATCCAGCGTGGGCAGGGCCGAGTTGGGCATCTCCTGGAACAGCGCCTTCTGGCGCTCACGCTGCACCCGCGGCGACTGCGCCACCTGCACGACGGCCGGCTCGATGAACACTGGCGCGAACACCTCCTCCGCCTCGCGCGCAGCCTGGTCCTGCACGTCGGCCGCGCGCTCGCGCAGGGCCTGCTGGCCGGCCTCGAGATCCTGGCGCAGGGCGCGGCGCTCGCGCAGCCGGGTCCAGGCCCATTCGATGCCCGCGCCGGTGCGCTCGGCCGCGTCGACCCAGCTGAAGCGCCCGAACCAGGACAGCGCCAGCAGGAAGACCCCCAGCAGCACGATGGCACTGCCGGTGAAACCCAGCAGATGCTGCAGCGCCCCGCCCAGCCAGGAGCCGATGACCCCGCCGGCCTGGCCCGGCAGCCACGCCCCCAGGTGCCACAGGCGCGTGGCCTCGAGCGCCGCGCTGGACAGGGGCAGCAGCGCCAGGCCGGTCGCGAAGCCCAGGCGGCGCCACCAGGGCAGGGGCTCGGCCGGCTCGGCCGCCTCCAGCGCCGCCGGATGGGCGTTGCGCCAGGCGCGCAGCAGGCCGTACAGGCCCATGGGCAGGATCCACAGCGCGGAGAATCCGAACAGGAAATACAGGATGTCGGCCGCCCAGGCGCCGGCCGTGCCGACCAGGTTGGCCGTGGCATGGGAGGCCGAGCCGGAGGTCGACCACGAGGGATCGTCGCGGTGGTAGCTGAGCAGGGCCAGCAGCAGCAGCAGCCAGGCGATGGCACCGCTGGCCAGTCGCAGTTCGGCGAGCAGGCGGCTCTTTCGCGCGGCGGGGCGTCGCGCCTCGTTGCGCGCACCGATCCAGGGCAGGGAAAAACGACTCAAGGTTGCAACGGGGAAGTACGCCGCAGGTGCGCGCCGGCGCGGCTCAGGTCATGTTGGCAATGCGATCGCGCACCACCAGCGAGCCGTCGTCGCGCTCCAGCACCAGCGACTGTTGTTCGAAATCCTTCATCACGCGGCTGACCATCTCGCGGGATGCGCCGACCATCTTGGCCAGGTCCTGGCGTGAAGGCTTGTTGCGCACGATGCGTTCGGCGCCGTCGGTTTCGCTCATTTCCAGCAGCGCGCGCGCAACGCGCCCGTAAACGTCCAGCAGGGCGAGCGACTCGATCTTGCGATCGGCTCCGCGCAGGCGATGCACCAGGCCGCGCATGATGGAAAAGCTCATGCTCGTGTTCTCGGGCAGGCTTTGCAGGAAGGCCACGCGCCCGAGCATCAGCACGTCGGTCTGCACCTCCGCGATCACCGAGGCCGAGTGCGGCTGGCCGTCGATCAGGCTCATCTCGCCCACGTGGTCGCCGGGGTGCAGCACCGCCAGGATCACCTCGCGCCCGCGCGAATCCACGCTGATCACCCGGGCGCGCCCGGCGAGGATGATGAACAGCGCATTCGAGCGTCCGCCCTGTTCCACCAGGCATTCGCCGCGCTTGTAGCGCTTCTTGACGATGGACTGCGACAGCGTCCAGGCTTGCGCCTCGGTGAGCACCGAAAACATCGGCACGCGCCGCACCAGATCGATATTCGAGATCGCAACCATGTCGTGTCCGCCGCTGTTGCCCATGTGCATGCTAACCCAGCGCGGCCCCGGCCGAACGGCCCCGGCGCCCCCGGGGGCTGCGCCCTAGAATCATGGCTGCTCGCGCGGGCAGGCAAGCAGGCCCGATTCGCCCTGCCCCCTCCCGGCGCTTCCTCCACCATCTCACGGGATTTCCATGAGCACCCGACATGCCAAAGTCCTCATCCTCGGCTCCGGTCCGGCCGGCTATTCGGCCGCCGTCTACGCCGCGCGGGCCAACCTCAAGCCGCTGCTGATCACCGGCATGGCGCAGGGCGGCCAGCTGATGACCACCACCGAGGTCGACAACTGGCCGGCCGACGTCGAGGGAGTGCAGGGCCCCGATCTGATGGCGCGCTTCGAGGCGCACGCCCGTCGCTTCGACACCGAGATCGTGTTCGATCACATCCACACGGTGGACCTGAAGTCGCGCCCCTTCGTGCTGCAGGGCGACAGCGCCACCTACACCTGCGATGCACTGATCATCGCCACCGGCGCATCGGCCAAGTACCTGGGGCTGCCCAGCGAGCAGTCCTTCATGGGCCGCGGCGTGTCGGGCTGCGCCACCTGCGACGGCTTCTTCTATCGCGACCAGGACGTGTGCGTGGTCGGCGGCGGCAACACGGCGGTCGAGGAAGCGCTGTACCTGACCGGCATCGCGCGCAAGGTCACGGTGATCCACCGGCGCGATCGATTTCGCGCCGAGCCGATCCTGATCGATCGCCTGATGCAGCGCGTGGCCGAGGGCAAGGCCGAGCTGCGCCTGTGGAGCGAACTCGACGAGGTGCTGGGCGACGCCAGCGGGGTCACCGGGGTGCGCGTGCGCGACAACCGCAGCGGACAGACCAGCGACATCGCGCTGTCGGGCTGTTTCATCGCCATCGGGCACCAGCCGAACACCGCGATCTTCGAGGGCCAGCTGGCGATGAAGGATGGCTACATCGTCACCCGCAGCGGCCTCGAGGGCATGGCCACCGCCACCAGCGTGCCGGGCGTGTTCGCCGCCGGCGACGTGCAGGACCATGTCTATCGCCAGGCCATCACCAGCGCCGGCACCGGCTGCATGGCCGCGCTGGACGCACAGCGCTACCTGGAGAACCAGGGCTAGGCGGGGAGCCTTCGCCGCGCACGCGCCCCCCGCGGGGGCGCGAGGCCCTGCCCCGGCCGGCTCAGCCCTGCGCGGGGGGCGGGGCGTTGAGGAAATGCACCCGGTAGTGCAGCAGCTCGTCGATGGACTCGTGGATATCGGCCAGCGCCGTGTGCTCCTGGCGCTTCTTGAAGGACGCGTGCACCTCCGGGCGCCAGCGCCGGGCCAGCTCCTTGAGGGTGCTGACGTCCAGGTTGCGGTAGTGGAAAAAGGCCTCCAGGCGGGGCATCCAGCGCGCCATGAAGCGCCGGTCCTGGCAGATGCTGTTGCCGCACATGGGGCTCTTGCCCGCCGGCACGTAGCGGGACGCGAAGTCGATCATGGCCTGCTCGGCCCCGGCTTCGTCCACGGTGCTGGCCGCGACCCGCGCGGTCAGTCCGGAACGCCCGTGGGTGCCCTGGTTCCAGGCGTCCATCGCGGCCATCACCTCGGCCGGCTGGTGCACGGCCACCACGGGGCCCTCGACCCGGCGCGTGACCTGGGCGTCGGTGACCACCAGGGCCACCTCGATGATGCGGTCGTTCAGCGGATCCAGTCCGGTCATCTCCATGTCGACCCAGAGGAGATTGGATTCGTGCAAAGGCAGATCGGGGGCGTTCGGGAGGGTGCTCATGCGCGCAGGGCGGGGGCCGGGCCTGCCGCGCATCGCGGTCGCGCGCCGACACCCCGCGAATGGGATAATGGGCACGCCGCGCGAGTCGCGCGCGGCGCATCGGATCCGCATTCTCGCATGCCCCCTGCCCACGCCCGGCGCCCCGCCCTCCGGTCCTTCCCATGAGCGCCTCCCAGAGTTCCCTGATGCTCAGCTGGGGCTTCGCCGCCGCCCTGCTGCTGGCCACGGCCCTGCGCCTGTGGCTGGGCCTGCGCCAGATCCGCCACGTGCAGCGCCACCGCGATCACGTGCCCGAGGCCTTCGCCGGGGTGATCGGGGCCGAGGCCCACCGCAAGGCGGCCGACTACACCAGCGCGCGCCAGCGCCAGGGCCTGTGGCATGTGCTGTTCTCCGCCGCCGTCGTGCTGGGCTGGACCCTGCTGGGCGGGCTGCAGGAGCTGGCAAGGCTGAATGCCTCGATGTTCGGCGCCGGGCTGGGCGCCCAGTTGCTGCTGCTGGCGGAGTTCGCCCTGATCGGCGCGCTGCTGGACCTGCCCTGGGACATCTGGCGCACCTTCGGGCTGGAGTCGCGCTTCGGCTTCAACCGCAGCACGCCCGCGCTGTTCGCGCTCGACCAGATCAAGGGCCTGCTGCTCGGCGCGGTGCTGATGGCTCCGCTGGCCTTGCTGGTGCTGTGGCTGATGGGGGTCAGCGCATCGTGGTGGCTGTGGGCCTGGGCGGGCTTCGCCAGCTTCAGCCTGGCCATGATGGTGATTTTCCCGACCTGGATCGCGCCGCTGTTCAACCGCTTCCAGCCCCTGCCGGACGGCGAGGTCAAGACCCGCGCGCAAGCGCTGATGCAGCGCTGCGGTTTCGCGCTGCAAGGCCTGTACGTGATGGATGGCTCGCGGCGCAGCGCCCACGCCAACGCCTATTTCACCGGGATCGGCTCGGCGCGGCGCGTGGTGCTGTTCGACACCCTGCTGGGACAGCTCGACGCCACGCAGATCGAGGCCGTGCTGGCGCACGAGGTCGGACACTACAAGCGGCGCCACATCCAGCAGCGCCTGGTGCTGACCCTGGCGATGAGCCTGGCGGGATTCGCGCTGCTGGGGCTGCTGGCCTCGCGCAGCTGGTTCTACAGCGGCCTGGGGTTCGAACCCGATCTGCTGGGCAACAACGCGGCCGCGGCGCTGATCCTGTTCAGCCTGGCGCTGCCGGTGTTCGGCGTGTTCGCCACGCCGCTGGGAGCCGCCTGGTCGCGCAGGCACGAGTTCGAGGCCGACGCCTACGCGGCCCGGCACAGCGACGCGCGCGCGCTGGGCAGCGCGCTGCTGCGCATGTACCGGGACAATGCGTCCACCCTGACGCCGGACCCCTGGTTCGTGCGCTTCTACTACAGCCATCCGCCCGCGCTGCAACGCCTGGCGCGCCTGGGACTTCCCGGCGCGCAAGCCGCGCTCGGCTGATCCCCCTCGTGCGGCCGCCGCTCCCCCCGCGCGCCGAGCCGGCACCGCTGCCGACGGCGGGCGTGCGCGCGCGCATCGTCGGCGCCTTCGGCCGCAACTACCTGGCCGACGACGGCTCCCCGGCCCCCGTCGCCTGCGTGACTCGAGCGAAACGCAGCGACGTGGTCTGCGGGGACGAGGTGCTGCTGCAGCCCGGCGACCCCGCGCTCATCCTCCAGGTGCTGCCCAGGCGCAACGTGCTGTGGCGCGAGGACGCCTGGCGCAGCAAGATGTTCGCGGCCAACCTGGACCTGCTGATGGTGGTCACCGCGCCGGAGCCGGCGCCCAACCTGGACCTGGTGGGCCGCGCCTTGATCGCCGCGCGCGCCGAGGGCATCGAGACCCTGGTGCTGCTCAACAAATGCGAACTCGCGGGCACGGCGGCGCTGCGCGAGCGCCTGCGGCCGCTGCAGGCCTTCGGGCAGGCCCTGCTGGAGCTCTCGGCACGAGAGCATCCGGCGCAGGCGCTGGAACTGTTGCGCCCCTGGCTGCGTGCCCGCACCTGCATGCTGATCGGCGCCTCCGGCGTGGGCAAGTCCACGCTGGCCAATGCGCTGGTGCCGGGGCTGCAGGCGCAGACCCAGGCCTTGAGCGAAGCCCTCAACGCCGGCCGGCATACGACCACCAGCACGCGGCTGTGGAAGCTGCCCGGTTTTCCCGAGGGCAGCGCCCTGCTGGATTCACCGGGTTTCCAGGCTTTCGGCCTGCATCACCTGAGCATCACCCAGTTGCAGCACGCGCTGCCCGAGCTGGCACAGCGCATCGGGCAGTGCCGGTTCCAGAACTGCACCCATCGCCAGGAACCCGGCTGCGTGGTGCGCGAGGCCGTGCAGGCCGGCCAGATCGCCCCCGAGCGCTACGCGCTGTATCTGCGGGTGCTCAACGAACTGCTCGCGTCGCGGCACTGAGGCCGGCGCGCCCTCGCCGGCTCAGTCGGGCAGCTGGCCCAGGAGCATGAACTCCATCAGCGCCTTCTGCACGTGCAGGCGGTTCTCGGCCTCGTCCCACACGACGCTTTGCGGGCCGTCGATGACCTCGCCCTGCACTTCCTCGCCGCGGTGCGCGGGCAGGCAATGCATGAACAGGGCCTGTGCGTCGGCGCGCGCCATCATGCGGGTGTCGACCATGAAACCCTGGAAGGCCTGCATGCGCTGCGCGTTCTCGGCCTCGTAACCCATGCTGGTCCACACGTCGGTGGTGACCAGGTGGGCCCCCTCGCAGGCCTGCAGGGGATCGTCGAAGCAGCGCAGGCAGGCGCGTTCGGCCTCGCTCACCGGATAGCCCGGGCGCTGCAGGTCCACGCCGTAGCCGGCGGGGCCGCTGAAATGCACCTTGAAGCCCAGGATGGCCGCGGCCTGCAGCCAGGTGTAGAGCATGTTGTTGGCGTCTCCCACCCAGGCCACGGTCTTGCCCGCGATGTCGCCGCGGTGCTCGATGTAGGTGAACACGTCGGCCAGCACCTGGCAGGGATGGAATTCGTTGGTCAGCCCGTTGATCACCGGCACCCGCGAATGGGCGGCGAAACGCTCGACGATGTCGTGGCCGTAGGTGCGGATCATCACCAGGTCGACCATGCGGGAGAACACCTGCGCGGCGTCCTCGATGGGCTCGCCGCGACCGAGCTGGCTGTCGCGGGTATTGATGTAGATGGCCGCGCCGCCGAGCTGGTGCATGCCGGCCTCGAAACTCAGGCGGGTGCGCGTCGAGTGCTTCTCGAAAATCATCGCCAGCGTGCGGTCGACCAGGGGCTGGTGCATCTCGTAGCGCTTGAAGCGCGCCTTGATCAGCGAGCTGCGACGGAACAGGTAGGCGTATTCCTCGCGGTCGAGGTCGCTGAACTGCAGGTAGTGGCGAGGCGCTTGGTGGCTCATCACGGGCTCCTCAGGCGGCGGCGACGAAACGCTGCACCAGCGGCACCAGCAGCGCCAGCAACTGCTCCGCCTCCTCGCGCCGCAGCACCAGCGCCGGCAGCAGGCGGATCACCGTGTCATGGGTGACGTTGATCAGCAGGCCGGCCTGGCGAGCCTGCTCCACGAGCTCGCCGCAGGGACGATCGAGTTCGATGCCGATCATCAGGCCGCTGCCGCGCACCTCGCGCACGCCCGGCAGGCCGCCGAGGCGCTCGCGCAGCTGCGCGATCATCCAGCCGCCCACGCGGGCCGCGTTGTCCAGCAGGCCCTCGTCCTCGACGATGGCCAGGGTCTCCAGCGCTGCGCGACAGGCCAGCGGGTTGCCGCCGAAGGTGCTGCCATGCTGGCCGGGGCCGAACACGCGCGCCGCCTCGCCGTAGCCCAGCACGGCGCCGATGGGCACGCCCGAGGCCAGGCCCTTGGCCATCGCCACCACGTCGGGGCGCAGATCGGCCCACTGGTGCGCCAGCCACTTGCCGGTGCGCCCCATGCCGCACTGCACCTCGTCGATCATCAGCAGCCAGCCGTGCTGATCGCACAGGCGCCGCAGGAAGCGCAGGAACTCCAGCTGCGCCGGGCGGATCCCCCCCTCGCCCTGGATGGCCTCGATGAACACCGCGCTCAGCCCGGGGTTCTCGCGCGCGGCGCGTTCCACCGCCGCCTCGTCGTTGAGCTCCACGCGCACGAAGCCCTCCACCAGGGGCTCGAAGCCCTTTTGCACCTTGGGGTTTCCTGTGGCCGACAGCGTGGCCAGCGAACGTCCGTGGAAGGCGCCCTCGAACACCAGGATCTGCGGCAGCGCGTGGCCGCGGCGATGGCCCCACAGGCGCGCCAGCTTGATGGCCGCCTCGTTGGCCTCGAGGCCGGAATTGCAGAAAAAGGCCGCGTCGGCGCCGGACAGCTCGCACAGGCGGTCGGCGAGTCGATCCTGCAGCGGGATCTGGTAGACGTTGGAGCAGTGGATCAGCTTGGCGACCTGGTCGCGCAGCGCGGCCACCAGGCGCGGGTGCGCGTGGCCGACGGTGTTGACGGCGATGCCGCTGAGGGCGTCCAGGTAGCGCCGTCCCTCGCCGTCCCACACCCACACGCCCTCGCCGTGGCTGAGCGCCAGCGGCTGGCGGGAATAGTTCTGCATCAGGTGGCCGGGCATGGGCTGTTCCTCGATGATGGCAATGGGCACTCGCCGGTGGCTGCGCGCGCCGGCGCTGGCGGGCTTGGGATGGGATGCGCGCCGCGTGGCCGGCCCGGCGGGTGGCCCACAGACAAGGGGCCGCCTTCGCACCGCCCGCGAACTCGCGCGTATCGCCCGATTATAGGAAGCGCCGCTCGCGCATCCACGCGACCAGGCCTTCGGCGGGCATTGGGCGCGCGAACCAGTAGCCCTGCGCGAAGTCGCAACCGCAGCGGCGCAGGAATTCCAGCTGGGCCGCCGTCTCCACGCCCTCGGCCACCACGCGCAGGCCCAGGCCGTGCCCCATGGTGACGACCGCTGCCACGATGGCCCGGTCGCTGGCATGCGCCTCGATGCCGCTGACGAAACTGCGGTCGATCTTGAGCTCGTCGACCGCGAAGCGCTTGAGATAGGACAGGGAGGAATATCCGGTGCCGAAATCGTCCACGCTGACCGCGAAGCCCGCCGCCTTGAGCTGCTCCACCTTGGAGGCCGAGGCCAGCGGATCGGCCATGGCGCTTTCCGTGATCTCCAGGCAGATGCGCTCGGGTCCCACGCCATGCTCGCGCACGATGGCCAGCAGCGCCTCCACCATGTCGTCCTGCTCGAAATGCACGGCCGACAGGTTCATTCCCAAGGCCCCCGGATGCAGGGCCAGCGCATCCCATGCACGCAACTGGCGGCATAGGTCGTGCAGCACCCATTCGGTGAGCTTGCCGATCAGGCCGCAGTCCTCGGCCACGGGCACGAAGGTGGCGGGCGAGACCAGCCTGCCGTCCTCGCGGCGCCAGCGCAGCAGCGCCTCGCAACCATGCAGGCTGGCGTCGCCGGCCCGCAGTTGCGGCTGATAGGCGAGGAACAGGTCGCGGCCCTGCGCCAGCGCCCGGCGCAGCGCCTGCTCGAGCGCGAAACGCTCGCGCAGGTCGTGCAGCAGGGTCGGGCTGTAGCGCTGCACCGGATCCGTGCCCGGCTGGCGCGCGTGCTGCAGGGCCGCCTCGGCCTGCAGCAGGAGGTCCTCGGCGTCGTTCGCATCCTGCGCGCTCAGGCTCAGGCCCACCGCGACGTCCAGCACCGACTGGGCACCGCCCACGTCGAAAGGCTCGGCCAGCGCGCGCTGCAGGCGCTCACCCAGCGGACGCAGCTCGGACTCGGATTCCAGCTCGCCCTGCACCGCGAAGCGCGCCTCGGCGATGCGCGCGACCAGGAACCGGGGCGTGCACAGGCCGAGCAGGCGCTCGGCCGCGTGGCGCAAGGCCTGCTGTGCCGAACTGCTGCCGGCCACGCTGGCCAGGCTCTGGCGCTCCCCCAGCGCCAGCACCAGCACGCCGATGGGACGCCGGGCGGCGGCCGTGCGCAGCAGTTCCTGGCGCAGGCGATCGAGGTACAAGGCCCGGTTGGGCAGGCTGGTCAGCGCGTCGTGGGTGCCCAGGTACAGCAGCTGGGCCTCGCGGGATTTGCGCTCGGTGATGTCGCGCGCCACCTCCCAGATCCCCACGGCCTCGCCGCCGGCGTCGCGACGCAGCATCGCGGAGGCCTCGATCCAGCGCTGCGTGCCGTCGCCCATCGGGAGGTGGCCTTCATAGGGCCCGACGGTCTGCCATCGCAGGCAATCGCCGCGCAGGCCCTGCCAGTCCGGGCCGGCCGACGCATCGAAGGCGTGGGCCTGGTCGTGCCAGGCCTGCCCGCGGGCTCCGAACAGCGACACGTAGCGGTCGTTGCACTGCTGGATGGAGCCGTCGAGCGTGTACAGCGCGACGGCCTCGTCCAGATGCTCGAAGAAATCCCGCAGCTTGTGTTCCTCGGTCTGCAACTGCTGCTGCAGCCCGACCTCGACGGACACATCCTCGAACAGCCAGGTCCAGCGCGTGGAGCGGGCGTGCACCGGCGCCAGCGTGACCCGCAGGGCGCGCGGCGATCCCTGCGGGAAGTGCCACACCCCGGTCATGGCGCGCCCCTGCACGCCTCCCTCGAGCACGCTGCGCGCCTGCTCGCGAATGCGGGCGGCGTCGCTGGCGCGCCCGATCATGTCCTGCAGGGCCCGCGCCAGCTCGGGCGCCGCGATTTCCCCGGCGGGCACGCCCAGCAGCGCGGCCGCATGGTCGTTCACGTAGCCCAGCGCGCCCTCGGGATGCACCAGCGCCATCGCCTGCGGCAGGGATTGCGCCAGCGCGCGCATCTGCGCGTCGGCCACTTCCTGCAGCGGCGTGGCCTCGGCGCTGCGCACCAGCACGTCGAGCACCAGTTCGACCAGACCCTCGTGGCGCAGCACGTCGGCAGGCACGTCCCCGGCCAGCTCCCAGGCCACGAACACCCCCAGCGCACCACCGCCCGGCAGCGTTCGCCGCAATTGCAGCAAGGCCTGGGGCAGCCGGGGCAGCCGGGCGCGCAGGGCCATGGGCAGGCATTCGGCGATACGCGAAGGCTCGCGCAGCAGGGCCGCACCTTCGTCGCCGGGGGCGGCCAGGAAGGCCCCGTCGAGCCAGCCCTCCGGCTGGCACAGCACGGGGCGGGCTGCCATGTGCTCGTCGGCGCGCCAGAAACACACGCCCGAGGCCCGCAGGTAGCCGCGCAATTCGGCGACATAGCGCAGGCGACTAGGCATCTGCGCGATCCTGCAGGCACTGGCGCAAGGCCTCGGCGACCGGCTCGGCGGCGGTGATGTGCGGGAAATGCCCCTGGGCGTCGATCCACAGCAGGCGGCGTGCGCTGGGCTGGGCGGCCAGCCACTGCGCAGCCGGCACCGGGACCACCGGATCGGTGGCGGCGGCGATCAGGTACAGCGGGGTGATCATGCTCCGCACATCCTGCCGATGGTCGGACAGCAAGGTCGCGCGCAACATGCCCAGCGCGATGTCGGGGCGCAGCGCCAGCAGGCAGTCGGTGAACTCGTGCGCGCCGAAGCGCGGCACCGGGGTGCCCACGACGCTGCGCGCGAAGCCGTTGGCCCAGGCCACGTAGTCGGTGCTCATGCTGGCCAGCATGGCCTCGGCCTGGCCCTGCCCGAGCCCGCCCACGTAGCCCTCGTCGGGATCATCCACGTAGCGCGCGTTGGCACCGATGGCGACGACCCGCGAGAACAGGCCGGGGACGGCGTTGGCGGCCAGCACGCCGAGCATGGCGCCCAGCGAATGCCCGATGTAGACCGCGTCGGACACGCCCAGCTCGCGCGCCAGCATCACCAGGTCCTCGGCGAAGCCGAACAGGTGGCGGTGGCGCTCCGCGTGGAACACCGCGCGGGTGTGGGGGGTCGAGCCCGCGAGGTCGTAGCGCAGTACCCGCAACCCGGCGTCCAGCAGGACGGGCATCTGCGCGTCCCAGCTGCTCTGGTCGGTTCCGAAGCCATGACCGAGCACGACCCAGCGCGAGCCCTGGCCGCTGACGGTCGCGTGAAGGCCCTCGGCCCAGCTTCTCGTGCCCGGCATGTCCCCTCTCACGCGCTGTGGGCGTGCCGTGGCCGGATCGCGCCGTGGCACGAATTGTCATGGATGTGGGCAAAGTTGCCGCTTTTGCGCACATACCCGCCATGATGCTTGCTGGAAAGAACTTTGTGAAGCCTTCCGCAATGCAATGCGCGACGCGCAGCAAAAAGCCCGCTCGAGGCGGGCTTGTTGCTGCAGCGTGCCGCTCGAACCCCGCGCACCGCGGGGCCCTGCGGCGATGCGGGCCGACTCAGGCCCCCATCGCCTTCAGCGCGGCGTTCAGGCGGCTCTTGTCGCGAGCGGCCTTGTTGGGGTGGAACAGGCCCTTGCGGGCGATGGAGTCCAGCACCGGCACGGCTGCCTTGAAGGCTTCCGCGGCACGCTCCTTGTCGCCGGCGGCGATGGCCTTGCGCACCGACTTCACCGCGGTGCGAAAGCGCGAACGCATCGCCGAGTTCGCGGCATTGAGCTTGATGTCCTGACGCGCGCGCTTGCGCCCGGAGGGCGTGCGGGCGCTCTTCTTTTTCGCTTGCGCGGATGTCGCCATGGAAATTGACCTCGAAAAAATTCTGGGAAAAGTGTCGAGTATAGCGACAAAGGCCCATTGCGCCAAGGTCGCCGAGCTCCAGATGGGAGAATCCGGCCTCTTCCACCCCTATAATCCGTCCCCGTGAACCTGCTGCGCGCCGCCTACACCGTCTCGCTGATGACCCTGGTGTCGCGCATCACGGGCCTGGCGCGCGAGGTGCTGATCGCGCGCTACTTCGGCGCCACGGCCTGGACCGACGCGTTCAACGTCGCCTTCCGCCTGCCCAACCTGCTGCGGCGCCTGTTCGCCGAAGGCGCATTCTCGCAGGCTTTCATCCCCATCCTCGCGGCGTCGCGCGAGAACGACAGCGCGGAGGACAACCGGCGCCTGATCGACGACGTCTCCACGGCGCTGGCCTGGATCCTCGCGGGGGTCAGCGTGGTGGGAATGATCGCCGCGCCGCTGATGGTGCTGCTCACGGCATCCGGCCTGCACCCGGCCGCCTTCGACGCCGCCGCCTGGATGACCCGGCTGATGTTCCCCTACGCCGGCATCATTTCCCTGGTGGCGCTGTCGGCGGGCATTCTCAATACCTGGAAACACTTCACGGTCTCGTCGCTGACCCCGGCGCTGCTGAACCTGAGCGTGATCGCCGCGGCGGTGCTGCTGCACGGCGTCATGCACCCGCCGGTGTACGCACTGGCGCTGGGGGTGATGGCGGGGGGCATCGTGCAACTGGCGGTTCAGGTGCCGGCGTTGCGGCGCTATGCCATCCTGCCGCGCCTGCACCTGAACTTCCTGGCGGCCTGGCGTTCGCCCGGGGTGCGCCGCGTGGTCCAGCAGATGCTGCCGGCCAGCCTGTCGGTCTCGGTGGCGCAGGTCTCGCTGGTCATCAACACCCAGATCGCCTCGCACCTGCGTCCCGGCAGCGTGTCCTGGCTGGCCTATGCCGATCGCCTGATGGAATTCCCCACGGCCCTGTTGGGGGTGGCGCTGGGCTCGGTGCTGCTGCCCAGCCTGTCGCGGGCCCACGCGGCCAGCGATACCCTGCGCTACAGCTCGCTGCTGGACTGGGGCTTGCGACTCGCGCTGCTGCTGGCGCTGCCGGCGGCCATCGCGCTGGGCGTGTTCGCCACGCCGCTGGTGGCCATCCTGTTCCAGTACGGGCATTTCAACGCGGCCGACGTGGAACAGACCACGCGCGCCCTGCGCTGCTACGGGGTCGGGCTGCTCGGCCTGGTCGGCGTCAAGATCCTGGCGCCGGGCTTCTACGCCCGCCGCGACATCCGCACCCCGGTGAAGATGGCCCTGATCGTGCTGGTGTGCACCCAGTTGCTCAACATCGTGTTCGTGCCCCGCCTGGAGCACGCGGGCCTGGCGCTGGCCATTTCCTGCGGCGCTCTGCTCAATGCGAGCCTGCTGCTGCGGGGTCTGTGGCGCCGCGGCAGCTACCGCGCGCAACCGGGCTGGGCCGGCTTCGGCACCCGCGTGCTGCTGGCCCAGATTCCGCTGACCCTCGTGCTCGGCTGGGGTGCGGCGCGCCTGCCCTGGCTGGACTGGCCCGGCACCCATGCCCACCTGCTGCGCCTGGGAGCCGCCTTCGGGCTGCTGGCGGCGGCGGCGCTGGCCTATTTCGCCAGCCTGGCGCTGCTGGGCCTGCGACCCGGGCACTTCCGTCACGCCGAGTGAGCAGCCGGTGAGAAGCCGGCTTGCCGCGGATCAAGGACCGCGGAGGCAGGGACGGCCACAATCGGATCCAGGACGGCCCCCGCCGTCGCCGGAGACCGCCATGCCCCTCAGCCCGCAGGACCTGCAACGCATCGAACAGGAACTCCGCGGCCGGCGCGCCGCCGTGCTCGAGGAACTGCGGCACGAGACCCGCGACGACGAGGGCCTGCTGAGCCTGCCCAGCCACCGGGGCGAGAGCGACCGCGGCGTGGATTTCGAGATGGAGGCCGTGGACCTGGCGCAAAGCCTGCGCGACGCCGGGGAGATCCAGGCCATCGACGCCGCCCTGCAACGCCTGCACGAGGGCCATTACGGGCAATGCGCCGATTGCGGCGAGGCCATCGACACCGCGCGCCTGCTGGCGCAGCCCGCGGCGCCGCGCTGCGCCGCCTGCCAGCAGCGCTTCGAGCGCACCCACGCCAGGGCCTGAACCCGGCGACTCCCGCGCGGCTTCAGCGCGGCTTCAGCGGGCGACCACCGCGGCCTCGCCCTCGGGGCGCGCAGCGATGTGACCGATGCGCGAACAGGTCTCGCCCGCCGCCTGCAATGCCTGCTGCGCGGCGTCTGCGAGTTCGGGCGCCAGCACCAGCACATAGCCGATGCCGCAGTTGAAGGTGCGCAGCATCTCGTGTTCGTCGATGCCGCCTTCGCGCTGCAACCAGTCGAAGACCTCCGGGCGGCGCCACGAGCCCGGCTCCAGCACGCACTGCAGCCCCTCGGGAAGCACCCGGGGAATGTTTTCCAGCAGGCCCCCGCCGGTGATGTGGGCCATCGCGCGCACCTCGGTGTCGGCCAGCAGCCCCAGCACCGGCCGGCAGTAGATGCGCGTGGGCATCATCACCGCATCGCGGAAATCCATGCCGTCCAGGCGCTCGGGCAGGCGCGAGCCCGCGCGCTCGATGATCTTGCGCACCAGGGAGTAGCCGTTGGAGTGCACGCCGCTGGAGGCCAGGCCCAGCACCACGTCGCCGGCGCGCGTGCCGCGGCCGGAGATCAGGCGCGACTTCTCCGCCGCGCCCACGCAGAAACCTGCCAGGTCGTATTCGCCGTCCGGGTACATGCCGGGCATCTCGGCCGTCTCGCCCCCGATCAGCGCGCAGCCGGCGATCTCGCAGCCTCGGGCAATGCCCCCCACCACGCGCGCCGCCACGCCCACTTCCAGCTTGCCGCAGGCGAAGTAGTCGAGGAAGAACAGCGGCTCGGCCCCCTGCACCAGCACGTCGTTGACGCTCATGGCGACGAGGTCGATGCCCACGCTGTCGTGGCGCTGCCAGGCGAAGGCCAGGCGCAGCTTGGTGCCCACGCCGTCGGTGCCGGACACCAGAACCGGCTCGCGGTAGCGCCGAGGCACCTCGAACAGCGCGCCGAAGCCGCCGATGCCCGCCAGCACGCCGTCGCGCATGGTGCGCGCCGCAAGGGGCTTGATGGCATCGACCAGCGCGTCGCCGGCATCGATGTCGACCCCGGCGTCGCGATAGCTCAGGCCGGTGCGGGGGGATTCGTTCTGGGAGGACATAGCGGGGTGGTCTTGGCCGCGCGCGCCGGCCCGGCGGGCCGCGGCGCCTAAAATAGCCTGGCATTGTAGGGTGCGCGTCGGAGCACCGGCACGCTGATCGGCCGACGCGTCGAACCGCCAGATCGCCCCGCCCCGTCCGCCCCTCCGCCATCCCCCGTGCAGATTTCCCGCCCCCTCCAGATCCGCATCACCTGGCTGCTGCTGCTCGCCGCGCTGCTGGGTGCCGGCTGGCTGCTCGGCGCGGTGCTGATGCCTTTCCTGCTCGCCCTCACCATGGCCTACGCGCTGCACCCGGCGGTGGAACGCATGGCGCGCTGGCACATTCCCCGGCTGCTCGGCGCCAGCGTCGCCCTCGTGCTTCTGGCCGTGGCGCTGGTCGCGCTGGGCAGCCTGATCGTGTCGGTGCTCGACACCACGCTGCCGCAACTGCAGCGCCAGGTGCCGGGCCTGCTGGGCAAGCTGACCACGTGGCTGGGCGCCGTGGCTGCCCGCATGGGCCTGCAGACCCATTTCGACCTGGCCACGCTGGGCGCCGCGTTGAGCCGCAGCATCTCGGGGGACCCGCAACGCTGGGCCATGCAGGTGCTGAGTTCCGCGCGCACCGGGGGCAGCACCCTGCTGAGCCTGCTGGGCAATGCCGTGCTGGTGCCGGTGCTCACGCTGTACCTGCTGCTGGACTGGCGCGAGCTCATGCAGCGCGCCACCAGCCTGGTGCCGCCGCGCCATCGCGAGCGCCTGGCCGGGCTGCTCACCGAATGCGACGAGGTGCTGGGGCGCTACCTGCGTGGCCAGCTCACCGTGATGCTGCTGCTGGCCGCGTTCTACGCCGTGGGCCTGAGCCTGGCCGGGTTCCAGCTGGCCGTGCCCATCGGCGTGTTCACGGGCCTGGCGGTGGCCGTGCCCTTCATCGGCTTCGGCATCGGCCTGCTGCTGGCGCTGCTTGCCGGGGCGCTGCAGTTCCAGAGCCTGTACGCGCTGGGCGCGGTGGCCGTGGTCTACGGCCTCGGCCAGGTGCTGGAGAGTTCGTACCTGACGCCGCGCCTGCTGGGTCGGCGCATCGGGCTGCACCCGCTGTTCGTCATCTTCCTGCTGCTGGCCTTCGGCGACCTGTTCGGTTTCGTGGGCGTGCTGCTCGCCTTGCCGGCGGGGGCGCTGATGCTGGTGGTGGCCCGGCACCTGGTGCACTGGTATCGTGCCAGCCCCCTGTACCTGCCGTGAAGCGCCCGCAGTGAGCCCTTCCGCCTCGCGATCCCCGGCGCGCCAACTCCTGCTGGAACTCCAGTGGAGCGACGAGCCGACCCTGGAGAACTTCGAGCCCGGCGCCAACGCCATGGCCCTGCAGGCACTGCGCGCCCTGCTCGCGGGGGAGGCCGGTGCCGTGCGGGCGCTGTATCTGTGGGGTGGCGCGGCCAGCGGCAAGACCCACTTGCTGCGCGCGGCCTGCGCGGCCATGCAGGCGCAGGGCCATGCGGCCTGGCTGCTCGGGCCGCACAGCCTGCCCTCGCACTGGCCCTCGCTGGAGCAGATCGCCCAGGCCGGGCGCCAGGCGCTGCTGGCGGTGGACGACGTGCAGGATTGCAACGCCTGGCAACAGGACTGGCTGTTCGGCCTGTACAACGCGGCGCGCCAGAGCGCCTGCGGCTTCCTGGCCGCCGCCGACCGCGCCCCCGCGGAGCTGGCGCTGCGCGAAGACCTGCGCACGCGCATGGCCTGGGGCCTGAGCCTGCGCCTGCAGCCGCTGGACGACGCGGCCAAGCAACGCGTGCTGGCGCGCATCGCCGCCGCGCACGGCCTGCAACTACGCGACGAGCTGAGCCGCTATATTCTCGATCACCACGCCCGGGACATGGCCTCGCTGGTGGAGCTGCTGCGCCGGCTCGACGCCTTCGCGCTGCGCCACGGCCGTGCCGCCAGCATTCCGCTGCTCAAGTCGATGCTGAACGAGACGGCCGCCGATTCCGGGGCCCTGCCGCAGCCTTGCGCGGCCCAACCCTGATTCCTCGCGCGAATGCCGCACCGCAACCTGGCCCTGTTCGACCTCGACAACACGCTCCTGCCCTTCGACTCGGACCATGCCTGGGGGGAATTCTGCGTGCGCCTGGGCTGGGTCGAGGGCGAGCAGCACCGCAAGGCCAACGACCGTTTCTACGCCGAATACCGCGCCGGCACCCTGGACCTGCCCGCCTACCTGCGCTTCACGCTGGCGCCGCTGGTCGGGCGCTCCCCGCTGGAGCTGGAGCGGGCCCATGCGCAGTTCATGGCCGAGGTGGTGCTGCCGCAGCTGCGCCCGCAGGCGCTGGAGCTGGTGCGCCGGCACCAGGCGCAGGGCGACCTTTGCGCCATCGTCACCGCGACCAATGATTTCGTCACCGCTCCGATCGCCCGGGCCTTCGGCGTGGAACATCTGATCGCGGTGCAGACCGAGCGTGACGCGCTGGGCCGCTACACCGGCGGCTGGGTGGGGGTGCCGTCGTTCCGCGAAGGCAAGGTGCAGCGCACCACCGACTGGCTGCACCAGCAGTCGCTGCAATGGGCCGACGTGGCCCGTTCCTGGTTCTATTCGGACTCGATCAACGACCGCCCGCTGCTCGAGCATGTCAGCCACCCCGTCGCGGTGCACCCCGACCCGCTGCTGGCCGAGCTGGCAGCGCAGCGCGGCTGGCCCGTCCTGACCCTTTTCCCATGATCCGAAAACTCATCGACCGCCTGTTTTCCTCCAAGAAACCCGCCGGCGCGCTGGGCAAGCGGGTCGAGACGCCGGGCGCCAGCCTGGGCATCGACCCCTCGCGCCTGCCCAACTCGGCGCTGACCGTGGTGCGCACACTGCAGCAGGCCGGCTTCGAGGCCTACATCGTGGGCGGCGCGGTACGCGACATGCTGCTGGGGCTCAAGCCCAAGGACTTCGACGTGGCCACCAACGCCACGCCGGAACAGGTCAAGCCGCTGTTCCGCCGCGCCCTGCTCATCGGGCGGCGATTCCGCATCGTGCACGTGCTGTTCGGGCGCGAGGTCATCGAGGTGTCGACCTTCCGCGCCAGCCCGGACAGCAACTCCGCCGCGGTCGAGGGCGACGAGCGCGACAGCCACAAGCTGGCCGGACGCCATCATGCGGTGGACACCAGCGGCCGCGTGTTGCGCGACAACGTCTGGGGCAGCCAGGACGAGGACGCCGCGCGCCGCGACTTCACCGTCAATGCCCTGTACTACGACCCCTCCCGGGACCTGGTGGTCGACTACCACCACGGGCTGCGCGACCTCAAGGCGCGCACCCTGCGCATGATCGGCGAACCCTCGCGGCGCTACCGCGAGGATCCGGTGCGCCTGCTGCGCGTGGCACGCTTCGCGGCCAAGCTGGGTTTCGAGATCGCGCCGGGAACCCTGCATCCGATCGCCTCGCATGCCGAGCTGCTGCGCAACGTGCCCTCGGCGCGCCTGTTCGACGAGACCATCAAGTTGCTGCAGACCGGCCACGCGCTGGCCTCGCTGGACAACCTGCGGCGCCTGGGCCTGCACAAGGGTCTCCTGCCCCTGATCGACCTGGCGCTGAGCCAGCCGCGCGGCGAGGCCTTCGTGATGGCCGCGCTGGGCGACACCGACGCCCGCATCGCCGGCGGCAAGACGGCCAGCCCGGCCTTCCTGTTCGCCTGCCTGCTGTGGCCGCAGGTGGGACAGCGCTGGGCCCAGTTGCAGGTCGAAGGCGTTCCGCTGATCGCCGCGCTGGACCAGGCCGCCGACGAGGTGCTGGCGGCCCAGGCCGAACGACTGGCCATCCAGCGGCGCATCAGCGTGGACATGCGGGAGATCTGGGCCTTGCAGCCGCGGCTGGCGCGGCGCAGCTCGCGCTATGCCTACGGCGCGCTGGAACATCCGCGTTTTCGCGCGGGCTTCGACTTCCTCCTGTTGCGCGCGCGCACCGGCGAGGCGGCACCCGAGCTGGCCCAGTGGTGGCAGGATTTCCAGGACGCCGATGAGGCGACGCGCGCCGAGCTGCTGGAGCAGGCGGCCCGCGGAACTCCCGAGCCCGCCGCCAAGAAGCGGCGCCGCCGCCGGCGCAAGCCCTCCGCGGGCGGCACCGAGGGCGCGGGCGACACGACCATGCCGGAACAGGGCGGCGACCCCGCGCCGGGGGATTGACGGCGCGAGGCCCCGCGACACCCCAGGCGACCATGAACCCAGGGCCAGCGCGAGCGGCTGTCGGCCCGACCCATGCGCTGGTCGGCCTGGGCGCCAACCTGGGCGACGCCGCAGCGACGCTGCGGTCGGCACTGCGCGAGCTGGGTGCCTGGCCGGGTTGCGCACTGCTGGGCTGCTCGGGCCTGTGGAGCAGCGCCCCGGTCGACGCCGAGGGCCCGGATTTCCACAATGCCGTGGCCGAGTTGCTGTGCGACTGCGAGCCCCTGGAACTGCTGCTGCAGCTGCAACGCATCGAGCAACTCCACGGACGCCTGCGCCCCAGCGGCGTGCGCAACGCGCCGCGCACCCTGGACCTGGACCTGCTGTGCTTCGGAGAGCTGCGCATGCACACGCCCGAGCTCATCCTGCCGCACCCACGCATGGACCAGCGCGCCTTCGTGCTCGCGCCCCTGGCGGAGCTGCATCCGGACTGGCGCCTGCCCGACGGCGAGCCCATCGCCGACGCCCTGCGCCGCCTGGAGTCCGGCGGGCAGCGCCTGCGCCGCATCGGATTCCTGGCCGTCTGAGGCCCGCGCGATCGGCCCGGCGCAGGAATCCGGGAGTCGCGCCAGCTTGAGGCTATAATGAAATGTTTCCCGGCGAGCTTGCCTGCACGCAGGATGCAAGGCACTCAGGCAGGATCTCCCGGGGCTACCGATTTCCCGCAGCACAACGCAGCACCAAGCCGCAGCTAGCCGCACCAAGCAGCACAACGCAGCACAACGCAGCCGAGCGCTGCAATTCTCGCAGCAACCGATTCGAAGCAATCGCAGGAATTCCGATCATGGTCGTCATTCGTCTGTCCCGCGCCGGCGCCAAGGGCCGCCCGTTCTATCACATCGTCGCCACCGACTCGCGCAACCGCCGCGACGGACGCTACATCGAGCGCCTGGGCTTCTACAACCCGGTCGCCCGCGGCCAGGAAGAAGGCCTGCGCGTGTCGCTGGAGCGCCTGCAGTACTGGACCGGCGTCGGCGCCCAGCTGTCGGACACCGTGCAGCGCCTGGTCAAGCAACAGGCCAAGCAACCGGCCCAGCAGACGGCCGCCGCCGCGGCCTGATGCCCGGTTCGACGCGGCCGCGCCCTGTCGCGGCCGTGCCAGACGCGATGAGCCCCGTCCCGCGCAAGAGCTCGCCGCCGGCCCAGCCCGGCGCGGCCCAGCCCGGCGCCAGCGCTCCGGCGCCCGCGGCGCCCTGGCCGGAGGGCCTGATCGAAGTGGGCCACGTGCTCGACGCCTGGGGCACCCGAGGCTGGATCAAGGTCGCCCCCGACGCGACCGAGCCGGCCGCCTTGCTCAAGGCCCCCACCTGGTGGTTGCAGGCCCCCCCGCTGCGCGGCAGCGAGCAGCGCCTGGAACTGCCCCGGCGCCTGGCGCGCCGACACGGCCAGAGCGTGGTGGCGCTGCTGGAGGGCATTGCCGGACGCGACCAGGCCGAAGCCCTCAAGGGATGGAGCATCCATCTGCGGCGGGAGGATTTTCCGCCCCCCGCGGAAGACGAGTTCTACTGGGTCGACCTGATCGGCTGCGAGGTGAGCAACCGCGAAGGCGTGGCCCTGGGCCGCGTACTGGGACTGCTCGACAGCGGCGCGCAATCCGTGCTGCGCCTGCGGCGCCCCGAATCGTCGACATCCGCCCAGGGGGCCGAGCGACTGATTCCCTTCGTTGACGCCTACATCGTCTCGGTCGACCTGCAGGCCCGGCGCATCGTGGCCGACTGGCAGCCGGACTACGACTGAGCCGGGTCGATGCCGCGCTTCGACGTCCTCACGCTGTTCGCCGGCTACTTCGAGCCGCTGCGCAGCCAGGGCATCTGCCGCCGCGCCTTCGACAGCGGGGCGCTGCAATTGCACACCTGGAATCCACGCGACCATGCCAGCGGCGCGCACCGCAGCGTGGACGACCGCCCCTATGGCGGCGGCCCGGGCATGGTGATGCTGGCCGAACCGCTGCTGGGTGCGCTTCGTGCCGCGCAGTCCGCGCGCGCCGGCGCCGGGCTGGGGGCGGCTCCCGTGCTCTTGTTCAGCCCCGCCGGCCGCGTGCTGCGCCAGCCCGAGGTGCAGCGCCTGGCGGCTTCCGAGGGGGCCGTGCTGGTTTGCGGGCGCTATGAAGGGGTCGACCAGCGCTTCATCGACCTCCACGTGGACGAGGAGATCAGCCTGGGCGATTTCGTGCTTTCGGGCGGCGAGATCCCGGCCATGGCCCTGCTGGACGCGGTCGCCCGGCTGCTGCCCGGCGTGCTGGGCGATGAGCTGTCGGCGCAACAGGACAGTTTCTCCGACGGGCTGCTGGACTGCCCCCACTACACCCGCCCTCCGCTTTTCGAGACCCGCGAGGTGCCGCAGGTGCTGATGGGCGGTGATCATGCGCGCATCGCGCGCTGGCGCCGCGACCGCATGCTCGAGCTGAGCTGGCGCAGGCGCCCCGAGCTGGTGCTGGAACTCGAGCGCGCGGGACGCCTGGACCGCCAGGACCTGCGCATGCTGGCCGAATTGCGGGCACGTGACGCCGGGCAGGCCGGAGCAGCGCCCTCCGCCACCCCCGCCACCCCCTCCGCCGCCCCCTCCGCGGCCGACTGAACGACCCGCCCCCGCAGGATTGGGGGATCCCCGCGCGCTTGGGGTATACTTGAGCGTTTTTCGCGATCCTCTGCCCGGCACAACAACCCGCGGGCTGCGCGCGGCAGGCATCGGTAGCCCCGAAGGGTAAGCCCCGGGAAGACCGACGCTCCGTGCACATCCCGGCGAAACCCATTCCCAGCGCGGCGCAAGATCCCAGGAGCCTTTCATGAGCACCCACCTGATCCAGCAACTCGAGCAGGAAGAAATCCAGCGCCTGACCCAGGGCAAGGAAATCCCCGTTTTCGCCCCCGGCGACACCGTGGTGGTCAACGTCAACGTGGTCGAAGGCTCGCGCAAGCGCGCGCAGGCCTACGAAGGCGTGGTGATCGCACGCAGCAACCGCGGCCTGAACTCCAGCTTCATCGTGCGCAAGATCTCCTCCGGCGAGGGCGTCGAGCGTACTTTCCAGCTGTACTCGCCGATGATCGCCTCCATCCAGGTCAAGCGCCGCGGCGACGTGCGCCGCGCCAAGCTGTACTACCTGCGTGGCCGCACCGGCAAGTCGGCCCGCATCAAGGAAAAGCTGGCCTGACCATCGCCGCGACGATGCCCCCGGCATCCCGCCCGATGCGCAGCCGACCCCAGGGTCGGCTGTTTGCTTTTGGGTGCCCCCCATGAGCACTCCCCCGAGTCCTCCCACGATCGTCCCAGGCCCCCTGCCCACGCCCCAGGCCGAGCAGGCCCCGGTGCTGGAGCGCCACGGGCATCTGCCCGCGGTGCCTGCGCAACGCCTGCAGCCCGAGGCGCTGCGCCAGACCTTCGCGCGCTGGCGCGCCGCCGGCGCGCCGGGCAGCGCCTCGGACTGGCTGCCCGAGCGCGCGGGCGACCTGGCCGTCCACGAGCGCCGCGCCACGCGTCAGGCCTCGGTGCTGGTGCCCCTGGTCGCGCGCGAGCAGGGGCTGCAATTGCTGCTGACCCGGCGCGACGCACGGCTGTCCGTGCACGCCGGGCAGATCAGCTTCCCGGGCGGCGGCCGCGACCCGGAGGACCGCGACGCCGTGCACACGGCACTGCGCGAGGCCGAGGAGGAGATCGGTCTGGCCCCCGCGCTGGTCGAGACCCTGGGCTGCATGCCCCTGTACACCACCATCACCGGATTCGCGGTGACCCCGGTGGTGGCGCTGGTCGATCCGAGCGCGCGCTGGCGCCTGCAGCAAAGCGAGGTCGCCGAGGTGTTCGAGGTCCCGCTGGCCTTTCTCATGGACCCCAGCCACCATGAACTGCGCGGCTGGGACAACCCGGGCGGTGGCGCGCAGCCGCAGCGACGGGTGTTCTACGCCATGCCCTGGCGGGACGATCGCAGCGGACGCCGATACTTCATCTGGGGCGCCACCGCCGCGATGATCCGCAACCTGTATCGGCTGCTCATCGCTTAGCATGCGCACATGGCGTTCTTCTCCGTCCTGCTGTCGTTGCTGCTGGAACAGGTCAAGCCCCTCGGGCGCCTGAGCCTGGTCTACACCCTGCGCACCTGGGTCGCCGACTTCGCGTCGCGCAATTTCGACGCCGGCGAGCGCCGCCACGGCCTGGCCGCCTGGTTCATCGCGGTGGTGCTGCCGGCCCTGCTGACCCTGGGGGTGTACTGGGCCGCGCTGCGCGTGAACGTCCTGCTGGCCTTCGCGTGGAATGTCGCGGTGCTGTACTTCACGCTGGGCTTTCGGCAGTTCTCCCACTATTTCACGGACATCAGCGATGCGTTGAACCGTGGGGACGTTCCCGGCGCGCGCGCCATCCTGCGCCAGTGGAAATCCCTGGACACGCTGGAGATGTCGGCCGACGACGTGATCCAGCAGACCATCGAGCATGCGCTGGTGGCCGCGCAGCGCTACGTGCTCGGCGTGTTCTTCTGGTTCCTGCTTCCACTGGGCCCGGCCGGCGCCGTGCTCTACCGCATGGCCGAATTCACCGCCGGCAAGTGGAACTCCAGCGGCTCCGAGGCCAGCCCCTGGCTGCGCGAGTTCGCCAGCCGCGCCTTTTTCGTGCTCGACTGGCTGCCCGCGCGCCTGACCGCGGTGGGCTACGCGGTGGTGGGCAATTTCGAGGAAGCGGCCGATATGTGGCGCAACTACGCGCGCCTGTGGCCCGACAGCAATACCGGCGCCATGCTCGCGTCGGCCGCGGGCGCGGTGGGCATCCGCCTGGGCGCAACCGCGAACCCGGTGGCTCCCGAAGGCCCGGAACCCGGCGAGCACAGCTGGGGCGAGGCCATCGACGCCGAACCCCTGATGGCCCCGCAGATGCCCGGGGCCGTGCCCCAGCCCGGGCACCTGCGCAGCGTGGTCGGACTGGTGTGGCGCTCGGTGCTGCTGTGGATGCTGCTGCTGGCCGTGGTCACCATCACCATGTGGGTGTCCTGAGCGCTGGCGCGCCCAGGACATCCAGCCTCAGGCCACCGCGCGCAGCAGCCAGCGGTTGACCCGCTGCACGTAGGCGGCGGGATCCTCCGGCAGCCCCCCCTCGGCCAGCAGCGCCTGGTCGAACAGGATGCGGCTGAGTTCGGTGAAGGCCTCGGCCTGCGCCTCGCCCGCCGCGGCCTGCGCCTGCAGGCGCTTGACCAGCTCGTGCTCGGGGTTGATTTCCAGGATCGGCTCGGAGCGCGGAGCCTGCTGGCCGGCCTGGCGCAGCAGGCGCGCCAGGTGCGAGCTGAGCTCGCCCTCGTCGGCCACCAGGCAGGCCGGTGACTCGACCAGGCGCGAGCTGATGCGCACGTCCTTGGCCAGCCCCTGCA
Source organism: Pseudomonadota bacterium (assembly GCA_021846965.1). Taxonomy (GTDB): domain Bacteria; phylum Pseudomonadota; class Gammaproteobacteria; order Burkholderiales; family Burkholderiaceae_C; genus Thiomonas_A. The sequence goes on along the minus strand of JAJZWA010000042.1, from coordinate 2,792 downwards.
GCGCGGCCTTCATGCGCTCCAGCAGGTCCTTGAAGGCCTGCGCGGCCTCCTCGGCCTGGCGCTTGTCCTGCTCGTCCTGCAAGGCCCCCAGGTCGGCGCCTCCCCGGGCCACCGATTGCAACGGCTTGCCGCCGAACTCGTGCAGCGAGCCCAGCATCCATTCATCGACTCGATCGGTCAGCAGCAGCACCTCGACCCCCTTGCGCCGGAACATCTCCAGCTGCGGGCTCGAGCGCGCGGCGCGCGCATTGTCGGCGGTGACGTAGTAGATGGCCGTCTGCTCGGGTTTCATGCGGGCCACGTAGTCGGCCAGGGTGACATCCTGCTCGTCGGAGTCCTTGTGCGTGGAGGCGAAGCGCAGCAGCCCGGCCAGGCGCTCCCGGTTGGCGAAGTCCTCGCCCACGCCCTCCTTGAGCACCTGCCCGAACTCGCTCCAGAAACTCGCGTACTTGTCGCGCTGGGCCTGGTCCTCGCTGCCGGCCATGTCCTCGAGCATCTGCAGCACGCGACGCGTGCTGCCGTCGCGGATGGCGCGCATGTCGCGGCTTTCCTGCAGCAGCTCGCGCGACACGTTCAGGGGCAGGTCCGCGCTGTCGATCACGCCGCGCACGAAACGCAGGTAGCCGGGCAGCAGGCTGCTGGCATCGTCGAGGATGAATACGCGCTTGACGTACAGCTTGACCCCGGCCTGGCTGTCGCGGTTGTACAGGTCGAAGGGAGCCTTGGCCGGCACGTAGAGCAATTGCGTGTACTCGCTGCGCCCCTCCACGCGGTTGTGGGTCCAGGCCAGCGGAGCCTGGTCGTCATGCGCGATCTGCTTGTAGAAGTCGACGTACTGCTGCTCGTCGAGCTCGGACTTGGGCCGCGCCCACAGCGCGGCCGCCTTGTTCACCTGCTCCCACTCGTCGCGCACCACGTCCTGCTTGTTCTCGGCATCCCACTCGCGCTTGCGCATCTCGATGGGCAGGGAGATGTGGTCGGAGTAGCGCCCGATGATGCTCTTGAGCTTCCACTGCGCCAGCAAGTCGCTGAACTGCTGATCCTCGGCGTCGGCGCGCAGGTGCAGGATCACGTCGGTGCCGCGGCCCGCGCGCTCGATGGCCTCGACGCTGAACTCACCGGTACCGTCCGAGGACCAGCGCACCCCCTGGGAGGCCGGCAGGCCCGCGCGGCGGCTCTGCACCACGATGCGATCGGCGACGATGAAGCCGGAGTAGAAGCCCACGCCGAACTGGCCGATCAGGCTGGCGTCGGCCTTGCGCTCCTCGCCCAGGCGCTGCATGAACTCGCGGGTGCCCGACTTGGCGATCGTGCCCAGGTGCTCGATGGCGTCCTCCATGGACAGTCCGATGCCGTTGTCGCTGACCGTGAGGGTACGCGCCTCGGGATCGAAATCGATGCGGATGCGCAGTTCCGAGTCGCCTTCCCACAGCGCGCTGTCGTCGATGGCCAGGTAGCGCAGCTTGTCGCAGGCGTCCGAGGCATTGGAGACGAGTTCACGCAGGAAGATGTCCCGGTTGGAGTACAGGGAATGCGCGACCAGGTGCAGCAGTTGCCGCACCTCGGCCTGGAAGGCATGGGTATGCGACGCGCCGGCCTGCGGCGGATTCTGGGTGGTTGTGCTCATGGTGGGCAGCTCGGGAACAGGAAAACAGGGACAGAACGACAGGAAGGGGAAGGTGATGGCAAGAGGGCGCCGTCGACGCGCCCGGGAACCCGGGCGAGCGGCCTCGGCCTCGTTGCGCCGCAGATGGGGGCGCCACGCCGGATTTCAAGCCGGCCGCGGCGCGCCCGCGCCCTCGAGCAGCACGCGCAGGCGCGGCAGCACGCGCCGCGCGTTGGCCCCCGTCACCGCGGCGGTGTGTTCGGGGGTCCAGGCGCGCAGTCCGGCCAGCACCGCCCCGATGCGAGGCAGTTCGGCCGGCTCGTTGGGGCGGGCTTCGGAACCATGGGCGATCCACTGCGGGGCCATGTCGGGCGCATCGGTCTCCAGCACCAGGGCCTGGGCGGGCAGGCCCTGCGCCAGGCGCCGGATGTTGCGCGAGCGCTCGAAACTCAGGGTGCCGCCGAATCCCAGGCACAGCCCCAGGGCCAGGAAGGCCTGCGCCTGCTGCTCGCTGCCGTTGAAGGCGTGGGCAATGCCCCCCTGCCCCCAGGCCCCCCAGGCGCGGCGCCGCAGGGCCGCGGCCACCGCGTCCTGCGCGCGGCGCACGTGCAGCAGCACCGGCAGCCCGAACTCGGTGGCCAGCTCCAGTTGCCGATCCAGCCACCAGGCCTGCTCCGCGCGCGCGGCAGCGTCCTGCTCGACGAAATGGTCGAGTCCGATCTCGCCCACGGCCACCAGGCGCGGATCATCGATGCGTAGGCGCAACTCCTCGCGCAACAGGAGCAGGTCCTCGCGGCGCTGGCGCCCCACGTACAGCGGGTGCACGCCCAGCGCATAGGCGTGGCCATGCGCATGGGCCAGCTCGCGCACCGCGGCGAAATTCGCCGGCTCCACCGCCGGCACCACCACGCAACCGACCCCTGCGCGCGCGGCGCGCTCGAGCATGGCCTCGCGTCCCGGGGCGAGCTCGGCGGCGTCGAGATGGGCATGGGTGTCGATCCACATGAGCGGGAAGCCTCGCCGGGTGTGCAATAATGGATGGCTGTATTGTGCTGCAGGTGCTCGTGCTCGAGCCTCCCGCGCGAGCGCATACGGAGACGTGACCGAGAGGCCGAAGGTGCTCCCCTGCTAAGGGAGTATGCGGTGTAGAGCCGCATCGTGGGTTCGAATCCCACCGTCTCCGCCA
>JAJZWA010000041.1 GCA_021846965.1 Pseudomonadota bacterium | reverse complement strand
TGGAGCGGGTGAAGGGAATCGAACCCTCGTATGAAGCTTGGGAAGCTGCCGTTCTACCATTGAACTACACCCGCGCGAGATCGCGAGGCGAGAGTCTACATGAACCGCGGCGCGGGGCGCGAGCCAGGGGCGCGGGGCCCTGATTCAGGCCCCGCGCCGGGTCAGAGCGCCCCGAGGCGCTGCAGCGCCGCGTCCAGCGTTTCGTCGCGCTTGGCGAAGCAGAAGCGCGCGGTCCGGCGCGCCAGCCGCGGCTCGGGTTCGAAGGCGGTGACGGGGATCGCGGCGACCCCGATCTCGCGCGTCAGCCAGGTGCAGAACTCGGCCTCGGGCAGATCGCTGACCGCGCTGTAGTCCACGCACTGGAAATAGGTGCCTTCGCAGGGCAGCAGGCGCAGCCGCGTGGCGCCCAGCCCGGCGCGGAAACGGTCCCGCTTGGCCTGGTAGAAGGCGGGCAGATCCAGGTGGGCCTCGGGATGGTCGCGCAGGTACTGCGCCAGCGCCCATTGCATGGGCGTGTTCACCGTGAACACATTGAACTGGTGCACCTTGCGGAACTCGGCGCTGAGTTCGCGCGGCGCCGCCACCATGCCCACCTTCCAGCCGGTGGCGTGGTAGGTCTTGCCGAAACTGGACACCACGAAGGACCGTTCGGCGAGCAGCGGCTCGGCGCAGGCGCTGCGATGCGCCTGGCCGTCGTAGACCATGTGCTCGTACACCTCGTCGCTGATCAGCACCACCTCGGTGGGGGCCAGCAGCTCGCCCAGGCGCCGCAGGTCGGCGGGGCTCCAGACCCGCCCGCTGGGGTTGTGGGGCGAATTGATCAGCATGGCCCGCGTGCGCGGGCCCAGCGCCGCGGCGATGGCGTCGAAATCGGGGCCGAAGTCCGCCGTCAAGGGCACGCAACGCGCGACGCCGCCGGCCAGTTCGATGGACGGCAGGTAGCTGTCGTAGGCAGGGGTGAGCACGATGACCTCGTCGCCCGGGTGCACGACGGCCAGCACGGCGGTCAGCAGCGCCTGGGTGGCGCCGGCGGTGATGGTGATCTCCTCCCCCGGGTCATAGCGCCTGCCGTGCATCTGCTCGATCTTGTCGGCCAGCGCCTCGCGCAGCAAGGGCACCCCGGCCATCGGGGGGTACTGGTTGTGGCCTTCGCGCAGCGCGCGCGCCACGGCATCGAGCAGCACGGGGTCGGGCTCGAAGTCGGGAAAGCCCTGTCCCAGGTTGATGGCGCCACAGCTTTGCGCCAATGCCGACATCACGGTGAAGATGGTCGTGCCGACCTGGGGCAGGCGGCTGCGCGGGGCGGGGCGATGCGTGGAGGAGGGCGCGGGGGTGCTCAGGCTCATCGGTGGGACTCCAGGGAGCGCCGCGTCGCGGCGCGGCGGATTGCCTACCATTGGACTACAAGCATGCCCCAGTCCGCTCCCACCCCGCTCCTGCGCGGCCTGCCCCCCGTCGCGGGGCCGGCCACGCGCCTGCTGCTGCTCGGCAGCTTTCCCAGCGCCGCATCGCTGGCCGCGGGCCAGTACTACGCCCATCCGCGCAATCAGTTCTGGCCCCTGCTGTCGGCCCTGTTCGGCATCGATCTGCGCGCGCTGCCCTACGCGCAGCGGCTGCGGGAGGTCCAGCGTCGCGGCCTGGGCATCTGGGACGTCTATGCGGCCTGCGAGCGCGAGGGCAGCCTGGACGCCAGCATCCGCAGCGCGCAGCCCAATGCGCTGGCCGAACTCGTGGCGCGCCTGCCCGCCTTGCGAGGCGTCGCGCACAACGGCGGGGAATCGGCGCGCTCCCTGCGCATCACCCGCGCCCTGGCCCCGAGGGTCTGGCGGCTGCCCTCGAGCAGCCCGGCGAATGCCTCGTGGAGCTTCGAGCGCAAGCTGGCGGCGTGGCGCGAAGTGTTCGAGGCCTGCGGCCTGGGTCCCTCGGCGTAGGCGGCTCGTTCTACACTCGGCCCATGCCCTCACGCCCCAGCTCGGACACCCGGCAGGCCCAGCCGCCGGCCCACCCCCAGGCGGACCCGCAGGCCTCGCCGCGCGCGGCGGGCGCCGCCCGCGCTCCGCGCCTGCAAGGAGCGCTGGACTGGCAGACGGTGCTGCAGGCCTTGTTCGAGGATGCCTGGATCGACGAGGCGGCGCTGCGCCGCGGGCTCGACCGTTGCGCGCACGGCAGCGCGCGCCAGCATGCCCTTCAACGCGTGGCCGCGGCCTCGCTGCCCCGCAAGTCCGATGGCAAGTTGCTCGACCTGGATGTGCTCAGCGCGTGGCTGGCCGAACGCGCCGGCCTGCCGCTGCTGCGCATCGATCCCCTGAAGGTGGACATCGGGCGCATCGGCGATCTGCTGTCGCGGCATTACGCCGAGCGCCACCGCATTCTCCCCGTGTCGGCCGATGCGCAGGGCGCCACCATCGCCACCGCGGAGCCTTTCGACATCGGCTGGCTGCCCGAGGTGGAGCGCATGCTGCGCCGCCCCGTCCAGCTGGTGGTGGCCAACCCGGCCGACATCGCGCGCTACACGGCCGAGTTCTTCAGCCTGGCCCGCTCGGTGCGCGAGGCCCAGCGCAACGGAGCCATTCCGGCCTCGGGCGCGAACCAGTTCGAGCAACTGGTCGAGATGGGGCGCAGCGGGCGCGCCATCGACGCCAACGACGCCGGCATCGTGCAGGTGGTGGATTGGCTGTGGCAGTACGCCTTCGAGCAGCGCGCCTCCGACATGCACCTGGAGCCGCGGCGCGAGTTCGGCGTGATCCGCTTTCGCATCGACGGTCTGCTGCACGTGGTCTACCAGGTGCCGCCGTCGGTGATGAACGCCATGACCAGCCGCATCAAGCTGCTCGGGCGCATGGACGTGGTCGAGCGCCGCCGCCCGCAGGACGGGCGCATCAAGACCCGGCGCCCCGATGGCGAGGAAGTGGAGCTGCGCCTGTCCACGCTGCCCACGGCCTTCGGCGAGAAGCTGGTCATGCGGGTGTTCGACCGCGACGTGGTGCTGCGCGAGTTCTCCGCGCTGGGCTTTCCCGCCGCGGAGGCGGCGCGCTGGGAGGAACTCACCGCGCGTCCGCACGGCATCCTGCTGGTCACGGGCCCCACGGGCAGCGGCAAGACCACCACCCTGTACTCCACCCTCAAGCGCCTGGCCACCGACGAGGTCAATGTGTGCACGGTGGAGGATCCGATCGAGATGGTCGAGCCGGCCTTCAACCAGATGCAGGTGCAAAGCGGCATCGAGCTGGGTTTCGCCGAAGGCCTGCGGGCGCTGATGCGCCAGGATCCCGACATCATCATGGTGGGCGAGATCCGCGATCGCGAGACCGCCGACATGGCCGTGCAGGCCGCCCTCACCGGACACCTGGTGCTGTCCACCCTGCACACCAACGACGCGGCCGGCGCGATCACCCGCCTGCTCGAGCTGGGCGTGCCGCCCTATCTGCTGGGGGCCACCTTGCTGGGCGTGCTGGCGCAGCGCCTGGTGCGCACGCTGTGCGTGCATTGCCGGCAGCCCGATGCGGCCTTCGATACCTCCGCCTTCGAGGCCGCGGTGGCGCCGTGGAAACCCAACGCCCAGGGTCGCCCCTGCCGCGCCGTGGGTTGCCTGGAATGCCGCAATACCGGGTACCTGGGGCGCGTGGGCCTGTACGAGCTGCTGCCCGTGGGAGCCGCCCAGCGCGCGCTGATCTCCAGCGGCGCGGCCCTGGACGCCTTGCGCGCGCAGGCGGTGCGCGACGGCATGCGCCCTCTGCGCCTGGCCGGCGCGCTCAAGGTGGCCGAGGGCGTCACCACGCTGGAGGAGGTCCTGCGGGCCACTCCCGCGCCGCAGGGCTGAGGCGCGGTGAGCCAGCCGGCCGAGCACTCGAACCCGCCCGCCGCCTGGGCGCGCTGGGAGTCGCGGCAGGCTGGCGCGCAGGACGGGCATGGCGTGCTGCGCATCGGTGGCGCATGGACCGTGCGCGAATTGCGCGAAGCCCCGCGGCTGGATTTCCCCTCCGGATTGCGCAGCCTCGAGCTGCGCGCCGATGCGGGGGAGCTGCGCCTGGACACCGCGGGTGCGAGGGTCTTGCTGGAGCGACTGCAGGCGCCGCGGCGGGACGGGGTGGAGCTCGATGCCTCGGGTCTGCCCGATGCGGCGGCGCGCCTGTTGCGCCTGGTCGAGCAGCGCCGGCTGGAACTGCCGGAGCTGCCGTCGCGCTCGCACGCCGGGCTGCTCGGCGACGTCGGGCGGGCGGTGTTCAGGGGCCTGCGCGAGGGGCGCGATTTCGTGACCACGCTGGGGGAACTGGCCTGGCTGGGCACGCCCTTGCTGCTGCGCCCGGCGCGCCTGCGCTGGCGCGAGGTGGCGGCGGAACTGGAATCCGGCGGGCTGCGCGCGATGGGCATCGTGGGCCTGCTGTCCTTCCTCATCGGCATGGTCATGGCCTACCAGGGCGGCGCCACCCTGGCCACCTACGGCGCCAACGTGCTGATCGTGAACCTGGTGGCCATCATCACGCTGCGGGAGATGGGCCCCTTGCTGGCGGCCATCCTGGTGGCCGGGCGCACCGGCTCGTCCTACGCGGCGCAACTGGGCACCATGCGCATCACCGAGGAGATCGACGCCTTGCGCTCGCTGGCCCTGTCGCCGTTCGAGATGCTGGTACTGCCCAAGGTGCTGGCCCTGGTGGTGGCCCTTCCTCTGCTGTCCCTGCTGGCCGATGCGATGGGCCTGCTGGGCGGTGGCATGGTGGCTTCGCTGGGATTCGGCGTGCCCTGGCGCGAATACCTGTTGCGCATTCCCCAGGTGGTCGACGTGCGCACCCTGATGCTCGGGCTGATCAAGGCGCCGGTGTTCGCGGTGATCATCGCGCTGGTGGGATGCATGCAGGGCCTGCGGGTGCGGGGCAGCGCGGCCGCCGTGGGGCGCGCCGCCACCACCAGCGTGGTGCAGTCGATCTTCCTGGTGATCGTGATCGACGCCGCATTCTCGGTGCTGTACAAGATGCTGGGCCTTTGATCCATGGACACGCAGCCGCCCCAGCCCGGCCAGGCGCATGCCGACCTGGTGATCCGCGCCCGCGGGCTGGTCAATCGCTTCGGCGCCACCACCGTGCACGAGGGGGTCGACCTGGACCTTCCGCGCGGCAGCATCATGGCCCTGGTGGGCGGCTCGGGCAGCGGCAAGTCGGTGCTCCTGCGCACCCTGACCCTGCTGCGCGAGCCCCAGGGCGGCACGCTGGAGCTGTTCGGCGAGGATGCCCTGGTCCCCGACCCCGCGCGGCGCACCCGGCTGCGCACCCGCATCGGGGTGCTGTTCCAGGGCGGCGCGCTGTTCACCGGACTGAGCGTGCTGGAGAACGTGGTGCTGGCGCTGCGCGAGCATTCCGCGCTGGAACCCCGCATGCTGCCCGAGGTGGCCATGCTCAAGATCGGCCTCGCCGGGCTCGGGGCCGATGCCGCGCACAAGTTCCCCGCCGAGCTTTCGGGCGGCATGGTCAAGCGCGCGGCACTGGCGCGCGCGCTGGCGCTGGATCCGGAACTGCTGGTGCTGGACGAGCCGACCTCGGGGCTGGACCCGGTGGGCGCCGCCGCCTTCGACCAGCTGATCGCGCAATTGCGCGAACTGCTCGGGCTGACGGTGCTGCAGGTCACCCATGACCTGGATTCCATCTGGCACGGCAGCGACCTCGTGGCATTCCTGGCGCGCAAGCGCGTGCTCGCCGTGGGCAGCGCCGCCGAACTGGCCGAGCGCGACGAACCCGAGCTGATCGACTACCTGCGCAGCGGGCGTTCGAGCGTGTTCTGGCGCAGTGCCCGCGGCGCGGCGCCCGGCGCGGTATGCTCGCGCGCAGACCCCTGAGCCGCACACCCGCCCCAAGCCGGTCCGATCGATGGAATCCAAGGTCAACTACACCGCAGTCGGCGCCTTCGTCATCGCGATGGTGGTGGCGCTCGCCGGCGCGGTCTGGTGGCTCAGCACCGGTGCGCGCCAGGTCGACACCACCACGTACCTGATCTACGCGACCGACAACGTCAACGGCCTGAGTCCGGCCAGCGACGTGCTCTACCGCGGAGTCGCCGTCGGGCGCGTGAGTTCCATCGAGATCGATCCGCGCAACCCCACGCTGATTCGCATCCAGGTGGCCATCAAGAGCCAGGTTCCCGTACGCAGGGACACCGTGGCCCAGCTCTCCCCGCGCGGGGTCACGGGCCTGTCGGTGATCAACCTCAGCGGCGGGCATTCCGCGCAGCCGCTGCTGCCCGAGCCGGGTCATCCCTACGCGGTGATCAAGTACGCGCCCTCGGTGTTCTCGCGCCTGGAAGGCGGCCTGAACGACGCCGCGCTGACCCTGTCGAAAATCGCCAACCGGCTCGACGTGCTGCTCAGCCCGGCCAACGTGCGGGCCATCAGCGAGACCTTGCGCCATGTCGAGCGAACCACCGCCGAGCTCGACGCCCATCGCCAGGACATCGGCGCCACGCTGGACAACCTGCGCCAGGGCAGCGAGGAGCTGGCCGCGCTGGGGCAGCAAGGGCGGCAGCTGGGCGAGCATGCCGATGTCACGCTGCAGCAGGTGCGTCGTACCGCGGCTTCGGCGCAGGCGGCGCTGGCGCAGCTCGAGCTCGCCGCGCAGGACTGGCAGCGCGCCGGCCGAAGCGCGGCGCGCCTGGGAGAGGCCGGCACGCAGGCGGCGCAGCAGTTGCGCAGCCGCACGCTGCCCGACTACGAGCGCCTGGGCGCGCAGCTGCAGAGCCTGAGCCGGCAGCTCACCGAGCTCAGCCGCAGCCTGCAGCACAACCCCAACCAACTCCTGTTCGGCGCCCCCTTGCCGCCGGCGGGGCCGGGAGAGCACTGAGGTGAAGTACGCGACGAGCCTTTGGCGCACGGCAGGCGCGGCCGTGCCCCTGCTGATGGTCCTGGCGCTGGCCTCCTGCGCCTTGCCGCAGGTGACCCGGCGCCCGGCGCAGACCGACTACCGCCTGCGCGTGCCACGCATCGTGCAGCCCGCGCCGGGCCTGGCCCCGCTGACGCTGCGCCTGCTGCCGGTGCGCGCCGCGCCCGGGTTGCAGGGCGTGGACATGCTCTACAGCCCCACGCCGCTGCAGCTCATGCCCTATCGTGACAGCCGCTGGCTGGTGCCTCCGGCGGAGATGATCGATTCCGCCTTGCGCGGGGCCCTGGCCCGCCAGGCCTGGGTGGCCGCGGTGGAAGGCGGCGACGCGCCGGGCCGCGTCGACGCATCGCTGCGCTGCCGGCTCGATCGCCTGGAACACGACCTGTACGCGCGCCGGGTCGAGCTGGGCATGCACTGCCAGCTCTATGCCGGGGCCGCGCAGGAGCTGCGCTCCTCGTGGAATTTCGAGGCCTCCCGGCCGGTGCCGGTGCAGGATGCCGCGCACTATGCCCAGGCCACGCAGGATCTGCTGGACCAGGCGGTGGCCGGCCTATTGCGGCGGACCGCGCTGGCGCTGGCGCAGGCGCCTGGCTCCGCGCCCGCGGCGCCGCAGTCCGGGCACTGAGCCCGAAGCCCCGGGCCGGGCAGGAGGCCGCGCCGATGCGCGGGCCGGCTCAGGCCTCGGCGTGGCCGGCGATCAGGCGCACCAGGGCCGGGCCGTAGGTGTCGCGCTTCTTGTCGCCCACGCCGGAGATGCTGCGCAGCTGATCCAGGTCCCGCGGGCGCGCCATCGCGATGGCACGCAGGGTCGCGTCGGGAAACACCACGTAGGCCGGCACGCCGTGGTCGCGCGCGGCTTCGGCCCGCCATGCGCGAAGCTGCTCGAACAGCTTCGCGTCGTCGTCCTGCAGCGCGACCGCTGGCTGCCGCTCCGAGGCGCCGGACGCGCCGCGGCGCCTGCGGGCGGCGGCCGGCGGCTGCCGGCGCAGCGCTACGCGGCGTTCCCCGCGCAGCACCTCGCGGCTGCCCTCGGTCAGGCGCAGCACGTTGTAGTGCATGGAGTCGACTTCCAGCAGATGCTGCGCCACCAGCTGGCGCAACAGCACCCTCCAGTCCTGTTCGGACCAGTCGGCCCCGATGCCGAAGGTGGACAGGCGCTCGTGGCCGAAGCGCTGCACCTTGTCGCCACTCTTGCCGCGCAGCACGTCGATCACATGGGTGGCCGCGAAACTGGTGCCGCTGGCCTGGCGGCAGCGGTAGACCGTGGACAACAGTTTCTGCGCCGCCTCCGTGGCATCCACCATCTCGGGCGGCTGCAGGCAGTTGTCGCAATTGCCGCAGGGTTCGGAGGCCTCGCCGAAATAGGCCAGCAGGCGCACGCGCCGGCAATCGGCGGCTTCGGCCAGCGCCAGCATGGCGTCCAGCTTGGCCGTGGACAGGCGCTTGTGCGCCTCGTCGGCCTCGCCGAGTTCGATCAGCCGGCGCTGCTGCACCACGTCGGCCAGGCCGTAGGCCATCCAGGCCTGGGCAGGCAGGCCGTCGCGCCCCGCGCGCCCGGTCTCCTGGAAATAGCCCTCGATGGAGCGGGGCATGTCCAGGTGGGCGACGAAACGCACGTCGGGCTTGTCGATGCCCATGCCGAAGGCGATGGTGGCCACCATGATCACGCCGTCCTCGTCGAGAAAGCGCCGCAGGTGGCGCGCGCGCACGCCCGAGTCCAGGCCCGCGTGGTAGGGCAGGGCCTTCATGCCCTGCGCGGCCAGCAGCCCCGCGACCTCCTCGACGCTGCTGCGCGACAGCGCGTACACCACGCCGCAATCGCCCTCGTGCTCGTCGCGGATGAACTGCGCCAGCTGCGCCCGGCCGTCGCGCTTTTCCACCACGCGATAGCGGATGTTGGGGCGATCGAAACTGGAGACGAAGCTGCGTGCGTCGTCCAGCAACAGGCGCTGCGCGATCTCCCGCCGCGTGGGGATGTCGGCGGTGGCGGTCAGCGCCACGCGCGGCACCTCGGGCCAGCGTTCGCGCAGGATCTCCAGCTGGCCGTATTCCGGGCGGAAATCGTGCCCCCACTGGGACACGCAATGCGCCTCGTCGATGGCGAACAGCGCCAGGCGGCATTGCTCCAGCAGGCGCTGGCCGGAGTCGCTGAGCAGGCGCTCCGGGGCCATGTACAACAGGTCGAGCTCGCCGGCGCGCGCCTGCGCCTGCACCTGGCGGGCCGTGGCCGCATCCAGCGAGGAATTCAGGAAGGCCGCGCGCAGGCCGAGCTCGCGCAGCGCCGCCACCTGGTCCTGCATCAACGCGATCAGCGGAGACACCACGACTCCCAGCCCCGGGCGCAGCAGCGCCGGGAGCTGGAAACACAGGGATTTGCCGGCGCCCGTGGGCATCAGCACCAGCGCGTCACCGCCGGCGGCCACATGCTCGACCACCGGCGCCTGCAGGCCTCGGAAACTCGGGTAACCCCAGATGTCCTGGAGAAGTCGTAGGGCGCGCGCTGAATCGTTTTCGGGCATGGGCGGCACTGTAGCGCGGCGCGCGCGGCCGCGATGCGCGAGGGCGATCAGGCCTGCAGGGTCCCGAGGCCTGCGCCCTGGGGCGGATCGACCAGATCGCGCGCATCCGGCGCCACGCGGTGGCGCGAGGCGCGCACTTCCTGGCGCTGGGCTCCCAGGCCCTGGATCTCCAGTTCGACCACGTCGCCGGCCTGCAGGAACCGCGGCGGCTTCATGCCCAGGCCCACGCCGGCCGGAGTTCCGGTGGCGATCAGATCGCCCGGCAGCAGGGTCATGAAGTGGCTCAGATAGCTGACGATCTGGGCCACGCCGAAGATCATGTCGCGGGTGTTGCCGTCCTGCATGAGCTGGCCGTTGACGCTCAGGCGCAAGCTCAGGTCCTGCGGGTCGCCCACCTCGTCGGCGGTGACCAGCCAGGGGCCCACGGGGCCGAATCCGTCACAGCCCTTGCCCTTGTCCCACTGGCTGCCGCGCCCGATCTGGAACTGGCGCTCCGACACGTCGTTGAGGGTGCAGTAACCAGCCACGTACTTCAGCGCCTCGCCCACGCCCACGTAGCGAGCGGTGCGACCGATGACCACGCCGAGTTCCACCTCCCAGTCCAGTCGCGTCGAATGCGGGGGCTGCTCGATGGGATCGCAGGGGCCGCTGAGGCAGGTGGTCCACTTGTTGAACACGATGGGCTCGGAGGGCACCTTGGTGCCGGTCTCGCGCGCGTGGTCGTGGTAATTCAGTCCGATGGCGACGAACTTGCCGATGCCCACGAAGGGGACCCCCAGCCGCGGCTTGCCCTTGACCAGCGGCAGCGCCTGCAGGTCCAGCGCACGCAGCGCGCGCTGGCCGGCCGGCGAGTAGACCTGCGGTCCGATGTCGTCCACCACGCCCTGCAGGCTGCGCAGGCGTCCCTGTGCGTCGATGATCCCCGGGCGCTCGCGCCCTTCGTTGCCGTACCGCACGAGTTTCATGGAGTCTCCTGGTTGGTTGGTGCAGCGCTATTGTTGCGCGACGGCCACCATCCTGCAGGGGCCTGCGCCTGGGTATCCAGCGTATTCAGCGCGTGCCGCCCAGCCAGCGGGCGCGTTCCTCGGCCAGCACCGCGGCCAGCCCCTGAGGGGCGCGGGCCGCGAGCTGGCGCTTGACGCCGGCGAGGGCTTGCGGTGGCTGCCCGGCCAGGCGCCGCGCCAGCGCCATGGCCTGCTCGCGTGCCGTGCGGGCCGGGGCCAGCTCGGCCACCAGGCCCATCGCGTGCGCGCGCGGCGCATCGAGCTCGCAGCCCAGGCACAGCGCCGAGGCCGCGGCGCCGGGAAGGCGCTGCGCGGCCAGCCAGCCCGCCGCGGCGGCGCGCCCCGCATGCTGCAGGCGCGGCTGCAGGCGCAGCCGCGCCTCGCGCGAGGCCACGAGCAGATCGCAGGCCAGCGCCAGGGCCAGCGCGGCCCCGTCGGCGTCCCCATCCAGCGCCGCCACGGTGGTCTTGTCGCTGTCCCACAGCGCCAGCAGCCAGTCGTGCATGGCATCCACCTGCGCTGGCGTGGCGGGAGCCTGCGCCGGCTCGCCGTCGTGGCAGCGCAGCGCCAGCACCACGACCGCAATGTCCGGGTCGCGCAGTGCCGTGGACAAGGCCTCGATGCCGGCGGCGATGGCCGAGGTGGGCATGGCGCCGGCATCGGCGCTCACGCTCAGCTCGAGCAGGCTCAGGCGCGGCTCGTTCGGCACGTCCTCCTGCGCCGGTTCGGCAAGCACGAAGGCGGGCGCGCCGAGCTCGGAGTCAGGCTCTTCGGCAGGGGATTCGGGCAGGAAATTCATGGGGGCAGGGGCCACGGCGCAGTTGCCGGCATCCGCGGGCAGGGGAAAGACCTGAATTCTTGCAAAGAATTTCACGGTTTTGCCGGGAATCCTCGACCCCGCCCCGGAAGCCTCGATATTCACTGATAAATTGACGTCAGAACGCTGCATTCCTGGACATAGCCTCCGTGCAAACCCTCGCTCATCGTCCTGCCGCGGGCCCCGAGCGCGCCGCACCAGGCTTCGTGCCCGGCACGCGCCTGGCTGCCATCGCGGCGCTGTGGCTCGGCCTCGCGGTCGTACCCGCGCAGGCCATGATGCTTGGGCAGGTGCAGGGCACACCGGTGCTCGGGCAGGCCCTGCACCTGCGGGTTCCCGTGCGCATGGATCCGGGCCTGCCGCTGGTGGCCGGGTGCGTGCGCGTCGAGCTGCGCGACGGTGAGCTTCCGGTGCCCAGGCAGGAGCTTCGCGTCGTGGTCCGCAACGGCGGGGCGCAGGGCTGGTCCAGCATCGATCTGAGCAGCCGCCGCGGCCCGCGTGCCGCCTTCCTGCAGCTGCGCGTCCACATGGGCTGTCAGTTCCGGCGCAGCCGCAGCTACACCCTGCTGGTGGAGCCGCCCTCACCTGTGGCACAGGACGCGCGGGATGCGCAGGTCGTGGAGCCGGTGCGCGAACCCGCATCTGCCCTGCGACGGCGCCCCGAAGCGCGGCGACACCGCCGGCATGCGTCGGCGCCCACTGCGCAGCGGGCGGCCTCCGCCAGTCATCTGCGCCTGGATTGGCTGTCGCGCGAGCTGGCCGAGCGGCGCGGGGTCTCGCCCGGCGCTCTCGCATCCCTGGCGCCCGCGGCCATGGCCGCGAAGCCCTCGCCTACGGCCTCGGTGGCGGTGGCGCAGCAGCCGGTGCCCAGGCTCCAGGCCAGTGAGGCGCGGTTGATGCAGCGCATCGAGGCGATGCAGCAGGAGGTGCGCGCACTGCAGGCGAGCAACGCCCGGCGCGAGCACGAGCTGGGCGCGCTGCAGGCCCGGCTGGCCCAGGCCCACCCGAGCTCGCCCCTCTGGCTGAACGCGGCGTACGCGGCCCTGGGCGCGCTGGGCGCGCTGGTCGCCTTGCTGGCGTGGCAGGCCCGCAGGCCACGCCTGGAAAGTCCCTGGCCCGCGGGCACGCTCGCGCAGGCCGCGCCCGGCCGGGGTATCGCCGCGGTTCCCGCCGGCAGGACGGCCTCCGGGGCCGCGTCGCAGCCCGGCGCGGCCGATCTGCCCTGGGACATGTCGGAGCCGCCGGCCATGCCCGCCGCCGCCGGGCGGGCGCTCGCGAATGCGCCGACGCCCTCGCGCCGGGCCGAGGATCCCGCCGCGCTGGATCGCGCCGCCTTCCAGCGTCCTCTGACCCTGCCCGAGCATGTGCAGATCGACGAGGTCGTGGACCATGGGCACCTGGCGGATTTTTTCATCGGCATCGGCGAGTACGACAAGGCCATCGAGGTCATGCGCCGTGCCATCGACGAGGCCGGGGGCCTGGGCAGCGCCTTGCCCTACCTCTACCTGTTCGACCTGTACCGGCGCAGCGGGCGCCGCGCCGACTACGAGCAATTGATGGGGGAATGCGCAGGGCGCCTCAACGTGCGCATCCTGCCCTGGGAACAAGGCCCTGGCGAAGCGCCTCGTGACCTGCTGGACTACCCGCGCGCGCTGGCGCTGCTGATCGAGTCATGGGGCGGCCCGGCGTGCCTGACCGTGATCGAGCGCCTGATCGCCGACGACCCCCGCAAGCCGCGCGTGGGCTTCGACCTTCCCGCCTACCGTGACCTGCTGGATCTGTACGCGCTGGCACGCGACCTGCAACGAGCGCCCCAGTCCGAACAGCCCGAACAGCCCGAACAGCCCGAACAACCCCAACAGCCCGCGCAGGCGCTGTCGCCCAGCCCGAAGCCCCTGGACATGCCCCTGGCCCTGGACCGAGCGACTCGCGCGCCTGCGCGAGCGGCCGCGCCGTCCCAACTGCGAAGGGCTGGCCCCGGGAGCCCCGGGAGGAGCGTCGAATTCGCCGAGGCCGAAGCCTCGACCCTGCCGCCGCTGGACTTCACGATGACCACGCGGCCGCCGCAGGCCTGGCCCGGCTGAGCCCGGTGGCCCCGGCGACCGGGCTCAGATCGAGAAATCCCCCGTGGCCTCGCCGCGCAGCACCTGCTCGACCAGCTTGCGCGAGAGCCGCGGCGACAGCAGTTCGGCCAGCACGTAGACGAAGCCGCGCTGGTAGACCCCCTGCTTGAAGGCCACGCGCGTGAGGTTCGGCCCGAACAGGTGGCCGACGGGCCGGCCCACCAACAGGGTGTCGCGCTCGGGGTTGAAGGCCATCTCGGCGATCAGCCCGATGCCCAGGTCGAGTTCCACATAGGTCTTCAGCACGTCCGAGTCGATGGCCTCGAGCACGATGTCGGGCTGCAGCCCGTGGTGCGAGAAGGCCTGGTCGATGCGGCGCCGTCCGGTGAAGGCCTGGCCGTAGGTGGCGATCGGGTAGCGCGCCAGATCCTCCAGCGAAAGCTCGGCCACGTCGTTGAGCGCATGGTTCTTGGGCGTGACCACCATGTGCTGCCACTCGTAGCAGGGCAGGGTGACGAGGCCGGCGTGGTCGAGCAGGCTCTCGGTGGCCAGCGCCAGGTCGGCGCGTTCCTCCAGCACCGCGGCGGCGACCTGGTCGGGGTTGCCCTGCAGCAGGTGCACGCTCACGCGCGGGAAGCGGCGGCGGAACTCGGCCACCACCAGCGGCAGGCGGTAGCGCGCCTGGGTGTGCGTGGCCGCGATGGTGAGCTGGCCGCTGTCCTGCGCGGCATAGTTCTGCCCGATGCGCTTGAGGTTGCCCACCTCGCGCATGATGATCTCCACGCTGCGCAGGACCTCCTCGCCCGGTGGGGTCAGCTTGCGGATGCGCTTGCCGTGGCGGCTGAAGATCTCCACGCCGAGTTCGTCCTCGAGCTCGATGATGGCCTTGGACACCCCCGGCTGCGAGGTGAACAGCGCGCGCGCGGCCTCGGTGAGATTGAAGTTGCGCCGGACGGCTTCCTGCAGGAAGCGGAATTGGTGCAGGTTCATGGTGGTGGCGCGCGGAGCGGCCCCGCTTTAGTGGCGCTGCACGCGCCAGAGGAAAAAGCCCAGGGCCGCGCTGCCGTAGAGCAGGTAGGGCAGGGCGACGGCCAGCCATACGGGCCAGTTCGCGACCAGGCCCAGTCGCGACGCCAGGGTGTTGAGCAGGATGAAGCTGACGCCCAGCATGATGCCCGCGAACACCTTCCAGCTGATCTGGCCCGAGCGCGCATGCAGGTAGGCGAAGGGCAGGGCCAGCATCATCATGATGACCCCGCTGAGCGGATACAGCAACTTGCGCCAGAACTCGAGTTCGTCGCGCTGCACCGACTGCCCGTTGGCGCGCAGATGGGAGATGTAGTGCCACAGGTCGAACACCGACATGTCCTGCGGGCTGAGCACCAGCGCGTCCAGCATCGAGGGCGACACCGAGGTGCGCCACTCCAGCGTGGGCGCGGTGCTGCTCTGCACGTCGCCGGCGGTGCCGGTGGGCAGGCGCACCAGGCGCACGTCGCGCAACAGCCACCGGCCGCCGGACTGATACCTCGCGCTCGCCGCGCGCACGGTACGCAGCAGGTGCGCGGAGTCGTCGAGCACGTAGATGCGCACGTCGTGCAGCTCGCCGCCGGAGCTCACGCTGCCGATGTTGATCATCTGGTCGTCGTCGGCGCCTTCGCGATTGCGTACCCAGATGCCCGCGTTGGGTGCCGTGCCGAACTGCCCTCCGGGAGCGTGCGCCTGCAGCGAGGCCTGCATGCGCTGCGCGGCGGGCGCGGCGAATTCGCCCAGCGCGAACACCAGCGCCGAGCACAGCAGGCCGAAGCCCACCAGCTGGACCAGCGCGACGCGCGGGCTCAGCCCCGCCATGCGCAGGATGGTGAACTCCGAGGAGGCGGCCAGCCCGGCCAGCACGTACACGGTGCCGGTGATCACCGCGATGGGCAGCACGTCGTAGGCGCGGGAGGGAAGCTGCAGCGCCACCATGAGCATGGCCGCGGCGAAGCCGTGGCCGTTGTTGCTCAGCTGGTTCAGCATGTCCAGGAAGAACAGCAGGCCCAGGAACACCAGCAGCACCAGCGCGATGGCGCCGACGAGCTGGCGGAACAGGTAGCGGCGGATGGTCTGCATGCCGGTTCGCGCTCCCTCAGGCCGCCGCGCGCGCGCCCAGCGGGCGTGGCAGCAGGTCCTTGGCGTAGGCCAGCGCCAGCAACACCAGCAGCGCGCTGCCGTGCAGCGCCAGCAGACCGCTGCCCAGGTGCAGCTTGCCGGCCTCGATCCAGTGCTGCGTGGCGTTGAGGAAGTTCAGGTAGACCAGATACACCAGCACGGCGACGATGAGTTGCAGCGCGCGCCCCGCGCGCGGGTTGGTCGCCGCCAGCGGCACCGCCATCAGCACCAGCAGCAGCGTTGACACCGGCACGCCGATGCGCCAGGACAGTTCGCCCTGCCAGATCGGATTGTTCGACAGCGCCAGGGTCGGGGTATCGATCTCCCGGCTCGGCGTGTGGGCCAGCTTGGCCGCGCCGGGCAGCACCCGCGCTGCCGGACTGCTCAGCGCGGACACGCGCACGCCCATTTCCCGGAAACCCGTGACCTGGTAGTCGGCCTTGCCCAGGGTGTGGGTGTAGCGGTGTCCGTCGGACAGCATCAGGTAGCGCGAATCATCCCGATCGGCCAGCGCGGCCGCGCGCGCCACGGTCACCGTCTCGCGTCCGTCGGACAGGTCGCGGATGAAAATATCGTGGGCCAGCCCCTTGGCATCGGCGCCCTTGCCGATGAAGAACACGCGCATGCCCGAGGCCGAGCGCCGGAACTGGCCCGGCGCCGCGCGCGAGAGGTCGCTGCGCTGCTCGAAGCGCTGGCGCAGCGCGCTGTCCTGCCGGTTCGCCCAGGGCCAGGCCACCAGGGTGAGCAGGGCGATCACCGCCAGCACCGGCGCGCTGAAGCGCAATGCCGTGCGAAAGAACTGCCCCGGCGTGGCCCCCGCTCCGGCCCAGATGACCATCTCGGAATCCCGGTGCATGCGCGAGAAGCTCATCAGCACGGCGATGAACAGCGCCAGGCCGAGGATGAACTGCAGGTAGCTCAGGCAGGCCAGGCCGATCAGCAGGAACAGATCGCGCGGGTTGGCCAGGCCCTCGGTGGCCTGGCCCAGGATGCGGATCAGCAGCAGGGTCAGCACGACCGAGAACAGCACCGTGAAACTGGCGCCGAAATGGCGGGCCATTTCGCGGCGCAGGGAACTGTCCAGCAGCATCGGAATGGGTGGTGGCGGAAAGCTCGAACCGGATTCGCGCCCTTCGAGGGCCCGGCCCCGGGGCCGGCGTGGCGGGCCGGGCGCCGCGCCCCGGCGCCCGATCGCCGCCCGGTGGCGAGACACGGCGCCTGCGCAGGTGGAATAATGGGCCAAGACACGTCAGGAGCCCTCATGGAATTTAGCATAGCCCCCCTGAAAGCCTTGTCCTCGCTGCGCAGCGATTGCCTGGTCGTATTCCTCCAGCAATCCGCCGAAGGCAGCGGCCTGGCCGATGCCGAAGCCGTCGATGCCGCGGTCGCCGAGGCGCGCCAGGACGGAGATTTCACCGGCGCGCTGGGCAACACCCTGTTGCTCGGACGCGTGCCGGGCCTCGCGGCGCGCCGCACCCTGCTGGTCGGCCTGGGCGCCGCCCCCACCGATGGGCGTGCCTGGCGCAAGGCCGCGGCGGCGGCCTGCACGGCCCTCAAGGGCCGCGCCGCGGCGCGGGTGCACCTGGCCTGCGCCGACGGCCAGCAGCCGATGATCGAGGCCGCCGTGCGCGCCTTCGGGGATTTCGCCTACGTCTACAGTGCCACGCGCAAGCCCGACCCCGAGCCCGCCTGCCGCGTCGAGTCGGTGCAGATCCTCGCGCCCTCGCGCCAGGCCGCGCCCGCCCGCGCGCGTCTGGAGAGGGCGGTGGCGGTGCAGGCCGGGGTCGACCTGTGCCGCAACCTGGCGAACCTGCCCGGCAACCACTGCACCCCCACGCACCTGGGCAAGGTGGCGCAGGACCTGGGCAAGCGCCATCGCCTGAAGGTCGAGGTGCTCGGGCGCGCCGAGATCGAGCGCGAGCGCATGGGCGCGCTGCTGGCGGTTGCGCAGGGATCGCAGCAGCCGCCGCGCTTCATCGTGCTGCGCTACGAGGGCGCGCCGAAGAAGCAGGCGCCGCATGTGCTGGTGGGCAAGGGCGTGACCTTCGACAGCGGCGGCATCTCCCTCAAGCCCGGCGCGGACATGGACGAGATGAAGTTCGACATGTCCGGCGCGGCTTCCGTGCTCGGTGCCTTCGAGGCGATCGCGCGCCTGCGTCCCGCCATCAACGTGGTGGGCCTGATTCCCGCCACCGAGAACCTGCCCGGCGGAACCGCCGTCAAGCCCGGCGACGTGGTGACCAGCCGATCCGGCCAGACCATCGAGATTCTCAACACCGATGCCGAGGGGCGCCTGATCCTGTGCGATGCGCTGAACTACGCCGAGCGTTTCAAGCCCGCCAGCGTGGTCGACATCGCCACCCTCACCGGGGCCTGCGTGATCGCGCTGGGCCATGTCAACAGCGGGCTGTTCAGCCCCGACGACGCGCTGGCCGAGGCGCTGCTCGAGGCCGGACGCCAGACCCAGGACCCCTGCTGGCGCATGCCCCTGGGCGAGGACTACGCCGAAGGCCTGCGATCGCGCTTCGCCGATGTCGCCAACATCGCCGGCCGCGCCGGCGGCAGCGTCACCGCGGCCTGTTTCCTGCAGCGATTCACCAAGGCCTATCGCTGGGCGCACCTGGACATCGCCGGGACCGCCTGGAAGAGCGGCTCCGACAAGGGCGCCACCGGACGCCCGGTGCCGCTTCTGGTGCACTACCTGCTGGCGCAGGAGCAGGGCGCGGCCCAGCGATGAGGGCAGGGTCGTGAACGGTCCCCGGGTCGAGTTCCGCGTCGGCGTGGCCGACCCGCTGGGCTATTGCTGCGGCTTGCTGCGCGCCGCCGATGCCAAGGGGGCGCGCACCGTGGTGTGCGTTCCCGCGGCGTGGATCGACGAACTCGACCAGCGCCTGTGGACCTTTTCCCAGCCCGATTTCCTGGCCCATTGCCGGGTCGGCGATGCGCTGGAGGCGCGCAGCCCCATCGTGCTCAGCGAAGGCGCCGACGTGCGCGGCCTGCAGGGCCGCGA
The DNA here is from genome assembly GCA_021846965.1 of Pseudomonadota bacterium. Lineage (GTDB taxonomy): Bacteria > Pseudomonadota > Gammaproteobacteria > Burkholderiales > Burkholderiaceae_C > Thiomonas_A. The sequence continues at coordinate 14,662 of JAJZWA010000041.1, read as the reverse complement.
CTGCCTGGTCAACCTGGGCAGCCAGGAGGTGCTGGGCTGGCAGCAACTGCCGCGGGTGATCGAACTGGTCGGATCCGACCCGCAGGCCAAGGCGGCGGCGCGGCAGCGTTTCCGCAACTATCGCGCAGCGGGCTGCGAGCCGCACAACGTGGAGCCTTGACATGGACACCGGCCGGCGCCTTCCCTTGTTGACCGAGATCCTCGAGCTGCCGCCCGAGCTGCCGAACGAGCCGCCGCAGGAGCGGGTCGAGCCCGCGCCGGCGACCCGCGTGGTCGGCTCGCTGGCGGCCATCCATCCCGCCGGCACGGCAACGGAGGCGCCGGGGCCAGCCGCGCCGCAGCAGGCCCGGCTGGCCGATCATCCGGCCGTCTCGACGGAGATGGCGCGGGCGGTGCTCGAACTCGAGCTCGAGCAGGCCTTGCGCGAAGTGCTGGAGCCGCGCCTGGCGGTACTGTTGCGCGAGACCGCGGCGGAACTCGCGCAGCGCCTGCAGCCGCGCATGCACGAGTGGCTCGACGAGCACGGCGAGGAATCCTGAGCGCAAGTGACCCGAGGACAGTCGGGGTGATATCGCCCCAAACGTAACAAAGTTTTTCATGCGGCGTGTAATGGGGCCCAACCCTGCCCCCTGCCGCTGCCATGAAACCCGCCTTCCCGCATGCCGCGCGCCGCCCGATCCGGGCCGCGCATTCCCTGGCGCATTCCGCCGCGCATTCCGCCTCGCATTCCGCCTCGCATTGCGCCGCGCATGGCCTTGCCCGCGCCATGCCGCGGGTCCGGCCGCCTGGCGCCTCCGGCTCCGTCCTCGCCCGAATCCTCGGTTCCATGCGCGCTCGCGCCGCCTCCGCGGCCTGCCTGGGCATGCTGGCCGGCCTCGCCACCGCCAGCCACGCGCAGGATGCCGCGCTGACCGTGCGCATCGGCAGCGCCGAGCCCATGACCGGTGCCCTGGCCGCGGTCGGGGTGGACAACACCAATGCCGTGCGCATGGCCATCGAGGAGCTCAACCGACGCGGCATGCTCATCGGCGGCAAGCGCGTGCTCTGGGAACTCGACGCGCAGGACGACCAGGGGGACCCGCGCCAGGCCGCCCAGGTGGCACAGAAGTTCGTGGACCAGAAGGTCCACGGCGTCGTGGGCCATGCCAGCAGCGGCTGCACCGTGCCGGCCGCGGCCATCTATGCACGCGCCGGTATTCCGCAGATCACCCCCGCCTCCACCGACACCAGCATCGCGCGGCGCGGCCACGCCACCTTCTTCCGCATGCTTGCCGATGACGCCGCGCTGGGCGAGGGCCTGGCCCGCTACGCCGCCGGCACCCTGCATCTGCGCAGCGTCGTCGTGATCGACGACCGCACCGCCTACGGCCAGGGCCTGGCCGACAGTTTCGTCCGCGGGGCCGAGGCCTCGGGCATGCGCGTGCTGGCACGCGAATACACCAACGACAAGGCCAGCGATTTCTCCGCCGTGCTCACGCGGGTGCGGGCCCTGAAGCCCGACGCGTTGTTCTATGGAGGAATCTACGCCCAAGGCGGCCCATTGCTGCGTCAAATGCGGCGCCTTGGGATTGAAGCTCGCTATATAGGGGGCGACGGCAGTTGCATGCCGGCCATGGCGCAGACCGCCGGCGAGGCAGTCAACGGCGCGCTGTGCGCGGAAAGCGGCCTGTCGCTGCAGGCCATGCCCGAGGGCGAGGCCTGGCTGCAGCGCTATCGGGCGCGCTTCGGCCCCGTGCCCGTGCAGGTGTTCTCGCCCTATGCCTACGACGCGACCATGGTGCTGGCCGCCGCCATGGCCAAGGCCGGCTCCATCGAGCCGAGCCGGTATCTGCCCTATCTGCGCGAGGTCGGCTACGACGGCGTGACCAAGAAGGACATCCGCTTCACCGCGCAGGGCAATCTGGTCGATCCCTCCGTCACCATCGAGGAATTCCGGGACGGCAGGCAACAGGTGCTGGCCGTGCAGCAAGCGCACTGAGCCAGGGCGCCCACCCGGGCAGCGCCCGCGACCCGAGGGTCCGCGACGCCCGCAAGACCTTCACCACAGGAGACCGACATGACCCCCAACCTCGCATGCATCCGGCAGCCCGCGCCAGCGCGGCCCGCGAGCTCGCGCCCCGCGCCGTCGATGGAGCCTGGGCCTGGCTGCGTGCCGGGCCGCGCGCCTTGCCGGATTCTGGGCCGAATTCCTGGCCGGCTGCTTGGGCGCAGGCTTGGCGGCATGGTCGGTATGGCGGCCGGCATGGTGGCTGGCCTGGTTGCTGCATCGGGCGCGCCGGCCTGTGCCGGCACGCTCAACGTGGTGGTCGGGGTCAGCGCCGGCACCACCGGGCCGCGCGCCCTGGTCGGGCAGGATTTCACCAACGGCGTGGTCCTGGCGCTGGAGGATCTCAACGCCCGGAAATTGCGCATCGGGTCCGATTCCGTGGTGTGGAAACTGCTCGCCGAGGACGACCAGGCCGACCCCCGGCAGGCCGCCGTGGTGGCGCAGAAGTTCATCGACGCCAAGGTCGCGGGCGTGGTCGGCCCGGACACCTCCGGGGGCGCCTACGCGGCGGTGCGCCTGCTCGACGCCGCGTCGATTCCCATGATGATGGCCGCGGCCACCGACAGCCGGTTGGGGCGCATGGGCTCGAAGAGCTTTTTCCGGGTCATCGCCGACGATGCCGTGGTATCCCGGGCCCTGGCCGACTACGCACAGCATGAGCTGCACCTGCGCACGGTGGCGCTGATCGACGACCGCACCGCCTTCGGCCAGGGCCTGGCCGACGCCTTCGCGCGCGACGCTGCGGCGCGCGGCATGCGGGTGGTGGCGCGCGAATACACCACCGACAAGGCCAGCGACTTCTCCGCCGTGCTCACGCGGGTGCGCAGCCTGCACCCCGACGCCATCATGTTCGGTGGCGTGGTCACGCAGGCGGGCCTGATGCTGCGCCAGATGGATCGCCTCGGGCTCGACCTGCCGCTGCTGGGCGGGGACGGCGCCTGTGTGTCCGAGTTGCCCAAGCTCGCCGGTGACGCGGTGCGCCACATGGTGTGCGGCGACGGCCGCCTGCCACTGGAGCGCACGCCGGGCGGCCTGGCCTGGAAGCAGCGCTACGAGCGGCGCTTCGGGCCCGAGGCCTTCCAGGCCTATTCGCCGTATTCCTACGACGCCACGATGGTGCTGGCCCAGGCCATGCAGCATGCGGCTTCGGCCGAGCCCGCGCGCTTCCTGCCCGCGCTGCGAGCCACCGACTACGACGGCATCACCCGCGAGCACATCCGCTTCGCGCCCAACGGCGAAGTGGCCGATCCTCAGGTCACGATTTCCGTATATCGTGAAGGACTGAAGGTCCCCGTCAAGGTCCAGACCGTGGCTCGCTGACGGGCGGCTGACGGGCGCCGTGCGGCAGGGATTCCCGCAGCGCCGGTCGCGCCGTTCCGACATGGTGCAGAGGCCCCGCGACGGGGCGCGCTGTCCCTTCCGTGGGGCATGCCGCATGTCTGCGCGGGCGTCACCCCCGCGTTTGCGGGCGCCGTGGTGACCGGCAAACAACTCTCCGTGGAGTTCCCGTTTACTGGGAACGAGCCTCCTGTGTATAGTGGCCGGCGTTGGGTGTTCCCGACTGAATTGTGGCGCACACAATCGCCAAAAATCCTATAACCGGGAGGTTCGTTCACATGAAACGCAAGCACACAGTTATCGCCCTGTCCGTGGGCCTGGCCCTGGCCGGCATCTATGGAAGCGCCTTCGCCGCCGGCGAGGTCACGGTCACGATTGGCTCCGCGGCCCCGATCTCGGGTCCGCAGGCCAGTTTCGGCCAGGACAACACCAATGGTGTGCGCATGGCCATCAATGACCTGAACAAGGAAAACATCGTCATCGGCGGCAAGAAGGTGATCTGGAAGATCGACGCCCAGGACGACCAGGCCGATCCGAAGCAGGCCACCACGGTGGCGCAGAAGTTCGTGGACGAGCACGCCAACGGCGTGGTGGGTCACCTGAACTCGGGTTGCACCTTCCCGGCTTCGCGCATCTACAACGAAGCGGGCATTCCGGTGATCACGCCGTCGTCGACGGATCCGAAGATCGCCGAGCAGGGCTTCAAGACCTTCTTCCGCATCATCGCCAACGACAACGCGCTGGGCGCGGGCCTGGCCAACTACGCCAAGCAGAACCTGAAGGCCAAGACGGTGGCGGTGATCGACGACCGCACGGCCTACGGCCAGGGCGTGGCGGACGTGTTCGCCAAGACGGCCAAGAAGGACGGGCTGAAGGTTCTGGACCGCGAGTACACGAACGACAAGGCCACCGACTTCTCGGCCATTCTGACCAAGATCAAGTCGCTGCACCCGGACGTGATTTTCTACGGCGGCATGTACAGCCAGGCCGGCCCGATGCTGCGTCAGATCCAGCAGCTGGGCATCAAGGCGCACTTCATGGGTGGCGACGGCATTTGCGCGCCTGAGCTGGCCAAGCTGGCGGGCGACGCGGCCGACATCACCATCTGCGCCGAAGGCGGCTCGCCGATCGCGCAGATGCCTGGCGGTGTGGCGTGGAAGAAGCGCTACGACGCCGAGTTCGGCGCTTCGGCCTTCCAGATCTACTCGCCGTACTCCTACGACGCGACCATGGTGCTGGCCAAGGCGATGGAGAAGGCTGGTTCGGTCGAGCCCGCGAAGTACCTGAAGTTCATTCGCAACATCGACTACAACGGCGTGACCAAGAAGGACATCCACTTCGAGAAGAACGGCAACCTGGCCGATCCGACCATCACGCTGTCGGCCTTCGACCACGGCGCGAAGAAGGTGGTGGCCGTCGAACAGGTCAAGTAAGTCTCGGGTTCCCCGAGGCGCGAGCCTGGAGCGCGCCGCCACCGGAAGATCCCGGAGGCGGCGCGCCAATGCAACGCCCGCACGCGGGCGTTTTTTTATTTTCGGGACCCCGCATGAGCAAGGCATTCGTTTCCGAACGCGACTCCGACGACGAGGATGAGGAGGAGGCCGCGCGCCTGCCGGAGTTGCCCGCGGGCACGCGCAACTACATCACCCCTGCCGGCTATGCCCGTCTGCGCGACGAGCTGCGCGAGCTGCTCGACGTGGAGCGCCCGAAGGTGGTCGAGATCGTCTCCTGGGCGGCCTCGAACGGCGACCGCTCCGAGAACGGCGATTACATCTACGGCAAGAAGCGCCTGCGCGAGATCGATCGTCGCATTCGCTTCCTGGGCAAGCGCCTGGACAAGGCCGAGGTGGTCGACCCCAGCGCGCAGTTCGGCAACGAGCGGGTGTTCTTCGGCGCCACGGTGGCCTACGTGCAGGACGATGGCATCGAGCGCGAGGTGACCATCGTGGGCATCGACGAGGTCGAACCCGAGCGCGGGCGCATCAGCTGGATCTCCCCGGTGGCGCGCGCACTGCTCAAGTCCACCGTGGGCGACGTCGTGACCCTGCCCACGCCCGGCGGGCTGCGCAGGCTGGAGATCCTGGACGTGCGCTACCCCGGGCCGCAGGACCGGGAAGCGAAGGCTTGATGGGGCAGGGAGCCCGGGATCCTAGGCGCGGGGCTTGATGCGCGCCGCGCGCGAGACGAACTTGTGCACGCGTACCGCGCGCAGCACGTCGGCCAGGTGCTTGCGGTCGCGTACGGCAAGAATGAATCGCAGCTCGATGGCGGGCTGGCCCGAATCGTCGTCCATGCGCACGTGGATGATGTCGGCGTCGTGTTCGCTGATGGCCGAGGCCAGCTTGGCCAGCACGCCCTTGCCGTTGGTCACCACCACCGCCATGCCGACCTGGTACAGGCCGCTGACCGAGGGCGACCAGCTCAGGTCGATCCAGCTGCGCGGGTGCTTGAGGAACAGGCGTCGTGCCTGCGGGCAGTCCTGCTGGTGCACGGTCAGGCCCTCGCCCTTGCCCAGGTAGCCCAGCACCGCGTCGCCGGGAATCGGGCGGCAGCAGTCCGCATAATGCACCGAGGCGCCCTCGCTGCCGTCGAGCTGCAGCGAACCGCGCGCGGCCGATTCGCTGCCCGACACGGCCGAGTCCTCCAGCGCACGCTGGTCGATGGCCGCGCGTTGCATCTGCACCCGCTTGGCCACGATCTCGGCCACGCGCTTGCCCAGGCCGATGTCGCCGAACAATTCCTCGGGGGTCTTGTTGCCGCTCCAGTGCAGCAGGCGGCTCCACTGCGTGGTGTCCAGGTCCTCCAGGCGCAGGTCCAGTTGCTGCAGCGCCCGCACCAGCAGGCGCCGCCCCAGGGCCTGCGACTCGGCCTGCTGCGAGACCTTGAGTTCGTGGCGGATCTTCGAGCGGGCACGCCCGGTGCGCACGAAGCTCAACCAGTTGGGGTTCGGGCGCGAGTGTGGAGCGGTGACGATTTCGATCACGTCGCCGCTGAGCAGTTCGGTGCGCAGCGGCACCAGCTCGCCGTTGACCTTGGCCGCCACCGTCTGATTGCCCAGGTCCGTGTGCACGGCGTAGGCGAAGTCCACCGGAGTGGCGCCGCGAGGCAGCGCCAGGATGCGCGACTTGGGCGTGAACACGTACACCGCGTCGGGCGCCAGGTCGACCTTCACGGTCTCGATGAACTCCGCGGCGTCGCGGTTCTCGTTCTGGATGTCCAGCAGGGACTGCAGCCACGCGGCGGTGGTGACCTGTGCGATCGCGTCGGCGCTTTCCCCGGCCTTGTACAGCCAGTGCGCGGCCACTCCGCTCTCGGCCACGCGGTGCATGGCCTCGGTGCGGATCTGGAATTCCACCGGCACGCCGGTCGGGCCGATCAGCGTGGTGTGCAGCGACTGGTAGCCGTTGAGCTTGGGGATGGCGATGAAATCCTCGAACTTGCCCGGCATCGGCTTGTACTGCGCATGCAGCACTCCCAGCGCGCGGTAGCAGTCCAGCACTTCCGGCACGATCACGCGGAAGCCGAACACGTCCTGCACATGGGCGAAGGAGCGATGCTTGCGCTGCATCTTGCGGTAGATCGAGTACAGCGTCTTCTCGCGGCCGTAGAGCTGCGCCTGGATGCCCGCGTCGCCCAGCGACTTGGTGGTGGCGGCGAGGATGCGGTCCACCAGATCGCGGCGGTTGCCCCGGGCCACCCGCACGGCCTCGCTGAGTACCGCGTAGCGCATCGGGTGGCTGTGCTGGAAGCCCAGGTCCTGCAACTCGCGGTACACCTGGTTGAGCCCCAGCCGGTAGGCGATGGGGGCATAGATGTCCATGGTCTCGTCGGCGATGCGCCGACGCTTCTCCGGGAGCATCGCGCCCAGGGTGCGCATGTTGTGCAGCCGGTCCGCGAGCTTGATCAGGATGACCCGGATGTCCCGCGCCATCGCCAGGAGCATCTTGCGAAAACTCTCGGCCTGGTTTTCCTCGCGGTTGGAGAACTGGATCTTGTCCAGCTTGGTCAGACCGTCCACCAGCATCGCCACCGTCGAGCCGAAATGCTCGACCAGCTCGGCCTGGGTGATGCCCTTGTCCTCGGCGGTGTCGTGCAGCAGCGCCGCCATCAGCGCCTGGGTGTCGAGCTTCCACTCGGCGCAGATCTCGGCCACCGCCACCGGGTGGGAGATGTAGGGTTCGCCGCTGGCGCGGTACTGGCCCAGGTGCGCGGCGTCGGCGAAGCGATAGGCCGTGCGTATGAGTTGCAGGTCGGATTCGGGAAGATAGCCGGCCAGGCGATCGAGCAGCCCGGCCAGGCTGACCGCCGCCGCGCGCTCGGGCGTCGGCGGCGCCACGCCCTCGGCCAGCGCAGCCTGCGCGGCGCGCTGCTGCGGCCGGCGGTGAATCGCGGGCCGCTTGCGAGCGGTGGGGGGTGTTCCCGAGGGGCTGGGGCGGCTTTGCATGGAGCTGGGCAGGTCGGGAACGTGCCGGGCCGCCCCGGATCAGGCCGCCCGCGCCCGGGCGCGGCGGCCGGGCAAGGCGGGACTCAGGCCGGTACGCGTTTGAGCATTTCCAGGCCGACCTGACCCGCGGCGATTTCGCGCAGGGCGGTCACCACCGGCTTGTCGCGGGTCTCGATCTTGGGGGAATGCCCCTGCGCCAGCATGCGCGCGCGGTAGGTGGCGGCAAGCACGAGCTGGAAGCGGTTGGGCACCTTCTCCAGGCAATCCTCGACGGTGATACGGGCCATGGTGGTTCCTTCAATTGCGTTGCGTCGGAAGCGTGGCATCGATGCCGAGTGCCTCGAACACTTCCGGGTGCGCGCGGCGCTGGGCCGCGAGCCGCAGGCGCTGCGAAACCACGATCGACTCCAGCTCGCGCAGCGCCTCGTGAAAATGTCTATTGACGATTATAAAGTCGAAGTCCGGAGCCTGGGCGATTTCCACCCGGGCCTCGGCCAGCCGGCGCACGATGGTGGAGTCGCTGTCCTCGCCGCGACGGCGCAGCCGCGCCTCCAGTTCCTCGTAGGACGGGGGCAGGATGAAGATGCCGATGGAATTCGAGAAATGTCGCCGCACCTGCGCGGCGCCTTGCCAGTCGATTTCCAGCAGCACGTCCACGCCTTCGGCCATGCGATGCTCCAGCCAGGCGCGGGAGGTGCCGTACAGATTGCCGTGCACCTCGGCCCATTCCAGGAATTCGCCGTCGCGCACGCGGCGTTCGAACTCGCTGCGGCTGACGAAGCAGTATTCGCGGCCGTCCTCCTCCTGCCCGCGCGGTGCCCGCGTGGTGGTGGACACCGAAAGCCGCAATCCCGGGTCGCGCGAGAGCAATTCCCCCACCAGGCTGGACTTGCCGGCCCCGCTGGGCGCGGCGACGACGAACAGGTTCCCGGGAAAATCCATCGTTCCTAGCAGGCTGTTGAGAGACCGGAGGGGGCCGCGCCGGAGGGGCCGCGCGAATAGCCGGCAGTCTATCAGCCGGGGCGCCGCGCGCCGGCTGCGCTCACTCCAGGTTCTGCACCTGCTCGCGCATCTGCTCGATGCACACCTTCATGTCCACGGCGATTTCGCTGAGTTCGAGCACCGCGGACTTGGATCCCAGGGTGTTGGCCTCGCGGTGCAGCTCCTGGATCAGGAAATCCAGGCGTTTGCCGGCCTCGCCGCCGGCCTGCAGCACCTGGTCCATGGCGTCCAGGTGCGACTGCAGGCGTCCGATTTCCTCGGCCACGTCCACGCGCAGCGCGAAGGTCGCGGCTTCCTGCAGCAGCCTCTCGTGGGAGGCCTGGGCGTCGGCCGTGCCGCCCAGAAGCTCCAGCGCGTCGCGGTAGCGGGCGACAAAGCGTTCCTGCAAGCGCGCCACCGCCTGGGGCGCCACCTCGCGCGCCTGCGCCGCCAGTTCGCGCAGGCGCCCGCAGCGCTCCCGCAGGAACACGCGCAGGCGCTCGCCCTCGTCGGCGCGCGCCGCCTGCAGCGCGCGCAACGCGGCGGCGGCGGCGTGCGACGCGGCAGCCGCCAGGCTCTCGGCGCCCGCGCGCGGCGCCGCCTGGGCGCCGCCCATGCGCCAGGCCTCGGCCACCGTCAGGGGCTGCAGCTGCGGCCAGCGCCGCAGCAGCTCGGCCTGCGCCTCCAGCAGCGGCTGCAGCGTGGCGGGCTCGGGCAGTTGCAACGCCGCCGCGGGCGCCTCCACGTTCACGCGGCATTCGAGCTTGCCGCGGCGAAGTTCCCGCGCCAGCAGGGCCCGCAATCCGGCTTCGGATGCACGGAGTTCGTCGGGAAGCCTGAAGGAAATATCCAGGAAGCGACCGTTTACGCTGCGCAGATCCACGTGTACGCTGAGGGCGCCGGGCGCCTCGACCGCGGCCGAGGCCTCGCCGTAACCGGTCATGCTATAAATGGCTCCCACTGGGATCTCCCGGGTTCTAGGGTTCCTGATTCCTTCCAGCGCATTCTTCCACACCCCGCACCAGCGCCGGTACGCCCCGAACCGCTCCAGCATGTCGAACAAGAACAAGCCCGCGCCGCTCGAACCGGACAGCCAGGTCGGCGGATACCGCGTATTGCGCAAGCTCGCCAGCGGCGGCTTCGGCGTCGTGTACCTGGCCGTGGGCAGCGACGGCCAGCGCGTGGCCATCAAGGAATACCTGCCGGCCTCGCTGGTCGAGCGCCTGCAGGGCGAGACCGTGCCGGTGGTGCAGCCCGAGAAGCTCGCGCTGTACCGGCTGGGCCTGAAGAGCTTTTTCGAGGAAGGGCGGTCGCTCGCCCAGATCTCCCACCCCAGCGTCGTGGGGGTGCTGAACTTTTTCCGCGAGAACGAAACCGTCTACATGGTGATGAACTACCTGGAGGGCTCGTCCCTGCAGGAATTCATCATCACGGCGCGCGACCTCAAGCGCAAGAAGATCTTCCGCGAGTCGACCATCCGCTCGCTGTACGACGAGATCCTCCAGGGCCTGCGCGTGGTGCACCAGCACAAGATGCTGCACCTCGACATCAAGCCGGCCAACCTGTTCATCACCGACGACGACAAGCCCATCCTGATCGACTTCGGCGCCGCCCGCGAAGTGATCGGGCAGCAGGACAAGCGCTTTCGCCCCATGTACACCCCCGGATTCGCGCCCCCCGAGATGTACAAGCGCGACGCCTCCTTCGGCCCCTGGACCGACATCTACGCGGTGGGGGCGTGCATCTACGCCTGCATGACCGGCTACCCTCCGCACGAGGCCACCCAGCGCCTGGAGAAGGATCGCCTGGGCGCGCAACTGGCCAAGCTGCGCGGCGTGTACTCGGACAACCTGATCGAGATCGTCGAGTGGTGCATGTCCCTCGACCCGCTGGCGCGTCCGCAAAGCGTGTTCAATCTGCAAAAGGAACTCGGCGCCGAGAATCCGCGTCGCTACACGCAGCTCACCCTGAGCGAGAAGCTGCGCATGCAGATCGACGAACTGGTCAACGACACGAAGGCACGCGTGGACAAGGCGATCCAGGCCACGCGCTTCGGCAGCGGCGCGCGCCGGCATTGAGGCGGCACGTGCTCCACGGGGAATTGCCATGAGGTTTTCCGTCTACCAGGTCAGCCGGCGCGGCGGGCGCTCCAACAACGAGGACCGCGTCGGCTACTGCTACACCCGCGACAGCGTCCTGCTGGGTCTTGCCGACGGCATGGGCGGGCATCCGCGCGGCGACGTGGCCGCGCAGATCGCCCTGACCACCGTCTCGGGCATGTTCCAGCGCGAGGCCCAGCCCAGCCTGGACGATCCGCGCGCCTTCCTGCGCCGCGCCGTGCAGACCGCGCACGAGCACATCCACCGCTACGCGCGCGACCAGCGCCTGGAGGATTTCCCCCGCACCACCATCGTGCTGTGCGTGCTGCAGGGCGGCACGGCCCAATGGGCGCATGTGGGGGACTCGCGCCTGTACTACCTGCGCGAAGGCTCGCTGCTGACCCGCACGCTGGACCACTCGCATGCCGAGCAGCGCATGCTGCAGACCATCCCCGGCGCCGCGGCGGCGCAGGCCTCGATGGCCCGCACCGCCAACCGCAACGTGCTCTACACCTGCCTGGGCTCGCCGCAGGCTCCCTTCATCGAGATCGGCGTGCCGCAGAAGCTGCGCACCGGAGACCTGATCATGCTGTGCTCCGACGGCTTGTGGAGCCAGATCGATGAGAGCTCGATCGTCAGCGTGCTCAGCGCGCGCGCCCTGTCCGATGCCGTGCCCGAGCTGGTCGAGCGCGCCTTGCGCAACCGCTCGGCCGAGTCGGACAACGTGACCGCGCTGGCCATCGAATGGGAAGCCGACACCGAGCGCGACACCACGCAGGGCGTGAGCACGCAGAACCTCGCCCCCGGCGTGTTCGCCTCGACCTTCCAGGCCGAGTTGCGCGACCTGCCGGTGGATGACCTGGACGATGCGGCGATCGAGCGCTCGATCGCCGAGATCAACGAGGCCATCCGCCGCGCCGCCGCCAAGAAATAGCCACCCACCCACCCACGATGTCCGCTTCCCGTTTCGATGGACGCGCGGCCGACCAGCTGCGCGAGATTCGCTTCACCCGCTCTTTCACCTGCCACGCCGAGGGTTCGGTGCTGGTCGAATTCGGACGCACCCGCGTGCTGTGCAACGCCAGCGTCGAGGAGAAGGTGCCCCCGCACCGCCGCGGCAGCGGCCTGGGCTGGGTCACCGCCGAGTACGGCATGCTGCCCCGCGCCACCCACACACGCAACGAGCGCGAGGTCAAGCGCGGGCGCCCGCAGGGGCGCACCGAGGAGATCCAGCGCCTCATCGGGCGCAGCCTGCGCAGCGTGTTCGACTTCTCCGCGCTGGGCGAGCGCCAGATCGTGCTGGACTGCGACGTGCTGCAGGCCGACGGCGGCACCCGCACGGCGGCCATCACCGGCGCCGCGGTGGCCGCCTGGGATGCCTGCCAGGGGCTGCTGCGCAGCGGCGCCGTCGCCGCGCATCCCATGCGCGAGCTCGTGGGCGCGGTCTCCGTGGGCCTGCTCGGCGGGCGCGTGCTGGTCGACCTGGCCTACGAGGAGGATTCGCGCTGCGACTGCGACATGAACGTGGTCGGAACCGGTGCGGGCCATCTGGTGGAGGTGCAGGGCACCGCGGAAGGCGAGCCCTTCAGCCGCGCCCAGCTCGACGCCCTGGTCGACGCCGCGCAGGCCGCGCTGCGGCGCATCCACGAACTGCAGCTCCAGGCACTGCGCCAGCCCGCCTGAATCCCCGATCCCGCAGACCCACGATGCATCCCAGCGAACTCGTGCTGGCCACGGGCAATCCGGGCAAGCTTGCTGAATTCCAGGCCCTCCTGGGCGCGCTGCAGATCGAACTGCTGCGCCTCGATGCTTCGGTGCCCGAGTGCCCGGAGCCCTTCGGCACCTTTGTCGAGAACGCGCTGGCCAAGGCGCGCCATGCCAGCCTGCACACCGGCAAGCCCGCGCTGGCCGACGATTCCGGGCTGTGCGTGCGCACCCTGGGCGGAGCTCCCGGCGTGCTGTCGGCGCGCTACGCCGCGGCCGAGGGCCAGGCACCGCTGCCTCGCGCCGAGCAGGACGCGCGCAACAACCAGTTGCTGCTGCAGCGCCTGCAGGGCGTGGGCGAGCGCCGCGCGCATTTCGTCTGCGTGCTGGTCGCCTTGCGCCACGCCGAGGACCCCGAGCCGCTGATCGCCCACGGCTGGCTGCACGGCCACGTGGCAGGCGCGCCGGCGGGCGAGGGCGGTTTCGGCTACGACCCCCTGTTCGTGCTGCCCCAGCGCGGGCTCACCCTGGCCCAGCTCGAGCCCGCCGAGAAGAACCGTCTCAGCCACCGCGCCCGCGCCGCCGCGCAGATGGCCCAGCTGCTGGAGGCCTTCTGGGGCGTGGCGCCCAGGGCGCAGCACCAGGCGATCTGATGCCCGTCATCCCGCTGCACCCCGAGCGCGCCGAACCCGGCGCCCCGGAAGGTCATGAACAGTCGCTGCAACGCGCAGCGGCCGAGCTGCCGCAGCGCATGCGCGCCGGCACCCTGCAATTGCGCGAGCTTCCGCCCCTGGCGCTGTACGTGCATCTGCCCTGGTGCCTGCGCAAATGCCCCTATTGCGATTTCAACTCCCACGCGCGGCGCGAAGGGCAGGGGGCGCTGCCCGAGCGCGCCTACGTGCAGGCCCTGCTGCAGGACCTGGAGACGGCCCTGCCGCTGGTGTGGGGCCGCACGGTGCTCAGCGTGTTCCTGGGCGGCGGCACCCCCAGCCTGTTCGCGCCCGAGTCCATCGATGAACTGCTGGCGGGCATCCGCGCCCGGCTGCGCCTGGCCGCCGACGCCGAGATCACCCTCGAGGCCAACCCCGGAACCTTCGAGCGCGAGCGCTTCGCCGCCTATGCGCAGGCGGGGGTGAACCGCCTGTCCATCGGCGTGCAGAGCTTCGACGACGCCATGCTCGAGCGCCTGGGCCGCGTGCACGACAGCGCGCAGGCCTGCGCGGCCATCGAGGAAGCCGCGCGGGTCGTGCCGAGTTTCAACATCGACCTCATGTTCGCGCTGCCGGGGCAGGACCTGGCCCAGGCGCGCGAGGAGCTGCGACGCGCGCTGCAATTCCAGCCTCCGCACCTGTCGCTGTACCAGCTCACCATCGAGCCGCAGACGGCCTTCGCGCGCCGCCCGCCCGGCGGCCTGCCCGAGCCCGACCTGGCGGCCGACATGCAGCAGGCCCTGGCCGAGCAGGCCGCCGCCGCCGGACTGCAGCGCTACGAAGTGTCGGCCTACTCGCGCGCCGGACACGCCAGCCGGCACAACCGCAACTACTGGGAGTTCGGCGACTACCTGGGAATCGGCGCCGGCGCGCATTCCAAGCTGTCCTTCGCGCACCGCATCCTGCGCCAGACCCGCCACGCCCAGCCCGAGCGCTACATGAGCCAGGCCGCGCAGGGCCTGGCGGTGGACACCGAACACGAAGTGAGCCGGCGCGAGCTGCCCTTCGAGTTCCTGCTCAACGCCCTGCGCCTGGCCGAGGGCTTCGATCCCGCCCGCTACGTCGAGCGCACCGGCATGCCCCTGTCGAGCCTGCAGCCCGGCCTGCGGCGCGCCGAGCAACTGGGGCTGCTGGAGTCCACCGCCACTCGCATCGCCGCCACGCCGCGAGGCTGGGAACTGCTCAACGAGGTGCTGGAACTGTTCCTTCCCGAGCCGGCAGCGCCTCCGGCATAGAATCGCGGGTTCCCCGGAAGCGTGGCAGAGTGGTCGATTGCACCGGTCTTGAAAACCGGCGACGGGCAACCGTCCGTGAGTTCGAATCTCACCGCTTCCGCCAG
>JAJZWA010000097.1 GCA_021846965.1 Pseudomonadota bacterium | reverse complement strand
CCTGCCCCACTACCTGGCCTGGCAGCGGCTGCGGACCTGGTCCGTCAAGCCGCTCGACGCCTCAGACTACATCGGCTCCGCCCTCGGGCGAAAACTCATCAACGTGTAAGCTGAACAGCGCGGAAATGTCTGAGGCAATGACACAGACCATGGCCGCCCCCGGCCTGTTGGACCGCGCACGTATCGTCGCCGGCCCGCGCTTCAACCGATGGCTGGTTCCGCCCGCAGCCCTGGCGATCCACCTGTGCATCGGCATGGCTTATGGCTTTTCGGTGTTCTGGCTACCCATGAGCAAACTCCTCACGGGCAGCGATGCCACGTGCAAGGCGGCGGGGCTGGGGACCCTGCTGTTCTCGAGTACCTGCAACTGGAGCGTCCCGCTGGTGACCTCCACCTTCGAGATGTTCATCGCCGTGCTCGGCCTGGCGGCCGCGCTGTGGGGCGGCTGGCTCGAGCACGCGGGCCCGCGCAAGGCCGGTTTCATCGCCGCGCTGTGCTGGGGCGGCGGCATGGTGCTGGGGGGCATCGGCGTGTCCATGCACCAGCTCTGGCTGCTGTGGCTGGGCTGCGGGATCATCGGCGGCGTGGGGCAGGGCCTGGGCTACATCACCCCGGTATCCACGCTGATCAAATGGTTCCCGGACCGCCGGGGCATGGCCACCGGCATGGCCATCATGGGATACGGTGGCGGCGCGATGATCGGCGCGCCCATCGCGGTGGCGCTGATGAAGCACTACGGCGGCGGGAATGCCTCGGCGGGGGTGTCCTCCACGCTGATCACCATGGGCATCCTGTACGTCATCGTCATGTCCCTGGGAGCCTTCGGCATGCGCGTGCCGCCCAGCGGCTGGAAGCCGCAGGGCTGGACCGAGCCGGTCAAGGCCAAGGCCATGGTGACCAGCAAGCACGTGCACCTGGACACGGCCTGGAAGACGCCGCAATTCTGGCTGATCTGGGGCGTGCTGTTCCTCAACGTGACCGCCGGCATCGGCGTGATCTCGATGGCCAGCCCGATGCTGCAGGACGTGTTCGGGGGGCACCTGATCGGGCTCGACGCGACGACCGCGCTGACCACGGCCCAGAAGGCGGCCATCGCCGCATCGGCGGCCGGGCTGGTGGGCCTGATCAGCCTGTTCAACAGCCTGGGGCGCTTTTTCTGGGCCAGCATCTCCGATCACATCGGGCGCAAGACCACCTACTACCTGTTCTTCATCATCGGCATCGTGATGTACCTCAGCCTGCCCGTGCTGGGGCATCACGCGATGGCAGGCGCCTTCGTGGTGGCGGTGTGCATCATCCTGTCCATGTACGGCGGCGGCTTCTCCACCGTGCCGGCCTACCTGGCCGACATCTTCGGCACGCAGATGGTGGGGGCCATCCACGGGCGCCTGCTCACCGCCTGGTCCGTCGCGGGCATCGTCGGCCCCTTCCTGATCGCGCACATCCGCCAGGCGCAGATCAATGCCGGCGTGGCCCACAACCTGGTGTACGACGGCACGCTGCACATCCTGGCCGGCTTGCTGCTGGTGGGCCTGATCCTCAACGCCATGGTGCGTCCGGTGCACGAGAAGCATCACATGGACGAGGCGCGCCTGGCGCGGGAGAAGTCGCTGCAACATGAGCAGCAGGGAGCCGACAGCGCCCACAGCGCGGCGCGAGGCAGCTTCGGCGCCTTCGGCGTGGTGGCCTGGCTGGCCATCGGCATTCCCTTCCTGATCGGCGTGTACATCGCGCTGACCAAGGCGGCGGCGCTGTTCTAGCGTGACGGGGGGCCGGGCACTGCCCGGCCCCGACCTGCTCAGGGAAATCCCACGCGCAGATTGCCCCACTGGCGATCGCCCACGCGGATCGGCACGTCGAGCTCGCGCAGCACCTCTCCGGTATCCCGGGCATAGATCATGAGGTGGATGGGCTTGGTGTTGTGCGCCGCCTCCAGGCCCGCGGCATCGTTGAAGATGCGCATCGCCCGGTTGCCCACCAGATCCTTGCGGGGATCGCCGGTCAGCGGCTGGTCGTAGATGGTGTTGTGGGTCGGCGTATAGCCGTTGCGGTCGACGGCAAAGGCGAAGCGCAACGTGGGGCTCCGTCCCAGGGTGCGGTCCAGCAGGGGCTGCACGCGCTGCTTGAACAGGTCCGTGGCACGGGTACGGAACTTCGGCGGCTGCATGCCGGCGACAGGCACGTATTGCTCGTCGAACAGCGCCTCCAGGCTGATCGCGCCTTGGGCGAGCGCCTGCTCCAGGGCCTGGCCGATCTCCCGCGCGCCCTCGATGGCCGCGCGGGATGCCACGCTGAGCTCGGAGCCGGTGTCGAAGTCCAGCGTGGCCTCGAGCAGCACCTTGTTCTCGTTCAGGGTCTCCAGCAATTGGGCGGACATTTCCTGCGCGCCCTGGATGCCCTGCTCGTTCGCCTCGCGCACGCCCGAGGCCATGCGATCGAAGCTCTGGGACAAGGCACCCACGGCCTCGCGTGCCGAAAGGCTCAGGCGCGTGATCTCCTCGAACACGCCCTGATTGGCCTCGATGCCGGCGCGAATGTCGGCGAATCCCTGCACCACGCCGCCCATTTTCTCGGAGCTGGCGCCCACCGCCTCGCCCAGGGTGCGCGAGACCTGGTGGGCCACCGCGACCGAGGCCTGGATGGCCTCGATGGATTCGCCGGCCGTCACCACCGTCTGCGCCACCTTGGTGGCCAGGCGCCGCACCTCGTCGGCGACCACGGCGAAGCCACGGCCGGCCTCGCCGGCGCGCGCGGCCTCGATGGCCGCGTTCAGCGCCAGCAGATTGGTCTGGGCGGCGATGTCGCGGATCACCTGCAGGACCTGCGTGACGCCCTGGGCATGTTCCCGGATGCGGTCCAGGTGCCCGGCATTGCGCGCGGTCTCGTCGCGCAGGGTCTGGAACTGCTCCCGCGCGCCTCCGACGTCGCGCTGGCGCGACTCGCAGACCTGGAAGATGCCCTGCGCGCGCTCGGCGGCGCGGGCGATGTTCTGCTCCACCGCATGGGCGGCATCCACCACATGCTGCACCCCCTCGCCCACGCGCGTGATCAGCGCCTCCTGTTCGGTCTGGCGCTCCCGGAACACCTGCACGGAGCCCTTGGGGGAGAAGTATCCCCGCGCCGAGGCCAGGCCCACCTTCGTGGACCCACGCTCCCAGGAAAGCGCCATGTCGCGCAGGAAGGCCAGGGCCTGGCGCGCCTGCCCGTCCAGCGCGTCCAGGTCCTGCTCGGTGGCCGCCACAGGGCGTTGCGACAGGGCCTGCAGCAGTCGCTGCGGGGCCGCGTCCTGGGCTGCCGCCGGATCCGGCCACGACAGATGAAAGCCGCCGATCCGGTCCTGCTCGTCGCGCAGGGCCCGCAACTGCAGGCGCAGGCCGGCGCCGTGCAGCTCGGCCTGCGCACGGGTTCCGGACGCGATGTCGCGCAGCAGCCCCATGCACTGCGTGGCGTCCAGGCCCAGCGCCTGCGCGCAGGCCCCCAGCGAGGCGCCTTCGCCCACGCCCAGGGGTTCCAGCACGCGCCGCGCGTTCTCGTTGAGATGCACGATGCGGCCGCCGGCCTCGGATCCATGGGCCTGCACCAGCATGTCGCAGCTGGGCAGCGACGCCAGGATCTGGCGCAGGACATGCAGTGCCGCGGGAGGGATGGAGTTGTCGGCCATGGGTGGAGATCGCTGGTTTTCAGTCAGACGACACGCGCGCCCCGGACTTGAGCCCGGACAGCCGGGGCGCGCAGCTTCACAGGTCGAGGAGGCATTGGGGCTGGAAGGCCGGATTCTCGAACTCCAGCTCCGCCACGTGGCGCGCCTGGTCGATGCGCCGGGCGTTGCCGCGCGGGTTCGCCACCACGCGGCACACCCCGCCGCCCTGCCCCGCGACCTGGTAATCGAAGCTGTCGTGCACATGCCCGTGCAGCCAGGCCCGCGCTCCCGCCAGCAGCGGCTCGAGGCGGCTGGCGTAGGCGGGATTGACCGGGTGGTCGGCGAAACGCGGGTGCACCGAGCGGGCGCTGGGGGCGTGATGCGTGACCACCACGGTGGGCCCCTCGAAGGGGCGGGCCAGGGTCTGTTCCAGCCATTCGCGGCAGCGCAGATGCTCGGCCAGCGCATCCTCGGGCGCGAAGCTGCGCGAGCCGACGCGGATCACCGCATGGTCGCGCATGCGCCGGGCGCAGGCCTGCATCTGTTCGGGCCGGCCCAGGCCCTCGTGCAGCGCATAGTCGGTCCACAGGGTACAGCCCAGCCATCGCAGGCCCCGGAATTCGAACTCGTCGCCGTCGAGCACCCTCACCTGCGTGCCCTCGGCCGCCCGCCGGAGCTCGTCGCGCGTGCGCTGCCAGTCGGCGTCGAAGAATTCATGGTTCCCCGGCACGTACAGCACCGGAACCGGCCAGTCGGCAAAAAGCCGCACGCCATCCGAGCGCGAGGCGATGTCGCCCGCGAGCACCAGCAGGTCGGCCTGCGGCGCCGGCCGGATGAGGGTCTCCGACGGAAATCGTCCGGCCAGACGCTCCAGATGCAGGTCGGATGCGAGCTGGATGATCATGCTGCGCATTGTGCTCGAAGCGCGGCGCCTCGGCCGCCCATGGCGCCCGAGGTTCAGGCGGGAGCTCGCGTCGACCTCAGGTCGAGACCGAGGAACAGCACTCCCTCGAGCGGGTTGTACACATAGGCCTCGATGGGCCGGAAACCCAGCGAGGTGTACAGCGCGACGGCCTCGCGCATGCTGGCCAGGGTGTCCAGGCACATGCGCGCGTACCCGGCCGCGCGCGCAAGCTCGCTCACCGCCACGGCCAGGCTCCGCCCCAATCCCTGGCCCCGCGCGGCAGGACGCACGTACAGGCGCTTCATCTCGCAGTCGCCGCGCTCCAGCGGGCGAAGGGCCACGCAACCCAGCGCATGGCCCGCGTCATCGCGCGCCAGCAGCAGGGCTCCGCCGGGGGCTGCGTAGCGCCCGGGCAATCCGGCCAGCTCCTGTTCGAAACCCTGGAAGCACAGATCGTGGCCCAGCCCCTGGGCGTATTCGCGGAACAACTCGCGCACCAGGGAGGTGTCCTCGGGCCAGACCGCGGCTTCAATTCGCATGATGCGATGCCTTTTCACAACATGCGATGCAAAAGCCCTTGGCAAGAAGCAGGGTTAACCCTATATTAGGGTTAACACCAAGGCCCGATCCGGGCAGCCGATCCCCTCCGAGGGAGTTCATCATGTTCCATCCTGCCAAGTTTTTCGACGAACTGTTCCACTTCGACCCGCAGCAACGCCTCGACGAGGCCTATCTGGCGCAGGCTACCGACCTGAGCGATCTGGAGCGCCGCATGCTGGCCCTGGAAACCCAGGCCCACGAGCATATCGCGCATATTCCGGGCGCATACGCGATGCCCGACACCCTCGCCGGGCACGGGCGCCCGCGCTGGTGAGATCGCGGGGCCGGGCGAATCCCGGCCCGCATGGCCTGCGGGCGTCGCCGCGGTTTCAGCCGCGGCCGACCCCGAGTTCGGCGGCCACCCCCTCGGGGCGGGGAGCCACCGGCAACTCGCGACGCGATGCGATCGCGCGCACGCGGCGCTCACCGTAGTGCCGGACCAGCCAGCTCAAAAGCCGGATATCGTCCGCACACTCGATGCGCACGCCCAGGCTCCACAGCGGCTGCTCCTCGACGGATGGCTGGAACATGTCGTCCTCCTTGCGCCCGCGCGGGTCGTTGGCCCCGGGGCTGCCGGCTTTGTATTTGCAACCAAGTTAGACAAAACTCCGCCGGGCCGGGTTGCGATTGATCAACATTCCTTGCCGGCGCCTTGCTCCCGGGGCCGTGCCTTGCGTCCCGGCAAGAAAAAGCCCGTCGGGGCGCGACGGGCTGAAGATGCGTTCACACAGAGGCTCTCTCAGTCACGGGCCGCGACCCGCTCGCAAGGCCGCGACCCTGCGCGGGTTGCCGCCCTGCGAGACCCAGCATAGGCAGCTTGTGTGACCGCAACATGTCGGTCCATCCCGAAAGGGCGCGAGGGCCTGGAACATTCTTGAGCCTGCCGGGGCGGCAGCGCTATGCTCGGGGCTTGCCGCCATGCGCTGCTGCCCAGCGCCGTACCCACGAGCCGCGCCCCGCATGAAATCCCTCGACAGCCAGCACAGTGCCCCGCCGACGATTTCCGAGACCAGCGATCCGCTGATCCTGCACAGCCTGCTGGACGGGATGGACCAGGTGGGAATCGATCGACGCGGCACCTTCCAGGCCCTGGAGCTCACCCTGTGGTCGCAGCACGTGGGCATGAGCACCGGGAGCCCCGCCACGCTCGTGGGCACGCGCCCCGGCAATGTCCTGGTGGTGCTTTGCGAGTTCGCGATGAACCAGGGCGACAAACTCGCGGTGCACCGCCAGCTGCCGCTCGAGGCCCCATCCCGGCGCACGCCTTGCCATGTGCTGTCGTCGCGCCCCGGCATGCGCGCCGGGGACGCCGGCCGCACCTACGTGCTGGAGTTGCAACGCGCCCGGGCGGCCTGAGCAGCCTGCCCGGGTTTCTCGTGCTAGCCCGGAATGCTGGCGCCCAGTTCGCGCGCGATGCGCTCGGGCTTGGGTGACTCCCGCAGGCGCAGGCTGTGCGCCACGACACGGATGCGCCCGGCATCGAAACGATCCAGCAGCCAGTGCAGCTGGCGCGCCTCTTCCGAACTTTCGACGCGCACCCCCAAGCGGATCCAGATCGGATCGCCGTTCAGCGAATTCATCGTTGTCTTCCCCCTGCAACCGATGTGCGCACAGCTTACGCTGCGACGCAGCATGCAGGTGTAAAAATTCGCTTGGCGCTTCTGCCCTGCGTCAATAGCCGATGTTCGCGTGCACCTGCGGCAGGGCCTCGGAGCTGAGCATGGACCACACCAGGTGGGCGATGCTCTCGGGTGCGATCACCGTGCGCG
>JAJZWA010000004.1 GCA_021846965.1 Pseudomonadota bacterium | reverse complement strand
TTGGCGGAGTGGACGGGACTCGAACCCGCGACCCCCGGCGTGACAGGCCGGTATTCTAACCAACTGAACTACCACTCCACTCGCTTTGCGGTTTGCCGCAAGCGAAAGCAAGCATTGTGCGTCATGCGCTGCCGCCTGTCAATACGCGCTGGATCCACGGCGCCGACGCAAGGCCGGTCCAGAAACCCAGCACCATCGCCGCCTGCGATGCCGCGAGCAGGCGGGCGAAGCGCGCGCTGCCGCCGGAAGCTGCCGCCACGGTCTTGCTCAGCGCATTGGTGCTGAAGGCCGCGCCCACGCAAGCGGCGGCCAGTCCGGCTCCCAGGCCGCCCCCGGCATGCAGCTGCAGCGCCGACACCGCGGAGGCGTGGGCGTCGGCCAGCCCGGCCAGCGCGGTGGTCACCAGCACGCCGCTGCCACCGTAGCGCCGATGCGCCTGCTCGGCCACGAACAGCATGGCCCCCACCGCCGCCGCGAAGACCAGCGCCGCACGCGGGCTGAAGGGCCGCCCGGCCACGGCCGCCGCGGGGGGCGCGGCCGGCTCGCCGCGCAGCCGCGCCAGGCGGGCGCTCCACCAGCCCGCTCCCAGGGTCACGGCGCCCGCCAGCAGCAGCGCCGGTGCCAGGCGGGAAAGCAGGCCGGGCGCCACCACGGCGGTCATCACGCTCAGTTGCACGACGGTGGACAGGTTGGACCACAGGGCGCCGGCCAGGCAGGCCTCGAACCACGCGGGATGCTCCCGCGCGCGCCGTCCCATCGCGGCGATGGTGGCGGTGCTGGAGACGAAGCCGCCCAGCAGCCCGGTAAGGGCCAGGCCGCGCACGGGGCCCAGCCAGCGCAACGCGACATGGCCCAGGGTCTGGATGACCATGAGCAGCACGGCCAGGGTCCACAGGGTGTGGGGGTTGAGCCCGCCGAGCGCGGGCAAGGCGCGGTTGGGCAGCAGCGGCAGCACCACCAGCACCGAGGCGGCCAGCAGCAGGCCATGCTGCAGTTCCTGCTCGCTGAGCACGGAGCGCACGAAACCGTGCAGGCGGGCCTTGGCGGCCAGCAGCACGGCCGTCAGCACGGCCAGCGCCGAGGCCAGTGCCGGCTCCTGCATGGCCAGCGCGCCCAGCAGCACGCACAGCAGCAGCGCGATCTCGGTGGTGATGCCGGGGTCGGTGTCGCGGGTGCGCAGGTAGCCGGCCACGGCCAGCCCCGCCACCGCCAGCACGGCGGCGACCAGCGCGGCGAGGCCCAGGCGGGCGGCCGCGGCGCCGGCCAGCGCGGCCAGCGCGAAGCTGCGCAGGCCGGCACTGGCCTGCTCGTCCGGGTGGCTGCGCTCGCGTTCGACGCCGATCAGCAGGCCGGCCCCGAGGGCCGCCACCCAGCGCAGGAGATCGCCGAGGCTCGTGTCCATGGCGCATTCTCGCCCCGCCGGGCGCGGCGGCAAGCCCCGTGGATCAAGGACGCGGCAGGGAGCCCGCCGTGGAGCGGGCGCCGGCGCCGCGCCGGTTCCAGGCATCGAACAGTGCCATGCCGATCAGCATGCAGGCGAAGAACTCCCAGCGATCGGCTCGCAGGCTCAGCAGGTTGAGCAAGGCCGGGCCGGGACAGACGCCGCACAGGCCCCAGCCCACGCCGAACAGCACGCTGCCGGCAACCAGGCGCCCGGTGATGGCGCGCTGGCTGGGGAATTCGAGCATCCCGCCCAGCATCGGACGGCCCCGGCGCATGGCCAGGCGGATGGGCACGGCGGAGGCGGCCACCGCGCCGCCCATCACCAGCAGCAGGGTCGGGTCCCAGTGCCCGGCGACGTCCAGGAATCCGAGCACCCGCACGGGATCGACCATGCCGCAGAGCATGAGCCCGAGACCGAACAAGGTGCCCGAGAGCAGCGCGATGAGGTTGACGGCCCTCTTGCTGATCGACTGCCCCCAGGGCCGGGCTCTGCCCCCGCTGCCCCCGCTCACGACAGCACCCCCAGCTGCCGGCCCAGGAACACCGTGACCATGCCGCTGGCCATGAACAGCCCCACCGCCAGCAGCGAGCGTGCGGACAGGCGCGGGATGCCGCAGACCCCGTGGCCGCTGGTGCAGCCCGAGCCGAGTCGGGTGCCGAAGCCGGTGAGCAGGCCGGCTGGAAGCACCAGCGCCGCCGGCAGCGCATGCGCGGCGCCGGGAAAGCTCCCGCCCAGCGCCAGCCACAGCAGGCCGCCGAGCAGCACGCCTCCCATGAACCAGCCGCGCCAGGCCTGCGCACGCACGCCATACACGGCGTCATGCAGCATGGCGCCGGCGATGCCGCTGCAGCCCATGATCTTGCCCGCGCCCAGCGCGAGCAGCCCGGCAGCCGTGCCGATCAGCACCCCGCCGCCGATGGCGGCAAGCGGGTGCAGATGGCTCCATTCGATGACAAAGGACATGTGGCGCGGCTCCCCGGCTGCCTGGACATGGCGCCATTGTGAGGGCCGGAATACATATACCTCTATCAGTATTTGTCCGGGGGTTCGCGGCCGATGCGGGCGATCAGCTCACGCGCAGCGCGTTCGGTGCCGACGGAGTGGGCCAGCGGAGCCCGGCACAGGCCGGCCAGCTCGTAGCGCAGGTTCTCGTAGATCTCGGCGGTGGCGGGAAAGCCGGCGAGCATGGCGTCCAGCGCGGCGTCCATCGGCAGGCAGCGGAGTTGTTCTCGAATGCGCGCGACCAGCAGCCGGTACTGCTCGGGGTCGGGGCGGCGGGCATCGCGCTCGATGCGCTCGAGCAGCGCGGCCAGCATCGCCAGATCCCGCAGGCGGGCCGGCAGGACCTGGGCGCGAACGGAGGAAACGGCGGATTGCGACATGGCAGTGCAAGAAATCTGCGTACCCATGCGAAACATGCGGGCCGGGCGCGGGAGTTTCAAGCCCCCTCGCCCGGCCCCGCGCTCAGGCCTTGAGCAGTTCCGGGCGCAGCGGCAGTTCGCGCAGGCGCTTGCCGGTGGCGGCGAACACCGCGTTGGCCACGGCGGGCGCGATGGGCGGCGTGCCCGGCTCGCCCAGGCCGCCGGGCGCTTCCCCGCTGGGCAGGATGTGCACGTCGACCCGCGGCGCGCTGTCCATGCGCAGCATGCGGTACTTGTCGAAATTGCCCTGCACCACCCCGCCCTGGCGCAGCTCGATGCGGTCGTACAGCGCCGCGGTCAGCCCGTACACCACCGCGCTCTGGATCTGCGCGGTCACGATGTCGGGGTTGACGACCTGCCCGCAGTCCACCGCGCAGGTCACGCGGTGCACGCGAACCTGCCCCTTGGGATCCACCGAGACCTCGGCCACTTCGCTGACGTAGCTGCCGAAGGAATGGTGCATGGCGATGCCGTGGAAATGCCCCGCCGGCAGGGGCTTGCCCCAGCCGGCCTCGCGCGCCGCGACGTCCAGCGTGGCCAGCGCGCGCTGGTCGCCGTGCAGCAGCAGATCGCGCCGGAAGCGGTAGGGATCGGTGCCCGCGGCATGCGCCAGCTCGTCGATGAAGGACTCGACGGTGAAGGCGGTGATGGAATGCCCGACCGAGCGCCAGAAGCCCACCGGCACCGGGGTGTTGCACAAGACGTAGCGGGTCTGCGCGTTGGGCATGGCGTAGGGCAGCTTGATGGCGCCCTGCACGGAGCTGTCGTCCACACCGTCCTTCACGTACTGGGGGAACACGCGCGAGAAAATGGACGGGCCGACGATCTGGTGGGCCCAGGCCTGCAGCCTGCCGTCGCGGTCGAGCACGGCGTGCAGGCGGTGCAGGTTGGCGGGGCGGTAGAAGTCGTGCCGGGTGTCGTCCTCGCGGGTCCACACCACCTTCACGGGCCTTCCGCTGGCCTTGGACAGTTCCACCGCCTGGGACACGAAGTCCTGTTCGAAGCGCCGGCCGAAGCCCCCGCCGAGCAGCGTGGTGTGCACGTGCACCGCGTGCGGGGGCAGCCCGGCGATCTTGCCGGCGACGATCTGGTTCAGGGTCTGCGCCTGGGTCGGGCCCCAGATGTCCACGCGGTCCTTCTGCACGAAGGCCGTGCAGTTCATCGGCTCCATCGTGGCGTGCGCCAGGAAGGGCAGCGAGTACTCGGCCCGCAGGGTCCTGGCACCGGGGGCCGCGGCGGCCGGTGCCAGCGCCGCCTCGCCCTCGCCCACCTTCCAGGCCACGGCACCCGGTTGCTCGCCGGCCTTGCGGAACAGCTCCAGGATGCCGGCGTCGTCGAGCGTGGCGTTGGGGCCGAGGTCCCAGTCGATGCGCAAGGCGTCGCGGCCCTTGCGCGCGGTCCAGAAATCCTTCGCCAGCACGGCCACGCCGTCGCTGGTGCGGTGCACCGAGTGCACGCCGGGGATGGCGCGCGCGGCCGCATCGTCGACGCCACGCACGGTGGCGCCGAAGGCCGGCGGCTGCGCGACGCTGGCCACCAGCATGTCCGGCAGCTGCATGTCCAGGCCGAACACCGCCTGGCCGGTGGTCTTCTCGGGCACGTCCACCCGCGCCAGGGGCCGTCCGATGAGCCGGAACTCCTTCGGATCCTTCAGGCGTACCTGGCTCGGCACGGGCAGGCGCGAGGCCTCCTCGGCGAGTTCGCCGAAGCGGGCCTGGCGGCCGCCCGGGCCGTGCACCACCCCGGCGCTGACCGTGCAGGCCGAGGCATCGACCTGCCAGCGGCGCGCGGCGGCCTGCACCAGCATCGCGCGCGCGGCGGCGCCGGCGCGGCGCAGCGGCAGCCAGGAACTGCGCACGCTGGTGCTGCCGCCGGTGGCCTGCATGCCCAGCAGGGTGTTCTTGTAGGCGTCATGGGCGCCGGCCTGCTGCAGTTGCACGCGGGGCCAGTCGGCATCCATTTCATCGGCCAGCAGCATGGGCAGCGCGGTCATCACGCCCTGGCCCATCTCGGACTTGTCGACCACAAGCGTGACCTGGTCGTCGGTGCCCACGCGCACATAGGCGTTCGGCGAGAAGCTGCCGGGTTCGGCCAGTGGGTTGAATACGGGGGCCGCCATCGGCGCCGCCTGGGCCGCGCGCGACGCCAGCGGAAGGGCCAGGCCCAGCACGAGGCCGCCGCCGGCCAGCGCGGAGCTCTTGAGGAAGGCGCGGCGCGAAGCCGCATCGGCGGAGAGTTCGAGCAGTTCGTCGGCCATCTCAGGACTCCTCGGCGAGCGCATGCGCGGCGTCGTGAATGGCGGCGCGGATGCGGGGATAGGTTCCGCAGCGGCAGATGTTGCCGGACATGAAGGCGTCGATGTCGGAGTCGCTGGGCTTGGCGTTCTGCTTGAGCAGGGCGCTGGCCGACATGATCTGGCCCGACTGGCAGTAGCCGCATTGCGGCACCTGGTGGGCCACCCAGGCCGCGCGTACGGCCTTCGCCTCGCGGGTCTGCAGGCCTTCGATGGTGGTCACGTGCATGCCCTGCACGGAGGACACGGGAATCTGGCAGGAGCGCACGGCGGTGCCGTTCAGGTGCACGGTGCAGGCGCCGCATTCGGCGATGCCGCAGCCGAACTTGGTGCCGGTCAGGTGCAGATGGTCGCGGATGGCCCACAGCAGCGGCGTGTCGGGGCTGAGGTCCAGGGACTGGGCCTTGCCGTTGACGGTGAATTCGATCATGTTGTTCTCCCTCGGCTGCGCATCGCGCGCAAACTCCGAGAATCCTAAGAACAACTTGGATTTCTTGCGCGAGGCCGCGCAAACGTGAAATCTTGTAACGAAGGCCCACAGGCCCGGCGCTTCACTCGCCCCCGGCTTCGTCCACCCCGTCGCGATACTGGCGCCAGGCGCCCAGGGCCTCGCGCATGCCCAGCACCTGGCGCTCGACAATCGGGCAGGCCTGGCAGATCAGGAAGTGCGCGCGGATGATCGCCCGCTCGCGCAACCGCAGCGCGCGGTCCTCCCGCGCGATCACCAGCGCGGTGACCTCGCGGCATGTGCGAAAGGGCTTGAAGCTCATGATCTCTGCTCACCGAACCAGCGTAGTTGCAGGCATTCCCGCAAGCGCAACCTGGCGCGGGAAAGCATCTGCCATACGTTGGTCGCGGTGAAGCCCAGCTCCTGACAAATCTCGTCGGTGCCCAGCTCCAGCCACTCGCGCATGAGGAACACGCGCCCGAGCTGGCCGGGCAGCAGGTCCATGCAGGCCTCCAGCACTTCGAGGAACTGCTTCTGGCGCAGCACCTCCGAGGGCGCGTTCCACACCTGCGGGAACTGCGCGAAATGTCCGTCGGCGACGAACATGTGCTCGGCCGGGTCCTCGCCGTCGTCGACCTCGTCGAACTGCTGTTCGCGCTGGCGCTGGCGCAGCTGGTCCAGCACCTTGTGCTTGAGGATACCCACCACCCAGGTCTGCAACTGGGCGCGCGCGCCGAAGCGCGACAGGCCCTCGATGGCCGCCAGCAGCGCCTCGGACACGGCGTCCTCGGCCCATGCACGGTTGCGCAACTGCAGCAGGGCCAGTCGCATGAGCGTGGGGCGCAGGGCCTCGATACGCGACAGCCATTCGGACTGCTGTTCGGGACTGGCGCTGCTGGGTTCGGGAACGCTCATGGTCGGTGGGCGGGCGCGGCTGCCCGGATTCTTTCACAGCTCGCCGGGATCGGCGATGGGGGCTGTCAGGAAGCGGCTCGCCGCTCGACCAAACCGGCATCGCGGCATGGTGCCGCGCCCACCCCCGAGGAGACCCCGATGTCCGCTACCGTGTCCGACAAGAGACCCTTCGCTTTGTTGCGCCTGCCCTTGCATGCCTGGCGCCTGGCCAGCCGTGTGCTGGACGCGCTGCGCGCCCCGGCGCTGCTGGCAGCGCGCCTGTACGTGTCCTATGTGTTTTTCCATTCTGGGCTGGAGACCCTGTACAACTGGCAGGGAACGGTCTGGCTGTACCAGAACGAATTCCACGTGCTGCTGCTGCCACCGCTGATCGCGGCGCTGGTGGGCAGCGCGGGTGAACTGCTGCTGCCGCCTTTCGTGGCGCTGGGCCTGGGCGGGCGATTCGCCGCCACCGGACTGTTCGTGGTCAACGCGGTGGCGCTGTTGTCGTACATGTACGCGCTGCAGCCGGCGGCCATCGAACTGCACTACATCTGGGGCTCGCTGATCGCCTCGGTGGCGCTGTGGGGTCCGGGAAGCTGGTCGGTGGACGCCTGGCTGGCCTCGCGCCGCGACGCGACTCGGACCTAGGTCCGCAACCACCTCGGGCCCGGGCCGTGGATGGCCCGGGCCGCGGGGTGTCCGGTTCAGGCGATGCAGGGCTCGATGCCGTCAAGCCAGCCTTCGCGCACGGCGCGCTGCAGCCAGGCCGCGAAGTCCCAGCCGGGGCCGGCGCTGCGCAGGGCCGCGGCCACGCTGGCGCCGCGTTGCAGCGCGCGCAGCCAGCGCCGCCCGGCACCACCCAGGGGCTCGCACCGCGTGCCCTCGGCACCGCGCCAGGCCCATGCGCATTGCGGGCCTTCGCCCAGCGCCTCGCGCAGGCGAGCGGAGTCCGGCTCCGCGCCGCGATGAAGTTGCCACAGGCTGACCACAGGCCAGCGCGCATCCAGCAGCGCGACGCCCTCGGCCAGGCGCAGGCGCAGCCGGGCGGGATCATGCGTGGCCAGGGCCTGCAGGTGCCGCGCATCCAGGCGCGGTGCGCTTGCGTACTGCAATTGCCACAGCGCCCAGTCCAGGCGCGCGCTGTCGCGCAGCCAGGGCCACGCGCGCAGTCGCCTCAGGCGTCCCACGTAATCGGGAAATTCGGCGCCGACGCCGGCCAGGTCTCCGACCCGCGGCGGACGGGCGCGCCAGTAGGCGACGCACAGCGCACGCATGGGCGCCTCACCCAGCATGGCCAGCAGCGTGGGGAACTGGGCCAGCAGCGCCCGCTCGGCATGCGAGCGGGCGTTGCCGCGCATGGCGTCGAGCCCGGCCTGCCAGTCCAGCCGGGTGGTGTCCACGCCCAGCGCCGCGGCGGGCGGGCACGTCGGACGCGGATCGAACAAGGCGCGCAACAGCGCGGTCTGACGCTGCATTTCTCGCTGCATTTCTCGCTGCATCTCGAGCTGCAGGCTCGGGGAATCGGTATCGCAAGCGCCGGCTGCCGAGGCGGTCTCGGCAAGGGCTGCGTCGCGCTCGCGGCGCGCTGACTGCGCGGGATCTTGCATGCTCAGGCTCCGGGGTCGCGCGACGCGGCCTGGGCCAGCAGTTCGCGGGCCTGGGTCGCCTCGTCGAGCAGCACCTGCAGTTCGGGGATCGCGGTGTCCCACTCGATCAGCGTGGGCACCGGGCCCAGCAGGCGCAGCGCATGGGCGTAGGCGCTCCACACGTCGGGGGAAACGGCGCTGCCGTGATCGTCGATCACCAGGCCCTGCTGCACGCTGTGGCCGGCCAGATGCATCTCGCCCACGCTGGCACCGGCACCGGCGCGAACGAGTGCGTCCAGCCAGGAACACACCTCGTGCAAGGGCGAATCGGCGCCACGGTTGCGCGCATTGACCATCAGGTTGTTCACGTCCAGCAGCAGGCCGCAGCCGCTGCGTCGCGCGAGTTCGGCGAAAAACTCGGGCTCCGGCATCTCGCAGTCCCGGAACTCGATGTAGCTGCTCAGGTTCTCCAGCAGGATCGGACGCCGCAGGCGTTCCTGCACCTGTTGCACATTGGATTCGAGCAGGCGCAACTGCGCGCGCGTGAACGCCAGGGGCAGCAGGTCATTCCCATGCGCCACGCCGCGCGCGCCCAGGGGCGCGCGGGCGAAGCAGGCGTGGTCGGACACCCGTGCGGGCTCGATGCGCTCGACCAGCGCGGCCAGGCGCTCCAGATGTCCGGCATCCACGCCGCAGGCCGAGCCCAGCGCGAGGCCCACGCCATGCAGGCTCAGCGGGTACAGGCCGCGCATGTGCCGAAGCACCTGCGCGGGCGCATCGTCGGGGCAGAAGAAGTTCTCCGAATGCACTTCCAGGAAGCCCAGCGCGGGGCGCTCGCGCGCCACCTGCGCATAGTGCGCATGGCGCAGTCCGATGCCGGCCGCCGTGGCCGGCAGACTGTCTGGCATGGGCATCCCGGGCTCCGAAGTCCGTATCCGCCCCGGGCTCACATCATGCGCTTGGCCATCTTCGCCTCGAAGGCCTTGGTCTTCGCCGGGGAGGCGAGCACGGCCTTGGCCTGGGTCATGTCCAGCCCCCCCATCTTGGCGCAGGTGCCGGAGGGCTCGACCACGAAGTCGCCCGGGTTGTAGTTCATGTTGGCGGTGCCCTTGCACGAGTGCAGGCCCGACAGGCCGGCGCAGTCATTGTGGCCGGCGGTGGCCACGCCGAAGCATTTGCCCAGCGTGTCGGCATGCGCGGCGCTGACGGCCCCCAGGGATCCGAGGGCGAGCAGCGAAGCGGCGGCGGCGGCTTGGACGAGTTGGCGCTTGTTCATGATTTCAGACTCCTCTAGCTGATGGTGTGCAAGGGTGGACGGAAGTGAATCGACGTGGATCGAATGCGCTCCACGCCGGCTTGGTCGGCGGGGCGCGGGCTTTCCTGACAAGCGGATCGCAGGCGAATGCGTAACCATTCATGACAGGAGGTACAGGCCCTAGGATGCCCGCCATGTCCGCACCTCGCACCACCTTCCCGGTCAGTGCCGCCCCGCCCTGGCTGCGCGTCGCTCCCGCCCTGTTCCTGCTGCTGTGGTCCAGCGGTTTCGTGTTCCTGGCGCTGGGCCTGCGCTATGCGGATCCGCTGACCTTCCTGGCCCTGCGCTATGCCTGCGTGGTGGCGCTGCTCGCCGTGGCCTGCGCCTGGATGCGCCCGCGCTTTCCGCGCGGCGCGCGCCAGTGGGGGCACCTGGCCATGATCGGCCTGTTGCTGCAGGCGGGCTATTTCTGCTCCACCTACCTGAGCCTGAAGCACGGCATGTCGGCCGGCGCGCTGGCACTGATCACCTCGCAGCAACCCCTGCTCATCGGGCTGCTGGCCCCGGCCATCGCCGGCGAGCGCGTGGATCGCATGCGCTGGCTGGGACTGGCGCTGGGGGTGTGCGGCGCGATGCTGGTGATCGTGTCGCGCTCGGGCATCCACGTGGCCTCGCCGCTGGCCCTGGTGTTCGCGCTGAGCGCCTTGCTGGCCCTGACCGCGGCCACCTTGTGGGAAAAGCGCTTCGGCAGCCCCACCCACCCGCTGGCGGCGAACCTGATCCAGTACACGGTCGGCCTGGCCGTGGTGGCGCCGCTGGCCTGGTCCCTGGAGCCCATGCGCCTGCAATGGGCGCCGCAGATGCTGCTGTCCCTGGCCTACCTGGTGGTGGCCAACTCCATCGTGGGCATCACCCTGCTGCTGGCGATGATCCGCCACGGCGAGGCCTCGCGCGTGTCGGCGCTGTTCTTCCTGGTGCCTCCGGCCACGGCCCTGATCGCCTGGGCCGCGCTGGGCGAGCGCGTGGCGCCGCTGGCCTGGCTGGGAATGGCCCTGGCCGCCGCCGGCCTGCATCTGGTCATGCGCCGGCGCGCGCCGGCCTGAGCGCGCGGTTCCGGGGCGCGCGCGCGGCGGCTCAGTCCCGCAGCCCCGCCAGCGGGTGGGTCTCGGGGGTCCAGGGGCTGCGGAAAAAGTCCTGCACGGTACGCGGGTCGACCTGCCCGACGGTCGGCGGGTTCCAGCGGGGCCGGCGATCCTTGTCGATGGCCAGCGCGCGGATGCCCTCGATGGCATCGCCATGCCCGCCGCCGGTCGGGTGGAAGCAGTGGTACATCAGGTCGCGCTCCATGCGCAGTTCCTCGGCCAGCGCCATGTTGCGCGCGCGGCGCACCAGCTCCAGCGACACCGCCATCATCAGGGGCGAACGCTGGCGCAACTGCTCCAGGGCAGCTTGCGCGAAGGCGGCGGGGTCGGCCTCGAGCGAGGCCAGCACCGCGGGCAGGTCGGGTTGCGCGAAGTGGCGGTCGATGGACTCGCGCTGCTCCAGCAGCGGCGAGGGCGACGGCGTGCGCGCGGCGCGGTCGACGATGTCGCGCAGTTCGTCCGGCTCGCGCGCGCGCAGCAGTTGCTCGCACAGGCCGCCCAGCTCCGCGGAATCGACCAGCCGGTCGCCCAGCCCGCAGGCGATGGCGTCGGGAGCGTGCAGGCCGTGGCCGCTGAGGGCCAGGTACTCGCCCAGTCGCCCGGGGCAGCGCGCCAGGAACCAGCCGCCGCCCACGTCGGGAAACAGGCCGATGTTGGTCTCGGGCATGGCCAGCACCGAACGCTCGGTGAGCACGCGCAGCGCGGCTCCCTGGCTGATGCCCATGCCACCGCCCATGACCACGCCATCCATCAGGGCCACGTAGGGCTTGGGATAGCGGTGGATCAGGTGGTTGAGGGTGTATTCCTCGGTGAAAAACGCATCCAGATCGGGGTCGCCGGCCAGCCCGGCGCGATGGAAGAACTTGATGTCGCCTCCGGCGCACAGCGCGACCGGACGGCCCTCGCGGGTGGCCCCGCGCAGCACCACGCCGATCACCTCGGGATCGGCCGCCCAGTCGCGCAGCGCCTGGGTGAGACAGCGCACGGCCTGCAGGTCCAGCGCATTCAGCGCCTGCGGCCGGTTGAGGGTGAGCAGTCCGACGCGCCCGTGGCGCTCGACCAGCACGGGCGCCGCGGCCGCGGCGGAGGGTTCCTGGTGGTTCAACGGCGTCTCCTGGAATGTCGGCGCGGCATGTTAGCGAAGCCGCCTCGCGCAGGCGCCGGCGGCAGCCGCGGGCGACCGGCTACGTCGTGGAGTCCGTCGGGGTCCGGGCCGGGGCCTCGTCCGTGAGCTGCGCGTCGTCGGTGGCGCCGGCGGAGTCGGCCGCGGCGGAGGGGAGGAGCGCGGCGGGAAGCCCCAGCTGCAACCGGGCCTTCAACACCTGCTGGTGTCCGGGGCGCACGTGCACGGCGGCGGCATCCACGCCGCGTCGCACGGCGTGGGCCCGCAGCGAGCAGTCGCGTGCCTGGGGCACCAGCAGTACGCGGCCGTCGCCCCTGCGCAGGCTGGCCACCAGCGGCGTATGCGCGCGGTTGCCGCGCTCGATCACCACGCCGAGCTCTCCATCGGCCAGCTCGACATAGGTGCCCGGAGGGTACAGGCCCAGCACGCGCAGCAGGGTCGCGCCCATGGCGTCGGGATGGTCGGCCGGCCCCAGCAGCGCGCCGCGCGCCGCCAGCGCCGGGGTCAGCGCCTGGCGCGTGCGCCGGGTGCTCAGCTTGGCGGCGTACACATCCACCCGGCGCAGCAATTCAGCGGCGCGCTGCCCCGGCTCCATGCTGTGGGCATCGCCGTCGGCGTGCACGGTGTGGTGCTCGCGCACCGCCTGCAGCCACAAGGGGTCGGTGACGCCGGCCTTCTCCAGCGCATCCGCGCCGCGCTCGGCGTGGTGGCGGATGACCTCGCGCTGGCGCATGCTGGGCGGCTCGATCTGGCGCGCCAACTGGTCCTGCAGCTCGCCCATGGCCAGGTTCATGGTCAGGGCCGCGCCGGTGACACCGCGCAGCTCGGACTCGGTCCATCCCAGCCAGGCGGCGCCCAGCACGACCATCATCGCGCAACACACCGAATGCAGCGCGCTGTACTGGGCCGGGTTGTTGACCTTCTCGTTGAGCAGGAAGTACAGGGTCAGATCCGGGTGCTCACGGGCCAGCTCCAACAGGTCGTCGACGGCCAGGCCGATGCGCTCCAGCCAGGAGGCGTCCAGGTTCTGCGCCAGCACCAGTTGTGCCACCTTGCCGCGCATGCGCTCGACCGCAGCCAGACCATCGTTCACGCGCTGCATGTACAGACGCGCGCTCGCTGCGTCCTCGACTTGTGCGGCAATGTCCACCGTCTGGTTCATGTCCCGGGAAGAATGTTTTCGATGGCGGGTGTGGGCGACACCCGCGGACCAAGGAAAAGCATAAGGGGACAAGGAGCCATTCGCAGATCGCAATTTCAAAAAATGTCCGGTATTCGAGCACTTTTTCTTAATTTGAAACAACTTCGAGGCCTCGCGGGGGAGGCCGGCGCCGATCCGACCGCCTCAACGCGGCACCGCGCCCATGGCGCTGAACCACTGGGCGCTGTCGGCCAGCTGGCGCGCCCGGGCCTGCGCCTCGCCGATGCCCGCCTGCGCGTATCCGCGCTGGGCCGACAGCACCTGCAGCAGGCTGCCGGCTCCGGCCTCGTAGGCGTCGCGCGCCATGCGCAGCGATTCGGCGGCGCTGGCCAGCGCCTGCTGCTGGGCCTGCACGGCCTGCGCGTCGTGTTGCAGGGCCTGCAGCACGTCGGCGACCTGCGCGAAGGCCTGCAGCACGGTCTGCCGGTACTGCTGCAACTGTCCTTCGTACGCCTGCTGCGCGGCGCGGCGCTGGGCGCGCAGGGTGCCGCCATGCCACAGCGGCGCTCCCAGCGCCGCCGACAAGCCCCAGGCCTGGCCGCCCGACAACAGCGTGCCCAGGCTGGCCGATTGCGCGCTCCAGCTGGCGTCCAGCGCGATGCGGGGAAACAGCTCGGCCTCGGCCACGCCGATGGCGGCGCTGGCCGCGTGCAACTGGGCCTCGGCGGCGCGGATGTCCGGGCGCTGGCGCAGGAGTTGCGAGGGCACCACCATGGCCAGATCGCGGGGCAGCCGCAGATCGACCAGCTCGAAGCTCGGCGCCTGCCAGGCGCCGGCGCCGCGCCCGACCAGCAGGGCCAGCGCGTCCTGCGCCGTGGCCAGCTGCTGGCGCAGCGGGGGCTCGAGGGTCTGGTCGGCGGCGAGCTGGGCCTGCGCCGCGGCCAGGTCGGCGCCGGACGCGCGCCCCGCGGCGCGCGCCAGCTCGACCAGGCGCAGGTTGTCGCGGTCGGAGCCGAGGATCGCGCGCAGGGCCTGCAGCTGCTGGCGCGCCGACGCGGCGGTGATGGCCTGGGCGACCACCTGGGCGCTGAGGCTCAGGCGCACGGCCTCGAGCTGGGCCGACTGCACCTCGGCCAGCGCCTCGCGCTGCTCGACCAGACGCCGCGTGCCGCCGAACACGTCGGGCGCGAAACTCACCAGGGGGCCGGCGCTGTACTGTTCGAGCACGGGGGCCCCCGCCTGGGGGCTGGCGCGCGTGCCCGAGGCCTGCAGGTCCAGCTGCGGCAGCGCCGCGCCGCGCGCGGCCAGCACCTGCTCGCGCGCCTGCGCCAGCGCGGCGACGGCCTGGCCCAGCGTGGGGCTGTCGGCCAGCGCCAGCTCGACGGTGGCATCGAGCCGCGGGTTGCCAAAGGCACGCCACCAGCGCGCCGGCATGGCGGCGTCGGCGCGCAGTTGCTGAGCCGCGGCCGACGCGCCGGGCGCGGCCAGGGTGACCGGGTGGTAGGTGTAGGCCGACTCGACCGGAGCGCGCGGTGCGTGGAAATCGGGGCCCACGGTGCAGGCGGCGAGCATCAGGCTGCCTGCCAGCAGGCCGGCTGCGCGCGGCAGGCAAGGTCCGGTCAGTCGGAGCCTGTCATTCATAGCGCAGCGCCTCGATGGGGTCCAGGCGCGAGGCCTTGCGCGCCGGGTAGAAGCCGAAGAACACGCCCACCGCCGCGGCGAAGCCGAAACCGCCGGCCATGGCCGCCGGCGATAGCAGGGTGGGCCAATGGGCCAGCGCCGAAACCGCGGCGGACACCCCCACCCCGCATGCGATGCCGACCAGACCTCCGGTGGCGCTGAGGAAGGTGGCCTCGGCGAGGAACTGCAGCAGGACATGCAGACGCCGCGCACCGATGGCCATGCGCAGGCCGATCTCGCGCGTGCGCTCGGTCACCGACACGAGCAGGATGTTCATGATGCCGATGCCCCCCACCAGCAGGGAGATCGAGGCCACCACCGCCAGCAGCAGGGCCATCACCGCGGAGGAGCTCTGTGCGGTCTCGGCGATCTGGCTGAGGTTTCGCACGGAGAAGTCCGCGGTGTCTCCAGCGGCCACGTGGTGTCGGCGGCGCAGGGTCTGGGTGACTTGACGCATGGCGGCGTCCACCAGCTCGGGGCTGGCTGCCTGCACGAAAATGACGTTGACGTAGCCGGTCAGGCGCGGCGGGATCTTGAAGGGATTGGGCGGCGCGGGAAAAGCCGCCGCGGTGTTGTTCACCGGCACGCTGGCAGCGCCCAGCGCGGTCACGGCCACGGTCTGCGCCTGGCTGGGCGCTGCCACTCCCAGCACCTTGCGCTGCGCGGCGCTGAAGGGAAGCATGATCAGGTCGTCCTGGTCCTGGCCGTAGGGGGTCTGGCCCTTGGACTGCAGCAGCCCGACCACGCGCACGCTGAAGCCCTTGACCAGGATGCTGGCGCCGATGGGGTTGGCGTAGGGGCCGAAGAGTTCACGCGCGACGGTCTGGCCGATCACAGCGACCATGGCCGCCGAGTCCTGGTCGGATTCCTCCAGCGCGCGTCCGCGCTGGATGCGCCAGTTGGTCATGGACAGGTAGGCCGGGGTGACGCCCTGGATGCTGGTGCTCCAGTTGTTGCCGGCGTACTGCACCTGCCCCACCTGCCGGATCATGTAGGCGGTGCGTGCCACCGCGGGAGCATCGTGGCGCAGCGCGCGCGCATCGGCCTCGGTCAGGGTGGAGGCGCTGCCGAAGCCGGCACGCACGCCGGCGCGCGTGGTGGCGCCGGGCATGACCACCAGCAGGTTGGTGCCCAGGCTCTCGATCTGCTTGCGCACGGCGGCGTTCGCGCCCTGCCCCACCGCCACCATGACGATCAGCGCCGCCACGCCAATGAACACGCCGAGCATGGTCAGCGCGGAGCGCATCTTGTTGCGCGCGATGGCCTGCGCGGCCGCGGCGACGATCATTCCGGCGAAGCCGGCGCCGGCCAGCGCGGAGGGTCGGGGCTGGGCAGCCTCGCCGGCTGGGCCCGGCTCACCGTTCCCGCCGTTGGCGGTCGCGGCTCGCGACGCTCCGAAGTCGGCGGCCTCGCTGGGCTCGGGGTTGCGGCGGTCATCGACGATGCGCCCGTCGCGCATGGTGAGGACCCGCCCGGCGTAGGCGGCGACGTCGCTTTCGTGGGTGACGACGATCACGGTGAGGCCCTGCTCCACGTTCAGCTGGCGCAGGGTGCGCATGATCTCGTGGGAGGTGCGCGTGTCCAGGTTGCCGGTGGGCTCGTCGGCCAGCAGCAAGGCCGGGCGGTTGATCAGGGCGCGCGCGATGGCCACGCGCTGCTGCTGCCCGCCCGAGAGTTGCCCGGGGGTGTTGGCCTCGCGCCCGCCCAGGCCGAGGCGGGCCAGGGATTCGCGCGCCCGGCGCATGCGCTCGGCGCGGCGCGTGGGTCCCGCCGTTCCGTACAGCAGCGGCAGGGCCACGTTGTCCAGGGCGCTGGTACGGGCCAGCAGGTTGAAGCTCTGGAACACGAAGCCGATGCGCTCGCCGCGGATGCGCGCCAGGCGCGGCTCGTCCAGGCGCGCCACGTCGAGCCCCTCGAGCAGGTAGCTGCCGGAGCTGGGTCGATCCAGGCAGCCGCACAGGTGCATGAGGGTCGACTTGCCGGAACCGGAGGAGCCCATGATGGCGACGAACTCGCCGCGCTCGACCCGCAGGTCCACTCCGTCCAGCGCGCGCACCTCGGTGTCGCCGGTCACGTAGACCCGCGTCACCCCGCGCAGCTCGATCACGGCCTCGCCCATCGCCGGCTCCCCGCGCGCCGCTACATGCCCAGGCGCAGCGGCGCGGCCGCGCGGGCGCCCTTCGCCGCGTCGCCGCGCTGCTCGCCGACGATCACCGCATCTCCCTGGCGAATCTGTCCCGCGAGCACTTCGGCGTAGGTGTCGTCGTCCAGTCCGATGCGCAGCGGCACGGACACGGGCTTGCCATCGCGCAGCACCCAGACCTGGGAGCCGGTACGCGCGCCGGTGCCCCTGCCGCCCCCGGAGGCCTGCGGCGCGGCGCCCGCGCCTGGCTCGAAGCGCAGTGCCTGGTCGGGCACGCGCAGCACGTCCGGACGCCGCGCGGTCACGATGCCCACGGTGGCCGTCATGCCCGGCTTGAGCAGCAGGCCGGCGTTGTCCACGTCGAGCACGACGTCGTAGGTGATGACGTTCTGCACCGACTGCGGCGCCTGGCGCACCTGCATGACGCGGGCGTCGAAGCTCCTGCCGGGCCAGGCCTCCACGGTGAATCGTGCCGGGTCGCCGTCGTGCACGTTGCCGATATCGCTTTCGCTGACATTGGTGTCCACCTGCATGCGGGTGAGGTCGGTGGCGATGAGAAACAGCGTCGGGGTCTGGAAGCTGGCGGCCACGGTCTGCCCGATGGTCACGTTGCGCGACACCACGGTGCCGTCGACGGGGGACACGATGTTGGTGTAGCCCAGGTTCACCCGCGCGGCCTCCAGCGCGGCCTCGCGCTCGCGCACCATGGCCTGGTCCAGGGCGACTTGCGCCCGCGCCTGGGCCAGGGCGTTGCGCGCGACGTCGACCACGTCCTGCGAGACCACGCCGCGGCCGATCAGCGAGGCCTGGCGGCGCTCGTTGATGCGGGCGTAGTCGAGCGCCGCCCGATCCTTGTCCAGCTGGGCGCGGGCCACGGCGAGCTGCGCGAGGTTCTCGTCGACCACGGTCTGGTAGGGGCGCGGGTCGATGCGTGCGCAGGACTGACCCTTGCGCACGCGGGTGTTGAAGTCACAGGATTGCGACTGGATCACCCCCGACACGTAGGAGCCGACGATGACGGTGAGCACGGGGTTCACCGTGCCCGTGGCGTGGATGCTGCGCGCGACCTCGCCGCGCGTGACGGGCTCGGTCAGGTAGCGGACCTCGGGGGGGCGCCGCGCGATCCACCAGGCCAGGCCCAGCGCGCCCGCCAGCAGCAGCAGCGCGACGCCCGCGCCGAAGCGCAGGGCGCGCGCGCGGCCGCGCGCGGCACGCGGCGATGCTCCAGGTGAAGCGCTCACGAGACACTCCCGCGAATGCACATGCCGCGGTTCTAGCCCCGCCGGCGCGGGAGCGCGTTGACCCAGGTCAGCGTGGAGCCGAGGCGGCCCGCCGGTGCCCTCAGAGCAGGTGGATGGCCTGCGCCGGGAACATCCAGTCGATGGCGCTGCCCAGCATCCAGCAGGCGATGCTGGCGAGCAGGAACACCAGCATCTTGCGCACCATGCCGGGCTCGAGCCAGTCCTCCAGGCGCCGGTGCAGCCACCAGGCGACGATGGGGTAGGCGAGCGTGGACAGGATCAGCGAGTACATGGCGGTCCCTCGGGCGGCCCCTCGGGCCCCTCGGCGGTGCGTGGGTGGCTCTTCGGCGTTCTCGGGCCTCGCCTTGATTCTAGGCAAGGACCGCCCGCCTTCCCACGACTTCAGAAGTCCGGCAGCGGCGGATCCTGCATCAAGGCCACCTGCTCGCGCAATTCCAGGATGCGGTCCTGCCAGTAGCGGGCGCCGCCGAACCACGGGAAGGCCGCCGGAAAGGCCGGATCGTGCCAGCGCCGCGCGATCCACGCGCTGTAGTGCAGCAGTCGCAGGGTGCGCAGCGCCTCGACCAGGCGCAGCTCGCGGGGGTCGAATTCGCGAAACATCTCGTAGCCGCGCAGCAGTGCGGCCAGCTGGCGGCGCATGTCCTGGGGGTCGCCGCCCAGCAGCATCCACAGGTCCTGCACCGCGGGAGCGCAGCGGCTGTCGTCGAAGTCGACGAAATGCGGGCCCTCGTCGGTCCACAGCAGGTTGCCGGCGTGG
The DNA here is from genome assembly GCA_021846965.1 of Pseudomonadota bacterium. GTDB lineage: Bacteria > Pseudomonadota > Gammaproteobacteria > Burkholderiales > Burkholderiaceae_C > Thiomonas_A. The sequence goes on along the minus strand of JAJZWA010000004.1, from coordinate 98,072 downwards.
CAGTCGGCGTGCACCCGCAGCATGCGCGGTTCGCCCACCGATTCCCAGGCCTGGCGCACGCCTTGCAGCGCCAGCTCGGCCACCGCGCTCCATGGCTCGCGCAGCTCGGGCGGGATCCAGTCGCCTTGCAGCAGGAAGTCACGCGACTCGAAGCCGAACACCCGCGGCTCCAGCGGCGGACGGTGCGCGTAGCCCGCCTCGGCGCCCACCGCGTGGATGCGCCCGAGAAAACGCCCGATGCGCTCGAGCACAGGCTCCTGCTCGATTTCCGGGGTGCGCCCGCCCTGGCGCGCGAACAACGCGAACCGGTGCCGGCCGTGGTGGTGCAGCGTGGCTCCCTGCAGGAGCAGGGGCGGCACCACCGGAATCTCCCGCTCGGCCAGCTCCAGGCTGAAGGCATGCTCCTCCAGGATGGCGGCGTCGCTCCAGCGCCCCGGACGGTAGAACTTGGCGATGCGGCTGGAGCCGTCCTCCAGCCCGAGCTGGAACACCCGGTTCTCGAAACTGTTGAGCTGCAGCAGGCGGCCGTCGCAGCGCGGGCCGACGCTCTCCACGGCGTCGAGCACGGCGTCGGGGCCGAGGTCGGCGTAGGGGGTTTCGGATTCGGTCGGGCTCACGGGAACGGCGCACCGGCGGGCCCGCCGAGCGCGGGCCCGGACCCGGGCGGGCGCAGTGTACCCCGGCCGCCCTGCCGCGCCCTCGCAGGCCAGCGGCCGGGCCCGGGGCCGTTTCGGCTCAGGGGCGACGGTGGTCGATGAGCACGTCGACGCTGCCGCCGCGCGCCACGCTGGCCGTGCCGTAGAGGTCGCCGCTGGCCGGCATCGCGTCCCCGGTGGCCGACAGGCGGGCCTCGATCTGCACGCTGGGCGCGCTCGACAGGAGTTGCGAAGGGCTCATGGAGTCCGCGTCGCTCAGCGCCACCTGCAGCGGCAGCCTGGCATCGGCGCGCCGGGCCGCCGCCAGCGGCATGCGCTCGCCGGGCACGCGGGCGATCACGAACAGGGTGCGCCCCTGCGCCTGCGCCCGCAGGGAAGGCGCGACGCTCACCCGCACCTGCATCAGGGCCACCGGCTGCTGGCGCACGGGACTCGCGGTCTCGGCCGTGGAGACCTTCCGCACCGCGGGCGCCTGCGCAGCGCTGCTGGCGCCGGCCGGCCCCGGCGTGGCGTTCTCGGCGGCCGTCAGTCCCATGCGACGGCGCACCTGGGAGATCACGTGGTCGAGGAAAGCGGCGTCCTCGGAGCCGGCCACCACCTCGCGGCTGGCGTGCTCGAGCAGGGGCAAGGCACCGCGGTCGTCGCCCCGCAGCGCGTGGGCGTAGCCGTCGAGCATCAGCGCCAGCAGGTTGTTGGGGTTGATGGCCAGGGCCTGGCGCGCAAGGCGTTCGGGCTTGCCCAGCGGACTGCCGTTGGCGCTCATGGCCAGGGCGTCGGCGTATTCGGCCAGCCAGCGCGCGTGGTGCTGCAGTTGCGGACCGACGCGCGCGTAGGCGGCCGCCGCCTTGCCGAAGTCGCCGAGCACCGCGTAGGAGCGGCCGAGCATGGCCCAGCCAGCCGGATCGTCGGGATGGGCGGCGAGTTTCGCGGCCAGGGAATCGACCATCTTCTGCACCTGGCTCTGGGCCGCCGGGGCGGCTGCCTGCGTGGCGGCGGCGGCGCTGGGCGGATTGCCGGCCAGCGCCGCCGGAGTGCCCATCAGCTCATACAGCAGAGCAGCGCAGACGGGCAAGCCCAGCAGCAGGCCGGCGATGGTGGGCAGCGCGCTGGAGGCGCCGCGCCCGCGCGGCATGGGCGCGGTGTCGGCCAGCACGCGCCGCGCCAGTTCCTCGCGCGCCTGTTCGTAGCGCGCCTCGCCCAGCGCGGCGCGCTCGCGCTCCAGCGCGGCCATGTCCTCGCGCAGCAGGCGTGCATTCACCGCGGCGCGGTCGACACCGGCGCTCGATCGCTGCCCCAGCAGGGGCAGCACCAGGATCGCCAGCACCACCGCGGTGAGCAGCGCGGCGGCAAGCAGGAAAGTGGTCATTCGAGTTCTCCGTCGCGCGCCAGCAGGGCCTGGGCACGCGCCATATCGGCCGCGTCCAGCGGGGCCTCGCTGCGCCGCAGACGAGCGCGTATGGTGAGCGCCAGCGCCCCGAGGCCGAGCGCCAGCAGCACGTAGGGACCCAGCCACAGCGCCCAGGTCTCGGGGTCGAAGGGCGGGCGGAAGCGCACATAGTTGCCGTAGCGGGCGACCAGGTAGTCGACCACCTGCTGATCGGTGTAGCCGCGTTCGATCAGCGTGCGCACCTCGGCGCGCAGGTCGCGCGCCAGGCTGGCCTGGGAGGCGGCCAGCGACTCGTCCTGGCACACCAGGCAGCGCAGGTTGCGGGTGATGGTCAGCATGCGCTGCTCGGCCGCCTCGTCGTGCGCCAGCGGGGGCGCCAGTCCGGCCCAGGCCGAGGAGGCTGCGAGGGCGAGCAGGAGCATCAGGAACAGGCGCTTCATGACGACAACCTCCGGACCAGGGGCAGGATCTTGTCCTTCAGCACGCGCACGGTGAGCGGGCCGATCTGCTTGTAGACGATGTGGCCATCGCCGTCGATCACATAGGTCTCGGGCACCCCGTAGACCCCGTAATTGATGCCGATGTGCCCGTTGCCGTCGCTGGCCACGATGTCGTAGGGGTCCCCGGCCTCGGCCAGCCAGTGGCGCGCGGCGACGGGGTCGTCCTTGTAGTCCAGGCCCACCAGGGGCACGTGCCTGCCGTGGGCGAAGGCCAGCAGCAGCGGGTGCTCCTCGCGGCAGGAGGTGCACCAGGAAGCCCACACGTTGAGCAGCCACACCTTGCCCCGGAGCTGTTGCGGGGAGAAGCTCCCCGTGGTGGGCATGAGCAGGGGGGCGTCGAACTGCGGCGCCGCCTTGCCGATCAGCGGCGAGGGGATGCGGTGCGGATCGTGGTGCAAGCCGATGTCGAGCAGTGCGAGCAGTCCGGCGAACACGAGCAGGACCAGCGAGATTCTCCATGCGCGGTTCATGATGCGAGGGCCTCCAGGGCTTGGGCCGCGCGGCGGCTGAGGGTGCGGTAGCGTCGGTCTGCGGCGGCAGCCACGCCGCCCAGGGCCATCAGCAGCGCGCCGCACCAGATCCAGATCACGAAGGGCTTGTAGTACACGCGCACCGCCCATGCGCCATTGCGCAGGCGCGCGCCCAGGGAAACGTAGATGTCGCGCAAGGGGCCGGTGTCGATCGCCGTGTCGGTCATTTCCATCGAGGAACTGAAGTAGTCGCGCTTCTCGGGACGCAGCACGGCAAGCAGCTTGCCGTGTCGCAACAACTCGAACACGCCCTGCTGCGCCGTGTAGTCGGGGCCGGGGAGTGTCTTGACGCCCTCGAAGCGCACGGTGTAGCCGGCCAGCCGGGTGTAGTCGCCGGGCTGCATGCGCAGGCCGCGCTCGGCCTGGTAGTGGCTGACCAGCGCGACGCCGACGATGCTCACGGCGAGGCCGAGGTGGGCCAGCTGCATGCCCCAGTAGCCGCCAGGGGGCATCCCGCTGCGCAGGCGCTTGCGCACTTGCTGGAACACGGCCGTGGCCAGCCACAGCGCGCAAAAACTGCCGATCGCGGCGCCGGCATCCCAGCGCCCCAGCGACAGCGGCAGCGCGATCGCGGCCAGCAGCGCCACCAGCGCCGGCACCCGCATCGGGCGCGCCAGGTCGGCCAGCCGCTCACTGCGCCAGCGCGCCAGCGGACCGACCGCGGCCAGCAGGAACAGCGGGACCACCACCGGCACGAACACGCTGTTGAAATACGGAGGCCCGACCGACAGCTTGCCCAGGTTCAGGGCCTCGACCACCAGCGGATACAGGGTTCCCAGCAGCACGCTGGCGGCGGCGACCACCAGCAGCACGTTGTTGCCCAGCAGCAGGCTCTCGCGCGAGACCAGTTCGAAGCTCCCGCCCGGTCCGCGTCCCGGGGCGCGCAGCGCGAACAGCAGCAGCGAGCCGCCGATGTACAGCGCGAACAGCAGCAGGATCATCATGCCCCGGCGCGGATCGGTGGTGAAGGCGTGCACGGACGACAGCACGCCCGAGCGCACCAGGAAGGTGCCCAGCAGGGACAGGCCGAAGGCCCCGATGGCCAGCAGCACGGTCCAGTTGCGGAAGCTGCCGCGCTTTTCGGTGACGGCCAGCGAGTGGATCAGCGCGGTACCCACGAGCCAGGGCATGAAGGATGCGTTCTCCACCGGATCCCAGAACCACCAGCCGCCCCATCCCAGCTCGTAGTAGGACCAGTAGGAGCCCAGCGCGATGCCCAGGGTCAGGCTGACCCAGGCGGCAAGGGTCCAGGGCCGCGACCAGCGCGCCCACGCCGCGTCCAGGCGCCCCGCCAGCAGCGCCGAGATGGCGAAGGCAAAGGCCACGGCGAAGCCCACGTAGCCCATGTAGAGCATCGGCGGATGGCCCATCATGCCCGGGTCCTGCAACAGGGGGTTGAGCGAACGCCCGTTCATCGCCGCCGGCAGCAGGCGCTGGAAGGGATCGGAGCTCAGGTGGATGTAGACCAGGAAGCCGAAGGCGATGCTCCCCAGCACCCCCAGCACCCGCGCGACCATTTCCTCGGGCAGGCTGCGGGAGAAGAAGGACACCGCCAGCGACCAGCCGCAAAGCATGAGCAGCCACAGCAGGAAGGAGCCTTCGTGGCCGCCCCAGGCGGCGCCGATCTTGTAGAGGGTGGGCAGCAGGGTGTTGGAGTTCTCGGCCACGTACAGCACCGAGAAGTCATCGTGCAGCAGCGACCACAGCAGGCAGCCGAAGGCAAAGGCCACGAGCACGAAGGTGGCGCGGGTGGCCGGCCTGGCCAGCGCGATCCACGTGCGCTGGCCGCGCCATGCGCCCAGCAGCGGCAGCAGCGCCTGCACCAGCGCAACGGGCAGGGCCAGCAGCAGCGCGAAATGTCCGAGTTCGGGAATCATGGCCGTAGGGTCCTCTGGGTCTGCCGTGCCTGGTCGAGCGCGTTGCGCGCCTCGGGCGGCATGTAGTTGGCACTGTGCTTGGCCAGCACCTGGGTGGCGTGGAAGGTGCCGTTCGGCCCCAGCCTGCCCTGCACCACCACGCCGCGCCCCGGGGCGAAGAGGTCGGGCAGGATGCCGTCGTAGACCACCGAAACCTGCTTGGCCGTATCGGTGACCAGAAAGCGCACCTTCGTGCCCTGGCGCCGCAGGCTGCCCTTCTCGACCAGCCCGCCGAGCCGGAACAGCCCGTCATGGGGTACCTGGCCCTCGACGATCTGCGTGGGCGTCACGTACAACTCGATGGCGCCGTTCAAGGCGTGCAGCACCAGGGCGGTGGCCACGCCCAGGCCTGCCAGGCCGGCGGCGATCAAGGCGCCGCGACGACTGCGCGCCTTCATGCCGCCTCCCGCTGCAGCGGAACCGCCAGATCGCGCTCGCCGCCGCGCGCGCGCTCGGCGCGTTCGATGCGGCGCACCGCTCCCTGCTGCTGCAGCATGCGCAGCGCGGCGCGACGACGCAGTCGCAGCGCGACCACCTCGCCCGCGATCGCCGCCGCGCAGGCCGCCACGCTGCCCCACACGTACAGGGCATAGCCGCCCATGGCGAGGAACTCGCCCGTGGAATGCCAGATCATGATGAAGCCTCCATCAGATGCCCGAGCCAGCTCGAGTCCTGCTCGCGCTCGAGGATGATGACCCGCAGTCGTGCCAGGGTCGTGGAAATGGCGTACATCCATGCGGCCCCGGTCATCAGCAGGATGCCCGCGAGCATCGTGAGGGCCATCGAGGGTGCATGGGTGAGGGAGATCGAGGCGCCCTGGTGCAGGGTGTTCCACCACTGCACGGAGAAATAGATCACCGGGATGTTGACCACGCCGACCACGGCGAGCACGGCGCAGGCCTTGTCGGCGCGACGCGCATCGTCGATGGCCGCGCGCAGCGCGATCTGCCCCAGGTACAGGAACAGCAGGATCAGCTCGGAGGTCAGGCGAGCGTCCCACACCCACCAGGTACCCCACATCGGCTTGCCCCACAGCGAGCCGGTGACCAGCGCGAGGGCGGTGAACATCGCCCCGGTGGGCACCAGCGCGGAAGCCATCATCCCCGACAGGCGGGTGTTGAAGGCCAGGCCCAGGGCCGACCAGCCCGCCATGACCACGTAGATGAACATGGACATCCAGGACGCCGGCACATGCAGGAAGATGATGCGGTAACCATCACCCTGGGTGGCGTCCGGCGGGGCCAGGAAAAAGCCCACCCAGGTGCCGGCGAGGGCCAGCAGCAGCGCCGCCCCTGCGAACCAGGGCACGAGGCGCCCCGCCGGTTCGTAGAAGGTGGCCGGGCTGGCGTAGTGGGTCCAGCGTAGCTTCGAGGTTTTCATTCGAGGGCGATCCTGACGGCGGCGGCAGCGGCGGGCGGTGCGAGGAACACTGCGACCACCAGCATGGCGCCCAGCAGAGCGAGATATCCCGAGGGGTCCAGGCCGGCGGCCTGGGCGGTGAGCGCGCCCGCGCCGAACACCAGCGCGGGCACGTACAGGGGCAGCAGCAGCAAGGCGAGCAAGGCGCCGCCGCCGCGCGCGCCGAGGGTCAGCGCGGCACCGATGGCTCCGAGCAGCGAAAGCAGCGGCGTGCCCAGCAGCAGGGCCAGCACGAGCAGGCCCAGCGCCTGCCCAGCCAGCCCGAATTGCAGGCCCAGCAGCGGCGCCAGCAGGACCAGAGGCAAGCCGGTGACCAGCCAGTGGGCGACGATCTTGCCCACCACCAGCCAGGCGAAGGGGGTCGGCGAGAGCAGCATCTGCTCCAGCGTGCCGTCGGCGAAGTCGTCGCCGAACATGCGCGGCAGCCCGAGCAGGGTCGACAGCAGCGCGCCCACCCATAGCACGCCGGGGCCGATGACCCGCAGGCGCTGCGGCTCCGGGCCGATGGCCAGCGGGAACAGGCTGGCGACCATGACGAAGAACACCAGCACGGTGGCCACCTCGCTGCGCCGGCGCAGGGTCAGCAGCAGCTCGCGGCGCAGCACGCCCAGCAGGGGGCTGGTGCTCGCCACGGGCGCGGCGGCTGCGACGGCATCGATTACCACGTGGGGCGACGCGCCGCGCTGGATGGTCGGGCTCATCGGTTTCATGCGCCGAGTTCCAGGCTGCAGCCCCCGGGCAGCGCGATCGGCTGGTGGCTGGTGAGCACCGCGCTGCCACCGCCGCGCAGATGCTCCTGCACCAGCGAACTCACCATGTCCACGCCGTCCGCGTCCAGCGCGGCGAAGGGCTCGTCAAGAACCCACAGGCTGGCGCCCCGCACCAGCACGCGCGCGAGCAGGGCTCGCCGGCGCTGGCCCTGGGACAACACCCGCATGGGCAGGGATTCGCGCCCGCGCAGTCCCACGCGCCACAGGGCGGCGCAGGCGGCGCGCGGGTCGAGGGCACGACCGTCGAGCGCGGCGCCCAGGCGCAGGTTCTCCAGCGCGCTCAGATCATCCTTCACGGCGTGGCGATGCCCGAAGTAGGCCAGCGCGGCACGGTAGTCCTCTCCGGCGCGCGAAAGCTCGACGCCATTCCACGCGACGATTCCGGTCTCGGGGCGGGCCAGGCCGGTCAGCAGCCGCAGCAGGCTGGTCTTGCCCGAGCCGTTGGCTCCGCGAACATGCAGCCACTGCCCCGGGCCGAGCTCGAAACCGAGGTCCTCGAACAAGACGCGATTCCCGCGGCGACAGCTCAGCCCGGTGGCTCGCAGTTCGTGCTCGGCGGTGGCGTTCATGACAGGCATCTCGAAGCGACCCGGGGTCGCCGGCTCCGGCGCCCATGAGGTTTCGAGGCTGAACGATAGGCACGCGAGCGTGCGGCCCCTTTGCGCGGAATCAAGCAAATCCACATTCCGCCAAAAACGACAAAGGCACGCGCGGCACCTCGCCCCGGCTTGATCGAGCGCAAGCCGGGCCGGCCCCTGCCGCTCCTAGCATCGGCGCGGGAAAGCCCTTCCGGTGCCGCCGCGGCGGTGCCCCCTCGAGATGTCGATCCGAATTCAGCCCGCGCGCGTGGTCGCCCTGTTCGCGGTGCTGGCCATCCTGGCGGTCTCGGTGTCCGTGCTGGCCCTGCTGTGGGGCCTGCGCGAGCGCGCGCTCGCCCGGGACGAGCAACGCACCGACATGCTGACCCGCATGCTGGCACGGCAGACGGCACAGAATTTCGCGCGCAGCGATGCCACGCTGCGCACGGTCGCGGATCGGCTGGACTCCTCCTTCATCGGTCGTCTCGGGCTGGACAGCCTGCCCGTACACCTGCTGCTGGCCGCGCATGCGCATGGGCTCGGCGAGTCGGGCACGCTGTTCATCGTGAACCCTCAAGGCCAGGTGGTGAACAGCACCCGAGCCTTTCCGGCGCAGCCGCTCTCGGTGGCCGATCGCGGCTACTACCGGGCCTTCGCGCGCGAGGGCGCGCGCGGCCTGTATCTCGGCGGCCCGGTGAGCAGCCGCGCCAGCGCCACATGGACCGTGCACCTGGCCTGCGCACTGCGCAACCCCGACGGTTCCCTGCGCGGTGTGCTGGTGGCGGGCATCGCGCGCAGGCAGCTGGAATCGCTGTTCCGCTACGTGTTGCAGGACTTCGGGCGTCCGGTCGCGCTGTACCTCGCCGACGGTCGGCTGCTGGCCAGCCTGCCGCGGCGCGATTCCCTGCTGGACCAGCAGGCGCCGGAGCTCTCCGGGTTGAAGCTTCCGCCGCCGGGCTCGCTGTTGCGCGCCGACGTGCTGCGGGGCGAGGGCGATCAGTTGCTGAGCCTGTCCCGGGTTCCCGGTCAGCCGCTGCTGGTGGGAGTGGAGCAGACCCGCGCGCAGACCCTGGCGTCGTGGCGCGAACTGGCCGCGCCGATCGCGCTGGGCGCGCTGCTGGTCTGCGGCTTCCTGGGCACGGCCGCGCTGCTGCTGGGCTACGAGTTGCAGCGTGAGCAAAAACTGGATCAGGCGCTGCGCGAGGCCGACGACCGTTACCGGCGCACCATCGATTCGGTCATGGATGCCATGGTGTCGGTCGACGCCAAGCACCGCATCATCCTGTTCAACCCGGCCGCCGAGCGCATGTTCGGGATCCCCGCCCAGGAGGCCCTGGGCCAGCCGCTGGACCTGCTCATCCCCCCTCGCCTGCAAGGCGCGCACAACGGGCACATGCATGCCTTCGCGCAATCCGCCGTGGCCTCGCGGGACATGGCGCCGAACCGGGAGGTGCTGGGCCGACGCGCCGACGGCAGTGAGTTCCCGGTGGAATCGGCGGTGTCGCAGACCCGCATCGACGGCGCGCTGCAGTTCACGGCCGTGCTGCGCGACGTCACCGAGCGGCGACGACGCCAGGCGGAGCTGGAGCAGATGAACCGCGAGTTGCGACGCCTGTCCACGGCGCAGCAATCGGTACGCGAAGAGGAGCGCGCGCGCATCTCGCGGGAACTGCACGATGACCTCGGACAGTTGCTCACGGGCGTCAAGCTCGACCTGTCGCGCCTGATCGCGCGCTCGCGCGACGGGCGTGCCCTGAGTCCGCAGACCTTCGAGTCCATGCGCCAGCTCCTGGACGGGGCGATGGCCTCGGTGCGGCGCATTTCCACCGAGCTGCGCCCGCGCATGCTCGACGACCTCAGCTTCGGCGAGGCGCTGAGCTGGCTGGCGGAGGAATTCGGCCGACGCAGCTCCATCGAGGTGCAACTGGACCTCGCGGCGGCCGGGCATGTGCGGGGAGACGCGATGTCGACCGGCCTGTTCCGCATCGTGCAGGAGTCGCTGACCAATGTCGCGCGCCACGCCCAGGCCACGCGGGTGCGCATCGAGTTGTTCGAGCGCGAGGGCCGGCTGAGCCTGAGGATCCGCGACAACGGCCGGGGCATCGACCCGGGTCGCATCGGCTCGGGCGTCGGGCTGCTCAGCATGCGCGAGCGCGCGACCTCGCTGGGCGCCCGCCTGCATATCCGCGCCGCGCAGGGCGGCGGCACCGAGATCGAGCTGGACATGCCCCTGCACGAGCACGCAGCCGAGGGAGAGACGACATGAACCGCATCGAAGTCCTGCTGGCCGACGACCACGCGATCATCCGCAATGGCCTGCGCAACATCCTGGAAGACACCGAGGACCTGCGCTGCGCGGCGGAGGCGGGCAATGGCCACGACCTTCTCGAACTGGTGCGCCGGCGCGATTGGGGCCTGCTGATCCTGGATCTGTCGATGCCGGGGCGCAACGGGCTGGACCTGATCCGCCTGGTCAAGGCCGAGCGGCCGCAGCTTCCCATCCTGGTGTTCACCATGCACCAGGAGGAGCAGTACGCGGTGCGCGCGATGCGCGCCGGCGCCTCGGGCTATCTCACCAAGGAGGTCGACGGCGACGTGCTGCTGGCGGCGATGCGCAAGGTGGCCCGGGGCGGGGTGTACGTCAGCGCCAAGCTGGCGGAGCTGCTGGCCGCGGACGTGTCCCGCCCGCGCGACGTGCCGGCGCACACCCTGCTGTCGAATCGGGAGTTCGAGATCTTCCAGCGCATCGTCGACGGGCGCAGCCTGACCGACATCGCCAGCGAACTGAGCCTGAGCGTCAAGACCATCAGCACCCACAAGTCGCACATCCTCGAGAAGATGGGTGTGGAACGCGACGTCGACCTCGTGCGCTACGCGCTGCAGCACGGGCTGGCCGACGCCACCATGGACTGACGGCGCGCCTCGCGCGCCCCTGACCCCGCCGAAGTTCCGCAGCGCTGCCGCGCTCGGCGCGAGCCTGCGCGCCGCCGCCGTGATTCCGATGCGGGGTCGGAATTTTCCGATGGGCATTTTGGGCCTGCGCCGATGGCGCCCACGGGTTATCCCCAAGAAGAATGGACGCCATGAACCACCGGTGGCGCCTGGCGCTGCCCCCTACGCATCCTCTTGCTTCGGATCCCCATCATGAAAGCCCTCAAGCTGCACCGTCTCGCCGCCGTCGCCACCGCCTTCGCCCTTGCCGTGCCCGCGGCGCATGCCGCGGAGAAGGCCGACATCGCCGCTGGCAAGGCGCTGGTCCAGCAACACGCCTGCTTCACCTGCCACGCCATCGAAGGCACCAAGGTCGGGCCGAGCTTCACCGACCTGTCCGCCAAGTTCGCCGCCATGGGCGAGGACAAGGCCGAGAAGGCGCTCGACCAGGACGTGCACGCCGGAGTCCAGGGAACCCCGATGCCGCCCAACCCGACGCTGAGCCAGGCCGAACTCGATCAGATCGCCGACTGGATCCTGAGCCTGAAGAAGTAGGCCCGAGTCCGCCATCCCCTCTTCCGTTCCTAGGGAGCACAAGGTGCAGATCACCCAGAAAGTCATCGTGGCTGCCGCGATCCTGCTCGGCAGCTGGGCCGTCGCGGCGCATGCCGCCGACCCCATCCGGCTGCCGGCGCTGGGCGCCCCGCAGCAAGAGTCCGTATCGGCCGCGCAGAGTTCCAGGGAGCACCTGGCGCAGGACGCCAAGTGCACGCGCTGCCACGACGAGAACGAGTCCAAGCCGGTGCTGGCCTTCTTCCAGACCCCCATGGGGGTCACGGGAGACCCGCGCACCCCCACCTGCGAGAGCTGCCACGGCCCCAGCCTGGCGCACCTGCGCGGGCCGGTCAACGGGAAGATCGCGCCGCCTGACGTGGTGTTCAACCGCACCGGGCCCTACTCCGAGTCCAGCGCCGCGAACCGCGCCGAAGCCTGCCTGGCCTGCCACTCCGGCACCCAGCGCACGCACTGGGAGGGCAGCCCGCACCAGGTCAACGGCCTGGCCTGCAACGACTGCCACAAGGTGCACGCCGCGGTCGATCCCGTGCGCACCAAGGGGCTGCAGCAGACCGTCTGCTACACCTGCCACAAGGACCGGCGCGCGGACTTCATGAAGCTGTCGCACCACCCTGTGCCCGAGGGCAAGATGATGTGCTCGGATTGCCACAATCCGCACGGCTCGGTCGGCCCCTTCCTGATGAAGAAGGCGACCATCAACGAGACCTGCTGGACCTGCCACGCCGACAAGCGCGGCCCCTTCCTGTGGGAACACGAGCCGGTCACCGAGAAGTGCACCAACTGCCACAACCCGCACGGCTCGAACATCGCGCCCCTGCTCAAGGCTCGTCCGCCCTTCCTGTGCCAGGAATGCCATGACGGCCCGCACCAGAGCAAGAACATGTTCGGCCCCGGCGTCGCCGGCCCGTCGACCGCAACCGGATTCAGCGCCATCCCGGGTAGCCCGGCAGCAGGAGGCGTGGGCGAGGGCTGCATGAACTGCCACATCATGGTCCACGGTTCGAACAACCCCGCCGGCGCCTACCTGCAGCGCTAGAGATCCAGACAAGGAGCACGAGATGACACATCGCAAGACCGTGCTGCGCGCCAGGCCCATCACCATCGCCCTGCGCGCCGCCCTAGCCACCCTTGCCGTAGCGTCGGTCGCCCCGTCGGCCATGGCCGACGGAGCCCTCGACAAGTTGATCAAGCCGACCAACACCCTCGACATCGGCGGCATCTACCTCAACCAGAGCTCGGACCTGTTCGGGCAATACAACGGACTGGAGAACTCGGGCCCGACCCTGCTGGGCGGCTTCGATCTGCGTGGAGGCGACGGCTACGGCCAGCAACCCGGAGCGAACACCTGGTTCGTGCAGGGAAGCAAGCTGGGCACGACCTCGCGCTCGGTGTCCGGCGGGATCGCCAACCAGGGCAGCTGGAGCCTGGGCCTGAGCTTCGACCAGTTGCGCAACTACGGCGGCGATTCGCTGACCACGGCCCCGGGCAGCTTCCAGACCCCACTGCTCGGCAACCCCGGCGGCAACGTGTACACCCTGCCGTCCACCTTCGGCTACATCAGCACCGCCGGAACCGGCACGCAGGGCCTGACGGCCGACCAGCAGCAGTTCTTCCACACCGACCACCTGTACGTGCAGCGCAACACCACCCGGCTCGACGCCAGCCACCAGCTGAAGTTGGGATGGGACCTGACCTTCCACTGGACCAGCATCCGCGAGACCGGCGCCATCCTGGCCTCGGCCATGGTCGATTCACTGACCGGCGGCATCATCACCCAGTCGGGAACCCGGTTCACGTCGAATCTCGGCGGGCAGAAGACCCTCGGTCTGCCCTATCCGACCCAGTACAAGACCAACAACTTCCAGCTGGCCCTGAACTGGGCGGGTGAGAAAGGATTCTTCACCGGTGCCTACTACGGCTCGATGTTCCACGACGACTACAACGGCGTGTGGTTTCCCAACCCCTACCGCAACAACGTCACCACCGGGGCCGTGGTCGGCAGCACCTACCCGCTGGACGTCGAATCCACGCCGCCGAGCAACACCGACAATGAACTGCAGTTCAGCGGCGGCTACCACTTCAATCCGAAGACTTTGCTGGTCGCCGGCTATTCCTACGGGCGCAATACCCAGAACATGTCCTACGCCTACGAGCCGGCGCAGATCGGGACCGGCCCGACCAGCCTCGGCGGACTGCCCGTGGGCTCGCTGGACGGACTGGTGGTCACGCAGCACGCCAACTGGAGCCTGACCCACCAGACCACGAAGACCATGACCTTGTCGGCGGGCATGATCTACAGCAAGCGCGACAACCAGACGGCCTCGTACCTGTACAACTTCGAGGCCCCCGACAGCGGCCCCGGGACCGACTGGTTCAGCGTGTACAACATTCCGATGAGCAACAGCCACCTGCAGACCAAGCTGGGCGGCGACTGGCGCTTCCTGCCCGGCCAGCGCCTGCACCTGGCCCTGCAGAACGAACGCGTGGAGCGCTGGTGCGACAGCAACGCCTACACGGCCAACCTGGTGACGCCCAACGATCTGTACACCGGCACCGGGGTGTCGCCCACGGGTTGCGCAGCGGTGCCCCAGAGCCGGGAAAACACCGTCAAGCTGGACTACTACCTGCGCCCCCACGGCAGCCTGAACTTCCTCGCGGGCGTGAAATGGGCCAACCGCAAGGCGACCCTCAACACCAGCTATTACAACCCGATCACCGACATGAACAGCGGTGAGGCCGACATGCCCGGCTGGGTGGCCTTCTTCGATGCCTCGCGCAGGCAGCTGCAGGGGCACTTCGGGGTGAACTGGATGGTCAACAGCGAGTTCACCATGAGTCTCGACGGGGCCGTGGGCAACGACCAGTACGGCGACTCGGTGCTGGGCCGGCAAAGCGGCCACGACGCCACCGTCGACCTGGAAGGCGACTATCAGCTGGGCAACCAGCGCAGCGCCAGCGTGTTCGCCACCTGGCAGCGCCAGGCCACCGACGGCGTGTCCGCCGCCAGCGGCGCCGGCTTCAACTGGGTGACCGGGCTGCGCGATCAGGCGCTCACCCTGGGAGCGGCCTTCAAGCAGGCCGGGCTGATGGACGACAAGCTCAGCCTGATGGCGAGCCTCTCGTACTCGGAGGACACGAACAACGAGAACACGGCCGTCGTTCCGGGCAGCGGCAGCAAGGCCGCCGCCACGGCGCTGAGCTGCGCCACGCCCAGCACCAGCGGCTACACCTGCGGCAACGTGCCGGACCTGAAGACCAAGATCACGCGCCTGGATCTGGCCGCCAAGTACAAGCTCAACCCGCAAAGCGCCCTGCACTTCGGCTACATGTACGCCCGCTACGACGTGAACGACTACATGTACCTGGCGCAGATGATGGGCTACACGCCCACCAGCGTGCTGCCCTGGAATGAGCAGAACCCGACGGTCTCGGTCAACGCGGTGTACGCCGAGTACCTGTATTCCTTCCAGTGAGCCCGCGGCCGCCCCAGCGGCCGACGCCCCCACGGGGTCGAGCGACTACACTCTGGCCACCATCCTCGCATTCGCATCGATGAGCCTGAGCCCCCTCGACCCCAAGACCGCACTGATCGTCATCGACCTGCAGCAGGGAGTTGCCGTGTTGCCCACCGCCCACCCGGTCCCGGCGGTGGTGGCGCAGGCAGCGCGCCTCGCCAACGCCTTCCGGGGCCGCGGCTTGCCCGTGGTGCTGGTCAATGTCGCCGGCACCGCCCCCGGCCGCTGCGAGCAGCCGCGTCGGGCGGCGTCGCAGGATCCCAACTGGTCCACCCTGCTGCCCGAGCTGGGCGCCCAGGCGGGCGACCACCTGGTGACCAAGCGCACCTGGGGAGCCTTCACCGGCACCGACCTCGAGGAGTACCTGCGTCGCTGGGGCGTCACCCAGGTGGTGCTGTGCGGCATCGCCACCAGCATCGGCGTCGAGTCCACCGCGCGCCAGGCGCACGAGCTGGGCTTCAACGTCGCGCTCGCCGTGGACGCGATGACCGATCTCAGCGGGGAGGCGCACGCCAACAGCGTGCAGCGCATCTTCCCGCGCCTGGGCGAGACCGCCACCACCCGCGAATTGCTGGAACAACTGCGCCCTTCGGCGACACGCCCGGGCTAGTGTCCTGCCCCGCGGGATCCGGGCGCCGGGGCCGGCGCCTTCGGGCCGGCCCGTCGCGGGACTCAGAATTTCACGAAACCGTCGCCTTGCGCGGGCGCCGCCGGCGCGAGCTCGGGCACCGGCATGGGCTCTGCGCGGCTTCGCGTCTCGGCCTGCGCTGCGCCCGCATGCGCGAGCGAGGCCTCCTGCGCCTCGTCGCCGGGCATGCGGAACTGCGCGGCCGAGTCCTGCAGCGCGGCGGCCTGGCCGTTCATCTCCTCGGCGCTGGCGGCGAGTTCCTCGGAGGCCGAGGCGTTCTGCTGGGTCACGGCCGAGAGCTGGGCCACCGCCTGGTTGATCTGCTGGATGCTCGTGGCCTGCTCCTCGGAGGCGGCGTTGATCTCCTGCACCAGGTCGGAGGTCTTGCCGATCGCCGGCAGCACCTCGGCCAGCAGCTTGCCGGCGCGGTCGGCCTGTTTCACCGAGGAGGAGGCCAGGTCGCTGATCTCCCGCGCCGCCGCCTGGCTCTTCTCGGCCAGCTTGCGCACCTCGGCGGCGACCACGGCGAAGCCCTTGCCATGCTCGCCGGCGCGGGCGGCCTCGATGGCCGCGTTCAGCGCCAGCATATTGGTCTGGTAGGCGATGTCGTCGACGATGGAAATGCGCTCGGCGATGGACTGCATGGCGCTCACGGTGCCTTGCACCGCCGCGCCCCCTTCCTGCGCCTGCCTGGCGGCCTGCTGGGCCGTGGTGTCGGTCAGGCGCGCGTTGTCGGCGTTCTGGCGGATGGACGCGCTCGCCTGCTCCAGGGTCGCCGAGGTCTCCTCGACCGAGGCCGCCTGTTCGGATGCCGACTGCGACAGGCTCTGCGAGGTGGAGGACACCTGCGCCGAGGCGGCCAGCAATTGCGAGGCCGACTGACGTACCGAGCCGATCACCGTGCCCAGGCGATCGACCATCTCCTGCATGGCCCGCAGCAGCGCACCGGTCTCGTCACGCGCGCTGGAATCGACCCGCACCGTCAGGTCCCCTCCGGCCACGGCCTGCGCGACCTTCACCGCCTCGCCCAGCGGGCTCGCGATGGAGCGGGTGATCAGCAGCGCCAGCACCACGGCCACCACCACCCCCAGCACCCCGGCGCCGATGCTGAGCTTGACCGTGGCGTGGTAGTTGGCCTGGCTGGCCGCGTACATGGCGTCGATGTCCGCCTTCTGGTCGGCGAGCAGCTTTTCCATCGCGCCCTGCAGCGCGCCGATCCTGGGCAGCGACTGCTGCAGGTAGGCCTGCGTGGCGCCGGCGAAGTCCCCGGCGTTCATCTTGGCCAGCACGGCCAGCTCGGCCCCGCGGCTGGCATGCAGCGCGGTCTGCAGGGCGTGGACGTCGGCCGCCGCCTTCGGATCCAGCACCATATGCGACAGCTGGGTCACTGCGACGTTGGTCGATTTCTGGTTGGCGTGGATCTGCTTGACATTGTTTTCCGCGCAGTTGTATTGCAGCAGGCAGACCAGGGTCACGCGGGTGGTGCCCTGGAAATTGCTGAACGCGGTGTTGGCGGCTCGCTCGGCCGCCACGCGCACGGTGATGATGTCCTTGAGCGTGGCGTCGATGCGCGAGAGCTGCATGACCCCGAAGGCGCTGGTCGCCAACAACAGGAGAACGAGTATTGCGAAGGCCAGGGTGAGCCGCGGTCCGATGCGAAGTTTTTGGAGCATGGGTCTCGCTAGTGTGAAAAGGTTGGCGCCGACGGACCGGACCGTGGCGTGAACTGCGTGCCGCGCGCCGATCCGGGCCGGCGCGAAGGCACGCAGGGGGTGCCCAAGGATACATCCGACGCCCGGCCCTGCCTTGCGAGAAAGCCCGTAGTCGCGCTTTGCGGCGACATTGTTCACAAAGCGTCGCGCAATTCCTCGGACATGGCATCGAGGAAGGCGCGCGTGCGTGCCGACAGCCAGCGCGCGCTGGGGTAGGTGAGGCTGACCGGCCAGGGCTCCACCTCGAAGTCCTCCAGCACGATGCGCAGACGCCCCTGCTCCAGCCAGGGCGCGGCCTGGTAGGACAGCACCCGGCAAAAGCCCAGGCCCTGCGCGCAGGCGTGCAGGACCGGCGCGGCCAGGTTGCATTGCAGGGCGCCCTGCACCGGGACCTTGAACTCGGTGCCCTGCGCCCGGTCGCGAAAACTCCAGACACCTGCCTCGGCGCTGTCGAAGCGCAGGCAGGGCAGATCGGCCAGCTCGCGGGGATGGCTCGGCGTGCCGCAACGCTGCAGCAGCTCGGGGCTGGCCACCACCACCCGGCGGATCTCTCCCACGCGCAGCGCGACGAGGGAGGAATCCTGCAGATGCCCGATGCGAATACCCACGTCGAGCCCTTCCTCGACCAGGTTGACCACGCGATCGAGCAGCACCAGTCGCACCTGCACGCGCGGATAGCGCTGCAGGAACCGCGCCACCGCGGGAGCCACGTGATACTGCCCGAACAGCACCGGGGCCGTGATGCCCAACACCCCCGCGGGCTCGGCGCGCCCGGCACCCACCATGCGATCGGCCTCGTCCAGGTCGGCCAGGATGCGCCGCGCCCGCTCGAGGTACAGGCGGCCATCCTCGGTGAGCGACAACCGCCGGGTGGTGCGGTTGAACAGTCGCACGCCGAGTTGATCCTCCAGCGCCGCCAGCAGGCGCACGGTGGCCGATAGCGACCCGCCCTGCGCGTGCGCGGCGGCGCTGAGACTGCCGTGGTCGGCAATGGCGACGAAGCCGCGCATCGCCCGCAATTTGTCCATGAATGGCGTCCCCGTGAAATCCAAGCTCCCCCGGATGATTACGCCGCTTTATGGCGTAGTCAATTGCATTCATGACCCTTTATTGCACGATCCTTCGGGGCCACAATGCTCGGCACAAGCCTTGGATCCACCCACCCTGCAGCTGGAGCCCCGCCATGTCCCTCGCAAAACCCATCGTGCTGTACCGCTATCGTCTTTCCGGGCATTGCCACCGCGTCGAACTGCTGCTGCGCATGCTCGGCCTGCCTCATGAAATCCGTGAGATCGACCTGCCCTCCGGCGAGCAGCGCCAGCCGGCCTTCCTGGCACTCAATCCCTTCGGGCAGGTGCCGGTGATCGATGACTCGGGCACCGTGGTGAGCGATTCCAACGCCATCCTGGTGTACCTGGCCCTGCGCTACGACGATGGGTCCTGGCTGCCGCGCGACCCCGTCGGCGCGGCGCGGGTGCAGCGCTGGCTCTCTCTGGCCGCCGGACCCCTGGCCTTCGGAGCGGCGCGTGCCCGCGCGGTCCGGGTGTTCCGGCGCGCGACCGATCCTGCCGAGGCGATCGCGACCGCACAGGCCTTGTTCACGCGCATGGACGAGCTGCTCGAGGGCGAGGGCTTCCTCGCCGGCGCCACCCCCACCATCGCCGACCTGGCCATGTACGCCTACACCGCGCATGCCCCGGAGGGCGACATCTCGCTCGAACCCTATCCGCGACTGCGCGCCTGGCTGGCGCGGGTGCAGGCCCTGCCCGGCTTCATCGCCATGCCGGCCTCCCGGCTTGGCTGAACCTGGACTCCCGCCATGCCGCAAAGCTCCCCTGGCCAAGGTGTGTTCCACGCTGGCGAACTGGCCTTGCAGCAGCAGGCCGGCTCGCTTGAACAGCTGGCCCTTCACGGCGCTCGCATCGTGCAGCAAAGCATGGCCCCGGCGCATCAGGCCTTCTTCGCCCAGTTGCCCTTCCTCGTCGTCGGCGCCGCCGACGCCGAGGGACAGCCCTGGTGCGGGCTGCTGGAAGGCCGGCCCGGCTTCGTGCAGGCCCGCGACGCGCGCACCCTTCGTGTACAGGCGCTGCCGCATCCGCAGGATCCGCTGGGCGCGAGCCTGCGCCTGGGTGCCTGCGTGGGCATGCTGGGCATCGAGCTCGGCACGCGCCGGCGCAACCGGGTCAACGGCCGCGTGATCGATCTCGATGCCGCGGGCTTCAGCGTGGAGGTCGAGCAGAGCTTCGGCAACTGCCCACGCTACATTCAGCTGCGCGAGCCGCGGCTGGAGCTTCCCGGCAGCGAGCCACGCGCCCCGGTGCCCGCCTCGCGGCTGCAGGGGGAAGCGGCCGAGCTGGTGCGCCGTGCCGACACCCTGTTCATCGCCTCGCAGGCCCTGCAGGGGCAGGCAGGCGGCGGGGCCGACGCCTCGCACCGCGGAGGCAGGCCAGGCTTCGTGCAGGTGGACGCCACCGGACAGCGCCTGGCCTGGGCGGACTTTCCCGGCAACCGCTACTTCAACACCCTCGGCAACCTGCTGCTGGAGCCCCGCGCCGGCCTGGTGTTCCCGGACTTCGAGACCGGGGACCTGGTGCACGTGGCCGGCCGCGCCGAAGTGCTGGGCCCGGAGCATGCGGCGGCACTGGGCGGTGCCGAGCGCGGGGTGCTGCTGCACGTGGATCGCGTGGTCCACCGACCGGCCGCGCTGCGCCAGCGCTGGCGGCTGCTGGAGCTTTCCCCCTACCTTCCCGACTGAGCCGCGCGGATTGCGCCCGCGCAGCGCCCGGCGCGGATTCCCGCGATCTGCTGAAATACCGGGACCAACAACAGGGGAATCCCACGATGAGCGAATCCAGGAAGCTTCATTTCGTCACCATGCTCGGCAGCCTGCGCAAGGGCTCGCTGAATGCCGCCATCGCGCGCGCCCTGCCGGCGCTGGCGCCGGCAGGGGTGTCCATCGCGGGGCTCGGCTCGGTGGGCGAGTTCCCCCATTACGACGCCGACGTGCAGGCCGGCGGCTTTCCCGCCCCGGTGGTGGCGATGGCCGAGCAGATCCGCGCGGCCGACGGGGTGATCATCGTCACGCCCGAGTACAACTACTCGGTGCCCGGAGCGCTCAAGAATGCCATCGACTGGCTGTCGCGCCTGACGCCTCAGCCCTTCGCCGGCAAGGCCGTGGCGATCCAGACCGCCTCGCCGGGCCTGCTGGGCGGTGCCCGCGCCCAATACCACCTGCGCCAGAGCCTGGTGTTCCTGGACGCGCATGTGCTCAACAAGCCCGAGGTCATGGTGGGCCAGGCGGCGACCAAGGTCCATGCCGACACTCTGGAGCTCAGCGACCCCGCCACGCGCGAGTTCATCTCCACCCAGCTCAAGGCCCTGGCGGCGCTGGCGGCCAAGGTCGGCTGAGCCGGATCGTCGGCTCATCGGCACCTCATCGGTGCCTGATGCGCGCTTCACGGCCACTGTGTGCACGAGGGCTCGCGGGCCCGCGCTGGCATCGCACAATGGGGAACCGCAGCTTCGAGCTCGTTCCCCATGCCCAGGCTCCGCTCCTTCCCGCAGCCCACACGCCTGCCGACACCGCTTCAGGCCGAGTGGCCCGCGAGGCTCCTGGCCCTGCAAGGCGCCCTGTTCCCGAGGCTGACGGCGATCGTGCTGGCGGCCAGCGCCCTGCTCGCCCCCGGCACGGCGCTGGCGGGTCCCTACCTCGACGCAGTGCGCGTGCAGCAGGCCTGCCGCTCGATCGGCGAGCTGGGCGCCAGCGCCTTCCAGGCACGGCCCTCGACCGCGGGCATCATGAACCGCTTCGAGCTTCGCTCGGCCGCACGGGTGTGGCTGCAGCAGATGAACACCCTGCATCCCATTCCCGAGGGACGCGAGGGGCGCATCATCCGCGCCACCGCGATGCACGCCTTCACCGCGGCCCTCAGCCCGCAGGATGCCTACGACTATGGCTGGGCCCGGTGCATGGATGCCTACGGCCCCCCGCCCGTCGGCACCCCACCGGCTCATGGCCCGCTGTCCACGGGGCGCTTGCGATAGGGGTAGTTCTTCAGGCGCACGTCGCTGCGCGTGATGGTGTGCTGCACCGTCCTGGCCGGATCGACCCATTGCGCCCACTGGAAATCGGGAAGGATCCGGGCGCTGTAGCTGTCCGTGAGCGGGTGGTCCAGGATGTCGTTGACCTGCTCCCATTGCTGGTAGCGCATCTGGTCGACCTGGTAGGGCGTGGGCTCGCCGCCGGCCGACTTCACCACGGCCTTCAAGGCTTCGATCTCGCGCATGCTCACCTTGGGCTTCCACTGGATCCGGCCCGGCAGCATCACCGGCTCGCCGGGAATGTTGTTGATGCCTTCCTTCCAGGTGGCGAGCACGGCGACCTTGGTATCGTCGCGGTACAGGACAATGGCGTGGCTGTAGCGCTTGTCGCGGAAAAAGCCGAGGTTGCCGTACTGCAACCGGGCCCCCGTGAGGAAGGCCACGCCGTCCGACCAGCAGGGCGAGTCGCCGCTGATGCCCCACAACACGCTGCGATCGATGATGCCGTCGGGGAACAGAATCCTGAAGGCCACCCAGGCGGCGTTGGCCACGTGCACCGTCCCCTCGCAATCGTGGCCGTGGAAGCGGATCAGGTCTTTCAGGGTCACCGGGTAGGTGTAGGGGTAGTAACGCCCCTGCGTGCCCTGCGTGGCCAGCATCTCGAAGGTCGGCGCATAGGGCCGGTTGACCATCGAGGCATACCAGGTCGGCGAGCGATCCGGCGCCTCCACCCCGGTCTCGATGAAGATGTCCTTGCCTTCCGTGAAGGTCGGCGCGGCCGCGTGGGCCAGCGCGAACGCGGCGCAGCCCAGGGCCGCCAGCAACACACGAATTGCCTGCATGACGCGATCTCCCGATGCGGCCCGCGAAGCCTCGGCGCACCGGCCCGCGGACCCTGGGGATCACTGTAGAAGCACAGCGGCCCGGTGGGGCTTGACCCACCGCAACTGCCGTGACACCCCTGGCTCTGCGCGACCTGTCAAAGCCCCATGCGCGGCGCCGGGGCCCGCGGGTCGAGCAGATGCGCACGCACGGACGCGACCACCTGGCGGATGCCGGCGCAAACCGGCGCGCTGGCCAGGATCTCGGCCTCGCCGGTGCACACGCCGAGCAGGGCGACGCTCGATGACGCGCCCTCCACCACGTCGGCCGACATGGTGCGCAGGATCTCGAGCAGCGCGTCGTGGGCGTGATGCGCCCGCGGCGAGGTGTTGACCAGGGCCACCGGCTTGCCCACGAAGGATTCCTGGCCGACCAGCCAGTCCAGCGCGTTCTTCATCACCCCGGACACGCCGTGGGCGTACTCGGGGCTGGCGATCAGCAGGGCATCGGCGTCCCCGACGGCGCGCCACCACCGCCGCACCGGCGCGGGGGCATCGGTTTCGCGGTCCGGGTTGAACAAGGGCAGTTCCCCCAGGCCGTCGTACACGGCGATCGGCGCGTCGGCCGGCGCCAGCCGAGAGGCGGCACGACAGAACGCGGCGTTGATCGAGGCGGCCCGCAGGCTGCCGGCGACGGCGAGGATGTGCATGGTCCATTATCTCCGGCGCGCGCGCAGGCTTCACGGCACCAGGCGGTAGCCCGCGCCGCTTTCCGTGAGCAGGTGCCGGGGCCGCGCGGGCTGGTCCTCCAGCTTGTGGCGCAGGCGCCCCATGTACACCCGCACGTAGTGCTCGTTGTCCAGCGCATGCGGGCCCCAGAGCGCCTGCAGCAGGCGCCGGTGGGTGAGCAGCGAACCCGCGTGCTGCGCCAGCAGTTCGAGGAGCCGGTACTCCATCAGGGTCAGGTGCACGGCGGCTCCGCCCTTTTCCACCGATCGCTTGGCCATGTCGATCACCACGTCGCCGAAACGCAGCACGCTGCCATGCTCGCCGGTCGTGCGCCGGCGCAGCGCGGCCCGCACCCGCGCCAGCAGTTCGGCCACCCCGAAAGGCTTGGTCAGGTAGTCGTCGGCCCCCTGGTCGAGCGCGCGCACCTTGGCGTCTTCCTCCTTGCGTGCCGACAGCACGATCACCGGCGCATGACTCCAGGCGCGGAAGTCGCGCAGGAACACCATGCCGTCGGCATCGGGCAGTCCGAGGTCCAGCAGCACCAGATCGGGCCGGCGCGCAGCGGCATCGAGAAGCCCTCGCGCGCACTGCTCGGCCTCGTGCACGCGATAGCCCTCGGCCTCCAGCGCCGAGCGCACGAAGCGCCGGATCTCGGCCTCGTCCTCAAGCAGCAGGATCAGCGGCTGGCTGGTCATCCCGGATGTCCTCCGCGGCCTCGCCGGCCAGCGCCGGCGGGGCCTGCAACGGCAGCTCGAAAGCCACTTCGGCTCCGCCCTCCGGGCGGTTGGCCGCGCGGATGCTTCCGCCATGCGCCTCGATCACCGCGCGGCAGATCGCCAGCCCCAGGCCGACTCCCGGAACGGGTGATTCCGGCTGGCCGCGCGCGAACTTGTCGAACAGATCATGCTCGCGCCCGCGCGGCAGGCCGGGCCCCTCGTCCCACACCGCCACCCGCAGGAAACGCCCCGCCGGTCGCGCGTCGACCCCGATGCGCGTGCCGGGCGGCGTGTATTTCAAGGCATTGTCGAACAGGTTCACCAACACCCGCTCCAGCAATTGCGCGTCGACCTGGATCAGCGGCAGATCGCCCGGAAACTCCAGGCTCAGCGGATGCTGCGCCAACTGTTCCTCGTCGAGCAGGCGCAGCGCGCTGCCCACCAGTTCCTCCATCGAGTGCCAGCCCTTGCGCAAGGTCACCCTGCCCGCCTGCAGCCGAGCCATCTCCAGCATGTCCTCCACCATCTTGGCCACGCGGCGGGACTGCAGGCCGATGGCCGCCACCTGCTGCTGCAGCGCCGGCGCCTCGCCGGCCGCGCGCATGCGCAGCACGTCGGTGGCGCCGATCAGCGAGGTCAGCGGAGTGCGCAGGTCGTGCGACAGGGCCGACAGCACCGAGTTGCGCAGGCGCTCGGCCTCCATCGCGACCAGGGTCTCCTGCGCCACCTCGACGAAGTGCACCCGCTCCAGCGCGATGGCGATCTGCGTGGCGATGGTGTCGAGCAGCCGTCGTTGCTCGGGAACCAGCACGTTGCGCCGCACCCCGGGGGCCACGACCAGCACCCCCCGTACGCGCATCGGGGCCTTCAGCGGCAGGTACAGCAGCGCCAGCGCGGGCAAGGTATTGGTGCCGATGCCGGCGGCTTCCTCATGGTCCAGGCACCAACGCGCCAGGTCGGTATCGATGTCCTCGATGCGCCCGCCAGGATCGGGCGCGTCGGCCTCGTGCAGGCGCTCGTCGTTGTCCAGCAGCAGCAGCGCGGCGCGCGCGCGAAAGCCGTTGCGGACATATTGCAGGCCGAAGTCCACCACCTGTTCCACGGTGAGCGCGCCCGACAGGTCGCGCGACAGGGCGTACAGGTCGCGCGCGCGGCTTTCGCGCAGATTGGCCACCCGCGCCTGGTAGCGCAGGCCGGAGGTGAGATGGCCGATGAGCAGGCCCACCCCGAGCATGACGCTGAAGGTGAACACGTACTGCACGTCGCTGACGCCGAAGGAAAAGCGCGGCGGCACGTAGAAGAAGTCGAAGGCCAGCACGTTGACGAAGGCCGCCAGCACCGCCGGCCCGCGTCCCAGGCGCCAGGCGGTGAGCACCACCCCGGCCAGGAACAGCATGACCATGTTCGACAATTCGAAGTAGCCGAGCAGCGGGCTGGCCAGCAGGGTCACCGCCGCGCTGCCGGCCAGCGCCCAGGCATAGTCCCGCCATGGCAGGGGCGGCGACTCGGCCGAAGCGCCCGCCGCGCCCGCGGACGCCGCCTTGGCATCGGACTCCGGCGCGAGCAGGATCAGGTCGAGGTCCGGCGCGAGCCTGCCCAGCGCACGCGCGAAGGAGCCCTGCACGAGTTCGCGCCACCAGCGGCGACCGCGATGGCGCGCCATGAGCACGCGGTTGAGGTTGTGCGTGCGCGCATAGGCCAGCACCTCGGCGGCAGCCTGCTGCCCCGCCAGCACCGCGGTGTGCGCGCCGAGGTCGCGGCCGAGCTGGAGCAGCCCGAGGATGGCCGAGCGCCGCGCCTCGGGAAGCTTCTGCAGCGGGGGCGTCTCGGCGTAGACCACATGCCAGCGCGCGTGCAGCGCCTCGGCCAGGCGCGCGGCGGCGCGTACCAGGCCCGGCCCGTTGTCGGGCCCCACGCAGACGAGCAGGGCTTCGGAAGCGCTCCACACCGCGCCGCCCACCTGGGTGCTGCGGTAGCTGCGCATCTGGCTGTCGACGCGCTCGGCGGTCAGGCGCAGCGCGAGCTGGCGCAGCGCCAGCAGGTTGCCCTTGCGGAAAAAATGCTTCAGCGCGCGCGCCGCCTGCCCGGCGACGTAGACCTTGCCTTCGCGCAGGCGCTGCAGCAATTCGTCGGGCGGCAGGTCGACCAGCACGACCTCGGCCGCTTCCTGGAGCAGGCTGTCCGGCACGGTCTCGCGCACCGGCACCTCGGCGATGCTGGCCACGATGTGGCTCACACTCTCCAGGTGCTGGACGTTGAGTGTCGTGTACACGTCGATGCCGGCGGCCAGCAGCTCCTCCACGTCCTGCCAGCGCTTGGGGTGGCGGCTGCCCGGGGCATTGCTGTGGGCGAGTTCGTCGACCAGCAGCACGCCCGGACGGCGGCGCAGCGCGCCGGCGAGGTCGAACTCGGCGACCCTGCGCGTCGCCGGCCCAAGTTGCATGCGCGGCAGGACTTCCAGCCCCTCCAGCAGGCGCTGGGTCTCCTGGCGGCCGTGGGTCTCGACCACTCCGCACACCACGTCGACGCTCTTGGCGCGCAGTTGCTGCGCCGCCGCCAGCATCGCGTAGGTCTTGCCCACGCCCGGAGAGGCGCCGAAGAAGATCTTCAGCTTGCCTCTCAGCGCCTGCTGCTCCTGCTGCTCGACTTCGCGCAGCAGGGCGTCCGGATCGGGGCGGTCGTCGTCGGTCATCGGATGGGCTGGGGTCCTGCCGGCCGCGCCGCGCGCCCGGGGAGCGTCCCCCGGCACGCATTGTGCCTGGGCGTGCTCAGCGAAGCCGCGTCGGCACGACCCCGTCGAGCGCCAGGTTCAGCTCCAGCACATTGACCCGCGGCTCGCCGAACAGCCCCAGCCAGGGCCGCCGGGCATGGCTTTCCACCATCCGGCGCACCTGCTGGGGCGACAGATGGCGAGCCTGCGCGACCCGCGCCACCTGGTACTGCGCCGCGGCCAGGCTGATGTCGGGGTCGAGTCCGGAGCCCGAGGCGGTCGCCAGGTCGACCGGAACCGCGCGCTTCGCGTCGGCCGGATCGGCGGCGCGCAGGGCCTCGACCTCGGCCTTCACCGCGGCGAGTTCCGCGGGATTGCTCGGGCCCAGGTTGGAGCCGCCGGAGGCCAGGCCGTTGTAGGGCTGCGGCAAGGTCGCCGAGGGTCGTCCCCAGAAGTACCCGGGGGCGGTGAAGGACTGGCCGATCAGGCTCGAGCCGACGGGCTTGCCCCGCAACGCCAGCACCGAGCCCCCGGCCTGCCACGGGAACAGTGCCCCGGCCACTCCGGTCACCAGCAAGGGATAGATCAGGCCGGTCAGCAAGGTGAAGCCTGCGAACAGGACGATCGCGGGTCGCAACATGCGCAGCATGGCAGTCTCCGGGTCAAACCAGGTGAAGCGCGTTCAGCAGCAGGTCGATCGCCTTGATGCCGAAAAACGGAAGGATGAGCCCGCCCACGCCGTAGATCAGAAGGTTGTTGCGCAACAGCACCGAGGCCGACAGCGCACGGAAGCGAACGCCCTTGAGCGCCAGCGGGATCAGGAACACGATGATCAGGGCGTTGAAAATCACCGCCGAGAGAATCGCCGAGTCCGGGGTCGCCAGGTGCATCACGTTGAGCGCGCCCAGCTGCGGGTAGGTGCCGATGAAAATCGCCGGAATGATCGCGAAGTACTTCGCGACGTCGTTGGCGATGCTGAAGGTGGTCAGCGCGCCGCGGGTCATGAGCATCTGCTTGCCGATTTCCACCACCTCGATCAGCTTGGTGGGGTTGGAGTCGAGGTCGACCATGTTTCCCGCCTCGCGCGCCGCCTGCGTTCCGCTGTTCATGGCCACCGCCACGTCGGCCTGCGCCAGCGCCGGCGCGTCGTTGGTGCCGTCGCCCGTCATGGCCACCAGGCGCCCTTCCGCCTGGTACTTGCGGATCAGCGCCAGCTTGGTCTCCGGCGTGGCCTCGGCCTGGTACTCGTCCACGCCCGCCTCGGCGGCGATCGCCGCCGCGGTGAGCCGGTTGTCCCCGGTGATCATCACGGTCTGGATCCCCATGCGCCGCAACTGGGCGAAGCGCTCCTTGATGCCGTCCTTGACGATGTCCTTGAGCTCGATCACGCCCAGCACCCGCCGGTCGTCGGCCACCACCAGGGGCGTGCTGCCGCGGCGCGACGCGGCCTCGACCAGGGCCTTCAGGTCCTCGGGCAGCACCCCGCCGCGCTCGCGCACGAAGCCGGCGATCTCCTGCGCCGCGCCCTTGCGGATCGGCCGGCCGCCGATGTCCACGCCACTCATGCGGGTCTGCGCCGAGAACGGCACGAAGCTCGCATGCAGCGACTCCAGGTCGCGCTCGCGCAGGTTGAAGCGCTGCTTGGCCAGCACCACGACGCTGCGGCCCTCGGGGGTCTCGTCGGCCAGCGACGCGAGTTGCGCGGCGTCGGCCAGCTCGCGCTCGCTCACGCCCGCCACCGGCAGGAAGGCGCTGGCCTGGCGATTGCCCAGGGTGATGGTTCCGGTCTTGTCCAGCAGCAGCACGTCGATGTCGCCGGCGGCCTCGACGGCGCGTCCCGAGGTGGCCACCACGTTGGCGCCCAGCATGCGGCTCATGCCGGCCACGCCGATGGCCGACAGCAGCGCGCCGATGGTGGTCGGAATCAGGCACACCAGCAGGGCGACCAGCACGGTGATGCTCACCGGATGGCCGGCACCCACGGCCTTGACCGAATAGATCGAGTACGGCAGCAGCGTGACGGTGGCGGCCAGCAGGATCACGGTGAGGGCCACCAGCAGGATGGTCAGCGCGATCTCGTTCGGGGTCTTGCGGCGCTTGGCGCCCTCGACCAGCGCGATCATGCGGTCGAGGAAGGAGTCGCCGGGGTTGGTCGTGCAGCGCACGACGATCCAGTCGGACAGCACCGTGGTGCCGCCCGTGACCGACGAGAAGTCGCCTCCCGACTCGCGGATCACCGGAGCCGACTCGCCGGTGATCGCGCTCTCGTCGACCGTGGCCGCGCCCTCGATGACCTCGCCGTCGCAGGGAATCACCTCGTGGGCCAGCACGACCACGACGTCGCCCTTGCGCAGGTCGTCGCCGTCGACCAGGGTCCACGGCGAGCCGTAGCGAGGGCCCGTCTGCTCGGCTGCCTCGCCCCGCGCACCGGACGGCCGCTCCGAAGACGCGCTCAGCTTCTTCGCCTTGGTCGCGCTGCGGGTTCCGCGCAGGCTCGCCGCCTGCGCCTTGCTGCGGCCTTCGGCCAGCGCCTCCGCGAAATTGGCGAACAGCACGGTGAACCACAGCCACACCGTGACGGCCAGGATGAAGCCGCTCGGCGCCTCGCCGCCTCCGTGCAGCGCCTGCAGCCACAGCCCGGTGGTCAGCAGACTGCCGACATAGACCACGAACATCACCGGGTTGCGGAACTGAACCCGCGGGTCGAGCTTGCGAAAGGAGTCCAGGATCGCCGGCCCGATCAGCGCGGAATCGAATAGGGGAAGACGTTTGTGCGTCATCATCGTCCTTCGTCGCGAATCAATGTCCGGCCCACAGCGCCAGATGCTCGGCGATCGGGCCCAGGGCCAGCGCGGGCAGGAAGGTGAGCGCGGCCACCAGCAGCACCGTGCCGATCAGCAGGCTGACGAACAGCGCTCCGTGCGTGGGCATGGTTCCGCTGGATGCGGCCAGGCGCTTCTTCGACGCCAGCGAGCCAGCGATGGCCAGCGCCGCGACGATGGACACGAAGCGACCGAACCACATCGCCAGACCCAGGCTCAGGTTGTAGAAAGGCGTGTTGGCGCTCAGGCCGGCGAAGGCGCTGCCGTTGTTGTTGGACGCCGAACTGAAGGCGTAGAGCATCTCCGAGAAGCCGTGCGCGCCTGGGTTGGCCAGCCCGGCCAGCCCGCCGGCGCTGACCGACGCGACCGCCGTGCCGATCACCACCAGCAGCGGGGAGATCAGCAGCCCCATCGAGACCATCTTCATCTCGAAGGACTCGATCTTCTTGCCCAGGTACTCGGGCGTGCGTCCGATCATCAGGCCGCCCACGAACACCGCCATCAGCGCCACCATCAGGATGCCGTACAGGCCGGTGCCGGTCCCCCCGGGAGCGACCTCGCCGAGTTGCATCAGCAGCATCGGAACCAGGCCGCCGAGCGGAGTATTGGAGTCGAGCATTGAATTCACCGCACCCGTGGAGGTGCCGGTGGCGGCGGCGGTGAATACCGCGGTGGAGGCGATTCCGAAGCGCGTCTCCTTGCCCTCCATGTTGCCGCCCGATTGCAGGGCGCTGGCCTTCTGGTCCACGTGCAACGCGACCAGCGCGGGGTTGCCCTGCTGCTCGAAGTGCGCCTCCGCCGCCATCGCCACGCCGAGCATGACGGCCATCGCCGCCAGCAATGCCCAGCCCTGGCGCTTGTCGCCGACCATGCGACCGAAGGTGAAGGTCAGCGCCACCGAGATCAACAGCAGGGCGAAGATTTCCAGACCGTTGGTCAGGGCGTTCGGATTCTCGTAGGGATGCGCCGAATTGGCGTTGTAGAAACCGCCGCCGTTGGTCCCGAGTTCCTTGATCGCCTCCTGCGAGGCCACCGGACCCAGCGGCAGGATCTGCCGCGCGGCCTGCGAGGCCGCCATCACCGGCTGCCCCTTGGCGTCGACCACGGGATGCCCCTGGGCATCGGTCGCGGGCACCTGGAAACCGACCGGGGCGATGAGGTCGACCGCGCGTTCGGCGCGCAAGGTCTGCGGCACGCCCTGGCTCACCAACACGATGGCGAACACGACGGACAGCGGCAGCAGCACGTAGCTCGTGATGCGGTGCAGGTCGACCCAGAAATTACCGATGGTCGACGCGCTGCGCCGCGCGAAGCCCCGCACCATCGCGAAGGCCACCGCGATGCCGGTGGCCGCCGACAGGAAGTTCTGCACCGCCAGCCCCGCCATCTGCACCAGGTTGCCCATGGTGCTCTCGCCCGCGTAGCCCTGCCAGTTGGTGTTGGTGACGAAGCTGATGGCGGTGTTGAAGGCGGAGCCGGGGCTGATCGCCCCGAGCTGCCGGGGGTCGAGCGGCAGCACCGCCTGCAGGCGCTGCAGGGCATACAGCGCCAGCACGCCCAGGAAATTGAACAATAGCAAGGCGCGCGCATAGGCGCCCCAGCTCATTTCCCCGTCAGGGTGCGCGCCCGCCAGACCCAGCACGCGGGCCTCCAGCGCGAGCAGTGCGCGGGGCATGCGCCCCTCGGCCAGCGCGGCCATGTACAGGCCCAGCGGCCTGCCCGCCAGCAGCAGCGCCACGAACAAGGCTCCCACGAGGGTCCAGAACGCGGGAGTCATCAGAAATCCTCCGCGCGCACCAGCGCATAGGCCAGGTAGATCACCAGCAACAGCGTGATGGCCCCGCCCACCCAATAGAGCAGGCTCATGTCAGCGTCCTCCCTGCAGCTTCTCGCAGCCGCGTACCAGCCAGACCATGGCGGCCCAGCAGGCCAGGGCGATGCCCAGATACCCAAGATCCATGACGGTTTCTCCTTCGCAATCCCTGCTGCAAGCCTAGGTCCGAAGACCTCAACGCCGTATCAATTCTTGCCCCCGGAAGTTCCACCCTGGCGCCCGCTTCAGCTGCGCCTGATTCGCGGGATAGTTTTTTGCGACGCGTCCGTTCGCACCCCGTGAACCTCGGGTGGACGCACTACTTTTCGCTCGTTTTGCTGCATAAAGTGCCAGGCAACTCCCCGAACGCCTGGCCACGCCATGGCCCGCCCGACCATGCCCCTTCGCCCGAGAGTCCTTGCCGTCACGATCGCCGCGCTCCTGATGTGGGGCGCCGCGCCCGATGGCCTTGCAAGCGCCAGTTCCTACATGATGTTCAACATCGCATCCCGGGGAACCAGCGTGTTCAATGGGGTATCGAGCGGGGCCTACTCGGCCCTGGGCAACGAATTTGCCTACCAGGGCGTCACGACCACCGGAAACTACAGTTCCGCGATGGTCGGCCAGGACAGTCTGTTCCAGCCCAGGACCGCCGCGGGCAGCCTGAGCCTTTCCTACCCCAGCGGAACGGCGAGCCTGGCCCAGCAACCCCTGACCCTGTCGCTGGCCGCTCCCGATGCCAGCGGAGCGACCCTGTTCACGCTGAGCCCGGACTCCAGCCTGACCCTGTCCTTCACCTACAGCGGCTCCAGCCTTCACTACGTGCTCCACGGCAGCGCCATCGATTCCAGCGATCAGACTCCCTACTCGCTGATCATGGGCGGCACCATCGTCGCGCAAAGCCAGGCTCCCGACACGGTGAACTACTCCCTGCTCCTGCAATCCACCACGCAGATCATCGCGACCAAGTCCAGCGGCCTCGGGCTGGAGAACCTGCAGGCCATTCCGGCGGGCTTCGTACTGGATGCCGCGGGCGAGCCCATCACCATCCCCAGCGTGCTCTACGACGCATCCACGCCCGGCAGCGTGGAGATCAAGGACTCGGTGGGCGGGGGGTCCATCACCTTCAGCTACGCCCAGCTCTATACCGGCCCCACGCTCGTGGACGCCAACGCCACCCTGGCCTTCACCGGCGCGGGCACCCTGGCCCCCTCGAGCGGCCTGGTGAACAACGGCACCATCCAGCTTGCCTCGGGCACGCAGCCGCTCACCGTCGCCAGCTACACCCAGGCATCGGGCGCCAACCTGACCGAGGCCATCGCCGCGGGTGCGACCGCGCCCTTGAGCGTCAGCGGCCAGGCCACCCTGGCGGGCACCTTGAGCCTGAGCCCGAGCTCGGGGAGCTACACCATCGGCCATTACACCCTGCTCGACGCGGGCTCGCTGAGCGGGAGCTGGTCCGCGGTGCAACTGAACGGCAACGCGCCCGGCCAGCTGGGCTACGCGCTGTCCTATGCCAACGGCCAGGCACAGTTGAACGTCTCGCCCAACCCGGGCGCGACCCAGTCCTCCATCGATCAGGTGGCGGCGGGCGTCTCCGCGATGGACGCGCTGGCCATGCAGGGTCTTTCCGCCGACCTGGGCTCCGATTGCGGCGCCTTGGGCTCCCACGGAGTCTGCGCCGGCGTGGCCCTCGGCTCCTCCCGGGGCGCCGGTGCGTGGACCCGCGATGCCGGCGTTCAGCTCGGTGTCGGCCTGGGCCGCCATTGGCGCGTGGGCTTGTTCGCCGACGAAGCGCTGGGGCATGCCAGCCTGGACGGCGTGAGCGTGGGCGCCAGGCACCCCATGCTCGGCGCCCTTCTCAGGTGGGACGCGCATGAAGACGGAACCGGTCTGGGCCTGAGCGCGTCGCTGGCCACGAACGCATCGACCCTGGACATCGCCCGCTATGCCAGCGCCTACTCCGAAGCCGCCTCCGGGCAGACCGGTTCGCGAGGCGACGCCCTGCAGCTCATGAGCGCCTACACCCTGCCCCTGTTCGGGCGCCTGCGGCTGACCCCCTACCTGGGGCTGCGCCTGGCCCGCCTGGGCATCGACGGCTACACGGAGACCGGTGCGGCCTATCCCCTGCGCTTCAACGGGGTGCAGCAAAGCGTCCTGGACGCCCTGATGGGAGTGGGCCTGGATGCCCGCATCACCCGCAGCTGGTCCGCGTCCCTGTCGGCCGGGCTCACGCACAACCTTCGCTACCGCTCGGACCCGGTGTCCGGCGGCAGCGACATCCCCGGCCTGGGCAGCTTCGTGGTGGCACAGCCCGGGGGACACTACAACTCCCTGGGCCTGGGCGCGGGTGTGGGCCTGCGCCTGGGGCCGCGGAGCAGCCTCAGCCTGAACACCTCCTTCGATCGGCCCAGGCTGGGGAACTTCAACATCGCGTCCTTCTCGCTGGGCTACACGCTGGCGATCTGAGGCGCGGCGACGCGAAAGGCCAGCACCGGCAGATCGTCCATGGTCAACACCTCGGCGCTGGCCGGCACGGGGCCTCGATCGAACAGGCGCTGCAACTCCTGCGGCGTCGCATGCACGCCGAGGATGATGGCCTGCACGACAGGGCCCTCCTCCAGGCGCAGATGCCCGTAGACGTAGGGGGCGATGGATTCGAAGCGCGGATGGCAGGCCGGGGTGATGTTGTGGGACGCGTACAGCAGCGTGGCGCGGCCGCTGAGCTTGTGGATCTCCACCTCCCAGCTGCCGCAATGCTCGCAGCAGCCGGTGGGCGGGAAGGTGTAGCGCCCGCAGCTCTTGCACGCGCTGGCGAGAACGTTTCCCGCGGCCAGTCCTTCGTAGTAGGCGCGGATGGCGCCGGGTCCTTGGGCAAGGTCTTGCATGTCACATGCTCCCGAGAACGATCACGGTGCCGATCATGGCGTAGCCGTGGGTATGAATGACGCTGGTTGCGGGGGGCTTCGGAATCTGTCGCGCCCCCGCCTTGCCGCGCATCTGCAGCACGGCCTCGTAGGTATCGGAGCCGGCGCTGGCGGCCCAGGCGTGGCCGAAGGCATGGCGCCCCCCGTGGGTGGACATGGGCCGGTCGCCGTCGAAGCGCAGGCGCCCGTCGCGCGCGGCGGCGAGGCCCTTGCCGGGTTCGAGGTAGCCCATCATCTCCGCCGTGCAGATGCTGGAGATGTGCGAGCAGTCGTGGGTGTGCAGGTAATCGATGTCCGCGGCGCCGATTCCGGCCATGGCGAAGGCGGCATCGGTGGCGCGCTTGTCGAATTCCCAGTAGGTGGGGTCCTCGCCGTACCAGGGAAGATCGCTGTAGCTGATGCCGAAGCCCTTGAGTTCCACCGGAGCCGAGCGGGCACCCCTGGCCAACTCGGCCCGGGTGAGCACCATGGCCGAGGCACCGTCGGCCGTCGTCACCAGGCTGAGCAGGCGCGAGGGCCAGGCCACGAAGGGGTTGTGGGTGCCCGACTGCCAGTAGGCGTAGGGATCGGAGAAGCCCTCGCGGGCCGCGCGATCCTCGAGGCGCTCCTGGATGTTGGCCTTCGGGTTCATCGAGCCGTGCAGGCGGCGCGTGCGGCAGAGTTCGAACATGCCGCGATCGAAATCCTCGATGGACATGCCGTACTTGCGACAGTAGCCCAGCGCGACCAGCCCGTTGTAGGTCGAGAAAATGTCGTAGCCCTGGGGCACGCCATAGGCCTGGTTGACCGCCATGTCCGTCCAGAGCCAGGTCTGCTGGTGGGAGATGGGCTCGCGCTCGTAGGGGCTGAAGCCCCGGACCTTGGTCCGCGTGGTCTCCAGGCCGTAGACCAGGACGGTGTCGTAGACACCCGCGGCGATGGCCATCGCCGCCATGGCCGCACCCACATTGGTCGTGGAGCACTGGGCCTCGAAATGCACCCCGGCCTTGAACTGGGTGCCGGTCCATTTGGACAGCTGGGAATAGGTCCCCGGCAGTTGCGAACTGTGGGTCATGGCGTTGCCGGCGAACACCGCGTCCACGTCCTGTCCGGTCATGCCGGCGTCGTCCAGCGCGTCACGGACCGCGCGCGCGGTCAGTTCCTGGATGCTCATTCCCTGAAGCTCGGGCGTGGTGAGCAAGTCGCCGAATCGCGAGCAGCCGACACCCGATATCGCCACCCGTTCCCGCAATTGATTTCGCATGGTCGCATCTCCTTCCCCGAGGGACTGGACGCCATGCCACCACCATCGGCTTCTGATTTCCTTGATCTTTTGCAGGGACGCTGGCGAAACCCCGGCGGAGGCGGGCCGAACGACATGGAACCCCCCGGCAGCTCAGCAGGCCTGCCGCAGGGAAGTCGAGGGGAGCGGCCGCCGATCGCTCCCGCAGGCACACGAACGAAATGACAGTCATGAGCGGGACAGGACACTACCATCCGGGTCCATGAACACCCTCTCGGAACCCCAAGCCCCGGGCCCCGGATCGGAGGTGCATTTCTACGATCCGGCCGTCGGCCATGGGCTGGCGCACGACCCCTTCAAGGCCATCGTTGCGCCACGCGTCATCGGCTGGATGTCCACGCGCTCCGCGGACGGACGGCTCAACCTCGCGCCCTACAGCTTTTTCGGAGCCTTCGCCGGCTCGCCGCCGGTCATCGGTTTCAGCAGCGAGGGCCGCAAGGACACGCTGCGCAATGTGGAGCAGACCGGGGAGTTCGTCTGGAACCTGTGCTCCTACGATCTGGCCGAGAAGATGAACCAGAGCTCCGCCCCGGTCGCGCCCGAGGTCGACGAGTTCGAGCTCGCGGGCCTCACTCCGGTGGCCGGGCGCAAGGTGTCGGTGCCCCATGTCGGCGAGTCGCCGGCGGCGCTGGAATGCCGGCTGTTGCAGGTGGTGCGCCTGCACGACCTCGACGGCCACCCCCTGGACAACTGGCTGGCGCTGGGCCAGGTGGTGGGCGTGCACATCCGCAAGGCCTTCCTCAAGCAGGGCGTGTTCGACACCCAGGCCGCGCAGCCGGTCCTGCGCGCCGGCTACCGGGGCGACTATGCCCGGCTGGGCGAGATGTTCCAGATGTTTCGCCCGCGCGCCTGACGACACGCACGGCCGCTCACCTCGGCGGCGGCACCTTGAGCGCCTTCATCAGCGCCATGGTGTCGTTGAGCTGCAAGGATTGATTGCCTTCATCACAGGTGCGATGGCTCCGCTCCCTTCCGCCCCTCACGATGGACAGGAAGGAGACATCCCGCAGCGGGTCGACCAGCGAGTAGGTGGTCTTGCCGATCGTGAATTCGACTTCCGCATCGCCGTTCGCGGAGACCTCGTAGGCAAAGGCCGAGCTCGCCGCACGCATGGGCTCGGGGTAGCGAAAGACCGTCTTGCCCTGTCGATCCCGCACCCGGTACTGGATGGCGATCCGATCGCTCAGGGCGCCGTCCTGCGCGCACAGGGAGTAGGTCCTGTGCCGGGCCGTGCAGGTCCACAAGGTCACCTCCCGAGGCTTGCACAGGGGGCTGGAGGAGAAATCCCCCGGATGCCTGACCCAGCTTGCGGCGGCATGCGCCGCGGGCGCCGCGCAGGCGAGCGGGACCAGTAGCGCAGCCAGGCGAAGGCGGGGCGATGGCCCCCTGCCGACTCGTGGATTCATCATGGCTCCTGGGCGGGCGACCGTGGCGTGCCGCCCGCCGGCGCGGCGAGCGGGCGGCGCTGCCAGAGCTGCAGGCGCACCGCGATCTGGTTGATCGCCAGCCCCGCCAGCACCAGCAGCCCCGCGCCGATCTTCCAGGGCGGCAAGGGCTCGCCCAGAACGACGGCGGCGCAGAGCATGCCGACGGCTGGCACGAGCAGGGTGAAGGGCGCCAGTTCCGCGGCCGCGTGCTTGCGCATCAGCATCGACCACACGCCGAAGCCGAACAGGGTGTTGGGGTAGGACTGGAACAGCACGGTCGCCCAGGACCAGCCGTCCATGCCGCGCAGCGCCGCGACGACGGTGCCGGGGCCCTCGATCAGCAGGGACAAGGCCGCCAGCGGCGGCACGGCGACCAGGCTTCCCCAGGCGGCAAGCCCCAGGGGGTCGACCCGGCCGATGCGCTTGGTCAGGATGTTGGCCGTCGCCCAGGACAGCCCGGCGCCGAGCACCATGAGCAGACCGTACATCGTGGACGGCTGATCCAGATGTAGCGCGACCACCGCCATGCCGAGCAGCGCCACGAGCGCGCCGACGACCTGGAATATGCGTACACGCTCATGGAGCATCCACCACGCCAGGCCGATGGTGAAAAAAGCCTGCAACTGAATCACCAGCGAGGCCAGGCCGGCCGGCATGCCCAGCTTGATGCCGACGAACAGCAAGGCGAACTGGACGGCGAACTGGGCCATGCCCCAGGCCACCAGCAGCCCGAGCGGAATCGCCGGCCGCTTGCGCAGGAACACGAGGGGAAAGGCCGCGAACAGGAAACGCAGGCTCGTGAACAGCAGAGGCGGCATACCGCGCAGCCCGAGCTTGATGACCACGAAATTCGAGCCCCAGATGGTCACGACCAGCAGGACCAGTGCGATGTCACGCGCCCGCATGGCGCCTGGCAACGCGACGGAAGAAAGAGTCGATCGGTTCATACGACCGTACTCTAGTTGCCGCGGAACCCCGAGGAAAGCAGAATTTCCAGGCGCACAACGTTCACCGCGAAGGCCGCCGTCAAGCCCCGCCAGCCTCAGGCCGTCGGCCACAGATCCGAGTAGCAGGGCATCAGGTCCTGGTCGACCATGCGGATGTCGATGTTGGCCGCCGCCTCGATGTGCCGTGGGTTGTCGCCGTCGAAGGCCTCGCCAATCACGCTGAGCACCACCGTACCCCGGCGCCTTCCGTCGCGCCCGGCCATCGGCACCAGCGCCGCGGCCTCGGGAACCTGCTGCGCGGTGATCTCCAGCGGCAGGTACAGCATCCAGGCCACTCCGGGCTTGTCGGGGAACACCTGCCGCTCCGAGTACTCGGGGGGATAAACCTCAACCTAGACCGGGTCGAACTGTGCCACGACCGGACGCAGAACATCGACCAACAGTTCCGCGTCGATGAGCGCCGAGCGGCCATACAACTCGATGTTCAGGGTATGTGCAGGCTCGGGGGGCCCGATGTGGCAAGCCATGCCCGCGCTGAGCGGCGGCTGCTCCTGGCCGTCCCACATCGCCACATAGCTTCGATCCCGCTCTCCCTTGAACTCCTGTTCCAGAGCTGCAAGCCCGATCCGGGACGGGCCGCTCGCATCGAACACCGGGAACAGTCTGGCCATTTGCTCGGTGTCGCCCGGCAAGCGCCAGCTCGCTCTGTCGAGCTCCGGATAGTGGCGCTCAAGAACTTCGACCACCTTGGATTGCTTGCGCAGAATCCGCTCGAAATCTCGGATTCCCAAAGAAGGAACTCGGGCTTCGATCTTGGCGTCCCCTACCTCGGGACGCCTCGGATCAGCCTGCTGAATGATCGGGCTGTGCGGTCACGTGCAGGGTCAGTCCCGCATGGCGTTGAAGATGGCCGATGACGTTGAACAGATTGCGCGCCTGCGGGTTGCCCGAGGGGCCGAACATGCGAATCAGGCTCTTCGGCGACGAACCGATCTCGGCGCCGAGTCGTTCGAAGCCCACGGTGGCCTTGATGTAGTCGCGCAGGATCGCGCGTCCGCTGTCCACGTCGCCACTCAGCATGGCTTCGATGGCCTCCTTGAGCAGGGCGTCGCGGAATCCCGGATCGGCTTGCACGCGCGCCAGCACCGTTTGCTTGAAGTCTCGTGTCAGAGCCATGGTTCATCTCCCCGTTCGCTTGCGCCGCTTGTACGCTGTCCAGCACGCCTTCGCGGCCTCGATGTCCCGCTGCTGCCGCCTCTTCGTCCCGCCACCCAGCAGAACGACCACGACGTCGCCTTCGCGCCCGAAGTACACCCGATAGCCCGGGCCAAAGTTCAGCCGAAGCTCCAGCACGCCTTCGCCGACGCCCTTGACGTTGGACAGATTGCCCTGCCCGATTCGCCCGAGCACGACCGTGACCTTCGCGGCAACCGCGGCATCCAGGCGCGTGAACCAGTCCCCGAACGGGCTGCTACCGTCCTCTTCCAGGTACTCGCGCAGACTCAGCATACCCAACGGTACCACATACGTTACCTATACGCAGGAGCTGCCAACAAAGCCCCCAGACGCCAAAAAGCCCGAGTGGCGTGAACCACTCGGGCTTCGATCCTGGCCTCCCCTGGATTTGCAGCCTCGCGCCACGAGTTGGTGCAGCGAGCGGGCTGGGAAGTCGCGCTGCCGCTGAAGGCGGTGCCGAAACGACAAGACCCTCAGGCATGAATCCCGACTCACGCCGGCACGGCATGCCGCCGGATTTCGGCCAGGAACTCGGCACCGATGCGCTCCTTGGCCAACTCCGTGTCGTAATGGGTCTGCAGGTTCATCCAACTCTGTGCGTCGGTCCCGAAGAACGCCGCCAGGCGGACTGCCGTGTCGGCCGTGATCGCGCGCTGTCCCTTGACGATCTCGTTGATGCGCCGCGGCGGCACACCGATGGCCTTGGCCAGCGCGTACTGACTCAGCCCCATCGGCGCGAGCCATTCCTCGACCAGGATCTCTCCGGGGGTCGACAATGGGACTTCACGTGGCATGGTCCTCTCCTGCTGTATTCAGTGGTAGTCGATGATCTCGACCTCGGACGCTTGGCCCTCTGCGAAACGGAAGCAGATGCGCCACTGATCGTTGACGCGGATGCTGAACTGGCCGCGCCGATCGCCCTTGAGGGCCTCGAGCTTGTTGTTCGGCGGGATCCTGAGGAATTCCAGTTGGCTCGCCGCGTGGATCTGCTGAAGCTTGCGCATCGCGATACGCTCGATGTTGGCGAACCTCGCCACACGCCGTCCCTCGAACAGGGCCTGCGTGTCCCGGCAACGGAAGGTCTTGATCACGCCTCATGTTAACGCGCCGCGTTACTAGAGTCCACCGCATGGTCTTGACCGTGGCGAGCGCGTGGCCCGGCGGCCGCTTCCCTGGCGCAAGTGGCCGAAGGCGGCAGCGTGAGCTCGAGCAACAGGCTGCCCTGCGGCAAGGAGACTCCATCGCGCGGGAGCCGCGTGCGTCGTCCGCGCGCCCCAGAAGCCCAAAAGCCCGAGTAGCGTGAACCACTCGGGCTTCGATCCTGGCATCCCCTGGATTTGCACACGCTCGCCACGAGTCAGGGTGTAGCGCCCGCTGGTGGCGACACTGCCGTCGAAGCCGCCACGGCAACCGCGAAGGGCGCCGTCAGGAACTCCTGCGCATGGCGAGCCAGCGGCTGGATGCCTCGACCGATGAAGGCG
Source organism: Pseudomonadota bacterium (assembly GCA_021846965.1). Taxonomy (GTDB): domain Bacteria; phylum Pseudomonadota; class Gammaproteobacteria; order Burkholderiales; family Burkholderiaceae_C; genus Thiomonas_A. The sequence goes on along the minus strand of JAJZWA010000004.1, from coordinate 58,002 downwards.
CGGCGAACCGAACGTCAAGCGCCGCCAGCCTCAGGTCGCCGGCCACAGATCCGAGTAGCAAGGCATCAGGTCCTGGTCGACCATGCGAATGTCGATGTTCGCCGCCGCCTCGATGTGCCGCGGGTTTTGACCGTCGAACACTTCGTCCACCACGCTGAGCACCACCGTCCCCCGGCGCCTTCCGTCGCGCCCGGCCATCGGCACCAGCGCCGCGGCCTCGGGAACCTGCTGCGCGATGATCTCCCTCGGCAAGTACAACATCCAGCCAACGCCGGGCTTGTCGGGGAACACCTGCCGCTCCGAGTACTCGGGGGGATAAACCTCAACCCAGACCGGGTCGAACTGTGCCACGACCGGACGCAGAACATCGACCAACAGTTCCGCGTCGATGCGCCGAGCGGCCATACAACTCGATGTTCAGGGTATGTGCAAGCTCGGGGGGCCCGATGTGGCAAGCCATGCCCACGCTGAGCGGCGGCTGCTCCTGGCCGTCCCACATCGCCACATAGCTTCGATCCCGCTCTCCCTTGAACTCCTGTTCCAGAGCTGCAAGCCCGATCCGGGACGGCCCGCTCGCATCGAACACCGGGAACAGTCTGGCCATTTGCTCGGTGTCGCCCGGCAAGCGCCAGCTCGCTCTGTCGAGCTCCGGATAGTGGCGCTCAAGAACTTCGACCACCTTGGATTGCTTCCGCAGAATCCACTCGAAATCTCGGATTCCCAAAGAAGGATCTCGAAACTCGGCGCTGATTTTGGTGTACACACGAACCTCCTCACGGAAGAAATTCAAACTCAACTCCACTTTTCAGCAAAACCTTGCGCATCTCCTGGAGCGTTCGGGGTCCCTGGAAGTAGTACCTCACACGTGTCGGCGGGTTGGCCTTGGCGATCGCGCCACGGCCCTTGATTTCCTCTTCCATTTTTCGAAACCCCTTGAACCTGTTGTTGGCCCAGGGCTGGAAGAACTGGTCGTAATTTCCCTTGGCCTCCTGGATCAGGCACGGATCGCTGACAAAGGCATCGAACCACGTTCCATCCCACTTCCACTCCTCGCTCCACCCCTGCTCGACGCAGTAGGGCCAGCCGGTGACCCGGCCCTGGTACTTCCGCGGGGGCGGATTCATGGAGTGCGTCGCTCGCCCTCGAAAGCCGGCCCCGGGAGGGCAATCCTTGCAGGGTCTGTCGTCGCGAGTCAGTTCCTGCACGGACGTGCGCGCCCGGGTGTCATCCTTCTTCGTGCTGGCCATCTGTGCCAGGCCTGCCCCTGCGGCCACCGCTGCCGCTCGCACGAGCCAGCCGCCCAGTGCCGCCACGGCCGACTCGATCAACGGGATCGCGAATGCGGCCATGCTTCACTCCTTGTTCGCGCCTTGGGCCCTGCCCCGCCAGCGCACGAGGCACAGGTAGTCGGCAAACCGTTGCGACGCACTGCGCCCCGGGCGCGTGATCCACGCCTTCACCGCCGGTTGCGCATGAAAGCCCGGCGCCGCAGCCTCCAGGCGCACGAACTCACCCATCAGCTTGTCGTCGACTCCCCAGTGCTGCGCCACCCGCAGCGCGCGCAGCATGCGCTGGGCCAGATCGGGCTGGGCGCCCAGCTCCGGCCGGTCGCCCAGCAACTCAAGGCGCACGCGCTCGACAAAGCTGGTCTCGTTCAGGCCCTGCAATGCCTGCCTCTGGCCGGCGGCGAGCTCAAGCACGGAGCTTCTCCGGGCTGAGCTGCACGAGTTGTCCATCCCGCTCGATCAGCCACTGCACCGCCGGGGCGACGAAGCTCGCTCGCTGGCTCGGTGACAACAAGGCCAGGATCCCCTGCAGCAGCGTGGGGTCGTAAAAGCGCAGCAGCGCCACGCCGATGCCCCGCAGGCGCACGTTCAGGCGCTCGCGCAAGGCCTGCGCCAGACCCGGTGGGTCGCGCTCGCTGATCAGCCACACCACACCCTGCGGATCCCGCCCCAGCGCGAGCAGGCCGCTGACCAGTTCCGCGTTGGCGGCGTCGAGTTCCACCAGCCAGGGGCCACCATCGGCCACCTCGGCATCCACGGTCTGGTCGAACAAGGCCACCCTGCCCGCGCCGCGCTCCAGCATCGGGGCCAAGCCTTCATGCGCGGGAAGCAGGAGATCGAGCAGCGCGTACAGGCGCGCCGACGGCCAACCGGCTCGGCGTGCATCGACCAGGCACGCCTCGACGGCGCCGGTGTCGTCGGACTTCATGCCTCACTCCGCAACACGCTCACCGCGCCGTGGATGGCCGCATGTCGCAGGCACTCCAGGCAAAGCCCCGTGCCCGATGGTGGCGGCGCCCTCGGCGCTTCGGGCTGCGCCGGCGCTGGCGGCGCCTCATCGACCACGAATGCCTGTTGGGAGGCGATCAGCGTGGCTCCGCAGGCGGTCTGCATGCCCTCCACCGCCACGGTGAGACCTCCGATCCACGGCAGCACATGGCCTCCCGATCCGTCCGGAACGATGGGGAAGTCGCCCTTGCACTTCGGGCACGACACCCTGTGTCCCACGCAGGCGATGGCGCGGCCGCTCAGGGTGTCGGTGTCGGCGCCCTCCAGCACGACCCCGCCATGCGAGGTGCTGTCGCCCACCAGGGCCAACGCGCGTCGCGCCATGATGCATGCTCCAGGAAGCGGCCGCAGCCTCGTCATGAGGTCAAGCCGGTTCCGGCATCCTTGCAGCCATTCACCAACATCATGACCTGCCGGGGAATCAGGCTTTGCAGGGCATTGCCCACAGGTGCGCCGCGTCCCATGCGCCCCCCAGACGCCAAAAAGCCCGAGTGGCGTGAACCACTCGGGCCTTGAAACTGGCGTCCCCTAGATTTGCACAGACTCGCCACGAGTTGGCGCGGGGAGTGGGCTGGGAGGTCGTACTACCGCTGAAGGCGGTGCGGAAACGACAAAACCCTCAGGCGTGAATCCCGGCTCACGCCGGCGCAGCATGGCGCCGGATCTCGGCCAGGAACTCGTTCCCGATGCGCTCCCTGCCCAACTTCGTGTCGTAGTGAGCCTGCAGATTCATCCAACTCTGCGCATCAGTCCCGAAGAACGCCGCCAAGAGCACCGCCGTGTCGGCCTTTCGTGCCGCTGGACAGTGCCCCCACGATCGCCATGGAACTTCTGAACGATCGCGTGTCTCCAAGTAGCTTTTGGCCGCGTGAACCCGGGCGATGCGTTGCGCGCGGAACCGAAAACCTGCCTTGGAGAGGATTGAGAAATGCATACGGGAAGCGCAGCACCTGCTTTCAATGATGTCTTGGCAGCCAACGTTCTATTGGGATTGCACGATGTCGGGGTCCTGGATGCACTGTCCGCTCCGGGTGGCGTGCACTTGGACATGCTCTGCGCGCAACATAATCTCAACATACACCGCACTCAAGCCGTGTCTCGTCATCTACTCGATTGGGACATCATTCGACTCGAGCGCACTACAGATTCATTTTCTCTTTCTGCGCGCGGCATCAATTTCCTGGAAAATATCGGTTTCTTCGTTTGGGCAATGGACGGCTACGGCAGGCTCATTCGCACAGCGGGTTCCGACATGCTCAGCGCGGAGCCACCAGACTGGAGAACGCTTCGCGACGGTTATTCGGTATCACGCGGTTCACGCCTGTGCAACGAGCGATTTATTGATCCAATTTTCCAGTCAGAATTCACCAAACTCGGCGCCCAGTGCGTGGCGGATCTTGGTTGCGGCGATGGGCATCGGCTATTTTCGCTTGCAAAGGACCACCCTGGCCTTCGAGGCATCGGAATGGATCTGGATGCCGAGTCGATAGAGCTTGCATCTGCGAAGGCCGAACGTGAAAACGTCAGCTCGCGACTTACGTTCATTTCCCAGGACATTTTTCGACTTCCGCACCCATACCCTGATGTTGACTGCGTGATCTGCTCGTTGATGATGCATGACATCCTTGGGCATCTGGCATGCGCTGATTTTCCAGCCTGGTTGCAGAAATTCTTTCCATCATCGCAGCACATCATCGTGGTCGACACATTACAACCCGATGAGCACATCGGATCGAGCACGCCGATATTCATCAATGGCTTTACGTTGATTCACGCACTGATGAATGTCGAATTGCATCCGCGCACCGCTTACGAGGCAGCGCTTTCCAGCAACGGGCTGGAGCTTGTGTCGAGCCGCGAGATTTCGGGCATCCCGAGCACTTGGATATTCATTGCGAGGGTCGAAAAATGGAACTGAAAACCGTCCTCACCGGCATCACGCCGTCCGGCACGCCTCACCTCGGCAACTACATCGGCATGATCAAGCCTGCGGTCGCCATGAGCGCCGAGGACGGCCGGAACTGCTACTACTTCATCTCCGACCTTCACGCGCTGGTTAAGTGCCACGACGCCGAGCACGTCCAGCGTTTCACGCTGGAAATCGCCGCGGCATGGCTCGCGCTCGGCCTCGACCCGCAGCAGGTCCTGTTCTATCGTCAGTCCCGCGTTCCGGAAATCGCCGAGCTGCACTGGATGCTCAGCTGCGTCACTCCGAAGGGATTGCTGAACCGCGCGCACGCCTACAAGGCCCTGCGCGAGCGCAACACGACCGGCGGCGCGGACCCGGACACCGACGTGTCGCTCGGCCTGTTCTCCTACCCGGCGCTGATGGCGGCCGACATCCTGCTGTTCGACGCGGACTTCGTTCCCGTGGGCAAGGATCAGGTGCAGCATGTGGAAATCACACGCGACATCGCGGGCTCCTTCAACGCCCGCTACGGGGTGCGGTTTCGTCTTCCCCGCGCGATGGTCGGCGACGCGCAAAGCCTTCCGGGACTGGACGGCCGGAAGATGAGCAAGAGCTACGGCAACACCATTCCGATCTTCTGCCCGGTCGACGAATTGCGCCGATCCATCCGCAAGATCAAGACCAGCTCCCTCGCTCCGGGAGAACCGAAGGACTGGCGCTCATGCACGCTGTTCGAGCTCTACCGCGGCTTCGCCGAAGCGGACGAGATCGCGTCGATGATGCGCCGCTACGAGGCCGGCATCGGGTGGGGCGAGATGAAGGACATCCTGGTCGGCACCATCGAGCGCCACCTGGCCGGCCCCAGGAGTCTGTACCGGGATTACCTGGAGCATCCCCAACGCATCGAGGCTGTCCTGGAACAGGGCGAAGAGCGCGTTCGCCGCATTGCCCAAGCACGCATGCAAGGCATCCGGCGAGCCGTTGGCTTGCGCCGCCCTGTCTGCGCGGCACCCGCCGCCATTGATTCGGCATCGGCAGGCCACGGCTCCGTCGCTTGAGCTTCGCGCCAGCAGCACCTGCCCGTCCCAGACGCCAAAAAACCCGAGCGGCGTGAAGCACCCGGGCTTCGATCCTGGCGTCCCCCAGATTTGCGCTCTCTCGCCACGACTTGGCGCGTCACGGGCCACGCTGGACGGGGGAAGTCGCCGTGAAGCCACGCACGCCTGACACGGGGTCGCTGACCTTCGGCCTGCCCTCACCGGCGCGCGGTTCCCTTTGCATCCAGCCTATCCAGAATGGTCAGGGCCTGGCCTGCGTCACCGCGTGCGGCCAAGGCCTTGAAGCGAACTTCCACATCGGCGGCCGTGATGGCCTGGATGCTCAGTTCCTCGATGAGATTGTTCACGCTCAGCTTGCGCGAGCGTGCCAGGTTCTTCAAGCGTTCGGCCGTGTCATCCGGCAGTCGAATCGTGGGTGTGCTCATGGGTAGCGCTCCAGCCATCGGGCTCGTGCACGTGCGTCCGGATGATCGAGGAAGAGCCCGTACTCGGCCCGCTGAGCACAAGCCCACAACACGACGGAATATATCCGTTTTGATATGATCGAAACCACGAAGCCCCTTCGCTTCCTGGGCGATTCGCTCAAGGCCCTGCGCGCATTTCCAGACGAGGCCCGACAGGATGCCGGCTTCCAACTGGAGACCTCCAGGGAGGACGTCGCGTTGGCTCGCAAGCGTTTTCGGGACATCACCGGGAGAACACCATGAGCGTGCAATCGGATACCTACAAGAGCGTCTGGGACGCCATTGCGGACACGCCCGAGCAGGCCGCCAACCTGCGCGCCCGCAGCGATCTCATGCGGGCCATTGCACAGATCGTGGCCAGCCACGGATGGACCCAGTCGGATGCCGCGCAACGTTGCGGCATCACGCAGCCGCGCATGAACGATCTGCTACGCGGTCGCCTGTCACGCTTCTCGCTCGACGCCTTGGTGAACATCGCCGCGGCATTGGGGCAGCGCGTGCACCTCGAACTCGAACCTGCCTGAGCACACCACCGTGGGTCCACCCCACTGCGCTGTCCGCGCGCCACGGCATGGCCCCGCCTGGGCTCGAGCAACAGCCTACCCGGCGGCGACGAGACTTCATCCCGCGCGACCTTCACGCGCCGTCCGCGCGCCCCAGACGCCAAAAAGCCCGAGTGGCGTGAACCACTCGGGCCTTGAAACTGGCGTCCCTAGATTTGCACACTCTCGCCGCGAGTTAGCGCGTCACGTGCCACGCTGGACGGTGGAAGTCGCCGTAAAGCCACGCCGAACACGGGACCGCTGAGATTCGGCCTGCCCTCACCGGCTTGCGGTTCCGTTCGCATCCAGCCTGTCCAGAATGGACAGGGCCTGGCCAGCGTCACCGCGTGCGGCCAAGGCCTTGAAGCGCACGTCCCCATCGGCAGCCGTGATGGCCTGGATGCTCAGTTCCTCGATGAGCTTGCTCACGCTCAGCTTGCGCGAGCGAGCCAGGGTCTTCAAGCGCTCGGCCGTGTCGTCCGGCAGTCGAATCGTGAAGGTACTCATGGATAGCGCTCCAGGAATTGGGCTGGAATCAGGACCTCCAGGGTCTGCCACCGAAATTCTCCGCGACCGACATCGCGGATGTTGTGCGTGGCGAGCTTAGAGTACGGCCTCGAGCCCTTTGCGATCCAGAAGGTTGAGCAGTTTGAGCGACGGTCCGCTCGGGCGCTTCTCGCCGATTTCCCACTTGCGCACCGCCGAGGCGCTTGTGTTGAGCACCGAAGCCAGCACGGCCTGACTGAGTTGGACCCGCTCTCGCAGCGCGCGAATCTGCTCGGCGTCATAGCTGGGAATGGGCTCGAGGCACAGCGCATCGAACTTGCGTTGCTTGCGCTTGTCGATGAACCCGAGACGATGCAGATCCTGCGCCGTCTCGTGGACCGCCTCAAGGATGCGACTTTTCGCCTTCTGCTTGGCCGTCATGGCAGACCTCCTGTAACGCTCCGTGCTCCACTGCGGCGTCCAACTGCACACCCGACAGGGCCAACAACGCACGCGCCTGTTCTTGCAGCGCCTCAAGCTCGCTTGGCGAAACGCTCGCGCGCTCGTTCTTCTCGAACCCGAACACGAAGAACCATCGGTCAGCCTTGCGCGTGGCGACCAGGACGCGTGCGCCCGCGCTCTTGCCCCGCCCAGGCATCGCGACACGTTTCTTGAGCACGTTGCCACCCAAATCGGCATCGATCAAGCCGTTCGACATCTCATCCACGGCTTGGCACAACGCCGCGTCCGTCAGCACAGCTTTGCGCGACCATCGCGCGAAGTGACGAGTCTTGAAAACGCGGCGCATACAAAACTATGCCACCTAGTGGCATAACTGTCAAGATCGGCTCGATGTTGCCCTGTTGCCTGCCTGGGCTTCCGTGAATGCGACGAAGGTCGGGATCTGTCGACACATCCTTGCGGGTACAGCAACCTTGTCGAATAAGATCAAGCAACTCCTGCAAAACATTCAAAGCAAGGCATGGGACGTCGGGGCAAGAGCGAACTCGGGAAAGTCGTCGAAGTGCTGGCCGCCCTGCCATCCTGGGCATTGGTCATCGCCGCGTTGCCGAGCGATGCCATCTAGCACGCGCTGGCCAGGCCTCCCGCGGTGCAGCCGGGCGCCGACGCCGCGAAGCAGCTTGGCCCCGTGATGCTCCACGCACTGATCGCAGCCATGGCAACGTTCGGCCAGTACCTCGTGCCGGCACTTTGCGTGCTCGCCGCGGCCATGTCGATGTTCAAGCGCCGGCAAGGCCGTGATCTGGCCAGGCGTGTCGCCACCGCCCCGTCCGCCGCCACGCTCGATGCCATGACCTGGCAGGATTTCGAGCGTCTGGTCGGAGAGGCGTTCCGGCAGCGCGGCTATGGCGTGGCCGAGACCGGGCGTGGCGGGGCTGACGGCGGCGTGGATCTGGTGCTGCGCAAGGGGAACGAAAAGTTTCTCGTGCAGTGCAAGCAATGGAAGGCACTGAAGGTCGGGGTCGAGGTCGTTCGTGAACTGTTCGGGGTGATGGCCGCAAGCGGCGCCGTCGGCGGTTTCGTCGTGACCTCGGGAACTTTTTCCAGCGACGCCACGGATTTCGCGCGTGGGCGCGCACGCCGAACGCAGCTCGCAAGGCGGCTACATCGGCGGGCAGAAGCGCCGTCCGCGCTCGGAGTGGCTGATCAAGCGCGACACCCACGCTGCCCTGATCAGCGACGCCGAGGCCGAGTTCATCCTGATGCAGATCGAGCGCGGCCGAACGCGGCGCACGCGCGAGAGCAACCACCCCTACCTGCTGACCGGGCTGCTGGTCGACGGCGAGGGCCGGCCCTGGCACGGCGAGTGGGACGTGCGCAACGACAGCGGCATGTACCGGCTGGCGCATGAGAAGAAGGTTGCCGCGCACCGGGTCGACGATCCGGTGCTGGAGCGGATCCTGAGCGACCTGCGGGCGCCCGAGACGGTGGACCGGCTGCTGGAGCAGATGCGCGGCCAGCTCGGCGAGGCGGACGACGCGCCGGACGGGCGCGCGATCGCGGGCAAGGAGAAACGCCTGGACGCGCTGACGCGCAAGATCTCGCAGCTGATCGACCTGCAGCTGGATGCGCCGACGACTGAAACACGCCAGGCCTATGCGCGCAGCGTCGAGCAGGCGGAAGCCGAGCGGGCTCTGGTGGCGCGGGAGCTGGAGGAACTGCAGTCCCGCCGCCAGGTGGAGCGCGACGTGCAGGGGCTGGAGCGTCGCGACGTGGTCGCGCTGCTGGACGATGTGTTCGCCCGCATCCAGGGCGGGCTCGACGCCGACGACCTGGAAAAAACAAAGGCCGCACTGGGCGGCCTTGTTCATCGAATCGAGCTGGAACCGGGAGCTGACACTCTCCGGATCTGCTATCAAGTTGAACCCTTGACAGGGTTCATCGAGTCGGACTCAAGGCACCACGCGAAGGCCTCGCCGGGCTTTCGAAGGCGAGGCCTTTGTCGATCATGTAGACCTTGTCAGCATCGCCGTAGCCGGCAGTGCCGTGAGCGATTGCCACCATCGTGGGGACCCGCCGCCGAATGCGCGGCATGATGCGCTCGGCCTGTTCGGGGGCGATCGCCGATGTGGCCTCGTCGAGGAACAGTATGCGCGGGCAGCGCAGCAACGCTCGGCCGATGGCGATGCGCTGGCGCTGACCTCCCGAGATCTCGCGGCCGAGAACCCCCACGTGGCGTTGCAGGGCCATGCCGACGTCGGGTGGCTCCCCTCCCAGATCATCGAGTTCGAGATCCCGCGCCACCTGTCGGAGGTCCTCCAGAGATGGCGCCTGGGCACAACCATAGGCCAGGTTCTCGGCGACCGTTCCGGCGATCATCAAGGGCGACTGGGGTACCGCGGCGACGGCCCGGATCACCGTCCGGGATCCCAGCCCTGTGACATCGTGGCCGAGGATGCGCACCCGGCCCCGCTCCGGTGACAGCAGCCCGAGCATCGCAAGCACCAGCGTGGATTTACCACCGCCGGAGGGTCCGACCAGCAGCGTGAGCTGCCCACGCCAGGCAACCAGATCCACGCCCTCGAGTGCCCGTGCACCATGCAGGGACAACGCGAGATCGCAGACCTCCACGGCCCGCTCACTCGCCTCGTCGAAATCCACCGGCCCGTTGTCGGGTTCCTCGGGCAGGTCCAGGATGCGAAGGCCGTCGCGCAGGTTGATTTCGTTGCGCTTGAAGTCGGACAGCGTCGAAGCCAGCACGGTGAAGGGAGAGGTCAACGCGACCACGTAGCCCGCAACCATCGCGAAGTCGCCCGCGCTCAACCCTCCGCGCAGCGCCAGCACGGCGGCCGCCACGGTGAGTACCGTGAGGCTGGCGCCCGCCAGCAGCGCCTGTCCGGCAAGCAGCATGGCCAGGCGCACGTTGCCCTGGCTCACGTCGTTGGCGTATTCACGCAGGAACTGGCGCGAACCGGCCTCCTCCCGCTCCAGGGCCGCATTCATCTTGACATCGAACACGAAGCCCACGCGTTCGGTGAAATACGAGCCCAGTCGGTCGGCGGCCTGGGCGATGGTGGCATGCGCATTCCGCGTGCGTCGGCTCAGCACGATGGTCCCCCCGAACACCAGGAGCATCAGGGCCCCGAAAACCACGGCATAGCGCGGGTCGACCACCCGGGCCAGTACTGCGCAGGCCAACACCCACTGGATCACGGTGGGCATCACAGCCCAGAACAGGGTGTACGTCAGGGATCCGAAGGCCGTTGCGCAGCGATTGCACTGCGATAGCAGGGTGCCCGGGTCCAGGCGCAGTAGTTCGGCGTACTGTGCGCGCAGGAATCTTGCATGAAAGGCTTGACGGAAAGCGCCCTCGCAACGAGCAAGCATCGAGGCCGCAGCCGCGCTGCGCACCCATTCCATCGATGCAGCCGCGCTCCAGCACACGCCGTACCCCCCCGCGAATGCCAACACCAACGTGGATGCACCCTGCCGCGATCCTTGCCCGATGGCATCAATGGCAAGCCGCAGAAGGTAGGGGGTGGCGGAGTTCAGCAGCGCAACGCCGCCGACGAGTAGGCATGCGAGCCCGAAATGTCGTGCAAAGCCCGGGTACTCGCGCCGTGCTACCGCGAAGGCACTGAAATAGCTCCGTGCACGCAGCAGCCTGCTGGGTGTGCTATGCGGCATGACGTCCCTCCTCGAACCGCTCGCGCCCACGGATCATTATCTCAACCGCGTACAGATTCACGACGGCCCTCAGCAGATCTGCCCGCCCGAGTGCCGTGCGCCTTATCGAAGCCTCCGCCTGCTGTGGATCAACCAGACCCTCCCTGACGCAGTAGCCGTCGAGACAGCGCTCGCGGATAGACCTCGCATGTACCCCAATGCCGCGTAATGTCCAATGTGTCGTATCACCCTTGTCTCGTCGCCAGACGCAGGGCAAATTCAACTCCCTATCAACAGCAATCCTGATCGGAGTCCGAGCAAAATGGCGGGAGAAAAAGTCCTCTGGCCTCGACGCGAGGGCCACCCTCACAACCGGTCCAGCCAGGAGAGGGTACAGCAGGCCACCCCCATTAGCCCGTACCGCACAGTCCAATTCGCGGTAGGTCGCCGCCAGGTTTGCAAGCTGCTGTCGACGAGCTGGCTGAAGAGCGAGCGGCCAACCGAACCGCCTTGCGTTAGCCTGCAGTCCTTTGAATTCCGATATCACCTTGGAGAAGATTCGCCAGAGCGGAACACGGTACAAAATTGCCAAATCGACCACCGCAGAGGAGGCTCGAATCATCCGCCCCCTACTCATGGCATCCACCGGGGCTGCCATCGGCGGCGGCTCCAGAAATATCGCGTCACCACCATGGCCTGACAGCTTAGTTACCGAAGGCCCGCCAAATCCAGATCGTTGCAGGGATTCGAAATGCCCCAGGAAGCATAAATCCCCACCAGGCGACGCACAGAACGGGGCCGCACGCGCGGGCGCGAACGGCAAGCATGTGTTTAGATCGTAAGAGTGATGGCGCATGCCACACGCTCTAGCGACTGCTCGTGCCATCTCGACTTCGTCTCCGGGCGCCCTCGAATTGTCTACAAAAGTCAATGCCTCGACGCTGTCTTGAAGCTCGGCATGGCGCAGCGCAACAGCCAGTAGCGTGGAATCAAGTCCGCCAGAAAGAAATAACACGGCCCGGCATTGGCGAGTTGCAAGCGATGCCCTGACAGCAGCCGATACAACATCAATCAGTTCGTCCATTCCCTGGGTGGGAGGACTATCTGCTCTCAATAATTGAACATCGTGCAGAGACATACCTCGTCCATTTTGGATTTCGAGGTACATGCAAGGAGGAAGTACACGCAGGTCTTGCCAGGCTGTCTCGCCAAGCTGGGGGCTTTCGTCTTGAAGAAATCTTCGGAGATAGCTTATGTCTGGAACTGGCTTACAGGCAATCGCTCGGAACATCTCTTCCGGGCAGTCACCTATAATGCAGCCCCCATCGGCACTCACGATATAGTAAATCTCCCGGCCTGCGCAAGGCCCGCGCAATACTGTGAAGCGATCTGACGCGTCATCATACATCACTACAAAATAGGAGCCCCAGAATTTCTCCAAGACTCTCCTTGGGTCGGCATTTGCGCCCTTAATACAATGCGCGGGCGAGACCTTTTCAAATGTCTTCCAGGCAAAGCAATGCCCTGAGATCCACCAACGCACTCCACATTCCGCGTCGTGCCCCGCGAGTGGATATAAGCCATCGCTCGAAGAATGATTTGATATGTACGCTATGATGCGTCCATCCGGCTTTCGCGCGACAACAAGAGGGTCTTCGAACGATATCGCACGGCGCGGAAATATTTCTATAAACATGTTTGAATTAGGCCTCTATCGTGCAAATGACCGCAAGCTGCTCTCGACGCTCAGGGACATCGCCGACCACAGCCCGATTTATTTCCACCCAAGCATGCGCATAAAACGGCGCATTCTGAACACCGATAATCAAATTCGGCGCAGCGAGCGTGTGTTTTCGCAATAGATATGCCATCGCGGCCGCCCAAGGGAGACAGCGAGTGGGGCGAGGAAACAACAGTGCCGCAAGATTTAGCGCTGAGATCAGATTCTCGACCGGAGCGCTAGATTCGGTAAATCTCCGTGCTCTTCGAGTCCGCTGCGCGCGTAGATCTTTAACGAGGCCGGCAAAGCCTTGGCTCTGTAGAAGGGCATGGCTTCGGTGTAGGGCAATCATCCCACTCACAAGCCATCGCACTCCCACCGCATCGATGTCTTGCGATCGCAGTCGCCAAGAGTTGCTGTCCATGCCTCTTGGTAGCCAAGGTGTTAGCCCTTCTTGACCAACCTTCTCATCGACATGATCAAAACATTCGGGATCGAGAAGATTTTCAAGCCGCCTGGAAACACTAAGCGTCTTGACGGGTTTCGTCAACACGGCTAGAAAGTTTTCGCTATCGTCGGCATTAAAAATGTGATATTGGTCGCAAGGGATGTCGAGAACGATAATCTTCCCGCCCACTTTGACGAAATGCACATCGGCGCGAAGGTGCCTGAATTTCATACTAATCGCCGCGTCATCGGGCCCCGTCTACCAGGGCCCGAACTCTACCGTCAGGCGCCCTCGTATTTATACACCCAAGCGGTAATTTCATGGATTGACCCACCCGCAGTTCCGAGTGTTACCTCACTCGCGCGAAGCGCATCAGCGTCGACCCACTCCTTTGCGTAGGGGTAGGAGTTGTTGATCTCCAGGATGGATTCTTGCACGATGATCTCCTTTCAGAAGCAGCAATAGGACTGCAAGTCTAGGGTATCCACTTTTTCGCCCCTTGGGGAAATATCCGCACAGGAAGGAATGCATTACGCAAACGCGGCTACGTCGATTTCCCCCTATTCATTAGGCCTATAAGAACAGAGGAAATGGCATTTTCTGGCAACAGACGAAGGCAGATCCGAAGGGCATTGATAGATTTTATGTCCAACCGTCACGGCCTCAGAGAGTGTTCTCAGATTGGAGCGCTTATTGAACGGTTCCAACCAACTCCCCGGAGGGCAAGGCCCTTGCGTCGACGCGGCAAGCGGCTTCCTCCAATGACGGCGAACGCCGTCGGAGAACCGGCGCACTTGCCGGAATCGCCTCGTTGCTGCTACACCCGCAACGCAAGCAACTGGCCCGGCAGCGTTCCACCGAGGTTCACGACCATGCCTGACGACAACCGCGCCGCCCTCTACCTGCGTTCCAGCAAGGACCGCAACGACGTGTCGATCGACGCGCAGCGTCGCGCGCTGCACGATCTGGCGGTCGCGCACAAGCTGGTCGTGGTCGACGAATTCGCCGACGCCGTCGAAAGCGGCAAGGACGAGATGCGCCCGGGGTTCATCGCGCTGCGCCAGGCGGTGAAAAACCCGAAGCGCGGCTGGTCGCATCTGTGCGTGCTCGACACCAGCCGCGTCGCGCGCAAGCAGTTGATCGCGATGGCCTTCGAGCACGACTGCGAGCGCTTCGCGGTGAAGGTGCTGTACAAGAATCTTCCGGACTTTGACCCGGTGTACTCGACCTTCATGCGCTCGATCATGCAGGCCATCGACGAGCTGCACTCGATGACCAGCAAGGCCAAGGGCATGGCCGGCATGGCGGAAAACGTGCACCAGGGCTGGCGGGCGGCAGTGCGCCGCGCGGCTATTCGCTGGAGCACGTGCCCACCGGCGCGATCCGCGACGGTCTGCCGGTGCTCAAGAGCCGCCTGGTGCCGAACGAGGATGCCGAGCTGGTCGCTGCCTATCTGCGCGGTCGCGCGGCGGGCAAGCCGCGCGTGGCGCTGGTGCGGCAGCTCGGCATCACCTGGAAGGTCGACGGGCTCAACGGCATGGAGTGGATGGCGCTGACCTACGCCGGGCACACCGTGTGGGGCGTGCATGCCGAGCGCAGTTCGGAGGGTGGCTACATCGGCGGGCAGAAGCGCCGTCCGCGCTCGGAGTGGCTGATCAAGCGCGACACCCACGCTGCCCTGATCAGCGACGCCGAGGCCGAGTTCATCCTGATGCAGATCGAGCGCGGCCGAACGCGGCGCACGCGCGAGAGCAACCACCCCTACCTGCTGACCGGGCTGCTGGTCGACGGCGAGGGCCGGCCCTGGCACGGCGAGTGGGACGTGCGCAACGACAGCGGCATGTACCGGCTGGCGCATGAGAAGAAGGTTGCCGCGCACCGGGTCGACGATCCGGTGCTGGAGCGGATCCTGAGCGACCTGCGGGCGCCCGAGACGGTGGACCGGCTGCTGGAGCAGATGCGCGGCCAGCTCGGCGAGGCGGACGACGCGCCGGACGGGCGCGCGATCGCGGGCAAGGAGAAACGCCTGGACGCGCTGACGCGCAAGATCTCGCAGCTGATCGACCTGCAGCTGGATGCGCCGACGACTGAAACACGCCAGGCCTATGCGCGCAGCGTCGAGCAGGCGGAAGCCGAGCGGGCTCTGGTGGCGCGGGAGCTGGAGGAACTGCAGTCCCGCCGCCAGGTGGAGCGCGACGTGCAGGGGCTGGAGCGTCGCGACGTGGTCGCGCTGCTGGACGATCTGTTCGCCCGCATCCAGGGCGGGCTCGACGCCGACGACCTGGAAAAAACAAAGGCCGCACTGGGCGGCCTTGTTCATCGAATCGAGCTGGAACCGGGAGCTGAGACTCTCCGGATCTGCTATCAAGTCGAACCCTTGAAAGGGTTGAACTTGGCGTCCCCTAGGGGATTCGAACCCCTGTTATCGCCGTGAAAGGGCGGTGTCCTAGGCCTCTAGACGAAGGGGACAGGACGTGCTGCTGAACTACGAATTCTTTGCTTGATTGGTGGAGGTAAGCGGGATCGAACCGCTGACCTCTTGCATGCCATGCAAGCGCTCTCCCAGCTGAGCTATACCCCCGCAAGCAAAGACGTAAATAATAGCCGAGATTTCGCGGCTCGCGCAAGCCCCTTGTCGGGAACCTGCGCGAGCCGCGCGGTTGCGCTCAATGCCGGGTGGTCGCCTCGGTGTTGCCGGCGGCCGGCTCTCCGGTAGCGGCCGCGCCAGCCGCGGGCGGATCTTCGGCCAGGGGCTGGGGAGCGCGCTCGAGCGCGACTTCCAGCACCTTGTCGATCCACTTCACGGGGACGATCTCCAGGCTGTTCTTGATGTTCTCGGGCAGCTCCTGCAGGTCCTTGACGTTTTCCTCGGGGATCATCACGGTCTTGATGCCCCCGCGGTGCGCCGCCAGCAGCTTTTCCTTCAGGCCGCCGATTTCCAGAACCTCGCCACGCAGCGTGATCTCGCCGGTCATCGCCACGTCCGCGCGCACGGGAATGCCGGTGAGCGCCGAGACGATGGCGGTGGTCATGGCGATGCCGGCGCTGGGGCCGTCCTTGGGCGTGGCACCCTCGGGCACGTGCACGTGCAGGTCGCTTTTCTCGAAGGCCTCGTCCTTGATGCCCAGGCGCTTGGCGCGTGCGCGCACGACGGTGCGCGCGGCTTCCACGGACTCCTTCATCACGTCACCCAAGGAACCGGTGCGGATGATGTTGCCCTTGCCTGGCAGGCGCGTGGCTTCCACGGTGAGCAGTTCGCCGCCCACCTCGGTCCACGCCAGGCCGACCACCTGGCCGACCTGGTTCTCGCGCCCGGCCAGCCCGAAATTGAAGCGGCGCACGGAGAGGAACTCGCTGAGGTTGTCGGCCGTGACCACCACCTTGGCGCCGTACTTCTTGAGCAGCAGGCCCTTGACCGCCTTGCGGCAGATCTTGGAGATCTCGCGCTCCAGCGAGCGCACCCCGGCTTCGCGCGTGTAGTAGCGAACGATGCCGCGGATGGCGTCCTCGGTGACCTCGAGCTCGTCGTCCTTCACGCCGTTGTTGCGCATCTGCTTGGGCAGCAGGTAGCGCTGGGCGATGTTGACCTTCTCGTCCTCGGTGTAGCCCGACAGACGGATGACTTCCATGCGGTCGAGCAGCGCCGGCGGGATGTTCAGGGAGTTGCTGGTGGCCACGAACATCACGTCGGACAGGTCGAAGTCCACCTCGACGTAGTGGTCGCTGAAGGTGTGGTTCTGCTCGGGGTCGAGCACTTCCAGCAGCGCCGAGGAGGGGTCGCCGCGGAAGTCCATGCCCAGCTTGTCGACTTCGTCCAGCAGGAACAGCGGGTTGCGCACGCCCACCTTGCCCAGGCTTTGCAGGATCTTGCCCGGCATGGAGCCGATGTAGGTGCGACGGTGGCCGCGGATCTCGGCCTCGTCGCGCACCCCGCCGAGGGCCATGCGCACGAACTTGCGCCCGGTGGCGCGCGCCACGCTCTGGCCCAGGGAGGTCTTGCCCACGCCGGGAGGTCCGACCAGGCACAGGATGGGCGCCTTGACCTTGTCCACGCGCTGCTGCACGGCGAGGTATTCGAGGATGCGTTCCTTCACGCGCTCCAGCCCGTAGTGGTCCTCGTCGAGCACCTGCTCGGCGAAAGCCAGGTCATGGCGCACCTTGGACTTCTTGGCCCAGGGCAGGCCCACCAGGGTGTCGAGGTAGTTGCGCACCACGGTGGCCTCGGCCGACATGGGCGACATGAGCTTGAGCTTCTTCAGCTCGGCGTCGGCCTTCTTGCGCGCATCCTTGGGCATGTGCGCGGCCTTGATCTTCTTCTCCAGCTCCTCGATGTCGGCGCCTTCCTCGCCTTCGCCGAGTTCCTTCTGGATGGCCTTGACCTGCTCGTTGAGGTAGTACTCGCGCTGGCTCTTCTCCATCTGGCGCTTCACGCGCCCGCGGATGCGCTTCTCGACCTGGAGGATGTCGACTTCACGCTCGAGTTGCTCGAGCAGGTTCTCCAGGCGCGCGTGCACGTCGGCGAGCTCGAGCACGGTCTGCTTGTGCTCGAGCTTGAGCGGCAGGTGCGCGGCGATGGTGTCGGCGAGACGGCCCGGGTTGTCGATGCCGGAGATGGAGGTGAGGATCTCGGGCGGGATCTTCTTGTTGAGCTTGACGTACTGGTCGAACTGCGTGACCACGGCACGGCGCAGCGCCTCGGACTCGGCCGAGGATTCGGCGTCGGCCTCGACCTGCTCGACGTCGCAGACGAAAAAGTCGCCGTTGTCCTCGACACGGTGGGCCTTGGCGCGCTGCACGCCCTCGACCAGCACCTTCACGGTGCCGTCGGGAAGCTTGAGCATCTGCAGGATGGTGGACATGCAGCCCGTCTCGAACAGATCCTCGGGCTTGGGCTCGTCCTTGGCGGCGGTCTTCTGGGCCACCAGCATGATCTGCTTGCCGGCCTCCATGGCCGATTCCAGCGCGCGGATCGACTTGGGGCGACCCACGAACAGCGGAATGACCATGTGCGGGAATACGACGACGTCCCGCAGCGGCAGCAAGGGCACCGCGGTGGTGGCGGTGGGTTCCGCCGGGGTGGTGATCTGGGATTCAGCCATCTTGGCCCCCTGAAAAGTCATGGTGCACAGATGGGGCGCCGGCCGGGAATTGCAAGCCCGCGGGCGCGGCACCCCCTGGAATGCCGGGTCGAAGCTGGGCGCGCCGGGGCTTTGCGCGCGCCCTCGTGCTCAGGCGCCTGCCGCTTGCGCCTTGTCCTCGAAGGTCAGCAGGGGCTTGGCGCCGCTGGTGATGGTGTTCTCGTCCACCGTCACCGCCGTCACCCCCTTCATGTTGGGAATCTCGAACATGATTTCCAGCAAGGCCTGCTCGACGATGGAGCGCAGGCCGCGCGCACCGGTTCGGCGCTGCAGGGCCTTGCGGGCCACCGCGGCCAGCGCGGAATTGCGGAATTCCAGCTTGACTCCGTCCATTTCGAACAGTTTCTGGTATTGCTTGACCAGGGCGTTGCGCGGCTCGGTGAGAATGCGCACCAGCGCCTCCTCGTCCAGCTCGGACAGCGTGGCCGCCACCGGCAGGCGCCCGACCAGTTCGGGGATCAGCCCGAACTTGATCAGGTCCTCGGGCTCGATCTGCTCGAAGGTCTCCGACAGGCTCTGCTCGGATTTGCTGCGCACGGTGGCGGAGAAACCGATGCCGGATTTTTCCGAGCGGTTCTGGATGATTTTCTCCAGGCCGTCGAACGCTCCGCCACAGATAAACAGGATATTCGTCGTGTCGACCTGGATGAAATCCTGGTTCGGATGCTTGCGGCCGCCTTGCGGAGGCACCGAGGCCATGGTGCCCTCGATGAGCTTGAGCAGGGCCTGCTGCACGCCCTCGCCCGACACGTCGCGGGTGATGGAGGGGTTTTCGGACTTGCGCGAGATCTTGTCGATCTCGTCGATGTAGACGATGCCGCGCTGGGCCTTGTCGATCTCGTAGTTGCAGCTCTGCAGCAGCTTCTGGATGATGTTCTCGACGTCCTCGCCCACGTAGCCGGCTTCGGTCAGCGTGGTCGCATCGGCGATGACGAAGGGCACGTTGAGCACGCGCGCCAGGGTCTGGGCCAGCAGGGTCTTGCCCGAGCCGGTGGGGCCGATGAGCAGGATGTTGCTCTTGCTCAGCTCGACCTCGCCGGGCTTGGCCCCGTGTTGCAGACGCTTGTAGTGGTTGTACACGGCCACCGAGAGGATGCGCTTGGCCGCCTCCTGGCCGATCACGTACTGGTCGAGGATGTCCTTGATCTCCTGCGGAATGGGCAGATCGGAGCGCCCCTGGCGCTCGGCCTTGTCGGCCGCCACCGCCTCGTCGCGGATGATCTCGTTGCACAGGTCGATGCACTCGTCGCAGATGAACACCGACGGGCCGGCGATCAGCTTCTTCACCTCGTGCTGGCTCTTGCCGCAAAAGGAGCAGTACAGAATCTTCTCGCCGGTGGGTGTCTTTTTCTCAGCCATGGCTCGCTAGGGTGATACGTGGGGGAGACGAGTCTCAGGTGCGGGTGGCGATGACTTCGTCGAGCAGGCCGTATTCCTTGGCCTGGTCGGCGGACATGAAGAAGTCCCGCTCGGTATCGAGGGCGATTTTCTCCAGCGGCTGGCCGGTGCGCTCCGACAGGATGCGGTTCAGGCGTTCACGCAGATACAGGATCTCGCGCGCCTGGATCTCGATGTCGGTGGCCTGCCCCTGGGCGCCGCCCAGCGGCTGGTGGATCATCACCCGCGAATTGGGCAGGGAATAACGCTTGCCCTTGGCGCCGGCGGCCAGCAGGAAGGCCCCCATGCTCGCCGCCAGGCCCACGCACAGCGTGGACACGTCGGGCTTGATGAATTGCATGGTGTCGAAAATCGCCATCCCGGCGGAAACCGATCCACCCGGGGAATTGATGTACAGCGAGATGTCCTTGTCGGGATTCTCGGATTCCAGGAACAGCAGTTGCGCCACCACCAGGTTGGCGGTCTGGTCGTTGATGGGCCCCACCAGGAAGATCACCCGCTCGCGCAGCAGGCGCGAATAGATGTCGTAGGCCCGCTCGCCGCGACCGCTCTGTTCGATGACGATCGGCACCATGCCGAGGTTTTGGGTTTCTAGGGCACTCATGACTGTGGGATGCGATGGAATGCTTCAAGGTTAGCATGCCCCCCGCCCTGCCGCCGGGAACGGTCGCGCCCGGGCAACGCGGGATTTGACCCCCATAAAAGAAGGGGCATTCGGGAGGCCAGCATGGGCGAGCTGCGGACGAAGCACGGTGCCGGCGGCCTGCCAAGCAAAACCGCCCGGCCGCGCCGCCGCCGGGTGGCAGCCTGACGCGGGCCGGGCGGCCCTGGGCGGACGCGCGCAGCGGGCTTGCGTGCCCTCAGTTCGACTGCATCAGCTCGTCGAAACTCAGCGCCTTGTCGGTGGTGCGGGCCTTCTCGAACACGTAGTCGGCGACGTTGTTCTCGATGACGATGGACTCCACCTGCGACAGGCGCTGCTGGTCGCCGTAGTACCAGCGCACGACTTCCTGCGGATCCTCGTAGCTGGAGGCCAGGTTCTCCACGTGGGCGCGGATCTGCTCGGGCTTGGCGTGCAGTTCGTGTTCCTTCACCAGCTCGGCGACGATCAGGCCCAGGCGCACGCGGCGCTCGGCCTGATCGCGGAACATGTCGGGGGAGATGGGCAGTTTGTCCACATCCTTCATGCCGCGGGCGGCCAGGTCCTCGCGCGCGCCTCGAATGAGCTGCTCGATCTCCTCGGCGACCACGCCGGCGGGCAGGTCGACCGGGTTGACCTTCAGCAGGGCTTCCATGGCGGCGTTGCGATTGCGCGAGCTCAGGCGGGCCTTGACCTCGCGCTCCAGGTTGCGGCGGATGTCGTCACGCAGCTTGGCCACGTCGCCATCGGGCACGCCCAGCTCGGTGGCGAACTCGGAGTTCACCTCGGGCAGCTGCTGCGCTTCGACCTTCTGCACGCGCACGTGGAAGCGGGCGGTCTTGCCGGCGACCTCGCGGCCCTGGTAATCCTCGGGGAAATGCAGGTCGAAATCGGTTTCCTCGCCGGCCTTGCGCCCGGTCACGCCGGTTTCGAACTCGGGCAGCATGCGGCCCTCGCCCAGCACGAAGGCGAAGCCCTCGGCGCTGCCGCCGGGGAAGGCGACGTCGTCGATGGTGCCGGCGAAGTCCACGGTGACGCGGTCGCCGTCGCGCGCGGCGCCGTCGGCAGCGTCGCGCTCGACGAAGCTGCGGCGCTGGCGGCGCAGCACGTCGACGGTCTTGTCCACGGCGGCTTCGTCCACCTCGCAGGCGGCGCGCTCGACCTCCACGCCGGACAGGTCGCCCAGCGCGATGTCGGGGTAGACCTCGAACTCGGCGTCGAAGGCGAAGGCCTCGGCGGCGTCGGAACCGTCGTGCGGGGTGAAGCGGGGCATGCCGGCCACGCGCACGTGGGCGGCGCGCACGGCCTCGAAGAACACCTGGCCCACCTTGTCCTGCAGCACCTCGGCTTCCACCGACGGGCCGTAGCGCTTTTGCAGCACGGTCAGCGGCACCTTGCCGGGGCGGAATCCGGACACGCGCGCCGTGCGGGACATGTTCTTCAGGCGCGCAACGACTTCGCTCTGCAGGTCCGCCTTGGGCACCGAGACGGTGATGCGGCGTTGCAGCTTATCCAGGGTTTCTACGGCTGTCATGGAAAAATCCGTTGTTCGATCAAAAGTTCGGCCGGGGGCGTCATGGTGCGAGGGGGGGGACTCGAACCCCCACGCCTGTGAGGGCGTCAGGACCTAAACCTGGTGCGTCTACCAATTTCGCCACCCTCGCGCGCATCCTCGGCGCCGGCGCGATGCCCCCGACTTCCGCTCGGCCATTGCGTCGCGGCCGGGATGGGGACGCGACTGCAGGCGGCGTGCCGCGGCGTCGTGCAGACGTCGGCGAAAAAAGCATTCTATCCTTTGCGCCGGGCGCGCCCCCAAGGCAAGCTGGAACGCCCCTCCCGATCCCCGATCCATGGCCACCGTAGACCCCCTGCAGCCCGATTTCGCCCCACGCGGCACCGCGTGGTACTACGCCACGCTGCACCTTCCGGGGCAACGGCGGCGCAATCTCCTGCTGCTGCAGGCCTGGTGGCGTGCCGTGCGGGTGATCCCGGCCTCGGTATCGGATCCGATCGTCGGCGCGGCCAAACTGGGATGGTGGCGCGGGCAGCTGCAGCTGATCGAGCAGGGCCGGCCGGAGCATCCGCTGCTGCGGGAACTGCATCCGGCGCTGCGCGAGGCCGCGGGCGCGGCGGCGCTGCTGGAGCAGGCGCTGGACACGGTGCAGCCGGCGGCCCCTTCCGCGCGCGCGGACTGGGACGCGCTGCACGCCGAACTGCTGCGCGGCAGCGGCAGCGTGGCGCGCGTGGCCATGCGCCTGGCCGGAGGCGACGACCCGGCGGCGCAGGCCTATTTCGCGGAGCTGGCGGCCGCGCTGGATCTGGTGGTGCTGCTGCGTGACGTCGGCCGCGACGCGCGCGAGCAGGTGGTGCGCCTGCCGCGCTCGCTGCTGCGCGCCCATGGTCTGGGGGAGCAGGATTTCACGCAGCTGCGCGACTCCCCGCAAATGCGCGCGGCGCTGCGCGAGGCGGCGGCACAGACGCGGCTGCGCCTGCAGGCGGCACGCTCGCTGCGCCCTCGCGGCATGGGCCGCGCGGGACGGGTGCCGGGCGCGCTGGGCCGCATGGGCGAGGCCTTGCTGCGCGAACTCGAGCAGGCGGACCACGCCCTGCTCGAGCAGCGCATCAGCCTGCCGCCGCTGCGCCTGCTGTGGGAAGCCTGGCGCGCCAAGTTTGAACGCGGCTAGCAGGCTGTCCCGCGAATGACTGCCATTTCGTTCCCGTGCCTGCGGAAGCGATCGGCGGCGCGGACACGCATGGAGTGATCATCGCCGGGGGCTCGAACTACAAAAATGGCCCCTCGCCCATGCATGGAACGTCCCGGAAAGTGCAGGCACGACCTACGATGCGCTCCTTCGCCGACTTCCGGAGTTCATCATGCGCCGACCGATTCCGGCTTTTCTCCTCGTCCCCATGCTGGCGTCGGCTGCCGGGGCGGATGGCTTCGATACAGGCGAGCAACGTGAAGGCTACAAGCGCATCGCGAGCCCGCCGTTGAGCATTCTCATGCAGGGCGCCGTCCAACGTGCCGATGGCATGCTGGTCATCCATCCCGGTCATCACTCCGCTCAGGCCAATGCCTACCACCAGGCCCTGTGCACAGCCTACGGAGGAATGGACGTCACGGACCAGAACGAGGTCGTAGTCAGCCCGCCGGGAGGCGATAGCTTCGGGTGCAAGCTGGCACGCCCGCCCACCGACGAGCCGGCATTCACCCATGACATTGCCGTCGATGACCAGGGGCGCATCTACCGGTGGGTGCCGGCCGATCCAGCAACGACGCAAGGTCGAACCGAATCTGCTCCGGCACAACCATACATGCCGGAAAACCAGGCCAATCCAGCCATATCCACGTTCCGCATCGAACCCCACGCGGTTCAAGGGCGCGTGCCGAAGGATCGCCCCTACAACACCTACAGTTGGGTGGACTTCCTTGATGTCCCCTACTCCGCGCAATTCGCCGTCGACTCGACCGTATTCGAATCCAACCCATGCCACTGGCACCAAAGCGGAGTGATCGATGCTGGCCCCGGCATGAGATATGGTGGAACTCCGGTGTGTATGGCAGACCGAACGCAGGGCGTTCGATCATGGATCCAAGGCTGTCATGCCTCCACCTGCAATTCGGACGAACAATGGGTCATCCACCAGTAGTGGCCTCACTAGCCCGTGACCGCGCGGCGCATGGCCGCGGGCAGCTCCACGCTCTTGCGCAGCGTGTGGTCGATCCACACGACCTTGGCCCCGCCGTTGGCGTAGACCTCCCCGGGGCTGTCGTCACGCGCTAGCTCGTAGTAGGTGTCGAAACTGCTGCGCCCGGGGTTGGCCGCGTAGACCCGCACCCGCACCGAGCCGGGATGGCGCAGCTCGCGCAGGAAGTTGCAGAAGGCGTTGACCACCACCGGGCCCTGCCCCGCGGGCGGCGCGTCGGGCCCCTTGCCGGCCTGTTCCAGCAGCGCGTGCAGCCAGTCCATGCGGCCGATCTCCATGTAGCGGAAGTACAGGGTGTTGTTCACGTGCCCCATGGCGTCCATGTCGCCCCAGCGCATGGGCACGACGGTCTCGAACACCAGGCGGCGCTGTTCGGGAAGGCTGAACTCCATCGCGCCCCCTCAGACGCCGAAGCCGTCGTCGGCGGAGATGACCGCGCCGTTGACGAAGTGGCTCTGGCCGCTGGCCAGCATCAGCAGCACGGGGTCGAGGTCCTCGGCCCGGCCCACGCGCTTGCGCGGCAGCATGTCGACCAGCTTGCGCCCGGCTTCGGTGTCCCAATGCTCGTGGTTCATCTCGGTGTCGATGTAGCCGGGGCAGATGGCGTTGACGTTGATGCCGAAGCGGCCCCATTCGAGCGCCATGGCGCGGGTCATGTGGACCGCCGCCGCCTTGCTCATCGAGTACACGCCGATCTGCGGCAGCACGCGCAGCCCGGCCATGGAGGCGATGTTGATGATGCGCCCTCCCGCCCAGGTGCCCGGAGCGGCGCCGCGCGAGCGCGCGATCATGCGTCGCGCCACTTCCTGCGCGACGAAAAAGGCGCCGCGCACATTGGTGTCGAACATCAGGTCGAAATCCTCGGGCCGCACGTCGACCAGCCTGGAGGCCACCGACACGCCGGCGTTGTTGACCAGGATGTCGATGTTGCCCACCTCGGTCTCCGCATGCGCCACCGCGCTGCGGATGCTGGCAGGGTCGTCCACGTCCAGCGCCACCACGTGGGCGTCGCCGCCGGCGCCCTCGATGCTGGCACGCAGCTCCTTGAGGCGCTCGGTGCGCCGGCTGGCCAGCACCACGGCGGCGCCGGCGCCCGCCAGCGCGCGCGCGAACTGCCAGCCGAGGCCGCTGGACGCTCCGGTGACGAGCGCGACGCGCCCGGAAAGATCGATCGTATAAGCCATGGGATGCTTTCGGACAGGAAGTGCGGCCCGGCCCTCGCCGCCGCAAACGCCCGATGCTACGCGCCTTGACGCGCCGCAACAACGGCGTCGACCCTGGCTCGTGCCTGCGCGCGCAGCCCCCGGCCAGGCGCAAGGCGCACGGCAGCGGGGTGCGGATTTGTCGATAATGCGTGCATGTCCGAACGAACCATTCCGCTGGTCGATCACCGCTACGCGGCGAGCATTCCCCAGGTCCCCGCGGTGGCGCCCGCGGCGGGAAGCCAGGTGCACGATCGCCTGGGCAGGCCGCTGCACGACCTGCGAATCTCGGTGACGGACCGCTGCAATTTCCGCTGCACCTACTGCATGCCGAAGGAGATCTTCGACACGCACTATGAATTCCTGCGCCATGACGAGCTGCTTCGCTTCGAGGAGATCGAGCGCGTGGCGCGCGCCTTCGTGGAGCTCGGCGTGCGCAAGCTGCGCATCACCGGCGGCGAGCCGCTGCTGCGCCGCGGCGTGGAGCAGCTGGTGGCCATGCTGGCGCGCCTGCGCGGCGCCGAAGGCGAGGCCGTGGAGCTGACCATGACCACCAACGCCTCGGCGCTGGCGCGCAAGGCGCAGGCGCTGCGCGAGGCCGGTCTGCACCGCGTCACGGTGAGCCTGGACGCGGTGGATGACGAGGTGTTCCGGCGCATGAACGACGTGGACTTCCCGGTGGCCACGGTGCTCGAGGGCATCCGTGCCGCGCAGCAGGCGGGACTGGCTCCGGTGAAGGTGAACATGGTGGTGCAGCGCGGGGTCAACGACCACCAGGTGCTGCCGATGATCGAGCATTTCCGGGGCAGCGGCGTGGTGCTGCGGTTCATCGAGTTCATGGACGTGGGCAACACCAATGGCTGGCGCATGGACCAGGTCCTGCCCGCCGCCGAGTTGCTCGAGCGCATCGGCGAGCGCTACCCCCTGCGGGCGCTGGACCCTACCGTCGTGGGCGAGACCGCCGAGCGCTGGATGCTGGCCGACGGCAGCCTGGAGATCGGGCTCATCTCCAGCGTCACGCGGGCCTTCTGCCGCGATTGCAACCGCGCGCGGCTGTCGATGGAGGGCAAGCTGTACCTGTGCCTGTTCGCCAGCCACGGCCATGACCTGCGCGCGCTGCTGCGCGGCGACGCCGCACGCGGCGTGCAGGCGGTGAGCGACCAGGCGCTGCGCGGGGCCATCGCCCAGGTCTGGACGGCGCGCGCGGACCGCTACTCGGAATTGCGCGGCCAGGCCGCCCCCGATACCGGCGCGCCCTCGCCGCGGCGGGTCGAGATGTCCTACATCGGCGGCTGAGATGGCCGAGCGCGATGCGGGGGCCGCGGATGCGCGGGCTTCGATCGATCCCTCCCGCATCACCGGGCTGGTGCTGGCCGGCGGGCGCGGCTCGCGCATGGGCGGGGCCGACAAGGGCCTGCTGGACCTGCACGGCCTGAGCCTGGCGGGCCACGCGCTGCGTCGCCTGTCGCCCCAGGTGGGGGCGCTGTTGATCAGCGCCAACAGGCACCTGGACGAGTACGCCAGGCTGGGAGCGAGGGTGCTGCCCGACGCGCAGCCGCAGGCCTTCGCCGGCCCACTGGCCGGCATCGCCGCGGGCCTGCGCGCCTGCGCCACGCCGTGGCTGCTGTGCGTGCCCTGCGACGGCCCCTGGCTGCCGCCGGATCTGGCGCAACGCCTGGGGCAGGCCGCGCTGGCGGCCGGGCGCGACGCCGCCATCGCCGTGGCCGGCGGGCGCCGCCAGCCGGTGCATGCGCTGCTGCGCAGCGATCTGCTGGAGTCGCTGCTCGAGTTCCTGCGCGGCGACGGCCGCAAGGTCGAGGACTGGCTGCGGACGGTGGGTTTCGCCGAAGCCGTGTTCGAGGACCCGCGCGCCTTCGACAATATCAACCTGCCGCAACAGCTCGAGGCCCTGCGGGCGCCCGACTGATGCGAAGCCTGCCCGGGAAATCCGAGATGTCAGCGCCCTCCTCGCCCGCCTCGCCCGCCGAAGACGCCCTGCTCAGCGTGGAGCAGGCGCGCGACATGCTGCGCCAGCTGCCCGCGCCGCGGCTGGAAAGCCGGCTGGTGCCCCTGCACGAAGCCTTGCAGCGCGTGCTGGGCGCCGACGTGGTGGCGCCCTTCGACGTGCCCGCCCACGACAACGCCGCCATGGACGGCTACGCGCTGCGCGGGGCCGACCTGGTGGAGGCCGCGCCGGCAAGCCTGCGCGTGGTCGGGCGGGCGCTGGCGGGGCATGCCTTCGCCGGCGAGCTGCCCGCGCGGGCCTGCGTGCGCATCATGACGGGCGCGGTGCTGCCGGCCGGCTGCGACACCGTGGTGCCGCAGGAGCTGTGCCGCGAAACCGAGGGGCAGCTGCACATCCCGCCCGGCGCGGTACGCGCCGGCGACCATGTGCGTCGCCGCGGCGAGGATCTGTGCGCCGGGCGCGCGGCGCTGCAGCAGGGGCGCGTGCTGCGCGCCGCCGATCTGGGGCTGGCGGCCTCGCTGGGCATCGGCGAGCTGCCGGTGCGCAGGCGCCTGCGCGTGGCCTTCCTGTCCAGCGGGGATGAACTGCGCTCCATCGGCCAGCCCCTCGATGCCGGCTGCATCTACGACAGCAACCGCCACACCCTGTGGGCCATGCTGGCGCGCCTGGGCTGCGAGGCGCTGGACCTGGGGCTGGTGCCGGACGACCCGCGGCTGCTGGAGGCGGCGCTGCGTCGTGGCTGCGAACAGGCCGACGTGGTGATCAGCTCCGGCGGTCTGGGGGTCGGCGACGCCGACCACCTGGGACGCACCCTGGCGCGCCTGGGAGAGGTCGCGTTCCGCCAGGTGGCGCTGCGCCCGGGACGCCCGCTGGCCTGCGGGCTGCTGCGCTGCGAGGCCGGCGACACGGTGCTGCTGGGCCTGCCGGGCAACCCGGTGGCCGTGATGGTGACCTTCTACGTGCTGGTGCGCGAGTTGCTGCTGCGCCTCATGGGCGCCGCCCCGGCCGAGCCCCTGCTGCTGCGCGCGGTGGCGGCACAGGCGCTGCGCAAGCGACCGGGCCGCACCGAATACCAGCGGGCCACGCTGCGCCGCCTGCCCGACGGGCGCTGGGAAGCTGCGAGCACCGGCAACCAGGGCTCCGGGGTGCTGCACTCGATGAGCCAGGCCGACGGGCTCCTGGTGCTGGAGCACGATCGCGGCAACGTGGCCGCGGGGGAGGAAGTGGATTTCCTGCCGTTCGAGGGCCTGGTGTAGCTTCAGAAAATGCGGTTGATCAGGTCCTCGCCCAGGCCGATGCCCGCGCCCATGGCCACCGCCTGCCCGAAGCCCGAGCCCAGGAATCCGCGCAGCATGGAGCCCATGCCGCCTTGCTGGGGGTAGCCCTGCTGGGGGTATCCTGGCTGGGGGTAGGCGCCTTGCTGGGGATAGCCCGGGGCGTAGGCCGGCGCCTGCTGGGGCGCCACGGCCGGCACGCCGGCCTGCCCGCCCGCCGCCTGCATGCGCTCGTGCTCGGCCTGCCACATGGCGTGGATGGCCTGCAGCAGCGCGTTCATCTGCTGTTGCTGGGCCTGCACCGCCAGCGCCAGCTCGCGCAGGTCGAGCTGCCACTCGCGGGCGTCGGCGTTGCCGCCCTGCGCCGCGGCCTGCAGCTTGCCGGCGAGCGCCTGGAGTTCCTGCACGATGGTCTGGTCCTGCGCCTGCAGCTGGGCGTAGGCCTGGTCGATGGTGGGTAGGTCCATGTCAGCCCTCCTTCGCGTGGTTGATCGAATACTTGGGAATCTCGATGGTCACGTCCTCGCCATCGAGAATAGCCTGACACGACAGCCGCGAGCTCGGCTCCAGGCCCCAGGCGCGGTCGAGCAGATCTTCCTCGCTCTCGTCGGCCTCGCCCAGCGAGTCGAAGCCCTTGCGCACGATCACATGGCAGGTGGTGCAGGCGCAGGACATCTCGCAGGCATGCTCGATGGGGATACCGTGCTCCAGCAGGGCCTCGCAGATCGAGGTGCCGCGTTCGGCCTCGACCCTGGCGCCTTGCGGGCAGTATTCCTGGTGCGGAAGTACGGTGATCACGGGCATGGGGCTCATTCTCCGTTGCCGGTGTCGTTTCCGGCCAGGCTGTCGATGCTGCGCCCGGCGAGGGCACGCTGGATGCTGCGGTTCATGCGTTGCGCGGCGAAGGGCTCGGTCTCCCGGGCCAGCGCGGCGATGGCGTCGCGGATGGCCAGGTGGTCCTGCCCCCGCGCGGCTTGCGCCAGCTGCGCCATGGCGCCATGGATGGCGTCGCGTTCGTCGGGCCGCAGCAGGTCGGAATCGGCCTGCATGGCCGTGCGCGTGGCCTCGAGCAGGCGTTCGGCCTCGACCTGCTCCTCGCGCAGCGCGCGCGAGGCCGCGTCGACGTCGGCATGGTGGAAGGCCGAGCGCAGCATGTCGGCGATCTGGCCGTCGTCCAGGCCGTAGCTGGGGCGTACCTCGACATGGGCCTGCACGCCGCTGCTGGCCTCGCGCGCGCTGACCTCGAGCAGGCCGTCGGCATCCACCTGGAAGGTCACCAGCACGCGCGCGGCGCCGGCCGGCATGGGGGGAATGCCGCGCAGCTCGAAGCGCGCCAGCGAGCGACAGTCGGCCACCAGGTCGCGCTCGCCCTGCACGACGTGGATGGACATGGCCGTCTGGCCGTCCTTGTAGGTGGTGAACTCCTGCGCGCGCGCGGTGGGAATGGTGCTGTTGCGGGGAATCACCCGCTCGACCAGCCCGCCCATGGTCTCCAGGCCCAGCGACAGCGCGATCACGTCCAGCAGCAGGGTGTCGTCCTCGGTGTTGCCGGCCAGCGCATGGGCCTGGCGCGCGGCACCGATGGCGACGACCTCGTCGGGGTCGAGGTCGGTCATGGGCGCGCGTCCGAAGAAGGCCCGCACCGCCTCGCGCACCGCGGGCATGCGGGTGGCACCGCCCACGAGGATGATGCCCGACATGTCCTGCGCCAGCACGCCGGCGTCCTCCAGCACGCCGGCCAGCAGGTCGACCGTGCGCCGGGTGAGGTCGCGGGTGCAGGCCTCGAAGTCCTCGCGGCTGACCAGGGTGTCCAGCTTCCCGGCCGCGCCCAGATCCAGGCGCACCAGCGCCTGTTCCTGCGTGCTCAGGCTCTCCTTGGCCTGACGGGCCGCGCGTCGCAGGGCCGCCTGCGCCGCGGCGTCGAGCTCGCCCAGGCCGGCGCGGCGCGCCAGTTCGGTGGCCACGCGCTGGTCGTAGTCGTCGCCGCCCAGCGCCGTGTCACCGCCAGTGGCCATGACCTCGAACACGCCTCGGCTCAGGCGCAGCACGGAGACGTCGAAGGTGCCGCCGCCGAGGTCGTAGACGGCCCACACGCCGGAGGCCGCGCGGTCCAGCCCGTAGGCCAGCGCGGCGGCCGTGGGTTCGTTGATCAGGCGCAGCACCGGCAGCCCGGCCAGGCGCGCGGCGTCCTTCGTGGCCTGGCGCTGCGCGTCGTCGAAGTAGGCGGGCACGGTGATCACCGCGCCCACCGGCTCGACCCCCAGCGCCGCGCGGGCGCGTTCGCCGAGTTCGCGCAGGATGTCGGCCGACACTTCCACCGGGGTCTTCACGCCGGCGGCGGTGCGCAGCGCCACCATGCCGGGGCGCGGCTCGAAATCGTAGGCCTGGCGCTGGTGCGCCTCGAGGTCGTCGAGCCCGCGGCCCATGAAGCGCTTGACCGACACGACGGTGTTGTGGGGGTCGTCCACCTTCGCGGCCAGGGCCTCCCATCCGACCTGCGCCTGGGCCTGCGCGGCGTAGCGCACGGCGGAAGGCAGCAGCACGCGGCCCTGCGCGTCGGGCAGGCATTCGGCTACCCCGCTGCGCACGACCGCGACCAGCGAGTGCGTGGTGCCGAGGTCGATGCCGATGGCGATGCGGTGCTGGTGGGGGTCGGGAGACTGACCGGGTTCGGAGATCTGGAGCAGGGCCATGCTGGCTGTCTTCGCGCGGAGGGCCGCGCGGCAGGGATTCGTGGAAAACGCAAAAAGGGAGGATCGCGGCGCGCCCGCGAAAGCCGTCAGCTTGCCTCGGGCCGGGGCGCGCGCGGCGCGAGGTCGCGCCGGAAACGCTCGATGAACATCAACACGCGCACCTCGGCGGCCGCATCGCGCGTGGCGCGCGCACGCGCCTCGGGCTCGTCCGGCGCCTCGTCGAGGTGGCGCGCGAGCGAACGCAGCACTTCGCCGCGCCGCTGTTCCACGCGCGCCGCCAGGCCTTGCAGGGCCTGCGGGTCGCCGCCGGCGCGCGCCTCATCCAGTTCCTCGCGCCACTGCATCTGCTCGTCGAGGAAATCCACGGGCATCGCGGTGTTGCGCTCGGCATCGATGGGCACGCCCCGAAGCTCGCACAGGTAGCCCGCGCGCGCCAGGGGATCGAGCAGCGTGCGGTAGGCGGTGTTGACCAGCGTGGACCACTGCATCGCCACGCGCGCCTGGGCGTCGCCGCCCCCGGCGTAGCGATCGGGGTGCACCAGCGCCTGCAGTCGCCGCCACGCGCCGCTCAGGCCCTCGGTGTCCAGCGTGAAGCGAGGCTCCAGCCCGAACAGCGCGAAATGATCGCCGCGGAATTCGGCGCCGGCCTTCACCCCTTGCGGTGGCGAGCCGAGCGTGCGGCCATGGACTGCGGTGTCCAAATCGATGTCCGTGTCGGAAACTCAGACCCGGAAGGACTCGCCGCAGCCGCAGCGGTCGCGTTCGTTGGGATTGCTGAACTTGAAGCCCTGCTGCAATCCCTCGCGCACGAAATCGAGCTCGGTGCCGTCCAGGTAGCTCAGGCTCTGCGGATCGACCAGCACCTTCACGCCGTGGCTCTCGAACACCTGATCCTCCGGCGCGACCGCATCGGCGTACTCCAGCTTGTAGGCCAGGCCCGAGCAGCCGGTGGTCTTGACGCCCAGGCGCACGCCGACGCCCTTGCCGCGCTGGCTCAGGTATTTCGAGACGTGCATGGCGGCGCTTTCGGTCAGGGTGATGGACATGACTGCTTGCTCCGGTACGACGGGTTCGATGGTGAGTCCTTCTGGGGGCCTGTCTCGGGCCTGCGCTCAGGCGGCCGCCTGCTGCGCCTCGGCGGCTGCCGGCGCGGCGCCACCGTGACGCTCCTGGTAGTCCTTGACGGCGGCCTTGATCGCGTCCTCGGCGAGGATCGAGCAGTGGATCTTCACGGGGGGCAGCGCCAGTTCCTCGGCGATCTGGGTGTTGCGGATCTTCAGCGCGTCGTTCAGGGTCTTGCCCTTCACCCATTCGGTGACCAGCGACGACGAGGCGATGGCCGAGCCGCAGCCGTAGGTCTTGAAGCGCGCATCCTCGATGATGCCCTGCTCGTTGACCTTGATCTGCAGTTTCATGACGTCGCCGCAGGCCGGCGCGCCGACCATGCCGGTGCCCACCGCGGGGTCGTCCTTGGCGAAGGATCCGACGTTGCGCGGGTTTTCGTAGTGATCGATGACTTTGTCGCTGTAGGCCATGATGTCCTCCTGATTCGTGTTGGGGCGCTCGGGAAGCCGCTGCAGGTCAATGCGCGGCCCACTGGATGGTGTTCAGGTCGATTCCGTCCTGGTGCATCTCCCACAGGGGCGAGAGCTCGCGCAGCTTGCCCACCTTCTCCTTGAGCAGCGCCACCGCCTGGTCGATCTGCTCCTCGGTGGTGAAGCGCCCGATGGTCATGCGCAGCGAGGAATGCGCCAGCTCGTCGCTGCGGCCCAGCGCGCGCAGCACGTAGGAGGGCTCCAGGCTGGCCGAGGTGCAGGCCGAACCGCTGGACACGGCGATGCCCTTGAGGGCCATGATGAGGGATTCGCCCTCGACGAAATTGAAACTCGCGTTGAGGTTGTGGGGCACGCGGCGCTCGAGGCTGCCGTTGATGTAGACCTCGTCGATGCCGCGGATGCCCGCGAGCAGGCGCGACTGGAGCATGCGCACGCGCTCGATCTCGGTGCCCATCTCCAGGCGCGCGATGCGGTAGGCCTCGCCCATGCCGACGATCTGGTGCGTGGGCAGCGTGCCCGAGCGCATGCCGCGCTCGTGGCCGCCGCCGTGCATCTGCGCCTCGATGCGCACCCGCGGCTTGCGCCGCACGTACAGCGCGCCCACGCCCTTGGGGCCGTAGGTCTTGTGCGAGGCCAGGCTCATCAGGTCGATGGGGCTGTTCTGCAGGTCGATGGTGACCTTGCCGGTGGCCTGCGCGGCGTCCACGTGCAGCAGCACGCCACGCTCGCGGCACAGCGCGCCGATGGCGCCCACGTCCTGGATCACGCCGATCTCGTTGTTCACCAGCAGCACCGAGGCCAGGATGGTGTCGGGGCGCAGCGCGTCCTTGAAGCGATCGAGGTCGAGCAGGCCGTCGGATTCGACGTCCAGGTAGCTGAGCTCGAAGCCCTGGCGCTCGAGCTCGCGGCAGGTATCCAGCGTGGCCTTGTGCTCGGTGCGCAGGGTGATGATGTGCTTCCCGCGCCCCTGGTAGAAATGCGCGGCGCCCTTGAGGGCCAGGTTGATGGATTCGGTGGCGCCGGAGGTCCACACCAGCTCGCGCGGATCGCAATGCACCAGTTCGGCCACCTGCGAGCGCGCGCGCTCCACCGCCTCCTCGGCTTCCCAGCCCCAGGCATGGCTGCGCGAGGCCGGGTTGCCGAAGTGCTCGTACAACCACGGAATCATGGCCTCCACGACGCGCGGGTCGACCGGGGTGGTCGCGCCGTAGTCCATGTAGATCGGGAAGTGCGGGGTGGTGGGCATGATCGGGGGGAGTCCGGATTCCTAGGGTTGCGATCTGGGCGCCGGGCGGGCTGCGGGGGGCGGCGATGCACGCCGCCCCGGGCCGCGCCGCGGAGCTCAGGCCAGGTTCTGTGCCAGGTTGAACACCGAGTTCGGGGCCCTGACCTTGGCCGGCTTGGCCGAAGGCAGCGGGGAGACGGGCTTGCGGATCACCGCGGTCTGCTCGATGGACACGCCCTGCGCCAGGTTCTGCTCGACCATGGTCTTGAGGTTGACCGAGTCGAGAAACTCGACCATGCGCGTGTTCAACGCCGCCCACAGATCGTGGGTCATGCAGCGCCCGGCGACGCCGTCGCCCTGGCAGTTCGACTTGCCGCCGCACTGCGTGGCGTCCAGCGGCTCGTCGACGGCGATGATCACGTCGGCGATCGAGATGTCCTCCGGACGCCGCGCCAGGCTGTAGCCGCCGCCGGGACCGCGCACCGATTCGACCAGCTCGTGGCGACGCAGCTTGCCGAACAGCTGTTCGAGGTACGACAGCGAGATGTGCTGGCGCTGGCTGATGCTGGCCAGGGTCACCGGGCCGAGGTGCTGTCGCATCGCCACGTCGATCATCGCGGTCACCGCGAATCGTCCTTTGGTCGTCAGTCTCATGGTGGTCTCCAAGTGTGCGAGCGCATCCGCCCGTTGCGGCCCGGCGACCGTGCCGCCGTGCCTTGCGGCCGGAACCGCCCAATACCTGACGAATTCAGTCGGGATTGTAGAAAACCCTACCGAATTCGTCAACTTCCCGGCGCCTTACGAAGGACCGCAGGTGGATACGCGCCGTCACAAGCGCGCCGAGCTCGAACTCCTAGGAGTCGCGCCATGCCCACAGGTTCCCAGCGGGAATCGAGGACTTTGCAAGCTACTGTGGGATAAGGGTTTTTTGGGCCTGAGCCCGGGGCTGGAATTTCCCGGAATGTCGGGCGAGATGGGGCAGGCATGCGGGTGCGCCCCTAGATCGACCACTTGTGCCAGCGCTTAAAATGAGATCAACCGAAAATTTCGATGAGACTCACACTCCGCCAACTCGACGTCATGGCCTCGATCGCCCGCACCGGGAGCACCACCGAGGCGGGCAGGCAACTCGCCTTGTCGCAGTCGGCGGTCAGCGCCGCGCTGGCCGAGCTGGAGAGCCAGCTGGGCACGCGGGTGTTCGACCGCGTGGGCAAGCGGGTGGTGCTCAACGATTGCGGGCGCCTGCTGCTGCCGCGCGCGCTGGCCGTGCTGGACCAGGTGCGCGAGATCGAGCACCTGATCGATGACGGCGCCGGAGCCCTTCGCGTGGGGGCCAGCACCACGGTGGGCAATTACATGATCCCGTCGGTGCTGGGGGGCTTCCAGCGCCGCTGGCCCCTGGTGCAGGTGGAACTGGAGGTGGGCAATACGCGCGACGTGGTCGACGCGGTGGCCTCCTACCGCGTGGACATCGGCTTCATCGAGGGGCCCTGCCACCACCCGGAACTCGAAGTCCACCCCTGGGTGGAGGACGAGCTGTGCGTGGTGGCGGCGCCTTCGCATCCCGTGGCGCGCGAGCCCTCGAAGGTGGGTGCGCTGGCGGCCGCGCGCTGGATCCTGCGCGAACCCGGCTCGGGCACGCTGGAGGCGGTGGAGTCGCTACTGCTGCCCCACCTGGGCACCTTCGGCTCGACCATGCACCTGGGCAACTCGGAGGCGATCAAGCGCGCGGTGGCCGAGGGCATGGGGGTGAGTTGCCTGTCGCTGCGCGTGGTGCAGGACTGGCTGGATAATGGAAGGTTGCTGCGGGTGGACGCCGCGCTGCCCAGGCTGCGGCGCATGCTGTTTCGCATCCACCCGCGACGCAAGGTGCTGTCGCAACCCCTGCAGCGCTTTGTCGAGCATTGCCTGGCGTGGCAGTGAGCCTCGCCCCTTCCCGTTTTCCCTTCGTCGCGCCTTCATGTCCGACACGCATGCTCCCGAAGCCGGCGCCGCCCGCGCGGAACCCCGGCTGACCTCTCTTTCCCACGGCGGCGGCTGCGGCTGCAAGATCGCCCCCGGCGTGCTGGGGGACATCCTGCGCCGCCAGGCGCCGTCGATCCTGCCCCCGCAGTTGATGGTGGGCATCGAGACCTCCGACGACGCCGCCGTCTGGCGCCTCAGCGACACCCAGGCGCTGGTGGCCACGACCGACTTTTTCATGCCCATCGTCGACGATCCCGCCGACTTCGGCGCCATCGCGGCGACGAATGCGATTTCCGACGTCTACGCGATGGGCGCCCGCCCCCTGCTGGCGTTGGCCATCGTGGGCATGCCCATCGGCGTGCTGGGGGCCGAGACCATCGCCCGCATCCTGCGCGGGGGCCAGGAAGCCTGCGCGCGCGCCGGCATCCCGGTGGCCGGCGGGCATTCCATCGATTCGGTGGAACCCATCTACGGGCTCGCCGTCATCGGCATCGGCCACCCGGACCGCATCCGGCGCAACCGCGACGCGCGCGAGGGCGATCTGCTGGTGCTGGGCAAGGGCCTGGGGGTGGGCATCTACTCCGCGGCCCTGAAAAAGGATCGCCTGGACGCCGACGGCTACGCCCACATGCTGCGGGCCGCCACCCAGCTGAACACCCCGGGGCCGCTGCTGGCGGAAATCGACGGCGTGCATGCGATCACCGACGTCACCGGTTTCGGATTGCTGGGCCATGCGCTGGAACTGTGCCGCGGCGCGGGCCTGGGCGCGACCCTCCGCGCCGATTCGGTGCCCCTGCTGCCGGGGGTGCGCGAGCTGGCGGCCTCCGGGCTGCTCACGGGAGCCTCCGGGCGCAACTGGAACAGCTACGGAGATCAGGTCGAGCTCGACTGCGCCGACCCGCTGGCGCGCAGCCTGTTCACCGACCCGCAAACCGCCGGCGGCCTGCTGCTCAGCTGCTCGCCGCAGGCGCTGCCGCGGGTGCTCGAGGTGTTTCGCTCCGAGGGCTTCGAGCACGCCGCGGTGATCGGCGAGATGCACGCGGGGGCCCCCCG
Source organism: Pseudomonadota bacterium (assembly GCA_021846965.1). Taxonomy (GTDB): domain Bacteria; phylum Pseudomonadota; class Gammaproteobacteria; order Burkholderiales; family Burkholderiaceae_C; genus Thiomonas_A. The sequence continues at coordinate 21,135 of JAJZWA010000004.1, read as the reverse complement.
CGTGCGTGTCGTCTAGCCTGAACCGGCTGCCGGGCTACGCGGCCCTGGGCTGCGCCGGCTGCTCGGCCGGCTCGGACTCGGGCAGGCAGGCGCACTGCAGGTTGCGGTCGCCCCACACGTTGTCCACGCGCCCCACCGGCACCCAGTACTTCTGACGCCTGAGCGCGGGCACAGGGAAGGCCGCCTGCTCGCGGGTGTAGGCGTGTTCCCAGGATTCGGCCAGCGCCACGGCGGCCGTGATGGGCGCCGCCTTCAGCGGGTTGTCCTGGCGCGGCCACTCTCCGCTCTCGACGCGCGCGATCTCGGCGCGGATGGCCACCAGGGCGTCGACGAAACGGTCGAGTTCGACCAGCGATTCACTCTCCGTGGGCTCGATCATCAGCGTGCCGGGCACCGGAAAGCTCATGGTGGGCGCATGAAAGCCGTAGTCCATCAGGCGCTTGGCGACGTCCTCGTTGCTGATTCCGCTGGAATCCTTGAGGCCGCGCAGGTCGATGATGCACTCATGGGCGACGAAACCACCCTGCCCGCTGTACAGCACCGGGTAGTGCGGGGCCAGGCGCCGCGCCAGGTAGTTGGCGCCGAGGATGGCCACCGCACTGGCCTCGCGCAGCCCCTGCGCGCCCATCATCCGCATGTACATCCAGGCGATCGGCAGCACCGAGGCATTGCCCAGCGGCGCAGCGCTCACCGCGCCCACCGCGCTGGCGCCCTGGCCGCCGGCCGCATGCCCGGGCAGGAAGGGGCGCAGATGCTCGCGCACCGCCACCGGCCCGACGCCGGGGCCGCCACCGCCATGGGGAATGCAGAAGGTCTTGTGCAGATTCAGGTGCGACACGTCGGCCCCGAACTCCGGCGGGCTGACCAGTCCCACCATGGCGTTCATGTTGGCGCCGTCCACGTAGACCTGCCCGCCGTGCTCGTGCACGATGTCGCAGATCTCGCGCACGCGGGGCTCGAACACCCCATGCGTGGAGGGGTAGGTGATCATGCACGCCGCCAGCCGGGGGGCATGCTCGCGCGCCTTGGCCCGCAGGTCGTCCAGGTCCACGCTGCCCTGCGAGTCGCAGGCCACCACCACCACCCGCATGCCGACCATGTGGGCCGAGGCCGGGTTGGTGCCATGGGCCGAGGAGGGGATCAGGCACACGTCGCGCGCGGTGTCGCCGCGGCTGTGATGCCAGGCGCGGATGGCCAGCAGGCCCGCGTATTCGCCCTGCGAACCGGCGTTGGGCTGCAGGCTCACGGCGTCGTAGCCGGTGGCCTGCGCCAGCCAGGCCTGCAACTCCTCGGCCAGGCGCTGGTAGCCACGGCGCTGCTCGACCGGCGCGAAGGGGTGCACGGCCGCGAACTCGGGCCAGCCGATGGGCTCCATCTCGCTGGTGGCGTTGAGCTTCATGGTGCACGAGCCCAGCGGGATCATCGCGCGGTCGAGGGCGATGTCCTTGTCGGCGAGCTGGCGCAGGTAGCGCAGCATCTCGGTCTCGCTGCGGTGGGCGTGGAACACCGGATGCGTGAGGTAGGCGCCGCGGCGTGCAAGCGCGCGCGGCCAACGCGGCTCCATGCCGGCGGCGGCGGCCTGGAACACATCAGGCCCCGGCGCGGCGACGCCGCGCACCGCCGCGAACACCCCGAGCAGGCTGAGCAGGTCCTCGCGCTCGACGGTCTCGTCCAGCGAAATGCCCACGCAGTCCTCGCCGGCGCGGCGCAGGTTGATGCCGGCCGCCACGCTGGCCGCGTGCACGGCCTCGGTCCGGGTTCCGGTGAGCACCGTCAGGGTATCGAAATAGCTGGCGTGACGCAGCTCCCAGCCCTGCGCCCGCAGGGCATCGGCGAGCAGCGCGGTGTAGGCGTGCACGCGCTGCGCGATGCGCAGCAGGCCCTCGGGTCCGTGGTAGACGGCGTACATGGCCGCCAGCACGGCGGGCAGGACCTGCGCGGTGCAGATGTTGCTGGTGGCCTTCTCGCGCCGGATATGCTGCTCGCGGGTCTGCAAGGCCAGACGCAGCCCGGTGTTGCCCTGGGCATCCACGCTGGCGCCGACCAGGCGCCCGGGCAACTGGCGCTTGAGCGCATCGCGCACCGCCATGTAGGCGGCATGGGGGCCGCCGCAGCCCAGCGGCAGGCCGAAGCGCTGCGTGTTGCCCACGGCGATGTCCGCTCCGAGTTCCCCGGGCGGAGCCAGCAGGGTCAGTGCCAGGATGTCCGCGGCCACGATGACCAGGGTGCCGCGCGCGCGCAGCCCGCCGATCAGTTCGCGCAGGTCGTGCACGCCGCCATCCACGCCCGGATACTGCAGCAGCACGGCAAGGTGATCGCCCTGCGTCGCCTGCGCGGCCGGACCGACGTGGATCTGCAGGCCGATGGGCTCGGCACGGGTGCGCAGGACTTCCAGGGTCTGCGGCAGCACGTCGTCGGCGACGTACACGCTGTTGCTGGCGTGGTCGGACACGCGGCGGGCCAGGGTCACGGCCTCGGCGGCCGCGGTGGCCTCGTCGAGCATCGAGGCGTTGGCCACGTCCAGGCCGGTGAGGTCGGCCACCATGGTCTGGAAGTTCAGCAGGGCCTCCAGGCGGCCCTGGCTGATCTCGGGCTGATAGGGCGTGTAGGCCGTGTACCAGGCGGGATTCTCCAGCACGTTGCGACGGATCACGCCAGGCATGTGGGCGTTGGCGTAGCCCTGGCCGATGAAACTGCGCAGCACCCGGTTCTCGCGCGCGATGTCGTGCAATTCGCGCAGCGCCTGCTGTTCTCCCACGGCGGCCGGCAGGCGCATGGGCGCGTCGCGCCGGATGGATTCGGGAAGGACGGCCCGCATCAGCCCATCCAGGCTCTCCTGGCCGAGCACGCGCAGCATATGCGCCTGTTCCTGGGCGTCGGGGCCGATATGGCGTCGGCGAAAGGCCTCGGCGTCCTCGAGCTCGGCGAGGCCGGGAAAATGGGATGCGAAAGACTGGGACATGGAAACCTCGGTGCGATGGGGCGCCTCGGGAGCTCGGGCGTCGTTCGGGCTGGGCGGGAGCCTGAAGCGAAGCCCGCTCAGGATTCGCCGAGCAGGCGGTCGTAGGCGGACTGGTCGAGCAGCGCGTCGAACTGCGCGGGCTCGCTGGGACGCACGCGGAAGAACCAGCCGGCGCCCTGAGGATCGCTGTTGGCCAGCGAGGGGTCGGCCACCAGCGCGTCGTTGACGGCCACGACCTCGCCCGCGATGGGCATGAACACATCGGCGGCCGCCTTCACCGACTCGACCACGCCGGCGGTGTCCTTTTGCGCGTAGCTGCGTCCAGGCGCGGGAAGTTCGACGAACACGACGTCGCCCAGCGCGTCCTGCGCATGCGCGGTGATGCCCACGGTCGCGGTGCCGTCGGATTCCAGGCGGACCCATTCGTGGTCGGAAGTGAACTTGGTGGTCATGGCGAACTCCGGTTCGGGGAGAGTGGAGAAGGTGGAGACGAGATGCGACGCGGGTGCGAGGCCTGGGGCGATGGAAACCTGAACGGGCCGTGGCTCAGCTGCGCGCGTAGCGGTGCGCGACGAAGGGCATGTCCACGACCTGCATGGGCAGGCGCTTGTCGCGCACCAGCGCGACCAGCTCGGTGCCGGGCGCGGCGCAGGCCGTGTCGACATAGGCCATGGCGATGGCCGCGTCGGCAGTCGGGGTGAGCGCACCGCTGGTGACGCGGCCGATCTCCCGGTCCTGCGCGTCGCGCAGGACCGCGCCCTCGCGCACCGGCGCGCGCTGCAGGCCACGCAGGCCCACGCGCACGCGGCCGACGCCGGACGGATCGTCGAGTTGCCGCAGCACGGTGTCGGCCCCCGGAAAGCCGCCGGCGCGGGCGCCGCCGCTGCGCCGCACCTTCTGGATGGCCCATTGCAGGCGCGCCTGCACCGGCGTGGTCGTGGTGTCCATGTCGTGTCCGTACAGGCACAGCCCCGCTTCCAGGCGCAGGGTGTCGCGCGCTCCCAGTCCCGCCGGCGCCACGCCGGGCAGCCTGAGCAAGGCGCCGGCCAGCGCCTGCGCGTGCTCGGCCGCCACGGAAATCTCGAAACCATCCTCGCCGGTGTAGCCGCTGCGGCTGATGAACACCTCGGCATCGCCCACGCTGGGCGGCAGCGCGACCCAGGCGGCATCCATGAAGCGCAGCTGGGCCACCGCGGGCATCAGGCTCTGCAGCGCCTGCGCCGCGGCAGGTCCCTGCAGGGCCAGCAGGGCATGTCGAGGCAGCGCCTCGATCTCGCAGCGCCCCGCCAGGTGGCCGCGCAGCCACTCCAGGTCATGCTGCTTGCGCGCGGCGTTGACCACCACGAAAAATTCGCTGCCCGCGTCGGGAGCGCCGGAACGAGCACGATGGGTGAGCATCAGGTCGTCGAGGATGCCGCCGCCCGCATCCAGCAGGAATCCATAGCGCTGGCGTCCGCGGGCCAGGCCCTGCAGGTCCACCGGAACCAGGCTTTCCAGCGCGGCGGCGGCCTGCTCGCCCCGCACGCGCACCTGGCCCATGTGGGAGACGTCGAACAGCGAGGCGGATTCCCGGGTGTGCCGGTGCTCGGCGACGATGCCCCTGGAATATTGCAGGGGCATCGAATACCCGGCAAAGGGCACCATGCGTGCCCCCAGGCTCAGGTGCAGGTCGTGCAGCGGGGTCTGCTGCAGATCGTCCGCGCCGGCGGACGGGTTCAGGTCGGACATGCGGGGCTCCTTGGAACTCAGACCGCGCCACGAAAAGGTTCCGCAACGCTTTCCCGTCCCCGCTGTCCTTGGTACCTGAGAGATTGACCCGGCTTGCGCCAGGGCTTGCCCCTTCGGTGGACGCCGCTGCGCGGCGCCGCTCTCCAGTGAGGTGAACCCCGCTGCCGGGGCCCCGTCAGTCCTGGTACCTGCGCGGTACGCGCGCCGCACGACATGGGCCGTGCGGGGCGCTTACGCCTTCGGTGGCCCGCCGCGCGGCGCCTGGACGCCCGCGCCAGGCTCTCTCCTGACGGCGCGAAGTGTAGCCTAAACAAAGACCCCAGGAACCGGCAGGCCCCTCAAAGCAGGGGCCCGCCGCCCGCGCCTCAGCGCCCCTTCGCATTCTTGCCGTCGCGAGGCGCGCGCAGGCCCAGGTTGCGGCGCGCGCGTGCATTGCGCTCGGCCTTGCGTTCCTCCACCTTCTCCATGGCACGGCGCTGGGACACGCCGAACATGGGGTCGATGACCTCCCACCAGGCAAATGCCAGGGCCAGTGGCACGCCGATCCACCACCACGACAGGGTCGCGAAGGGTCCGACGGCACCGAGTTTCAGACCCAGTAGCAGGATTGCAACAAGCAGAATCCACATCGAAGCTCTCCCACCAGAATGACGATCCATCGGGATCAATATTTCGAACGTTCCAGCGCGCCGGGCCGCAAAGGCAACGGTTTTGCGCCGGCGTGTCGGGTAGCATATCCGGTGCTGTTCCACGACGGGCGCGTTTTTTCGCGGTGGCGGTCAACGAGCCCGCGCGCAGGTGCGTTTATCGCACAGCCACAGCGCAAACGCTTCGCTCAACCTTGGAGATCGAGAATGAAGAAACTCGTCATTGGTGTCGGCCTCGCCGTCGCCGCCATGTCGCAGGTCTATGCCGCCGACATGATGGCCCTGGCCAAGTCGAAGAACTGCCTGGCCTGCCACGCCGTCGACAAGAAGCTGGTCGGCCCGGCCTACCAGGACGTGGCGGCCAAGTACGCCGGCAAGCCCGGCGCCGAAGCCAAGCTGGTGAACGCCGTGCTGCACGGCGAGGCGGGCACCTGGGGCCCGGTGCCGATGCCGGCGAACCCGCAGGTCACTCCGGCTGAAGCCAAGGAACTGGTGACCTGGATCCTCAGCCTGAAGAAGTAATGCTCCTGCCGCACGCGCCCCCGGGCGCGTGCGCACGGTGCGGGACGGCGCAAGCGCATGCTTGCGCCGTTTTTTTTTGCGCCTCGCCGCCCCGTGCCCGCCGAACTCAGCGCTGACGCTCGACCCACTGCATCGCACTGCGCGTGAGGTCGCCGGCGTTTTGCAGGTTGAGCTTTTTCTTGATCTTTTCGCGGTGGGTCTCCACCGTCTTGACGCTCAGGTGGATCTGCGCGGCGATCTGCGAAGGGCGCAGGCCGCGCCCGATGAGCTCGAACACGGCCAGTTCGCGATCGGTCAGGCGGGCCACCGCATCCGAGGGCTGCTGCACGCCGTTGCCGCTGGACAGCGCCTGGTCGGTCATCGCCGGGCTCAGCCAGATATGACCGGCGAGTCCGTGGCGCACAGCGTCGACCACATGGCGCCCGGCCTGCTCCTTGCCCACGTAGCCGCAGGCGCCGGCGGCGAGCGCGCGCAGCGCGAACAGCTTCTCGTCGTGCATGGAGCACACGAGCACCCGCAGCCCGGCGTGCTGCGCGATCAGGCGCTTGATCAGGTCGAGCCCGTTGCCGTCCCCCAGCGACAGGTCGGTGATCACGAGGTCGGGATGGTGCTTGCGCGCGGTGGCCAGGGCCTCGGCCACGGAGCCGGCCTCGGCGCACACCTGCAGGTCGTTGTCCGCTTCCAGCAGGCTGCGCAGACCCATGCGCACCAGGGGATGATCGTCGACGATCAGGATGCGCCAGACCCGCGGCGACGCGCTGCCCTGGGGAGGCGCGTCGGGCTCGGGCGGGGATTCGACGGGGATCACGGATTGCGGGAGCACGGGCCAGGGGGCTTGCCCGAAGGTAGCCCATGCGACGTGCCGGGCGCAAGCGCAAGACCCGGCGCGCCCCGCCGGACGCCGAGGCGCCTCAAGCCGCCACCGCTTCCGCGAGCCGCGCCTGGCCCTGGACCGCGTGGCGCGCCGCGTGCAGGGCATCGGCCGTCACGCGGGCGACCACGCCGGAGTGCGCGCGCTCCAGCTCGGGGCGTGCGGCGCCGTCGAGAATGCCCAGCAGCGCGGGGCGGTCGAGCAGGCGCACGCGCCGGCGTGCCAGGGCGATGATCCCGGCCCTGTGCAGCTCGGTGAACACCCGGCTGACGGTTTCCAGGCGAAACCCGAGATATTCCCCGATGTCCTCGCGACTCATGCGCAGCGTGAACTCATCGGGCGACAGGCCGCGCTCGGCGTAGCGCCGGGAGAGCTCGAGCAGGAAGCGCACCAGGCGCTCGCGCACGTGCATGCTGCCGAGCGCGAACTGCTGGCCCTGGGCGTGCACCAGGGCCTGCGCCATGGCGCGGCACAGGTGACGCTGCAGCGCCGGCACCCGCGTCGCCAGGGTTTCCAGACGCCGCAGATCGATCTCGCAGACCTGCGAGGGCTCCAGCGCGACCAGGTCGGCGCGGTAGGCGCCGGACATGCCCTCCAGGCCGAGCCAGTCTCCCGCCTCGTGGAAGCCGACGATGCGCTGACGCCCGTCCGCCAGCCCCACCAGCGACTTGAAGGCCCCGTTGTGGAGCACGTAGACCCGGTTCGCCGCCTGCCCGGAGCGCAGCAGCCGGGCCCCCTTGGCCACGCGCATCGGCGCGCCCACCAGGCCTTGCAGGGACAGCGAGGCTCCGTCCTCGGCCAGCACCGCCGGCAGGCAGTTCCTGCGGTGAAAGCACATCGCGCAAGGGGTGGCCGCCGCGGCGACGGGCCCTGCGCCGAGGGCGCCTCGTTCGAAGCTTCCAGAGTGGTTCATGCTGGCCTCCGTCATGGCTGATGGCTGAGCTGGCCGGACATGCAGCGCCGACCTGGAGACCATGCTAGAAACAATTCGCTACATTCCCCATCGGAGAGGCCCCGATGTACCCCTCGGGGTTTCCCCGATCAGCCCGCCCTGGCGCCGCGCTCGGCGCGCACCACGTCCAGCCAGGCCCGCGCCGCGTGCGACAGATAGGCCCCGCGCAGCCAGGCGACGTCGATGCGCCAGGGGATCTCCGGCTCCACCAGGGTCGAGATGGAGAAATCCTCCGCCGCGAGATGGCGCAGCTCGGAACTCGGCAGCAGGGCCACGCCGACGCCGCTGCGCACCAGCTCCTGGATGAAGCCGATCTGCCCGCTGCGCCCGGCGATCTCGGGCACGAAGCCGCATTGCCGGCAGGCCTCCTCGATGCGCTCGTTGAGCATGTAGGGAGCCAGGAACAGGATCAGGGATTCCTCGGCCAGCTCGGCCAGGCGCACCACGGGGCGCCGGCTCCAGCGCGAGCGCGCCGGCGCCAGCAGCGCAAGGCGGTCGTCGATGAGCATGATGTGCTCGTAGCGCCGTTCGTCCAGCGGCGCCAGCAGGCCGCCGAGCTCGAGCTCGCCGGCCAGCATGGCGGCCTCGATGGCCTTGGAGCCGTCCTCGAACAGCTTGAGCTCGATCCCGGGATGGCGAAGCTTGAAGGCGTGCATCAGGGGCACGAACAGCTGCGGCCCGAGGGGAGGCACTCCGATGCGCAACTCGCCGCTGCGCGCCTGCCCCAGGTCGGACAGGCCGGCGCGGATGTTGGCGGCCGCCAGCAGCATGGTCTCGGCGTGGGCCAGCACCAGGCGCCCGGCATCGGTGGCCACGGCCGGCCGCGTATCCCGGCGCAGCAGGGGTTGCCCGAGATCGCGCTCCAGCTGCGCGACCAGCTTGCTGACGGTCGGCTGGGTGGTTTCCATGCGGTCCGCCGCGGCCGTGAAACCGCCGCAGCGAAGCACCTGCACAAAAGCTTCCAGCGCTCGCAATTCCATGACAGCCACCCCATCTCATTCCATCGCGGAATGGAATTTATACCACGCCAGCATTCAGGGAATGGCCGTGGCGGCCTACAGTGCGTTTCATCCCTGAACGCACCGCAGCATCGCTGCCTTCCCGAGTCTGCCGACATGATCTTCCCGGACACGAGCCTGCGCCACCCCGCACCGGATCCGCGCTCGAAGCCCTTGCGCGGCGCCCTGCAGGTCTTGTTCTTCATCGCCGCGTGGTGCGCGTCCGAGCAGGCGCTGCAATGGCTGCACTGGTCCCTGCCCGCGGCCGTGCCGGCCCTGTTCGTCGTGCTGGCCCTGCTGGCCGCCGGCGTGCTGCCCGAGCAGCGCCTGGCGGCCGGCGCCGACTGGCTGCTCGGCGACATGCTGCTGTTCTTCATCCCTCCCCTGCTGGCCGTCGTGCGCTTCGGCCCGCTGCTGGCCCACAGCGGGCTGCGCCTGCTGGGAGCGATTGCCCTGGGCAGCCTGCTCGTGCTGGTGGGCACCGGCGTGGTGGTCGAGCGCACGCTGCGCTGGGAGCGCGCACGCCAGGAGCGCCGGCAAGCCAGGGGAGCAGCGCGATGATGGCGTGGCTGCGCATTCCCTCGCTCCATCCCGAGGCCCTCGCCAGCGCGGCCTGCCTGCTGGCAACCCTCGGGCTGTATGCGCTGGCCCGCTGGCTGTACCGGCGCCATCGCCGTGCCTGGCTGCAGCCCCTGGTGACGGCGCCGCTGGTGCTGCTGGCGCTGCTCCAGTTCAGCGGGGTGGGCTATGGCGTGTACCTGCGCGACACCCAATGGCTGATGTGGATGATGGGCCCGGCCACCGTGGCCTACGCCTACCCCATCTACCAGCGTCGTGCGCTGCTGCGCCGCTATCCCTTCAGCCTGGCCGCCGGGGTGCTCAGCGGCCTGGTGCTGGGCGTCCTGGGCTCCTGGTTGCTGGCCCGCTTGTTCGAACTGCCCCAGCCCCTGGCGCGCAGCATGCTCACGCGATCGGTCTCCACGCCCTTCGCCATGGCGGCCTCGGGCTATTTCGGGGCCAAGCCCGACATCGCCGCCCTGTGCGTGCTGGGCACCGGGGTGTTCGGCATGCTGGTCGGCGAGGCCGTGCATGGCTGGATGGGCCTGCGCTCGGCGATGTCGCGAGGGGCCTCCCTGGGCGCGGCCGCGCACGCGGCGGGCACCGCGCGGGCCTACGAACTCGATCCCGAGAGCGGTGCGGTGTCCAGCCTGACCATGGTGTTCGCCGGCATCGCCATGGTGCTGCTGGCGCCCTGGATCGGGCACTGGTTCGCCTGAGCCTGCATCAGCTTTCCCGCCGCCGGCCGCTGTCGGCGAAAATACATGCCGTTGCGTTCTATGCTCTGGCACCATTTTCCCGTCGGCTCAGCCTGCTGAACATCATCATGTCCAATCCCCAATCCCCCGAAAACGCCAGCGCCGTCCCCCGAGGCGTGTGGATCGCCCTGATGACCATCGGCGCGCTGATCGTGGTGCTGCTGGCCGCCGTGCTCTACAAGATCAGCGTGCCGGGCTCGCCCCAGGCCCCGGCGAGTTCGGCCACGGCTGCCGCGGCCAGCGCGCCCATGACGACTTCGTCGCCCCAGGGCTCGCAGGCGCCCTCCTCGGCGCAATCCGCCCAGCAGCCGCGCTCCGCGGTGGCGGTCACCGGCACGAGTCCTTCGCGCCGGCCTGCCAGCCGCTTCCCCGCGGTGTCCGAGCGCGAAGGCGCCGGCGAGGCCACGCGCACGGCGGCGGCGCCCTCGGGAGGCTACGCCGGCGGGCAGAGTTTCCAGCCCCAGACCTTCCAGCAGCAGGCCGCGCCGGCAGCGCCGGTGTGCAGTGACTGCGGAACCGTGGAAGCGGTGACCCCCGTGCAGCACCAGGGCAGCGCCAACGGCCTGGGGGCCGTGGTCGGTGGCGTGCTCGGCGGCGTGCTGGGCAACCAGGTCGGCGGCGGCAACGGCCGCACGGCGGCGACCGTGATCGGAGCGGTCGGCGGCGGCCTGGCTGGCAACGAGGTCCAGAAGCGCATGAATTCCACCACCGTGTACCAGGTGCGCATTCGCATGGACGATGGGGCCACGCATGTGTTCACCCTGAACAGCGCGCCCCCGGTGGGCCAGCGCGTGCGCGTGGGAGCGAACGGCTCGATCAGCCCGATGTGAGACCTGCCCGTGCGCGAACCACGCCCGCATGGGCTGGCTGGCTTCGAGACCGAGCCGACCGACTCGGCGCGCGCCCAGGCGGCATGGTCCTGATCGGTACCTCCCGTGCGCGCCGGGCAGGCCTGGCGGGAGCCGCGCTGGCGCTGGGGCTTCTGGCCTCCTGCGGGGGCAGTTCCACGCTGGCGCCGCCGGCCGCGGACGCGACCGCGGTCTCGCTGGGCACGGTGACGGGCTTCGGCAGCGTGGTCATCGGGCAGCAGCGCTACGAAGGCCACGCCCCGCACTATTTCAACGACGACGCTCCGGGCGCGGCGCAGGCGCCGCAGGCCGTGGGTCTGGGGCAGCGCCTGCAACTGGTGCGCTCGGCGGCAGGCAGCGTGGCCCTGGTGCAGCCTGATCTGGTGGGTCCGGTGCAGTCCGTGTCCGCCGACGGCAGGCGCTTCACGGTGCAGGGCGTGCGGGTGCGGGTCAATGACGACCCCCGCATCGCTCCTGTCACCTTCTTCGCCGGCCTGTCAGGGCCCTCCGGGCTGCACGCCGGCACCATGGTCGTGGAAGTCGACGGAGCCTTCGGAATCGACGCCGACGGCAAGCCCATGCTGATGGCCAGCCGGATCGTGCAGCGCCCCGTCTGGACCCGCTCGGTGCGTCTGACCGGCGAAGTGTCCGGACTCGATGCCGCGGCGTCGAGCTTCCGGCTGGGCGACGTGCGCGTGCGCCTGGGCCCCGGCACGCAGCTCTACCCGGCGGGCAGCCGGCTGCGCGACGGACAGGTGGTCAACGTGTGGAGCGCGCAGCCGGTCGAAGGCCAGGTGCTGCAGGCCGGCGTGGTCCGCGTGCGCAGCCTGCTCGGAGCCTCGGGCGCGGCCAGCATCTCGGGTCTGCTGCGACTGCCAGCGTCCGGGGGCTACGAGGTCGCGGGCATCCCGGTGGTCCCCGCGGGGCCCGCCGTGGCGGCGCAGCTGCAGGACCTCGGCCAGCCCAGCTACGTGACCGTGCTGGGACGCGTCGAGCCCGGCTCGAACCGCGTGCTGGCCACCGGGATCCACCCCTACGCCGAGGATCCCGCGTCGATCAGCCTGCGCGGCAACATCACCGATTACGTCGACCCAGCCCATTTCCTGCTGCGCGGCGTCCCGGTGGACGCCTCGGCGATCCTGTTCGATGGCAAGCTCGGCAATGGCGTGTTCGTGCAGTTGCGAGGAAGGATCGATCCGTCGGCGCCCAGCCGGGTCCGCGCGGTCTCGCTGCGGGTACTGCCGGGAGCCCCCGACGGCGGCACCGTGGACCTGCAGGGAACGGTGAGCCAGTACGACCCGGATCGCGCCAGCTTCGTGCTGAGCTGGTCGGACGCGGGGGTGACCATGGCCTCGATGGTGCGCGTGGCGCACAACGCCGTGTTCAGCGGCGGCACGGTGGACCATCTGGCCGACGGCGCCCAGGTCGAGATCCAGGCGACGCAGACACCCGAAGGGCTGGCGGCCGACAGCGTCGTGTTCCGGCCTGCCATGCTCAGCCGGGGAATCCTGCATACCGAGGGAATCGTCCACCGCCTGGGTGCCGGCAGCCTGCGCATCAACGGCCTGGACATCCGCGACAAGGGTGTGGTCGCGCAGGGCGGCGTACTGGCCGACGGGGTGCGCGCGGACGTACAGTTCGACATCGACCCCCACACCGGCGCGAAGCTGGCCCGGGTCATCACCATCGACGAACACTGAGATCATCGGCCGCCGACACGGCCGCAGGACCACGCATCATGGACATCATCGGGCAGGGCCGCGCGGCACCATCCGCCGGTTTCGAGGTTCCCCTGGAAATGCTCGCCGCCTGTCACGGCCGCGTGCAGGCGCAGTGCGAGCTCCTGCAGCGCCTGCTCGCTCATCTGCCGGCGCACGGCCCGGACCGCCAGGCGCTGGAGGCCATCGAACGCATCCGGCGCTATTTCGACACCGCCGCGCGGGACCATCACGCCGACGAGGAACAGGATCTGCTCCCCGCCCTGCTGGAAGCCATGGCGGGCTCCGACGCCGTGTGCATACGCGACATGATGCGCAGGGTGCGCGACGAGCACCGGCTGCTCGAACAGCGCTGGGCGGCGCTGAGCGAGGCGCTGCAGGCCATCGAGGGCGGCGCGAGCCGGGAACTCGACGCCGGACTGGCGCAGGGCTTCATCGACGCCTACCGCGCGCACATGGCCTTCGAGGAAGCCGAGCTGCTGCCCATGGCGCAGCGCCTGCTCGGCGACGACCAGCTCGACGCCATCGGCCGCGCGATGCGCCTGCGGCGCGGCATCGCCGACCCCCACTGACCCGGCTCACGCCGCGTAGCGTCTGGTTACATCGGGGCGGGCTGTCCCGATGCCGCAAGCCCGAAACGTCCGGCTAAGCTCCTCGCATTCTTATTTCAGGAGGAGATCACCATGCCGACCGATCCGGCCGCGCAGGTTGCCGCACGCATCGACCGCCTACCTTCTTCGCGCACCATCTGGACCCTGGTGCTGCTGATCTCGCTGGGCGGGGTGTTCGAGTTCTACGATCTGTTCTTCACCGGCTACGTCGCGCCGGGCATGATCGGCTCCGGGCTGTTCAAGCCCGAGTCGCTGGGCGTTTTCGCCGCCCTCAAGCCGCTGGCCATCGCCGGTTTCGGCACCTTCGTGTTCGCCACCTTCGCCGGCCTGTGGGCAGGCGCCCTGCTGCTGGGTTTCGTGGCCGACCGTTTCGGCCGCCGCGCCATCTTCACCGGTTCCCTGCTGTGGTACATGGTCTGCACGGCGATCATGGCCTTCCAGACCACGGGCTTCTGGCTCGACATCTGGCGTTTCATCGCCGGCATCGGCATCGGCGTGGAACTGGTGACCATCGACACCTATATCTCCGAGCTCATCCCGGGGCGCATGCGCGGACGCGCCTACGCCTTCAACCAGTTCATCACCTTCTGCGTGGTGCCGGTGGTGGCCTTCCTGGCCTGGTCGCTCAAGGGCAGCACGCCCTTCGGCCTCGAGTACTGGCGGGTGGTAATCCTGATCGGCTCGGTAGGCGCGGTGGTCGTCTGGTTCCTGCGCCTGGGCATCCCGGAGAGCCCGCGCTGGCTGGCACGCCAGGGGCGCATCGAGGAGGCCGAGCGCATCGTCGCGGAACTCGAGCGCCGTGTGATGGCCGAGGGGCACGCGCGCCTGCCCGAGCCCGAGGTGCAAGGCCGCGAGGTATCCGGCACCGGCAGCTTCGGCGAGATCTTCTCGCCCACCTACCTGCGCCGCACGGTGATCATGTCCATTTTCAACATGGCGCAGGTCGTGGGCTTCTACGGCTTCGCCGCCTGGGTGCCCTCGCTGCTGATCAGCCGCGGCGTGCACGTGACCACCAGCCTGCAGTACGCCTTCATCATCGCCATCGCCAACCCCTTCGGCCCGCTGCTGGGGGTGCTGTTCGCCGATCGCATCGAGCGCAAGACCCAGATCTGCATCGCGCTGGTGCTGATGGCCCTGACCATCGCGCTGTTCGCGCAGGCCAGCGAGCCGGCGGTGTTGATCGGACTGGGGGTGCTGTTCACGCTGTCGTCGAACGTCATGTCCTTCGCCTACCACGGCTATCAGTCTGAGGTGTTCCCGACCCGCATCCGTGCCCGCGCGGTGGGCTTCGTGTATTCCTGGAGTCGCATCGCCGCGGCCTTCGCCGGCCTGGCCATCGGCATCCTGCTGCACGGCTGGGGCGTGCCCGGCGTGGCTACCTTCATCGCCATCTCGATGGCCGTGGGTTTCGTGATGATCCTGATGGGCCCGGCCACGCGCGGGCGCTCGCTGGAATCCATCAACGAGTAAGGCCAGGAGCCGCGGCATGTGGCGGGGCCGCGTCGCGACCCCGCGACCCCGCGACCCCGCGACCCCGCGGCCCCGCGGCCCCCGATGCCGTGACGGCGCGGGGGCCCGCCTTCAATCGCCGCTGACCAGTGCGGCGACGAATTCGCGCAGCAACTGCAGCCGGCCCGTGAAAAAGTGGTCGGCGCCCGGCACCACGAACACCGGCTGCGCGCGCTCGCGTGACCAGTCCATCAAGGCGCGCAGCGGCGCGCGCTCGTCGAGCTCGCCGTGCACCAGCCATGCGCGGGGCACCGTGGCCGGGTCATAGCTGCGCCAGTCCTGCACCTGCCCCACCGGCATTCCGGCCAGCAGCACGTGCCGCGCCGGCTCGCCCGCATCGGCCAGGCGCGCGGCCACGTGCGACTGCACGTAGGCCCCGAAGGAAAAGCCCAGCAGGGCCAGCGGCAGGCCCGGATGCTCGTCGCGCGCCTGCGCGACCAGAGCCAGCAAGTCCTCGGCTTCCCCCGCGCCATGGTCGTGGCTGCCTTCGCTGGCTCCCACCCCGCGGAAATTCGGCCGCAGCGCGAGCCAGCCCTGGTCGCGCAAGGCGTGCGCCAGCACATGCGGCACCTTGTGACGCGCGCTGCCGCCCAGCAAGGGCTGGGGATGGGCCACCAGCGCCACGCCCCGCGGCGCGCCGGCCGGGGGGTCGAGCAGGATCTCGATGCGCCCGGCCGGTCCGCGGCTCCAGACGGTGCGGGTGGCCGACGCGGCGCCCGGCGGGCCGGGGCGGATTTCCCAGGGCGTGGACATGGCGTGAGGGAGCAGTGGAGGACGGGCGCGCGCATGCGCTACCCTATGCGACAACACCATAGGGTATTGCAAAGCCGTCGCCGCCGATGAATCCCGCGCTGTCCCGTTTTCGCTATGCGATCGCCGCCGCCGTGGGCGTGGGCGCCGCGCTCGTGGCCGACTGGCTGTTCGTACCCGCCGGCTGGCGCCTGCTGCTGGGCCTGGGCATGTCCCTGTCGCTGGGCTTCGCCGGGGTGTTCTTCGCGGCCATGACCGACCCCCGGCTGCGGCGCTAGCAGGCTCAGGCCCCCACCGGCGTCCAGGTCAGCTCCACGAACACGCCCAGCGGCTGGGTCTCGTAGCCGTAGTTGGTCTGGTAGTGGCGATCGAACAGGTTGTCCACCCGCAGGCGCCAGCTCCACTCGCGGGTGATGTTGCGCCCCGCGCTGAGATCGACGACGGCGTAGGAGCCCAGCGTGACGCCGCCGAAGGGGTCGTAGCGCGGGCCGGAGTAATGCAGCTCCGAACCCAGCAGCCAGCCGCCCAGCTCGCGCTGCAGCCCGGCATTGGCCAGGGTGTGCGGCACCAGCGGGATGGTGGAGTTGCCGGCGCCCGGGGAGGTGTTGACCGGATCCTGCAGGGTCAGGTTGCCATGCCAGCGCCAGTCCCCGCCTGATCCACGCAGGCTCAGCTCCAGCCCCCGCGTGCGCGTGCTGTCGAGGTTCTGGAACTGCCCGATGAAATTCACCGGGTCGACGGTCACGTAGGTCCATTGGCCGGTGGCCATGGTCTGGAACGCGGTGGCGCGCAGGTACTGCGCGCCGCGCGCCCATTGCAGGCCCGCCTCGACCGAATGCGCCTTCTCCGGCTGCAGTCGGGGATTGGGCAGGGTGCCGAACATGCCCGGCACCTGGTAGTACAGGTAGCCCAGCGGCGGCGCGTTGAAGGCCGTGGAGGCGCTGGCCAGCAGCTTGAAGCCGCCCCCGATTCCGCGCCCCCAGCCCAGGTAGGCCGTGTCCTGCGCGGAAAAACCGCCCACGTCGTCGTGGCGCAGGTTGAACTGCAGCTCGTTGCCGTCCAGCGTGCCGTCGATGCCGCCGAACACGGCGTAGGCATGGCGGCCGACCGAGGGGATGCCACCGGTGCCGTCGCTGTCCATGGACTGGTGCTGCAGGTTCAGCCCGCCGGTGGCGGTCCATGCCGGCGACAGGCGCAGCACGTTGCGCCATTCGAGCTGCTCGATGCGCGTGCGATAGTCCGCCGCGTAGCTGCCGCCGTAGCTGTTGCGCGTGATCTGCTGCGACAGGCTCAGGTGCGAGGTCCAGGCCTGCGTGAAGCGGTCGTCGGCGTGCAGGCCGAACACGCTCTGATGCGCGCTGCCGCCCACGGTGCCGTTGTCGTAGGTGTAGCGCCCCTGGCTGTCGAAAGCCGTCAGGCCCAGCTCGTGCCCGGGCGCGAGCTTCTGGCGGATGGACAGGTTCGCCGTGTTGTTGCGATAGCCGTCGGAGTCGTTGGGCAGGCCCGACTGCGCCGGATTCTGGGAAGGAATGCCCTGCGTGGTGTAGCGGCTGAAGCCCCCCTGCAACTCGGTGCGGCCCACGCTGGCATCGGCCTGCGCGGAAATGCTCGCCGTGCCCTGGCTGCCGCCGCCCACCGAGACGCTGGCATGCGGCCCGGCGCCGGCGCCGCGGGTGGTGATCAGCACCACGCCGCCCACGGCCCCGGAGCCGTAGATGGCCGAGACGTTGCCGCGGATGACCTCGACGCGCTCGATCTGGGCGGTCTGCAGATTGCTCAGGTAGGCGTTGCCGGAGGCGTCCTGGGCGTTCATCGGCACGCCGTCGAGCAGCACCAGCACGTTGGGCCCGCTGAAACCGCGGATGAACACGTTGCCGCTCTGCCCGGGCCCGCCGGCGCTGGTGATCTGCACCCCCGCGACCTGGCGCAGCAGGGTGTTGAGGTTGTGCGCGCCGGAAGACTGGATGTCCTCGCGCGTGAGCACGCTCACACTGGGCAGCGCGGCGCTCAGGGGCTGCGCGTAGGTGGCGGCCGACACCACCACCGGCGGCAGAACGACGGCGGACTGCGCGTGCGCGCCGGTGCAGGCCGCGGCGGCCAGCAACGCAAACAGGCGCGGCCGCGCCGCGGACGAGCCACTGCGAGCGGCGCGGAATTTCGGGAAACGATGGCAACGATGGCCCATGACGGACGACTCCAGGAGCAAGCACGTCCCGCGCCTCCCGCACGGGGTCTTGAACGCTGGAACTTCGCGCGGCATGCCTCGCCACGCGTGCCCGGCACGACTCCACCCACCGACCCCGGACGGCGAAGTCCCAACGTGTCGGCCGGTATCCGGGCTGGCGGCATGCCCGGACGGCCTTCCCGGGCGAACCCAGTGACCTGCTTGTCCGGGCTCGGAACGCGGTTCCGGGCCGTTGACCGTTGCGGGGGCAGCACAGGCCGGGAGCGGCAGCGCCGGACTCCTCCTGTTTCCCGTTTAACGTGGCATCACGAACGCGATGCCAGCGCACCAACGCGATGGAGTCTAATTCACCCGAAGCCTGCCGCCCCCGCGGCGCGAGGCCCCGATGTGCCCAAGCCCCGTCATCCTCGACCGTGATCCCGACATGACTTACGTGTTCATCGCCATCTTCTCCATCCTCGGCGCCTTCGCGCGCTATGGGCAGACCCTCGCTGTCCAGGGCCTCCTCGGGCGCAACTTTCCCTACGCGACCCTGTCGATCAACGTGCTCGGCTCCTTTCTCATGGGCTTCCTGTTCTTCCTGACCCTGGAGCGGGTGAGCATTCCCCCGTCGCTGCGCACCGGCATCCTGACCGGAGGCCTGGGCGCCTACACCACCTTTTCCACCTTCTCCCTGGAGACCCTCAACCTCATGGAAGGTGGAGAATGGGCCAGGGCGGCGCTGTACGTGGCCGCATCGGTGCTGCTTTCGATCGCCGCGGTGATCCTCGGCGCCTATCTGTCGCGCAACCTGGGAGCCTGAGCATGAAGGACGTGACCATCGCCCGCATCTACATCAAGGAAGGCGACAAGGTGCAGGGCCACAACCTGATGCAGCAGATCTTCCGCCTGCTGCACGACGAGCACAAGGTGCATGGGGTCACCGTGTTCCGCGGCATCGCCGGCTTCGGCAGCCACGGCGAGGTGCATGCCGACGACCTGCTGCGCCTGACCGTGCACCTGCCCCTGGTGCTGGAGTTCTACGACTCGCCCGAGGTGGTGGCGGAGGTGCTTCCCCGCATCCAGCAGATGGTGCCGGCCGGGCACATCGTGTCCTGGCAGGCGCGCTGCGGAGCCTGAGCCGCATGGAGCCCGCCCCACGGGAGGCGGCGCGGGAGCAGCGGCCGCCACCGGGCCGCTGGCTCAACGCCACGGTGGCCGGCGCGGGCATCACCAGCGCGCTGGGAGACTTCTGCTACGAGACCACCACCGTCATGCTGCCGGGCTTCCTGGCCGCGCTGGGCCTGCCCGCCAGCACGCTGGGCACCATCGAGGGCCTGGCGGACGCGGTGGCCAGTTTCACGCGCATGGGCGCCGGACAGGCCGCCGACAGGCTCGGACACCGCAAGCTGCTGGTCGTGCTGGGCTACGCGATGACCCCGCTGGGCCAGGCCTTGATCGCGCTGGCGGCCGGCTGGCCCCTGATCCTGCTGGGGCGCCTGGTGTCCTGGTTCGGCAAGGGCCTGCGCGGGCCTTTGCGCGACGCCATCGTGGTCCAGGCGGTGCAGCCCCACACCAAGGGCCGGGCCTTCGGATTCCACCGAGCGGCGGACACCGTGGGCGCGGTGCTCGGGCCCCTGATCGGCGTGGCCCTGCTCGGCTGGGCCCAGCGCCTGCATTGGCACGGCGCGACCGGCCCGTTCCGACTGGTGCTGTGGCTGTCGATCCTTCCCGGCCTGCTGGCCGTGCTGGCCTTCGTGCTGCTGGTACGCGACCCGATGCACTCGCCGAATCCCCAGGCGAGTCTCCTGGGCTCGCTGCGCGAACTGCCCCGCGGCTTCCGCCGCTACCTGGGCGCCGTCGGGCTGTTCGGTGCCGGGGATTTCTCGGCCTCCCTGCTGATCCTGGCCGCGACCAACCTGCTGGCGCCCTCGCTGGGCATGCTGCGGGCGGCGCAGGTGGCGGGGCTGCTGTATGTGTGGAGGAACCTCGTGCAGGTCGTGGCCTCCTACCCCATCGGCTGGCTCGCCGACCGCTTCGGCCATTTGCGCATGCTGCGCGCGGGCTATGCGCTGGGCGTCGCCACCGCCCTGCTCGCCGCCCTGGCCTTCGCGATGCACGCGCATGGCATGGTGCTGCTGGGCACGCTGTTCCTGCTCTCGGGGCTCTACGTGGCGGTCGAGGAAGCGCTGGAGCCCACGGTGAGCGCGGAAATGCTGCGCGCCGAGGGCCTGGTCACCGGCTATGCCGCCCTGGGCACGGTCAACGGGGTGGCACGCCTGATCTCCAGCAGCCTGGTGGGTCTGGTGTGGACGGCCGCCTCGCCGGCACTGGCCTTCGGGCTGGCCGCCCTGCTCATGGCCGGCGGCACCGCGGCGCTGGTACGGCGTACGTCGCCATAGTCGGGCTGCAGCAAGGGGCTTGCGGATGGCACGACCATTCGGACTTCCGTCACGCCGCACCCGAACGAGGCCCGAGCCGTCGACGCGAGCAGGGCCAGGCCCGAGCCGCTCGCGGATCCCTGCCCCTTCGGAGCGATCGCCAGCAGGAGGGATGCACCATGCCGACGACCAAAGCCGCGACCGATGCGCTGGATGCGCTGCGCCAAACCGTGCGGGGGATGTTCGGCCCCGACCTCGTCGCCCACGATTTCGGGCATATCGAGCGCGTCGAACGCAACGCCGCGCGGCTTCTGGACGCCGAGGCAGCCGACCGCTTCGTCGTCGGCGCGGCATGCCTGCTGCACGACCTGCACCGCATTCTCGAACGCGACCGCGGTCACCACGTGGCGCCCGAGCAGGCCGACGCCGAGGTGCACCGGCTGCTCACCGCGCAGGCCGTGGACGAGGCGACCATCCAGCATGTCTGCGCCTGCATCCACGCCACCGAGCGCTATCGCTGCGCCGGCGATCTCATCGAGGCGTCGGCGATGAGCATCGAGCAGCGCATCGTGCGGGATGCCGACATGCTCGATGCCCTGGGCGCAATCGGCATCGCCCGCGCCTTCATGTTCGGAGGCAGGCTCGGCGAGCCGCTCTGGGTGCCGGAGCCGATCCGCGGCACCTTCCAGCATGGGCGCACCGCGTCGGTCGTGCACCATTTCCACGAGAAGCTGCTCGGGCTGCAGGGGGAAATGCTCACCGACACGGGCCGGCGCATCGCCCTGGAACGCACCCGCCGGATGCGCCAGTACCTCGATGCGCTGCGCGAGGAGCTCGGCCTGGAGTCGTTCCGGTCGCCCCGACAGGCCGCGGGCTCATAGGAAGAATGCGGGCCCCGTCGACAGGAACTCCTGATGATGCACGACCACGCTGTCCTGGTCGATGAGGATCACCGAGAAGCCTGGCGCGTCATGGGCGCCCGGCACGTCGGTCGATCGCGTGATCAGCTCGAGTGCGACCTGATGATTGGTCGATTTGCAGCAGGAAAAGGGAATTCCGTGCCAGGAGCCGCCGATGGCGCGGTGCACATGCCCGAACAGGATGTGCCGTATGCGCTCCCGGTAGGGGCGTAGGGTCTCCCACAGCAGCTCGGGTTGC
>JAJZWA010000040.1 GCA_021846965.1 Pseudomonadota bacterium | reverse complement strand
AGCCAAGCCGTATCCTCTGCCATCGGAGCGGTGCCCTTGAGGGCTTCTGATGATTGGTCGCACAACCATCATCCCTCATTGCGCACCGCTCTCTTCGTTCCGGGTCCCCGCGATTCCGTGAAGAACCGAAAAAAAGCCGCGCCCTCGGCGCGGCCTCTTGCTTCGGGCCGAAGCGCGATCAGATGTGCTCGCCCAGCACCGAGACGGTGACCGACACGTCGACGTCGGTGGCCAGGTTGAGCTTCACCGCGTGGTCCCCGACGGTCTTGAGCGGACCTTCGGGCAGGCGCACGGTCGACTTGGGCAGGTCGAAACCGGCCTTGGCCAGCGCGCCGGCGATGTCGGCGGTGGTGACGGAGCCGAACAGGCGGCCGTCCACACCGGCCTTCTGCACCAGCTGCACGGTCAGGCCGTCGAGCTTGGCGGCCATCGCCTGGGCGGCGGCGAGCTTGTCGGCGGCGGCCTTCTCGAGTTCGGCGCGGCGCGCCTCGAACTCGGCCAGCGCCTGCGGCGTCGCGGTGCGCGCCTTGCGCTGGGGAATCAGGAAGTTGCGCCCGTAGCCGTCGCGCACCTTGACCACGTCGCCCAGGTTGCCCAGGTTGGCGACTTTTTCGAGCAGGATGACTTGCATGGAAATGTCCTTTGCGGGTTCGGCCGGGGATCAGCTCTTGTGCTGGTCGGAGAACGGCAGCAGCGCCAGGAAGCGCGCCCGCTTGATCGCCGTGTTGAGCTGGCGCTGGTAGATCGCGCGGGTGCCGGTCAGGCGCGCCGGGATGATCTTGGCGTTCTCGGCCAGGAAATCGCGCAGCACGTCGATGTCCTTGTAGTCGATGTGCTCGACACCGGCGACGGTGAAGCGGCAGAAGCGCTTGCGCTTGAACAGCGAAGACTGCTGGTTGCGCTTGGGTTTGTTCTTACGGTCGGTCTTCTTGAAGTAGGCCATGATCGCCCTCCTGGATCCATTCGATGATGTTGAGCTTGAGGCTTCGCGCTCCGCGGCGGCTGGGCATCAGGAACCCGACCAGGTGCAGGACCTCTCCGGCCTGCGCCTGCTGCAGTCGCCTGGCCATCTCGGCGAAGGCCACGCACTGCAGCTCGAGTTCGATGCGTTGCGAACCGCCCGGGCTGGCCTGGGTCGAAGCGTGCCCGACCCGCAGGTCCAGGGCCTCGACACCGGCGGGCGTGTAGCGAAGCGCTCCACGCTCGCGCAGCTCGGCGCGAATCTCGACGCGGTTGATGCTCAGGCTGCCTGCTCCGGATGCGCCTTGCGGGCTTCCTCGCGCTCGACCGAGCGCATCATCACCGACGGCTGGGTCTCGGCCTTGTCCATGCGCACCACCAGGTGGCGCAGCACGGCATCGCTGAACTTGAAGCTGTGCTCGAGCTCGGCCAGCACTTCCTGGTCGGCCTCGATGTTCAGGCACACGTAATGGGCCTTGGCCAGCTTCTGGATCTGGTAGGCCATCTGGCGGCGGCCCCAGTCCTCGAAGCGGTGCACCACACCGCCCTTGCTGGTGACCACGTTCTTGTAGCGCTCGACCATCGCCCCGACCTGTTCGCTCTGGTCCGGGTGGATGATGAGCACGATTTCGTAATGACGCATGACTTCTCCTTGCCCCCGCGGGTTTCACGGGGTTTCTCTGCGGATAAAGCCACCCAGGCGCTGCGCGGCGGACTCATGCGGTGGTGATGCACCCGTCACGGCCCTGGTGTGGCAAAGAAACTCTCAAGTATACGCCAAGCTGCCCGGCTTCCCGGGATTTCTGGCGCGACCCGCAACGGGCGGAGCATGCCGCCCGTTGCGGGGGCGCATCAGGACTGCGCCAGCGACTGCCAGGTGGCGATCACCGTGTCGGGATTCAGGGACAGGGATTCGATGCCCTGCTCCATCAGCCAGCGCGCAAGGTCCGGATGGTCCGAGGGGCCCTGGCCGCAGATTCCCACGTACTTGCCGGCGGCGCGGCAGGCCTTGATGGCCCGGCCCAGCAGCTCCAGCACCGCCGGATCGCGCTCGTCGAAGGCGCTGGCCACCAGGCCGGAATCGCGGTCCAGGCCCAGCGTGAGCTGGGTCAGGTCGTTCGAACCGATGGAGAAACCGTCGAAATGCTCCAGGAAGCGCTCGGCCAGCACCGCGTTGGACGGCACCTCGCACATCATGATCAGGCGCAGCCCGTTCTCGCCGCGGCGCAGCCCGTGGCTGGCCAGCAGGCCGATCACGCCCTCCGCCTCGCGCAGGGTGCGCACGAAGGGCACCATGATCTCCACATTGCCCAGGCCCATGTCCTCGCGCACGCGCTTGAGGGCCACGCACTCCATCTCGAAGCTCTGCGCGAACTCCGGCGCCACGTAGCGCGACGCGCCCCGGAAGCCCAGCATGGGGTTTTCCTCGTCGGGTTCGTAGCGCGAGCCGCCGATGAGCTTCTTGTACTCGTTGGACTTGAAGTCCGACAGGCGCACGATCACCGGCTTGGGATAGAAGGCCGCGGCGATGGTGGCGATGCCCTCGGCCAGCTTGTCCACGTAGAAGGCGCGCGGGCTGGCGTGGCCGCGCGCCACGCTTTCCACGGCCTTTTTCAGGTCCGGATCGACGTTGGGGTACTCCAGCACCGCGCGCGGATGGATGGCGATGTTGTTGTTGATGATGAATTCCAGGCGCGCCAGGCCCACGCCGGCGTTGGGAATCTGCGAGAAGTCGAAGGCCAGCTGCGGATTGCCGATGTTCATCGTGATCTTCACGCCGATGGGCGGCATCTCCCCGCGCTTGACCTCGGTGACGGTGGTCTCCAGCAGCCCGTCGTACACCACGCCGGTGTCGCCCTCGGCGCAGGAAACGGTGACCAGCATGCCGTCCTTGAGCACCTCGGTGGCGTCGCCGCAGCCCACCACGGCCGGAATGCCCAGCTCGCGCGCGATGATCGCCGCGTGGCAGGTGCGCCCGCCACGGTTGGTGACGATGGCCGCCGCGCGCTTCATCACCGGCTCCCAGTTGGGGTCGGTCATGTCGGTGACCAGGATGTCCCCCGGGCGCACGCTGTCCATTTCCGACACGGAAGCGACCACCCGCACGGGGCCGGCGCCGATCTTCTGGCCGATGGCGCGGCCGCTGACCAGCGCGGTGCTGCGCTGCGCCAGCGCGTAGCGCTGTTCGACGCGCCCGTGGGCGCGCGATTTCACCGTCTCGGGGCGGGCCTGCAGGATGTAGAGCTTGCCGTCGGCTCCGTCCTTGCCCCATTCGATGTCCATCGGGCGGCCGTAGTGCTGCTCGATGGTCAGCGCGAAGCGGGCCAGCTCACTGATCTCGGCGTCGTTCAGGCTGTAGCGGTTGCGCATCTCGGCCGGGGTGTCGACCGTGCGAACCAGCTCCTTCGAGCCCGCGGGCGCGAACTCCATGCGCAGCAGCTTCGAGCCCAGGTTGCGGCGGATCACCGCCTGCTTGCCGGCGCGCAGCGTGGGCTTGAACACGTAGAACTCGTCCGGGTTGACGGCGCCCTGCACCACCGTCTCGCCCAGGCCGTAGGACGAGGTGATGAACACCACGTCGTTGAAGCCGCTCTCGGTGTCCATGGTGAACATCACCCCGGCAGCGCCGAGGTCGCTGCGCACCATGCGCTGGATGCCCGCGGACAGCGCCACCTGGGAATGCTCGAAGCCCTGGTGCACGCGGTAGGAGATGGCGCGGTCGTTGAACATCGAAGCGAACACATGGCGCACCTTGTCCAGCACGGCGTCGATGCCCCGGACGTTCAGGTAGGTCTCCTGCTGCCCGGCGAAGGAGGCATCGGGCAGGTCCTCGGCGGTGGCCGAGGAGCGCACCGCGAAGCTCGCTTCCTCCTGGCCCTCGCTCAACGCCGCGAAATGCTGGCGAATGGCCTGTTCCAGCTCGGCCGGCAGCGCGGTCTCGACGATCCATTGGCGGATCTGCGCACCGGTGACGGCCAGCGCGCGCACGTCCTCGGTGTCCAGCGCGCCCAGGGCCTGCGCGATGCGCGCGTCCAGCCCGCCCTGACGCAGGAATTCGCGGAAGGCATGCGCGGTGGTGGCGAAGCCCCCGGGAACGCGCACCCCGCTGGAGTGCAGCTGGCTGATCATCTCGCCCAGGGAGGCGTTCTTGCCTCCCACGATCTCGACATCCTGCATGCGCAGGTTCTCGAACGGAATCACCCACGCTTTCGCGTGTTCCTGGTCTTGATTGGACATGGAATACCCTCAATAGAATGAACAAGAATCCGTGCGCCTGCAGCGAGGAATTGCGTGGGACCGCCGGTCATGTTGTTCGAGTTCTCCGGCACGGGCCCGGCGCGCGCACATTCCGCGGCAGGCATGATGGTGGGGATTCTACTGGCCCGACTTCGCAGTCCCACATGCCCAATCGCTCCGTCTTCTTCGTCTCCGATGGCACCGGCATCACCGCCGAAACCTTCGGCAACTCCATCCTGGCGCAATTCGACCTGCAGCCGCACCGCATCCGCCTGCCCTTCGTGGACAGCGTGGACAAGGCCCTTCTGGCGGTGGCCCGCATCGACCAGGTCGCCAGCGTGGAGGGACACCCCCCGGTCGTGTTCACCACCCTGGTGGAACCCGAGGTGCTGGAGGTGATCCGGCGTTGCCGCGGCCTGGTGCTGGACATGGTCACCACCTTCATCGAGCCCCTGGAGGTGGCCTTCGGGGTCAAATCCAACCATCGCATCGGCCAGTTCTCGGACATCGCCAAGAGCGAGCGCTACCACAACCGCATCGACGCGATCAATTTCGCGCTGATGCACGACGACGGCCAGTCCTCACGCAACCTGGCGCTGGCCGACGTGATCCTGGTGGGCGTGTCGCGCAGCGGCAAGACCCCCACCTCGCTGTACCTGGCCATGCAGCATGGGGTGCGCGCGGCCAACTACCCGCTGATCCCGGAAGACTTCGAGCGCATGACCCTGCCGCAGGACCTGCTGCCCCATCGCGCCAAGCTGTTCGGCCTGAGCATCGCGCCCGAGCGCCTGAGCGAGATCCGCAACGAGCGCAAGCCCGGCAGCCGCTACGCCGCGCTCGAGAATTGCACCGAGGAAGTGGCCGAGGCCGAACGCCTGATGCGCCGCGAGGGGATCCGCTGGTTGTCGTCCACCAACAAGTCGATCGAGGAAATCGCCACGACCATCCTGCAACAGATTCGGCCTGATCGCCTGGAATACTGAGATACTTCGCTACAAACCGTCTCTTGCCAGCGGCAGGTACCCCCGATGAGTGTCGAAACCCGCCAGTCCCCCGAAAAGAACGAATACCTGCTGGGCTATGCCTCCACGCAGCAGCAGCGCGACCAGCGCGAATCCATGCTGCCGGTGGATCCGACGCGCTACTCGCAACCCTATGCCATCGTGCTGGTGGACGCCTCGGCCGATGCCTCCTCGTCGATGCAGGCCAGCCCGCGCCTGCGCCTGCTGCCGCTGGCCGTGCGCTGGCCGGGGCGCACCATGGTCGAGAAGGGAACCAGCTCGCGCCTGCGTCGCCTGAGCCGCGAACGCCTGCGCGGCGCGGTGGTCGCGGCTCCGGAAGTGGATTCCCTGGAATATCGCCTCTACCCGCCGCTGGCCATCAATGCGGATTTCCTGATCCATCTGGGCACGCGGCGCGAATTCGTCGACATGGCGCCGCCGCTGCAGCAATTGCTGGCCCGCCACTCCGACGACATCCGCGAACTGCGCCGCCAGCGCGGCCTCGACGACCAGCTCCCGCTGCAGCTGGTGGACACCGGCACCCTGCTGGCGGGCACGGCACTGCATGCGCGCATGCTGCTGCGCATGCTGGAGGCCGGCATCGCGCCGGCGGAAGCCGCGCGGCGGGCGCAAGCGCTGCGCGACGCCACGCACACCTGGCTGGTGCCCCAGCATCCCGGCGACACGCTGGAATCCCTGCGGCGCCTGCAGCAGTCGACCCTGCAGCCCTGGGAGCAGGCCTGCTCGAGCCCGCTGGGCCAGTTCTGGCGGCGGCACCCGGTGCTGGAGGCCGACGCCACCGGCCTGTTCTGCGCGCACAAACTCAAGACCTGGCGCGCCGCCGTCGGACATGTGTTCGCCCAGGCGGGCGAGCTGATGCGCGCGCAGGCGGGCCCCGGCGCCTGGCTGCAGATCAGCCTGGACGGCGGATTGCGCGACATGCAGGCCTGGCCCGAGTTCGAGGCACTGCGCGCGCAGGCCCTGGCCACCCGCACCTCGCTGCACCTGACCCACATGAGCCCGGCCGGCCGCATCTGGGCCTCCGCCGGCTCGCTCAGCATGGCCCTCTACCAGCCTCCAGGCTCCTGAGCCCGGCGGGCGCCGGGCCCGCGCCGCGGGGCTTCAGGCCCTGCCGGCCGCGATGCGCTGGCGCAGGCCCTCGTACAGGCACACGGCCGCGGCGGCGGCGACGTTGAGCGACTCCACGTCGCCGCGCTGGGGAATGCGCACCCCCGCGTCACAACGCGCCAGCACGGCCGGATCGACCCCGGCGCCCTCGTTGCCGAACACCCAGCTCAGGTCCGCGCGCAGGTCCAGCTGGTACAGATCGCGGCTGCCCTGCCCCGAGGTCGCGTACAGGGGACGCGGCAGGCGGGGCTCGATGTCCTCCCAGCGCACGTCCTCCAGCAGCGCCAGCGCGAAGTGCGCCCCCATGCCGGCGCGCAGCACCTTGGGGGTCCATACGCCCGCGCAGCCGCGCAGGCAGTACACGGTGGCCGCGCCGGCGGCCGCGGCGGTGCGCAGCAGGGTGCCGACATTGCCGGCATCCTGCACGCGATCCAGCACCACGGTCACGCCGCCGCGCGGCGTGGCCGGCGGCGGGCGGCGCATCAGCAAACCGACCTGCGGCCCATGGCCCACGGCGGACAGGGCACGCCATAGCGCGGGGTCCAGCAGCACCACGCGGGCATCGCCCACGCGTTGCGCCAGGGCGTGGATCTCCGGGTGGGCGAGCCCGCTGTCGGTGCAGACCAGCGCCGTCGGCTCCAGCCCGGCGTCCAGCGCGGCCGCGGCCAGGTGGATGCCCTCCAGCCAGACCTGCGCCAGCCTGCGCACCGCCGCGGCCTCGTGCGCCAGCGCGCGCAAGGTCTTGAACAGCGCATTGTCGGGCGAACTCAGGTGTTTCATGCCGATGTCGAGGCTTGCGCGGCTTGCACCGCGGCTCCGGCGGCCTCGCGCAGGCGCCGCAGCGGCGCGAAACTCTGGCGATGCTCGGCGCAGGGACCGAGCTCCCGCAAGGCCTGCAGGTGCAGCGCCGTGCCGTAGCCGAAATGCCGCCCGAATCCGTAGCCCGGATAGCGTTGCTCCAGCTCCGCCATGTGCGCGTCGCGCCATACCTTCGCGACGATGGAGGCGGCGCTGATCGCCGGCTGCGTGGCGTCGCCCCCCACCACCGCGCGCGCCGGCATGTCCAGGCGCGGTGCGCGGTTGCCGTCCACCAGCACCAGCGAGGGCCGAAGGCGCAGCCCGGCCACCGCGCGTTGCATGGACAGCATGGTCGCCTGCAGGATGTTGATTCGATCGATCTCCTCGGCCGAGGCAACGCCGATCGCCAGATCCAGGCAGGCACCGCGGATCGCCTGGTCCAGCGCCTCGCGGCGCCTGGGCGACAGCGTCTTGGAATCGGCCAGGCCCGCCGGCACGCGGGCGGGATCCAGGATCAGCGCGCAACTGACCACCGGGCCGGCCCAGGTGCCGCGCCCCACCTCGTCGCAGCCGGCGACCAGGCCGCTCGCGCGATCGTCCGCGCTCATCGTGCGCCGCTCCCCGCGCCGTCCACCGCCTCGGCGATGGCCTGCGCCGCCAGCGCGGCCGTGGGGCGCAACAGCGCCTCGTGCAGGGCCGCGAAACGCTCGCGCAGGGCCTCGCGCCGGGGGGCGTCGTCGAGCAGCGCGAGCGCGCGCCCGGCCAAGGCCCCGCCCTCGCAGTCCTGTTGCAGCAACTCGTCCACCAGGCCCTCGCCGGCCAGGATGTTGGGCAGGCCCACCCAGGGAAGGTAGCCGCGGTCCTTCATGAGGCGCCAGGACAGCCAGGGCAGGCGATAGCCGATGACCATGGGGCGACCGAACAAGGCGCATTCCAGGGTCGCGGTGCCACTGGCCACCAGCGCGAGGTCGCAGGCCTCGAGCACCGTGTGCGAGTCCCCCACCACCCATTGCAACTGCAGCTCCGGCCAGGCCTGGGCCTGACGGCGCAAGGTGGGCAGCAAGCCGGCATGGGCCACGGCCACCAGCACCCTCAAGCCGCGTTCGCCTTGCATGCGCGCCGCCGCATCGAGAAAGGACGGCGCGATGTGCCGCACCTCGCCGGCGCGGCTTCCGGGCAGCAGCGCAAGCACCCCCGCCGCGGCCTCGGCGTCGCCCAGGCCCAGGCGGCGCCGCGCCGCGCCGGCGTCGGGACGCCGCGGAATGACCTCGGCCAGGGGGTGTCCGATGTAGGTGGCTCGTACCCGCGTGCCCTCGTAGAGCTCGGGCTCGAAGGGAAACACGCACAGCAGGTGGTCCACGGCCGCCTCGATGCGATGGATGCGCTCGCGCCTCCAGGCCCAGATCGAGGGACTGACGAAATGCACGGTCGGGATGCCCCGCTCGCGCAGGCGGGCTTCCAGCGCGAGGTTGAAATCCGGCGCGTCCACGCCGACGAACACCCCCGGCGGCTGCTCCAGCAGGCGCCGGCGCAGGCGCGCGCGCATGCGCAGCAACTCCGGCAGGCGCGGCAGCACGGCGGCGAAACCATTGACCGCCAGGCGCTCGCTGTTCCACCAGGCCTCGAAGCCGGCTGCGCGCATGCGCTCGCCGCCGATTCCGGCACAGCGCAGACGCGGATGGCTGCGGCGCAGCTCGGCCACGACGTGCGAGGCGAGCAGGTCGCCCGACGGTTCGCCGGCGACCATCGCGACCAGCTCCCGGTTCATGCGGCCACCCGCTTCAGGGGCGCACGATGCCGCGACGGCTGGCGCTCAGGAAGTCGAGCAGCAGCCCGAGATCGGCGGCGGATTCCCCGGGCTGCGCCCGGGCCTCGGCCCCGAGTTGCTCCACGGCCTGCTCCAGGGCCAGGCCCTGCCGGTACAGCACCCGGTAGGCTCGGCGCAGCGCGGCGATGCGCTCCGGACCGAAACCGCGGCGGCGCAGGCCCTCGGCATTGATGCCGTGGGGCACCGCGGGCGTGCCGCCCAGCAGCATGTAGGGCGGCACGTCCTGGGTCAGCACCGAATGGATGCCGGCCATCACATGCGCGCCCACGTGCACGAATTGATGCACGCCGGCGAAGCCGCCCAGCGTGACCCAGTCCCCCACATGCACATGACCGGCCAGCTGGGTGCAGTTGGCGAAGGTGACGTGGCTGCCGACCTGGCAATCATGGGCCACGTGCACGTAGGCCATGATCCAGTTGTCGTCACCGATCCGCGTGACCCCCACATCCTGGGCCGTGCCCAGGTTGAGGGTGCAGCATTCGCGGATGGTGTTGCGCGAACCGATGTGCAGCTCGGTGGGTTCGCCTCCGTATTTCTTGTCCTGGGGGACGGCGCCCACCGAACAGTAGGGGTGGATGACGTTGTCCCGCCCGATGCGGGTGCGCCCCTGCACGCTCACGTGCGACAGCAGGCGCGTGCCCGCGTCGATGCACACTTGCGCACCGACGGTGCAATACGGACCGATCTCCACGCCTTCGGCCAGCTCGGCGCCGCGCTCGACCAGCGCGGTAGGGTGAATCAGGCTCAACGCTGGGCTCCCGGCGCGCGATTCAGTCGATCACCCGCTCGGTGCACATGAGCTCGGCCTCGGCGGCCATCTCCTCGCCCACCCGCGCCACCGCCTGGAACTTGTAGATGTTGCGCATGTGGCGGCTCAGGCGCACGTCCAGCATGAGCTGGTCGCCCGGCTCCACCGGACGCTTGAAGCGCGCGCCATCCACCCCCACGAGGTAGTAGACCGAATCGTCCTCGGCCTGCACGTCCAGCGTGCCGAAGGCCAGGATGCCGGCGGCCTGCGCCAGCGCTTCCAGGATCAGCACCCCGGGCATGATGGGCTTCTGCGGGAAATGCCCGGTGAAATACGGTTCGTTGAACGACACGTTCTTGTAGGCCAGGATGCGCTCGCCCTTGACGAACTCGACCACGCGATCGACCAGCAGGAAGGGGTAGCGATGCGGCAGCAGTTTCTGGATCTGGTTGATGTCGAACACGGTCATGACGAGTCTTGTGCGGGGTTTTTCTGAGGGTCGAGCCTGCGCTCCAGCTGCCGAAGGCGGTCGCGAAGCTCGGCCAGGTGGCGAAGCGCCGCGGCGTTGGCAGACCAATTCTCGTGGCGATCCAGCGGGAAGGCGCCGGTGTAGTGGCCCGGCTGGCGAACCGAGCGCGACACCAGCGACATGCCGCCGATCACCGTGCGATCGGCGATCTCCAGGTGCCCGGCGATGCCGGCGCCTCCTCCGATGAAGCAGTAGGCGCCGATGCGTGCGCTACCGGCGATGCCGACGCAACCGGCAATGGCCGTATGTTCGCCGATCTGCACGTTGTGCGCCACTTGCACGAGGTTGTCGATTTTCACGCCGTTGCCGATCCGGGTGTCGTCGAGGGCTCCGCGGTCCACCGTGGTGTTGGCCCCGATGTCCACGTCGTCCCCCAGCACCACGCGCCCGGTCTGCGCGATGCGCACGCCGGCGCCCTGCTCGTCGCGGGCATAACCGAATCCGTCGGCGCCGATCACCGCGCCCGGGTACAGGGTGCAGCGTTCGCCGATCTGGCAGTCATGCATCACCACGCTGCGCGGCAGCATGCGGGTGTCGGCGCCGATCACCGCGCCGGCTCCGACGAAGCAACCGGCACCGATGCTCGCCCGCGCACCGATCACGGCATCGCGCTCGATCACAGCGCAGGCGTCGATGCTGGCGTCCGGTGCCACGCGCGCGCTCTCGTGCACCACGGCTGCGGGGTGTCGGCCGGCCGGCGCCGGCGGCGCCTGCAGCTGCTGCAGCCACTGGGACAGGCGGGCGTAGTAGAGATAGGGGTCGCGGGTGCGGATGGCCGCCGCGAAATGCTCGCCGGGATCCACCTCCTCGGGCACGATCACGCAGGAAGCGCGGCAGGACTCCAGCAGGCGCCCCTGCCCGGCGCGGGCCAGGAAGGCCACGTCGCCCTCGGCGGCACGCTCGAGGGGTGCGAAGCGCCACACCCGCACCGACGCGTCGCCCCGCAGCGTCCCGCCCAGGCGCGCGACGATCTCAGCGACCGGCAGGCCCTCGCCTGCGCCCGTGGGCCGATGGCTCATTGACTGCCGGATGGGGCGTCGAGGGCCTTCAGGACCTTGTCGGTGATGTCGATGCGCGGGTTCACATACACCGCTTCCTGAAAGATGATGTCGTAGTTGCCCTGCTCCGCCACCTGCTTGACCACCTTGTTGGCCTTGTCCAGCACCGCGGCCAGTGCCGCGTTGCGACGTGCGTTCAGGTCTTCGCTGAACTCGCGCTGCTTGCGCTGGAAATCGCGGTTCATGTCGGCAAGCTGCTGCTGCGCGTTGCTGCGCTCGGTGTCGCTCATCACCGGGCCGTCCTTGTCCAGCTTCTGGCTCAGGGCCTTGATGCGCGCGGCCATGTCCTGCAGGTTCTTGTCGCGCTTGGAGAACTCGGCCTCGAGCTTTTGCTGCGCGGCCTTCGCCGGCGCCGATTCCTTCAGGATGCGCTCGGTGTTGATGAAACCGATCTTGCCCGAGGGCGTGCCGTTGCCTGCGACGACGGGCCCCTGGGCCTGCGCGGTACCGGCCAGCAGCGAGGCTGCGAACACGCCGGCGAACACGACGCTACGAAGGGGCGATTTCAGGAACTTCATGGACGATAGTCTCAGAATGCGGTGCCGACGGTGAACTGGAAGGTCTGGGTCTGGTCGCCCGGCCGGGTGCGGATCGGATGGGCGATGCTGAATTTCAAGGGGCCGATCGGCGAGATCCAGGCCACGCCGATACCCACCGCGGCGCGCATGTCGGCCAGGTGCACGGGCTGGTTCTCGCCCCACACGTAGCCGGTGTCGAGGAAGGTGGACATGCGGATGCTCTTGTCCACGCCCGTACCCGGGAAGGGGAACTGGTATTCGACGTCGCCCACCAGCATCTTGGCGCCGCCCAGCGCGTTGCCCTGGGCGTCATGCGGGCCCAGGGAGCTTTGCTGGAAGCCGCGCACGGTGCCGATGCCACCGGCGTACAGGTACTTGAACACCGGCAGCGGCCGCCCGTTGAGCCCGTGGGCCCAGCCGATCTCGCCGTTGATCGCCAGGTCGGTGAGCCGGCTGATGGGGAAGAACTGCTGGTACTGGTAGGTGGCCCGGACGTAGCGCAGGGTGCCGAAGGGGCTGTAGTCCATGTTGGCGCGCTGATAGCGCCCGTCGGTGGGCACCAGCGCGCTGTTGCGGCTGTCGCGCTGCCAGCCCACGCTCAGCGGGAAGCCACGCGCGGTCTCGCCGAACTCGTTGACGTAGGAGATGTAGGAGGCCGGCGCTCCCGGCGCCAGGTTCAGCGAGTACTCCTCGAAGCCCACGCCGAAGAACACCCGGTCGATTTCGGTGAAGGGAACGCCGAACTGCACGTTCACGCCGGGGGTGACGATCTTGTAGTTGTTGCCCTGCGAGGTGTACGGGCGGATGGTGCGGTAATAGACGTTCAGGGTCCGGCTGATGCCATCCTGCGTGAAATATGGATTCGTGCTGCTGACCGAGAGCGTGCGGTAGTAGTGCGAGGTGTCCAGGCTCACGCTGACGTTGTTGCCGCTGCCGAAGATGTTGTCCTGGCTCACCGAGGCATTGAAGGACACGCTGTTGGCGCTGGAGAATCCCACCCCCAGGCCCAGCAGGCCCGTCGGCTTTTCCTTGACCTGCATGTCCAGGTCGACCTCGTCGCTGGTGCCGGGCACTTCCTGCGTGCCCATCTGCACGTCCTGGAAAAAGCCCAGGCGATCCACGCGGTCGCGCGAGAGCTTGATGCGATCGGCGTCGTACCAGGCATCCTCGAACTGGCGGAATTCACGCCGGATCACCTTGTCGCTGGTGCGGGTGTTGCCGCCGATGTTGATGTGCCGCACGTAGATGCGCCGGCCCGGGTCGGCCTGGATGGTGAAACTCACCTCGTGGGTCTTTCGATCGATGTGCGGCGACGGCTGCACGCGTGCGAAGGCATAGCCGTACACGCCGAACTTCTCGACCATGGCCTTGACGCTGTCGTTGAGCTTCTTGGCGCTGTAGGTGTCGCCCGGCTTGAGCTTGACCAGCGCGCGGAACTCGTTGTCCAGGCCCAGGTAGTTGCCTTCCAGTTCGTAGTCCGAGACCACGTACTTCTCACCCTCGTGGACGTTGATGGTGATGTAAATCGAATTCTTGTCCGGCGACAGCGCGACCTGGGTCGACTCGATGCGGAAATCCAGGTAGCCGCGGTCCTGGTAGTACGAACGCAGGCTTTCCAGGTCCGCGTTCAGCTTGGCGCGGGAATACTGGTCGGCCTTGGTGTACCAGGTCAGCCAGCCCGGAGTGGACAGCGAGAACTGATCCAGCAGCGTGCCTTCGCTGAAGGCGTGGTTGCCGACGATGCGCAGCGCGCGGATCTTGGCGATGCCGCCCTCCTCCACGTTGAAGGTCACGTCGACGCGGTTGCGCTCCAGCGGGGTCACCGTGGTGGTCACCTTCGCGGCGTAATAGCCCTTGGCCAGGTACTGCTGCTTGAGCTCCTGCTCGGCTCGCTCGATCAAGGCCTGGTTGTAGGGCTGGGCGTCGCCGAGGCCCACCTGCTTGAGCGAGGCGATCAGATCCTTCTTCGAAAATTCCTTGGTGCCGACGAAGTCCACGTTGGCGATGACCGGACGCTCCTCGACCACCACCGTGACCACGTCGCCGACGGTGCGGATGCTGACGTTCTTGAACAGGCCGGTGGCGAACAGCGCGCGGATCGCGGCGGCGCCGAGCTCGGGGGTGTACTGGTCGCCCACGCGGAACGGCAGATAGGTGAACACCGTTCCCGGCTCGGTCCGCTGCAGGCCGTCGACCCGGATGTCCTTGATGACGAAGGTATCGGCGGCGTAGGCCTGGGCGCAGGCCATGGCGACGATGGCCACGGCAGTACCCTGCAATGCGTGACGAAGCCTCAAATTAACCTCGGCGTGGATGGTTCAGTGGAACGGCCCGAGCACGCGGGCGATGTCGTTGTACAAGGCCACCGCAATCATCAGCGCAATCAGGGCCAGGCCTCCTTGCTGGAGCCGCTCCTGCACACGCTGCGGCACCTTGCGGCGGCTCAAGATCTCGAACGCATAATACAGGAGATGCCCCCCGTCCAAGACCGGTATGGGCAAGAGGTTGAGCACCCCCAGGCTGAGGCTTACCACCGCCAGGAAGTTCAGGTACGGGACCAGGCCCAGCGCGGCGCTGCGCCCGGCGTAGTCGGCGATGGTCACGGGGCCGCTGAGCTCGTTCAGGGGGGCCTGCCCCAGCACCATGCGCCCCAGGGTGCGAAGGCTCAGCACGCTGAGTTGCCAGGTGCGGCGAAGGCCCTCGCGCAGGGCCTGCGGAGGCCCCAGGCGCACCAGGGTGCTGGGCAGGCGGTCGTCCAGCAGCGCTCCGATGCGCCATGCGGAATGGCCCCGGGCATCGATTTCCCGGCGCGGGCGCACCGAAACGAACACCGTGCTTGCGCCTCGCTGCACGGTCAGGCGCAACTCCCGCCCTTCGCTGGCCGAGATGGCGTGCAGCAGTTGCTCCGCATCCAGCTGCCCACCCGCGGCGCTGCCCGGGCCGAGCGCGCCGCCCGGGCCGGCCACGCCGACGATCCGGTCCCCGGCGCGCAAGCCCGCCTGCTCGGCCGGCTGCCCCGGCAGCGCCTGTTGCACCCGCACGGGAGCCGGTTGCAGGCGCAGCCCGAACAGCCGCAGAAAATCGGCCCGGCCCGCGCGCGACGCGTCGGCGCGCAGATCCAGCAGGATGTCGTGCTCGCCGCTGGCGTCGCGCACCCGCAGGTCCACGCGACGCCCTTCCAGCGCGGCTTCCTGCAGACGCAGCGCCAGCTGCGGCCAGGTGCGCACGGCACGCGTATCTCCGGCGATGGTCGTGGCCAGCACCTGCTGCCCGGCGCGCACGCCGGCGGCCGCGGCGGGCGTGCCCGGCGCCGGCGCGGCCAGCAGCGGCAGCGGCTCGCGCACCCCCATCATGGAGACGACGGCGAACAGCAGCACCGCCAGCACCAGGTTGGCCGCCGGCCCCGCGACCACCACCCAGGCCCGCTTCCAGGGGTTCTGGCGGTTGAAGGCGCGGTGCAGCTGCTCCGGCGCCACGGGCGCCTCGCGCTCGTCCAGCATGCGCACGTAGCCGCCCAGCGGAACGGCGGCGAGCACGAACTCGGTGCCATCCGCGCCGATGCGTCGCCGCAGCAGCGGACGGCCGAATCCGATGGAGAACTTGAGCACCCGGATGCGGCAGGACACCGCCGCCAGGTAATGCCCCGCCTCGTGCACCGCGATGAGCAGTGCAAGGGCGAACAGGAAAGCGAACAGGGTGAGCATGCTAGCGGGCTGCTGAACGACCGGCGAGGCTCAAGTGCATGCGCACATTGTGCCCCGATCAGCGCCCCAGCGCCCGCGCTTGCGCCGCGGCGTGGCCGCGGGCGCGCGCATCCAGATCGAGCAGATCGCCGAGTTCATGCGCCTCGCTGGCGCCCAGCGCCTCCAGCGTGGCGGCGTTGACGCGGTGGATGTCGGTGAAACGCAAGCCTCCGTCCAGGAAAGCCTGCACCGCCACCTCGTTGGCCGCGTTGAGCACGGCGCAGGCGCCGCCGCCCATGCCCAGCGCCGCGAAGGCCAGGCCCAGGCCGGGAAAGCGCGACGCGTCCGGATCCTCGAATTCCAGGCGGCCGATGCGGGCCAGGTCGAGCCAGGAACTGCCCGAGGCCATGCGCCGCGGCCACGACAGCCCGTAGGCGATGGGCGTGCGCATGTCGGGCACGCCCAGCTGCGCCACCACCGAGCCGTCGTGGTAGGTCACCATCGAATGCACGATGCTCTGCGGGTGGATCAGCACCCGGATGCGCGAGGCCGGCATGCCGAACAGATAGTGCGCCTCGATCACTTCCAGCGCCTTGTTCATCATGGTCGCCGAGTCCACCGAGATCTTGCGCCCCATGCTCCAGTTGGGATGGGCGCAGGCCTGCTCCGGGGTCATCGCCTCCAGCGTCGCCGGATCGCTGCGCCGGAAGGGGCCGCCGGAGGCCGTCAGCGTGATCTCGCGCACGTCCAGGGCCCAGCGCTGACGCTGCTCCGGCAGGCTTTGCAGGATGGCGCTGTGCTCGCTGTCGATGGGCAGCAGCTCGCCGCCGCCCTCGCGCATGGCGCGCATGAACAACTCGCCCGCGACCACCAGCGATTCCTTGTTGGCCAGCAGCACGCGCTTGCCGGCGCGCGCCGCGGCCAGCGCCGAATCCAGCCCGGCGGCGCCGACGATGGCCGCCATCACCATGTGCACCTCGGGGTCGGAGGCGACCCGCAACATCGCCTCGGCTCCGGCCAGCACCTCGGTGCGGCTGCCCTGCTCCTGCAACGCGGCGCGCAACATGCGCGCGGCCTGCGCGTCCTCCAGCACCGCGTAGCGCGGCGCGAAGCTCAGGCATTGTTCGAGCAGCGCCTCTCGGCTCGAACGCGCAGCCAGCGCGAATACCTCGAAGTCCTCAGGGTGCAGGCGCAGCACCTCCAGGGTGCTGCGCCCGATGGACCCGGTGCTGCCGAGGATGGTGATGCGCTTCATGACCCCAGGCCCACCAGCAGCATGACCACCGGCAGCACCGGCAGCAAGGCATCGATGCGGTCCAGCACGCCTCCGTGCCCCGGCAGCAGGCCGCTGCTGTCCTTCACCCCGGCGCGGCGCTTGAGCAGGGATTCGAACAGGTCCCCGGCCACGCTCAGCACGGCCAGCAGCGCCGCCACGAGCAGCGCGCCGGGCAGGCCCCAGCGCAGGGCCAGCCGGGCGCCCAGGGTGCCTTGCAGCCACGGCAGCACGGCGCAGGCGGCCGTGTAGGCCAGCACCGCGAGCACCCCGCACACGGCGCCGGAGATGGTCTTTCCGGGGCTCAGGCGCGGCGCCAGCTTGGGCCCGCCGATGGCCCGGCCGCCGAAATAGGCGGCCACGTCGGCCACCCACACCAGCATCAGGACCGACAACAGGTAGCCCACCCCCAGGCGTCGCGCATGCCACAGCGCCATCCAGCCCGCGAACAGCACCAGGAATCCCAGCAGGCACAGCACCGCGGGCGCCGCCAGGCTGCGCGGAAGCGCGGCCCGCGGCAGGCTGCCCAGCAACAGAACCAGCCAGGCCAGGGTCGCCAGCGCGAAGCTGCCATCGGCATCCAGCGCGGCCACGGGGCCGAACAGCATCGCCGCGACCAGGGCCAGCCAGACCGCCGCCCAGGCCAGCGCCTTCCAGCCGCGCAAGCCGGCCAGTCGGGCCCATTCCCACATGCCGGCGGCGGCGAACACCCCCATCGCCGCGCCGAAGCTGCGCGCGCCGGCGAACAGCAGCAGCGGCAGCAGCAGGGCCAGCAGGACCAGCGCGGTGATGATTCGGGTACGCAGCATCGCGACGCGGGCGCAGCCGGGCTCAGGCCACGCGCAATCCGGCGGGGTCGGCAGGCTCGGCGGGGTCCTTGGGCTTGCCCGCCACGCGGCCGAAACGGCGCTCACGCCGTGCGAAGTCCGCGATCGCGTGCGCCAGGGTCTGCTCGTCGAAATCCGGCCAGAGGGTTTCGCAGAAATAGAACTCGGTATAGGCCAGTTGCCAGAGCAGGAAATTACTCACCCGATGCTCGCCTCCGGTGCGGATCAGCAGGTCCGGCTCCGGAATATCGGCCAGGCACATGTAGCGCCCCAGGCTCTGCTCGGTGAGTTCCACGCCGGCCGCCTGCGCGGCGCGCGCCGCCTGCACGATGTCCCAGCGTCCGCCGTAGTTCAGCGCCACGTTCAGGCGCAGGCGCGTGGGCTCCACCGCCGTCGACTCGGCCTGGGACATGAGGTCGCGCATGCGTTCGCTCAGGGGCTCGCGGTCGCCGAGAAAGCGCAGGCTCACGCCCTGCGCGGCCAGCTCGGGCGTCTCGCGCTGCAGGGCCTGCACGAACAGTTCCATGAGCGCCGAGACCTCCTCGGCCGGGCGCTTCCAGTTCTCGGACGAGAACGCGAACACCGTGAGGTATTGCACGCCCTGCTGCACGCAACCGCGCACCAGGCGCTTGAGCGCGTCGGCTCCGAACTTGTGGCCCGCCGTGCGCGGCAGCAGACGGCGGGTGGCCCAGCGCCCGTTGCCATCCATGACCACGGCCACGTGGCG
The DNA here is from genome assembly GCA_021846965.1 of Pseudomonadota bacterium. Classification (GTDB taxonomy): domain Bacteria; phylum Pseudomonadota; class Gammaproteobacteria; order Burkholderiales; family Burkholderiaceae_C; genus Thiomonas_A. The sequence continues at coordinate 15,875 of JAJZWA010000040.1, read as the reverse complement.
GGGCACCAGCGCCGGCTGGGCGTTCTTGCGGGAGGCGTTCTTGCCGGACATCGGAGTCGCCGCGGTCGGCCGTCAGACGGCCATGATCTCCGCCTCCTTCTGCGCGATCATCTTCTCGATGTCGGCGATGAAGCGGTCGGTGGTCTTCTGCACCTCGTCCTGGGCGCGGCGCTCCTCGTCCTCCGAGGCCTCCTTGGCCTTCACCAGGTCCTTGAGCTGCTGGTTCGCGTCGCGGCGCAGGTTGCGCACGGCCACCTTGGCCGCTTCGCCTTCCTGCTTGATCACCTTCACCAGGTCGCGCCGGCGCTCCTCGGTCAGCGCGGGCATGGGCACGCGGATCAGGTCGCCCTGGGTCATCGGATTGAGCCCCAGGTCGGATTCGCGAATCGCCTTCTCGACCGCCTGGACCATCTTCTTCTCCCAGGGCTGCACGCTGATGGTGCGCGCATCGAGCAGGTTGACGTTGGCCACCTGGTTGATGGGCATCGGGCTGCCGTAGTAGTCGACGGTGATGTGATCGAGCAGGCCGGCGTGGGCTCGCCCGGTGCGCACCTTGGCCAGGTCGTTGCGCAGTGCCTCGAGGGACTTGAGCATGCGCTGTTCGCAGTTCTTCCGGATCTCGGCGATGGTCATGTTTGCGGACTCGTTGGGCTCGGGTTCAGAGATGTACCAGCGTGCCTTCGGGCTCGCCCTGCACCACGCGCAGCAGCGCTCCCGGCTTGAAGATGCTGAATACGCGGATGGGCAGGCCCTGGTCGCGGCACAGCGCGAAGGCGGTGGCGTCCATCACCTGCAGACGCTTGACGATGGCCTCGTCGAAGCTGATGCGATCGAATCGCGTGGCCTGGGGATCGCGCGCCGGATCGGCGGTGTAGATGCCGTCCACCTTGGTGGCCTTGAGCATCACCTCGGCGCCGATCTCGGCCGCGCGCAGCGCCGCGGCGGTATCCGTGGTGAAGAAGGGGTTGCCGGTGCCGCCGGCGAAGATCACCGACTTGCCCTCCTCCAGGTACTGCAGGGCCTTGGGGCGCACGTAGGACTCGACCACCTGGTCGATGCTGATGGCCGACATCACGCGCGCCACCAGCCCGGCGTGGCGCATCGCGTCGGCCAGCGCCAGCGAGTTCATCACCGTCGCCAGCATGCCCATGTAGTCGGCCGTGGCCCGATCCATGCCCACCGCGCCGCCCGCCACCCCGCGGAAGATGTTCCCCCCGCCGATGACGATCGCCAGTTGCACCCCGCTTCGCACCACCTGGGCGATATCCTCGACCATCTTGACGATGGTCGCGCGGTTGATGCCGTAGGGATCCTCGCCCATCAGGGCTTCGCCAGAGAGTTTGAGCAACACGCGCTTGTAACCGCTCATGCCTGGGTTCTCCGGAAAAGGGGATGCATCGATCGGGGGGCGGGGACGGATCGCCGCGGGATCAGGCACCGCGGGCGGCGGCCATCTGCGCGGCGACCTCGTCGGCGAAATTCTCCGACTTTTTCTCGATACCCTCGCCGACCACGTACAGCGTGAAGCCCGACACCTTGGTCTTCGCCGCAGCGAGCATCTGCTCGACGGTCTGCTTGTCGTTCTTCACGAAGGCCTGGTTGAACAGCGAGACCTCCTTGAGATACTTCTGCACCGAGCCCTCGACGCGCTTGGCGACGATCTCGGGCGACTGCACCGGGCGCCCCTCGGCGCGGGCCTTCTCCGCATCCTCGGCGGCCTTTTGCGTGGCGATCGAGCGCTCGGTCTCGATCAGGGCGGCCGGAACCTCGGCGGCCGACAGCGCCACCGGCTTCATCGCCGCCACGTGCATGGCGACGTCCTTCGCCGCGACCTCGTCGCCGTCGAATTCGACCACCACGCCGATGCGCGTGCCGTGCAGATAGCTGGCCAGCTTCGAGCCGCCGGCGAAGCGCTTGAAGCGGCGGATGCTCATGTTCTCGCCGATCTTGCCGATCAGCGTGGTGCGCTGCGCTTCAATCGTGGCGCCGTCCGTTTCCAGCGCCGACAGCGCGGCCACGTCGGCCGGGTTGCGCTCGGCGACCAGGCGCGCCAGCTTCTTGCCGAAGGCCAGGAAGTCGTCGTTCTTGGCCACGAAGTCGGTTTCGCAGTTGAGCTCCACGATGGCGCCCTGCGCGCCGTCGATGTGCACCGCCACGATGCCTTCGGCCGTGACCCGGGCCGCCGCCTTGCTCGCCTTGCTGCCCAGCTTCACGCGCAGCAGTTCCTCGGCACGGGCCATGTCGCCTTCGGCCTCCGTGAGGGCCTTCTTGCACTCCATCATGGGCGCGTCGGTCTTGCCACGAAGTTCAGCCACCATGGATGCGGTGATTGCCGCCATATTGCACTCCTGATTGAATCCTGGATTGAACAAGGGGGCTGCGAACAGCCCCCCGTAGACCATGCTTCGCGGCGCCATGCGCCGCGTGCGAGCCGATTCCTTCGCCGGTCTCGGCTCCGCGGCCTCAGTTGGCCGGCGCCTCGTCGGCGACCTCGACGAACTCGGCGCTTTCGCCACCCTCCGTCTGCACCACTTCGTTCAGCGCGTCGTTGCGACCCTCGAGGATCGCATCGGCGATGCCGCGGCAGTACAGCGCCACGGCCTTGCCCGAGTCATCGTTGCCCGGGATGACGTGGTCGATGCCCACCGGCGAGTGGTTGGTGTCCACCACGCCGATGATGGGGATGCCCAGCATGTGGGCCTCTTCCACGGCGATCTTGTGGTAACCCACGTCGATCACGAACATCGCGTCCGGCAGGGCGTTCATGTCCTGAATGCCGCCGATGGACTTCTCCAGCTTGGCCAGCTCGCGCTGGAACATCAGCTGTTCCTTCTTGGTCATGTGCTCCAGCGCGCCTTCGGCGATCTGGGTCTGCATGTCCTTGAGCTTCTTGATCGAACCCTTGACCGTCTTGAAGTTGGTCAGCATGCCGCCGAGCCAGCGCGAGTTCACGTAGGGCATGCCGCAGCGCTGGGCTTCGGCCTGCACGAGCTCGCCGGCCTGGCGCTTGGTACCCACGAACAGGATGGTGCCGCGGCGCGCGGCCATCTGGCGCGCGTACTTGCAGGCATCCTGGAACATCGGCAACGTCTTCTCGAGGTTGACGATGTGGATCTTGTTGCGATGGCCGAAGATGTAGGGAGCCATCTTCGGGTTCCAGAAACGGGTCTGGTGCCCGAAGTGCACACCGGCCTCGAGCATTTCACGCATGGAAACGGACATCATGAATTCCTAGGTTGGGTCTCGAATCCGGTCCTCAACCCGCGCGAGCCGGGCCCGCTGCGCAAGCCCGCCCCGCGACAGGCACCTGGAAGGACCGGTCCGCGGATTTCGCCGCCCCGCACGCATGGCCATCGGTGCCAGGTGCCCTTGCGGCACCCCTGCCCACGACCATCCCCGCAGAAGCAGCGGTCGGCCGAACGGCGCGATTCCCGGATTCCGGCTTTCAAAACCCGAAATAACCCGAAAAGCGCCACCCGACAAAACTTTCGCATTATAGACTGAATCCGATCCCGCACCGCAGCATCCGGCGGCGCTCATCGCAGGGATTCCGGCGATTCCGGCGATTCCAGCGTTTCCGGCGATCGGGGCACCCGCGCGGCCGGCCGCGCCGTCGCGCCCTCAGTCCTGCGCCTGGCGCTGGCGCACCGCCTCGAACAGGCACACGCCGGCAGCCACCGACACGTTCAGGCTGTCCACGCTGCCCAGCATGGGAATGTGCACCAGCTGGTCGCAGCCCTCGCGCACCAGGCGCCGCAGCCCGCTGCCCTCGGCGCCCAGCACCAGCGCCGTGGGGCCGCGCAGCTCGGCGCGGTAGATGCTGGCCTCGGCGTCGCCGGCCGCGCCCACCACCCAGACCCCGCGTTCGCGCAGCCCGGCCAGGGCGCGGGCCATATTGGTCACCATCAGGTAGGGCACGGTGTCGGCCGCCCCGCTGGCCACCTTGGCCACCGTGGGGGTCAGCCCCACTGCCCGGTCCTTGGGCGCGAACACGGCGTGCACTCCGGCGGCGTCCGCGCTGCGCAGCATGGCCCCCAGGTTGTGCGGGTCGGTCACCCCGTCCAGGCCCAGCAGCAGCGGGCGCTCGCCGGCGGCATCCAGCACCGCGTCCAGGGTCGTGGGCTGCGCCAGAGCCTCCACCCGGGCCACCACGCCCTGGTGACGACGGTCGGCCACCAGCGCGTCCAGGCGCGCGGCGTCCACCGGCTGCACCTGCACGCCGGATTCCTGCGCCCGGTGGGTGAGTTGGCGCATCCTTGCATCGTGCCGCGCGGCATCCACCAGCAATTCGCGCACACTTTGCGGGGCCACGCGCAAGCGCGCGCCAACCGCGTGGAAGCCGTAAAGCAGTTTGAGACTCATGAGGTGCTGGGTTCGGTGGCTTCGGTCGGAAAAGCGGGCGCGGGACGCTCCATATTGCGTTGCAGCACACGCCCGGCCTGCAGCTCCAGCACCTCGTCGCAGCGCGCCGCCAGGCGCGCATCGTGGGTCACCAGCACCAGGGTGCTGCCCTGCTGGCGCTGCAACTCGAACAACAGGTCGATGATGCGCTCGCCCGTGGCCGCGTCCAGATTGCCGGTGGGCTCGTCGGCCAGCAACAGCGCCGGGCGCGTGACGAAGGCGCGGGCCAGGGCCACGCGCTGCTGCTCGCCCCCCGAGAGCACCCCCGGCTTGCGATGCTCGCGCCCGCCCAGCCCCACGCGCGCGAGCATCTCGCCTGCCTCGCGCAGCGGCGACGCGGAACCGCCGGCGATATCCAGCGCCAGGGACACGTTGTGCAGCGCATCCAGGTGCCCGATCAGCTGGAAATTCTGGAACACGAAACCCAGGCGCGTGGCGCGCAGGCGCGAGCGCGCGTCCTCGTCCAGCGCGAACAGATCGATGCCGTCCAGCAACACCTTGCCGGAACTCGGCAGGTCCAGCCCCGCCAGCAGGCCCAGCAAGGTGGACTTGCCGGAACCCGAGGGCCCGACGATGGCCAGGCTGCCGCCACGCGGAACGCGCAGGCTCAGGTCGTCGAGCACGGCCAGTTGCGCGCCGGCGTCGCCCACCGTCTTGCTCAGATGCTGGGCGACAATGGCGTCTTGATCGGAATTCGAGGACATGAGATGCGGAACAAGTGGACCCTCATTCTAGGAACTCTGCTGCTGGCGCTGGCCGCGTGCTCCCCGGCCTTCGCCGCCGGCACCCCCAAGGCCGGCAGCTCCGGGGCCGACGCCCGCCCCGTGCTGCTGGTCGTCGGTGACAGCCTGTCGGCCGGCTACGGCCTGGAGACGGGCGCCGGCTGGGTGGCGCTGCTGCAAAAGCGCCTGCGCGAGCGCCATGCGCCGTGGCGGGTGGTGAATGCCAGCATCAGCGGCGAGACCACCGCGGGCGGCATGAGCGCCCTGCCCGCGCTGCTGCAGCGCGACCAGCCGAAGGTGGTGGTGATCGAGCTCGGGGGCAACGACGCGCTGCGCGGGCTGTCGCTGGCCGCCACCGAGTCCAATCTGCGCTCCATGGCCAGCGCCTGCCAGATGTTCGGCGCGCGCGTGCTGATCATCGGCATGCGCATCCCGCCGAACTACGGGCCGGCCTACACGCGTGGCTTCGAGGCCATCTTCCCCAGGGTGGCGCGCCTGCAGCACACCGCCCTCGTGCCCTTCCTGCTGTCCGGCGTGGTCGATCATCCCGACTGGTTCCAGGCGGACAACATCCATCCCACCGCGGCCGCGCAGCCGACCATGCTCGACACCGTGTGGCCGGTGCTCGCGCCCCTGCTGCACCTGGGAACGGGCAAGCCGTGAACCCGCAGCCCATCGAGGCCGCGCAGGCGCTGCGGGAGCTGGCCGGCTTCGACGCCGTGCTCGACGTGCGCAGCCCCGGCGAGTTCGCGCTGGACCATCTGCCCGGCGCGGCCAACTGGTGGGTGCTCGACGACGCCGAGCGCGCGCGCGTGGGCACGCTGTACAAGCAGCAGGGCTCCTTCGAGGCCAAGCGCGTGGGCGCGGCGCTGGTGGCGCGCAACATCGCGCTGCACATCGAGCGCTCGGCCGCCGACTGGCCCCGGCGCCAGCGCGTGCTGGCCTATTGCTGGCGCGGCGGCAACCGCTCCGGCGCCATGGCCCATGTGCTGGCGCAGATCGGCTTTCCGGTGAGCGTGGTGCGCGGCGGCTACAAGGCCCTGCGCGCCGCACTGGTGGAACAGCTCGAGGCCCTCGCCCGGGCGCAGCGCCTGATCGTGCTGTGCGGGCCCACCGGCTGCGGCAAGAGCCGCCTGCTGCAGGCGCTGCAGGCGCAGGGCGCGCAGGTGCTGGACCTGGAGCAGCTGGCGGCCCACCGCGGCTCCGTGCTGGGCGCCATGGCGGCCGAGCCCCAGCCCGCGCAGAAGGCCTTCGAGACCCGCATCTGGGAACTGCTGCGCGGCTTCGATCCCGCCCGCCCGGTGTTCGTGGAAAGCGAAAGCCGCAAGATCGGGCGCCTGCAGGTGCCGCCGGCGCTGATCGAGCACATGCGGGGCGCCGAATGCCTGCGCCTGCAAGCCACTCTCGACGTGCGCGTGCAGGTGCTGCTGGGCGACTACGCCGACATGATCTCCGACCCCGCCGAACTGCAGCGCCGCCTGCATGCGCTGCGCGAGCTGCGCGGCGCGCAGACGGTGTTGCGCTGGCAGCAGCTCAGCGCCCAGGGGGCCTTCGCCGAACTCACCCGCGAACTGCTCGAGCAGCACTACGACCCCAGCTACGAGGCCTCGATGCGCCGCAACTACCAGCGTTTCGCCGAGGCTGCGCAATGGGAGGTCGCCTCGGCCCAGGCCTTCGATGGCCTGGCCCAGGCCCTGCGCCGGGAATTCGACCCCGGCTGAGTTCCCGGGCGCGGGGCCCAGCGGCCGCCTGCGCCGGGCTGCCCCCGCATCAAGGCTGTCGGCGCAGCACCTGCACCAGGCCCTGCAGCACCCGCAGCGGGCTCGGCGGGCAGCCCGGAATGCGCAGGTCCACCGGCAGCACGGCATCCACGCCGCCGCACACCGCGTAGCTGCCGGCGAACTCCCCGCCGCCATCCGCGCAATCCCCCACCGCCACCACCAGCCGCGGCTCGGGCATCGCCTCGTAGGTGCGCAGCAGCGCATCGCGCATGTGCAGGCTCACCGGGCCGGTGACCAGCAGCAGGTCGGCATGGCGCGGGCTGGCGACGAAATGCACCCCGCGGCCCTCGAGGTTGTAGTGGGCGTTGCCCAGCGCATTGAGCTCGAACTCGCAACCATTGCAGGAGCCGGCATCGACCAGGCGCACGGCCAGCGCGCGCCCCAGCAGGCGCAGCAATTCGGCGTCCAGGTCCTCGCGCGCGGCGGCCGCCGCGGCGGGTTCGGCGGGCTCGGGCACCGGCTCGGTCGGGACCAGGCCGACGCGTGCGACCCGGCGAAGAATGTGCCACATGCTGCGCTCTCCCGGCTGGGGCTGGCCTCAACCGTCGTGTCCCGAGTAGGACAGGTTGAAGGACTTGTTGATCAAGGGGAAATCCGCGACGATGTCGCGGGCCGCGGCCCACTCCACCGCCGGCCAGTTCTGCCACGAAGGGTCGTGCGCATGCGCCTGCCGCACCCGCCCGTCCGGCCCCATGCGCAGCGCCACCAGCACCGGGCCTCGCCAACCCTCGACCAGGCCCAGCCCCCACCCGCCGGCATGCGCCGCCGCCGGCTGCGGCCAGGCCGCGCGCAGGGTGCCCTCGGGCAGCGTGCGCAACCATTCGCGACACAGGCGCAGGGACTCGAACAGTTCATCGAAACGCTGGGCCACGCGCGCCGCCACGTCGCCGCCCGCGTGCACGGGAATGCGCAGTTCCAGGCGCTCGTACGGCGCCATGCGGGCGCGCAGGTCCAGCGCCTGGCCGCTGGCGCGCCCGGCCAGCCCCAGCATGCCCAGACTGCGCGCCAGTTCGGGCTCCACGCGCCCGGTGCCGCGCAGCCGGTCCTGCAGGCCCGCGTGCTGCTCGAAGGCCGCCAGCAGCACCTGCGCGTCGGCGCGCAGGCTCAGGCATTGTTCGTCGAGTTCGCGCAGCGCCTGCTCGTCGGGCTCGCAGCTCACGCCCCCCGGGCGCAAGGCGTCCATCGGCCAGCGCGCGCCGAAGGCCCGCAGGTTCGCGCGCAGCACCTGCTCCTTGAGCATGGAGAATTGCGACAGGCCGAAGGCCAGCCCGGTATCGCCCGCGATGGCACCGATGTCGCCCAGGTGATTGGCGATGCGCTCGCGCTCGAGCAGCAGCGCGCGCAGCCACAGCGCCCGGCGCGGGATCTCCACCCCGGCGCAGGCTTCCAGCGCCATGCAGGTGGCCCAGGCCCCCGCCACCGTGCTGTCGCCGCTGAGCCGCGCGCCCAGGCGCACGGTGCCCTCGGCGTCGCGCCCGCGCAGCAGGCGCGCCACGCCCTTGTGGGTCCAGCCCAGGCGCTGCTCCAGGCGCAGCACCTGCTCGCCCAGCACCGAGAAGCGGAACTGCCCCGGCTCGATGATGCCGGCGTGCACCGGCCCCACGCCGATCTCGTGCACCCCCCGCCCCTGCACCGGCACGTAGGCATAAGCCTCGGGCGGCGGCGCCGGCGGGCGCTCGCCCGCGTCGGCACGCAGCGGGTGCCAGTCGGCCGGCCAGGCGCCGTGTCGCAGCCAGGGGCGCGCGTCCATGCCCTGTGCCTGCGGTCCGAGCAGATCGCGCAAGGCACGTTGCAGACGCGCCGCCACCGGGAAGGTCTCGTGCAGGCCCGGGTAGAGCAGACTGGGTGGAAGCCGCAGGCTGGCCAGTTGCAGGCCCTGCTCGTGCAGCCACAGCGCGAGCACCGCGAAGCTCCCCGCCGCAGGCCCCTCGGCGGGCAGCGGCTCCGCCTGCTCGCCCCACAGGCTGAGCAGTCGCGCGCCGCGATCGTGCATGCGTCGGGCCAGCTCGGCCCATTGCAGCGCATCCACCTCCACGGCCTCGAGCTCCAGGCCCAGATGCTCCCAGGTGCGGGCCTGCCACGCCTGCGCGTCCCGGCTCATGTCGGGCTCCCCAGCACCAGGGCGGCGGCGCGCCAGGCCTGCGCCAGCAGCCCCGGGATCCACAGCCCCAGCAACAGCACCAGGCCCAGATGCAGCCAGGCCGGAGCCAGCCAGGGGCGCTGCGGCAGACTGCGCAGGCCGGGCTCGTGCTGGCGCCCGAACACCATGGCCTGCACACGCCACAACACCGCGGCCAGCGCCACCAGCAGGCCCAGCAGCAGGGGCGCCACGCTCCACGGCGCCGACTGCAAGGCGCTGCCCAGGATCAGGAACTCGCTGGTGAACACCCCGAAGGGCGGCAATCCGACGATGGCCAGCGCCCCCAGCAGCAACAACCAGCCCAGCGCGGGCGAGCGGGCGCGCAGGCCGTGGATGTCTTCCAGTCGCGGCGAGCCGGCTTTCTGCGAGGCATGCCCCACGCTGAAAAAGATCGCGCTCTTGGTCAGCGCATGCACGCTCAGGTGCAGCAGGGCCGCGAAACTCGCCAGCGGCGTGCCCAGGCCGAAGCCGAAGCTGGCCAGGCCCATGTGCTCGATGGAGGACCAGGCGAACAAGCGCTTGGCGTCCTTCTGACGCCACAGCAGCAGCGAGGCCGTCAGCACCGAGAGCACGCCGAAGCCCTGCAGCAGCAAGCCCGGCCAGGCCGCGTGCACGCTGCCGTCGACCAGCACGCGCATGCGCAGCACCGCATACAGGGCCACGTTGAGCAGCAGCCCGGACAGCACGGCCGACACCGGGGTCGGCCCCTCGGCATGGGCGTCGGGCAGCCAGCTGTGCAGGGGCACCAGCCCCACCTTGGTGCCGTAGCCCACGAGCACGAACACGAATGCCACGCTCATCGCCGCCGGCGCCAGCGCGCCGCGCGCCGCGGCCAGCCGCGTCCACAGCAGCGCCTGCGCGCCCTGCCCGCCCAGCACGCGCTCGGCCGCCGCATACACCAGCACGGTGCCGAACAGCGCCAGGGCCAGCCCCACGCCGCACAGGATGAAGTACTTCCACGCCGCCTGCAGCCCGGCGGGGCTGCGGTACAGCGACACCAGCAGCACGGTGGCCAGCGTGGCCGCCTCCATCGCCACCCACAGCAGCCCCAGGTTGTTGCTCAACAACGCCAGCAGCATGGTGAACACGAACAGCTGGAACATGCCGTGGTACAGGCGCAGGCGTTGTCCGCCCAGGCGCCCGGCGGCCTGCTCCACGCGCATGTAGGGCACCGAGAAGGCCGCGGTGCCGGCCGCCACGAAGGTGGTCAGCAGCACCAGATAGGTATTCAGCGCATCCGCGTACAACTGCTGGCCCAGCGCCAGCAGCGGCCCGCCCAGCGCGACCGCCAGGGCCAGCAGGCAGGCCAGCGCGAAGCCCAGCACGCTGAAGGCCAGGTTCAGGTAATCGGCGCCGCGGCGCAGGCCCAGCCAGCCCAGCGTGGCCGCGCCGGCCAGGGGCAGCGCCAGCACCGCCACCGGCAGCCAGGCGAACCAGGAGGATCCGGTCATGCTCCGGGCTCCTCGCGCGGGCCGGCTTCAGCAGGCTCCGGCAGTGCCTGGGGCCAGGCTGCCGGCAGGCGGGTCGCCAGCTCCGCCGGGGATTCCTGCGGCAATTCCAGGCTGTCGAACTGCTCGCGGATACGCAGCACGAACACCCCCAGGATGAACACGCCCACCAGCAGGTCCAGGCCGATGCCCAGTTCCACCACCATGGGCATGCCGCGCGTGGCCGCGGTGGCGGCGAACAGCAGGCCGTTCTCCAGCGACAGGAAACCCAGCACCTGCGCGATGGCGTTGCGCCGGCTGATCATCATGAGCAGGGCCAGGAACACCACCGCCATCGCGATGCCCAGCAGGCCGCGCGTGGCGCCGTGGGCCAGGGACTCCAGCGGCTGCGCCAGCGCGAAGGCGAACAGCACCAGCGCCATGCCGATGAGCTGCATGCCCGGGATGTTCAGCAGGGGCTCGATGTCCCATTGCGCGTGCAGGCGCCGCGTCAGGCGCAGCAGCACCCAGGGCAGCACCAGCACCTTGAGCACCAGGGCCAGCAGCGCCGAGCCGTACAGCTCCGACTGCCCGGTGCTCCAGGCCACCAGCACGGAACTTCCGGCGAGCAGCGCCCCCTGCCAGGCGAACAGCCAGATCAGCCCCATCACGCGACGCTGCGACAACATGGCGAAGGACAAGAGCAGCAACAGCGCGGCGAACAGGTGAATGCCCTGCAGGGCCGCGGGCAGTCGCGTCAGGGCGAGGATCGGGGCCATGGGCTGCATGACTCAGGGCTCCAGCATCAGGCCCACCCACAGGCCGAGCACGGCGAGCAGGAAGGCCGTGGCCAGGAACTCGGGGGCGCGGAACACGCGCAGCTTGGCACTGCTGGTCTCGATCAGCGCCACCCCCGCCCCGCCCAGGGCCAGCTTGGCCAGCAGCGCGGGCAAGGCCGGCAGCAACCAGGCGGCCCCCTGTCCCGGCATGGCCATGCCCCAGGGCGCGAACATCGCGAAGCCCATGCACATGTAGTTGTAGAGCTTGAGCGCCTGCGCCCATTCGATCAGCGCCAGGTGCCGGCCCGAATACTCGAGCACCATGGCCTCGTGGATCATGGTCAGCTCCAGGTGGGTGCTCGGATTGTCCACCGGCAGGCGCGCGTTCTCGGCCAGCAGCACCATGACGAAGGCGACGGCGCCGAAGGCCAGCCCGGGGTGAATGCTCGGGCCGTGATCGTGCAGGGCCCGGGCCAGCGCCGGAAGCTGGGTGCTGCCGGCGAACTGCGCGGAGGTGAACAGCACCATCAGCAAGGCCGGCTCGGCCAGGAATCCCAGCATCATCTCGCGCCGCGCACCCAGGCTGGCGAAGGCGGTGCCGGTGTCCATCGCGGCCAGGGCCTGGAACACCCGCGCCAGCGCGAACAGGCCGACCAGGGCGATCGCGTCGGCCACCGAGGCCAGCGGCAGGCCGGCGCCCAGCGAGGGAATGATGGCGGCGGCCGCGCTCATGCAGCCCAGTACCACATAGGGCGCGGCCCGGAACAGGGGGCTGGAGCCCTCGGGAAGCACCGGCTGGCGGCGCCACAGCTTGCGCAGGCGCCAGTAGGGCTGGGTCAGCGGCGGCGCGTGGCGATTGGACAGCCAGGCCCTGCACTGCGCCACCCAGCCCAGGAGCAGGGGCGCCAGCGCCAGCGCCGCGGCCACGCTGAGCACCTGCGTGGCGGCTTCGACGGCGAAATCCAGGACATGCATCGCGGCGGGCTCCAGGTCAGCGCAACACCAGCAACAACAACAGCAGCAGCGTGCCGAAGGTATAGAGCAGGTAGCCGGCCATGCCCACCTGCTGCAGGCGCGACGCGCGCCGCGCCAGGCCCAGCACGGCGGCGGCCAGCGGCTGGTACAGGCGCGTGCGCAGCGGGTCGCGCACCTGCTCGGTGTAGCGCGGCGCCTGCTCGCCGGGCCCGCTGACCTGGCTGTGCACCTCGAACAGCGGAGCGAACAGTCGGCGCACCGGCTGCCCGAAACCCTCGGCGCTGTCCTGCATGCGCGCGCTGATCTGGCCCTCCCCGCAGGCCCAGGCGGGCGCGCGTCGGGCCGGCGCTGCGCGCCAGGCATGCGCGGCCACCAGGCCGCAGGCCGTCAGCGCCAGACCCAGCACCACCAGGGCCAGGGGATCGAAGCTCGCGCGCTGGGCGGACAGCGGCGCCAGGCGCGAAAGCCCCCCGCCCCAGGACACCACCTGACCCAGCAGGGGCTGCTCGGCACGCGCCACCAGGCGCAGCACCACGCCGGGGAACAGGCCTGGCAACACGCACAGCACGGCCAGGAACACCAGTCCCGCGCGCTGCGCGGGGCCGGCGTCATGCGCCCCCGAACGGGCCAGCGCCGGCTCGCGCGGGCGGCCCAGGAACACCACGCCGTAGAACTTGACCATCACGAATGCCGCCAGCGCGGCCACCAGCACCAGCATGGCCGCCCCGAGGGCGACGAACATGCCCAGCAGGGGTTGCGGCAGGTGCGGCGCCAGCACGAAGGCCTGCAGCAGCAGCCATTCCGCGACAAAGCCGCCCAGCAGCGGCAGGCCGGCCATCGCCAGCGTGCCCACCAGCGCGCTCCAGCCGACCCAGGGCATGCTGTGCAGCAGCCCGCCCAGCATGCCCAGGCTGCGCTGGCTGGTGGCGTGCATCACCGAGCCGGTGGCCAGGAACAGCAGGTTCTTGGCCATGGCGTGGTGCAGCAACTGGAACAGCATCGCGGCCAGCGCCAGCGCGGCCAGCGCCGGCATGCCCGCGGCGCGGAACACCAGCGCCAGGCCCAGCGCGGCGAAGGCCAGTCCCATGTTCTCCACCGAGGACCATGCCAGCAGGCGTTTCATGTCCTCCTGCACCGCCGCCTGCAACACTCCCATGAGGGCGCCCGCCAGCCCGAGCAGGAGCAGCGCCACGCCCCAGGCCATGCTGTCCAGGTGCAACAGGTCCAGCGACACGCGCAGCAATGCGTACAGCGCCGTCTTGAGCATGACCGCGCTCATCAGCGCGGACACCGGCGAAGGCGCGGCCGGATGCGCCTCGGGCAGCCAGGCATGCAGGGGCAGCAGGCCCGCCTTGGCGCCGAAGCCCACGACGGCCAGCAGCATGGCCAGCCCCAGGGTGGTGCCCGCCGGCGCGGCCTGGCGCATGGATGCGAAGGACAGGCCCTGCAGCCAGTTCTGGGGCTGCACCGCCGCTGCCGCGGCGCCCGGAGACTGGGCCAGCAGCGCGAACATCGCCACCAGGCACAGCGCGCCCAGGTGGGCCATCAGCAGATACAGGAAGCCGGCGTCACGCACCTCCTGCAGATCGTCGCGGGTGAGCACCAACAGGTAGGAGGCCAGCGCCATGGCCTCCCAGGCCAGCAGGAATCCGAAGGCGTCGGCGGCCAGCAGCACCAGGGTCATGCTGGCCAGGAACAGGTGGTACAGCAGGCCGATCTGCCCCGGTGGCGCGCCCTCGCCCTTGCGGAAATAACCACAGGCGAACACCGTGCTGCCGAAGGCCGAGGTCCCCAGCAGCAGCAGGAAGAATCCCGACAGCGGATCCAGGCGCCAGTGCAGCACCAGCCCGCTGGCGCCCAGCGACAGGGCCAGTTCCTGCGGCGCCGCGAACACCCCCAGCAGGCCCACCACGGCGATGGCGGCGCACAGCACGGCGCCCAGCGGGAACACCCGCAACGCCACCCAGTGCGTGGAATGGGGCCGCACCAGGGCGGCCAGCCCGACCAGCACCCAGGCCGCGGCAAGGCCGAGCGCCAGGCCCAGCAGCGGCACGGAGTTCAGAGGGCCCATGGTGGCGTTGGCTGCATACACAATGCACATGCAATGTGCATGTCATGCTAATACAATTGTGCGCATGGAACAACGAACCACCCGCCTGACCGTGCTCATCGACCCTCGCAAGAAGGAGGTGTTCGAGCATCTGTGCGCGCGCGAGGACCAGATCCCCTCGCAGGTGGTGCGTCGCCTGATCCGCGAATACATCGAGCAGCGCCTGGGGCGGCCCTGGCAACCCGGCGAATCGCTGGAACACGTGCGAGACGAACTGCCCGGCGCCCGCGCGCAGGCGGATCGGGTCGACGGCGATCACTGAGCGCGCGCCGCGCGGTGCAAGGCGGCCTCAGGCCGCGAGCCGGGCCTGCGCAGCGATGCGGAACAACTCGTCGGCGGGCAGGCGCCGGTGCCGGGGCTCGCTCAGCGCCTGGCGCCACATGCGCGCGCCGCTCGCCCCCTTCCACAGGCCCAGCATGTGGCGCACCACCGCGAAGGGGGGCACGCCCTGGCGCGCCATGCGTTCGCAATAGACGCGCATCGCCGCCTCCACCTGCTCCGGGCTGCCGGGTTGCCGATCGGCAGCACCCAGGTGCTCGCGGTCCCAGCTGGCCAGCCACCAGGGACGCTGGTAGGCCTCCCGGCCGACCATCACGCCGTCCACGTGCGCCAGGTGCTCGCGCACCGCCGCATCATCGCGCACCCCGCCGTTGAGCACGATGCCCAGGCCGGGGAATTCGCGCTTGAGCCGATAGACCATCTCGTAGCGCAGCGGCGGCACCTCGCGGTTGTCCTTCGGGCTCAAGCCGTCCAGCCAGGCATTGCGGGCGTGCACGATGAACACGCGACAACCGCCTTCGGCCACGGTGCCGACGAAGTCGCGCATGAAGCCGTAATCCTCGATGCGGTCGATGCCGATGCGGTGCTTGACCGTCACCGGCAGGGCATCGCCCACGGCGTCGCGCATGGCGGCCACGCAGTCACGCACCAGGGCGGCCTCGCCCATCAGGCAGGCGCCGAAGGCCCCACGTTGAACACGGGGACTCGGGCAGCCGCAATTCAGGTTCACCTCGGCATAGCCCCAGCGCTGCGCAAGGCGTGCGCAGGCCGCCAGGTCCGCGGGCTCGCTGCCGCCGAGTTGCAGGGCCAGGGGCTGCTCGGCGGGATCGAAGTCCAGATGCCGCGCCTGATCCCCGTACAGCAGCGCACCGGTGGTGACCATCTCGGTGTACAGGCGCGCACCCCGGCTGAGCTGCCGGTGGAAATAACGGCAATGCCGGTCGGTCCAGTCCAGCATCGGCGCCACGCACAGGCGCCATTCGCGGCCCGGGGATTCGGTTGCGGTTGCGGTTTCGGTGTGCACGGGGGATATTTTCGCGCAATGGGCGCAGGCGAGCCAGGCGCGGGCGGCGCCCAAAGACAAAAGCCCGGTTACTCGCGTAACCGGGCTTGAATTTCCCCTGGGGGAAAAAGGGGAGCCTGACGATGTCCTACTTTCACACGCGAATGCGCACTATCATCGGCGCTGAGGCGTTTCACGGTCCTGTTCGGGATGGGAAGGAGTGGTTCCACCTCGCTATGGTCATCAGGCGTAACTGGT
>JAJZWA010000096.1 GCA_021846965.1 Pseudomonadota bacterium | reverse complement strand
CCACAGGCACTCCCGCGCCCGCCTGCGCACGGCCCCATCGGCCGGGCGCCTCGGGCCCCACGCCTGTCAGAGGCTCGGCAGGCCCGCAAGTTCCGCCGGGCCCACGATGCGTGGGGAGAATCGGTGCGGGAGTGTCGCTGCCGCCGCGCGGCGGCAGCATGGCGGCAGCGGCCGTTGCCCAAGGCCGCGGCCGCTGCCCCCATGGCCGCGCGGCTCAGGCCGAGGTGCGCAGCTCCATCAGCTGCTCGCGCAGCCGGGTCTTCAGGATCTTGCCGGTGGCGCCCAGCGGGATGGCGTCGACGAACATGACGTCGTCGGGGATCCACCACTTCGCGACCTTGCCTTCGTAGAAGGCCAGCAGATCGCGCGCCTGCACCTCGGCGCCGGGTTTTTTCACGACCACCAGCAGCGGGCGCTCGTCCCATTTCGGGTGCGGCACGGCGACGCAGGCGGCCATCGCCACCGCCGGGTGCGACATCGCCACGTTCTCGATGTCGATGGAACTGATCCACTCGCCGCCGGACTTGATCACGTCCTTGCTGCGGTCGACGATGCGCACGTAGCCGTCGGGGTCGATCGACACCACGTCCCCGGTGGGGAACCAGCCGTCGCGCAGCGGGCTGGGCTGGCCCGACTGGTAATAGTCGGCCAGCACCCACGGGCCGCGCACCTGCAGCTCGCCGACCTTGCGCCCGTCCCACGGCAGCTCGGCGCCGGCGGAATCGACCACGCGCACGTCCACGCCGAACAGCGGCCGGCCCTGCGAGGTCTGCAGCTGCAGGCGCTGCTGCTCGTCGAGGCCCTCGTGCTTGGCCTTGAAGGCGCAGGCGGTGCCCAGCGGACTCATCTCGGTCATGCCCCAGGCATGGCGCACGTCCACCCCCCAGTCGTCCTGGAAGGCCTGGATCATCGCCATCGGCGCCGCCGAACCGCCGATCAGCACGCGGGTGAGAGCCCGCGGTCGCCGCCCCTGCTGCTGCATGCGCGCCAGCAGCCCCAGCCACACGGTGGGCACGCCGGCGGAGAAGCTCACCCCCTCGTCGTCCATCAGCTCGAACAGCGACGCGCCGTCCAGCGCCGGCCCGGGAAACACCAGCTTGCAGCCGACCATCGCCGCCGCGTAGGGCATGCCCCAGGCGTTGACGTGGAACATCGGCACCACCGGCAGCGCGGCGTCGCGCGCGCCGATTCCCATCACGTCGGGCAGCGCGGCCGCCGACGCATGCAGCAGCGTGGAGCGGTGGCTGTACAGCACCGCCTTCGGGTTGCCCGTGGTGCCGCTGGTGTAGCAGATGGACGAGGCTTCCTGCTCGTCGAGCTGCGGCCACGCGTAGAGGGCGTCGGACTGCCCGGCCAGCCAGGCCTCGTAGCTCAGCAGCCCGGGCACTGCCTGCGCCAGATCGGCCGGCAGTGCATCGGCCTCGCACAGCGCCACCCAGTGGCGCACGCGCGGGCACGCCGGCGCGATGGCCTGGATGATCGGCGCGAAGGTCATGTCGAAAGCCATCACGCTGTCGTCGGCGTGGTTGACGATCCACGCGATCTGCTCCGGGTGCAGGCGCGGGTTGACGGTGTGCAGCACGCGGCCGCTGCCCGAAACGCCGTAGTAGATCTCCAGGTGGCGGTAGCCGTTCCAGGCCAGCGTGCCCACGCGCTCGCCGCGCGGCAGCCCCCACTGGTCGAGCCCGTGCGCGATGCGCATCGCGCGGCGCCGCACCTGCCCCCAGCTGCTGCGATGGCGATCGCCCTCGACGCGCCGCGAAACGATCTCGGTGTCGCCGTGGAACCGCGCGGCGAACTCGATCAGCCCGGAGATCAGCAGCGGATGCTGCTGCATCAATCCCATCATCGTTGTCTCCATTCGCTTGTCATCGTGCGGCTCGAGGCGGCCGCTGCGAGCCCGAAACCGGACCCTGCCGAACAATGTACAACGGGCGGCAGGTCGCGCACCCCCGGGATTCGCCGATATTCCCCGAAAATGTATAGGGGTTTAATACTACGCGGGGTTCCACCCCGATGCGCCGCCGGCCCAGTGCCCGCGCGGCCTCGGGCCCGCGCGCGTGGCGCGCCTGTCACCGCGCGCGCGGACGCGGTTAAAATAGGTATTTTCCCCACATCTACGCGAAGACCGAAGATGACATTCGTCGTGACAGAAAACTGCATCCGCTGCAAATTCACAGATTGCGTGGATGTGTGCCCGGTGGACTGTTTCCGGGAGGGTCCCAACTTCCTGGTGATCGATCCCGACGAATGTATCGACTGTGCGGTGTGCGTGCCCGAGTGTCCGGCCAATGCCATCTTCGCCGAGGAAGATGTTCCCGGCGACCAGCAGGACTTCATCGCGACCAACGCCGAGCTGGCACGCAAGTGGCCCAGCATCACCAAGCGCAAGCCCGCCCCTCCGGATGCCGAGGAGTGGAACGGCAAGCCCGACAAACGTCCGCTGCTCGAGCGCTGAAGCCTCGACGCCTGCGACCCGCACATCCCGACATCCCTTCCCATGGAAATGCACATCGACCCGGCGATCACGCAAGCCGCCAACCAAGCCGCTTCCGGCACCCCCATCGAAACCGACGCCGTGATCGTCGGCGCGGGCCCGGTGGGCCTGTTCCAGGTGTTCGAGCTCGGACTGCTGGAGATCAAGGCCCACGTCATCGACAGCCTGCCCCACCTGGGCGGGCAGTGCATCGAGCTGTACCCGGACAAGCCGATCTACGACATCCCGGCGGTGCCGGTGTGCACCGGCAAGGAGCTCACCGACAGCCTGCTCAAGCAGATCGAGCCCTTCCACCCCACCTTCCACCTCGGCCAGGACGTCACCGAACTGCGCCGCCAGGACGACGGGCGCTTCTACGTGGCCACCAGCAAGGGCACGCACTTCATCACGAAGACCGTGTTCATCGCCGCCGGCGTGGGCTCGTTCCAGCCGCGCCTGCTGAGGGTCGACGGGATCGACCGCTTCGAAGGCTCGCAGCTGTTCTACCGCGTGAAGAACCCCGAGACCTTCGCGCAGAAGGACCTGGTGATCGTCGGCGGCGGCGACTCGGCGCTGGACTGGGCGCTGCACTTCGCGACCACCGACGAAGCCCACCGCGCGCAAAGCGTGGTGCTGCTGCACCGCCGCGACGGCTTCCGCGCCGCGCCCAGCTCGGTGGCGCGCATGCACGCGCTGTGCGAACAGCACGAGATGCAGTTCGTGGTCGGCCAGGTCAGCGGCTACGACGAACGCGACGGCCGCCTCAGCGAGATCAAGGTCACCGGCAACGACGGCATCACCCGCCGCCTGCCGCTGGACATGCTGCTGGTGTTCTTCGGGCTCAGCCCGAAGCTGGGCCCGATCGCCGACTGGGGCCTGGCGCTGGAGCGCAAGCAGCTGGTCGTGGACACCGAGAAGTTCGAGACCAGCGTGCCGGGCATCTTCGCGGTGGGCGACATCAACACCTACCCGGGCAAGAAGAAGCTGATCCTGTCGGGCTTCCACGAGGCCGCGCTGGCCGCCTTCGGCGCCGCGAACTACGTGTTCCCGGAGAAGAAGGTGCACCTGCAGTACACGACCACGAGCCCGAAGCTGCACAAGGTGCTCGGGGTCGAGACCCCGGTCTTCGACTGAAGACCCGACCCCACCGGCAAGGACGCGGGCGGCAGCCCCCGCACGCGCCCTGCCCGCCAAGGCCCGCCCGATGAACCCGCCCCCGATCGTTATCGCCGAGGCCGGCGTCAACCACAACGGCTCCGTCGAGCTGGCGCGCCGCCTGGTCGACGCGGCCGCCGCGGCCGGGGCCGATTTCGTCAAGTTCCAGACCTTCCGCGCCGACACGCTGGCCACCCGCGCGGCGCCGAAGGCCGCCTACCAGCAGCGCAGCACCGGCAGCGAGCAGTCCCAGTTCGAGATGCTGCGCGCGCTCGAACTCTCCCACGACGACTTTCGCGCGCTCGCGGCGCACTGCGCGCAGCGTTCGATCGGCTTTCTCTCCACCCCCTTCGACTCCGAGGCCGCACGCTTTCTGGCCGAGTTGCCGATGCACTGGTTCAAGGTGTCGTCGGGCGACCTCACCAACACGCCGCTGCTGCGCGACATCGCCGCCCACGGCCGGCCGGTGATCCTGTCCACCGGAATGGCAGATCTCGGCGAGGTCGAGCAGGCGGTGCGCACGCTGGAGGCCTGCGGACTGCACGGCGGCGACATCGCGCTGCTGCATTGCACGACCGAGTACCCGGCCCCCGCCGACGAGGTGAACCTGCGCGCGATGGCCACGCTGCGCGCGGCCTTTCCCGGCGTGCGCATCGGCTACTCCGACCACACCGAAGGCCTCGACATCACCGCCGCCGCCGTGGCGCTGGGCGCCGAGATCGTCGAGAAGCACTTCACCCTCGACCGCTCGCTGCCCGGCCCCGACCACCGCGCCAGCCTGGAGCCCGCCGAGCTCGCCGCGATGGTGCGCACGGTGCGGCGCGTGCATGCCGCGCTGGGCGACGGGCGCAAGCGCCCCAGCCCGTCCGAGCTGCCCAACCGCGACGTCGCGCGCAAGAGCATCGTCGCCGCGCGGGCGATCCGCAAGGGGGAAGTGCTGGATGCGACGAACCTGGCGGTGCGACGGCCCGGGACGGGGATTTCGCCGGCGCGCTGGGACGAGGTGGTGGGGACGGTGGCGGCGAGGGACTACGAGCGGGACGAGGGGATTTGAGAGCCGGGCGCCGATGCGCGCATCGGTGTGAGCCACCGCCGATTGCGTGGAGGCAATGCGGCGGCCAGACCTATCCGGCACAATGCATGCGCCGCGAGCCCGCCGAGACCGCAGACTTGCTAGCGCTCATAGCGAATCTTGCTTCGCAGGGCGCACCGGACGCGCGATCCACTTGTTTCGTCGCCCGACTTTGACGCAATATCTCTGCGACGCGCATGGCCGGCACGCAAGGATGCACGAACAAACTCCCGAATGAGCGCCCTCAAGCGGAACATCGTCTCTCTATTCACACTGCAAGGCGCGGCCTATCTGCTACCGCTGGTCGCCATACCCTATCTCGTACGCGTCCTGGGACCTGCTACGTATGGTCGCATAGCCTTTGCGCAGGCATTTGTGCAGTACTTCGTCCTGCTTACGGACTACGGCTTCAACCTCAGTGCCACGCGCTCCATCGCATTGACGAAGAGCGATCCTCAGGCCCTGTCTCGCATCTTCTCAAGCGTCATCGCGGCGAAGCTATGCCTGGCCACCGCGGGATGGGGTGTACTGGAAGTGGCGTGCATGACCTCACCAGCACTTAGTCGGGACCACGCACTTTTCGCCGTGTGCTATCTATCGGTGCTTGGAAACGCCCTATTCCCTGTCTGGCTGTTCCAAGGCATCGAGCGGATGGGATACATCACGACGTTCTCCATCGCGGCGAGGAGCCTGACGGTGCTGGGATTGTTCTTGCTGGTCAGGGGCCCACACGACATCCTACTGGCGGCCGCGCTTTTGTCTGCGTCCCCGCTTCTGTCAGCTGCAATCTCCCTTCCGCTGGTTGCACGCATCGCCAACATCCGGCTGGTCTGGCCAAGCCTGAGACACATGCGAGAGGCGTTCGTACAGGGATGGCATATCTTCACGGCGACCTTCGGTGGTGCCCTCTACAACAACAGCAACACCTTTTTCTTGGGACTGGTAGCTCCACCGGCGGTTGTCGGCTATTTCGCTGCCGCGGACAAGCTAATCCGAGCGGTACAGGGGCTGATCTCTCCCGTTTCGGAAGCTGCCTATCCACACATTGCCATATTGGCAGCGACATCGCGCGAGGCGGCCTTTCGCTTCGTGGGCAGGCTATTGGGCGTGCTCTGCGTGGGAGCCGCGCTTGCGGCGCTGCTCCTCTATTTCACAGCTGGGCCGATGGTTCGCCTCGCACTGGGATCCACCTTTGCACCCGCATCGAAGATTGTTCAAGCGCTCGCGCCATGGCCGTTGCTCATAGCCCTGAATGTTGTCTTCGGCGCATTGTTCGTGGTGCAACTCGGCCTCGGGCGCTTGCTCACTGCCAGCATTATCTTGCCGGGGTTGCTGCACATCGCCCTGCTGTACCCGGTTGCAAAGTACCTCGGCCCGATCGGTGTAGCCTATTTCATGTTGTTCACTGAAGCCTGCGTCTTCCTGATTCGACTCTTCGGGACATGGCGCAGCCGTCCCGCGGAACTGCGCGCCCTGCTGGGCGGCTTCGGGAGCCACTTTGTCAGACTCGGCCATGCGCGAAACTGAAGGCGATGTCGTTGCCGTGGTGGTGACGTACGGCGCCCGGCGCCACCTGCTGCAGGATGTCCTTGCCGCGCTGCAGGTCGAGGCCCCGACGCGTGTGCTGGTGGTGGATAACGGCTGTTCGTGGAATGTGAAGCAGGAACTCTCCGCAGCCCACGGTGACTGGGTCGATGTGGTCGACATGGGACAGAACACGGGCTCTGCGCCTGCCTACGCTGCGGGCGTACGCCGCGCAGCAGAACTTGGTGCACGATGGATCTGGCTGCTCGACGATGACAACAAACCGTGTTTCGGATCGCTGGCGGTCCTACGCGGTGCCCATGCACGGTTCCTCGACCCTGGCAACCCCTTCTTCGCCGTGGCAGCGATACGCCCTATTGGCCTCCCGGACGTTCCCGCAAGGCATTGGTCGCCGCGACACTCGGCATTTTGCGGCTTTCACTTTCTAGACATTCCCCGCAAGCTTGGTAGACGTATAGGTCGCCGCCAGCCTACCTCGCTACCGACCGATCCGACGCCCGTTGAAGTAAGCGCATATGGCGGAATGTTCTTCGCAGCCCCCTTGGTGGAGGCCATCGGCCTGCCGAGGAACGACTTCGTTCTGTATTGTGACGACTACGAATGGAGTTCGCGGATCACGGCAGCGGGTGGTCGGATTCTCGTTGTTCCGCAGGCGAAGGTTACCGACCTCGGAGTGACATGGGGATCTGCGAAGGGCAACCATGTCCGCTCGTTGCTGGATGGCGGCAAGGACTCGCTTGCTTATTACGCAGCGCGCAACGAGGCGTACTTCTTCGCGAATCGCTGGCGCCGAAGCCGTCTGGAATACCTGTTGAACGCGATCATCTTCCGAACACTGCTCTGGAGCCTGTCCTGGGCGCGAGGCAGGCGCAAGCGCTATCGCATCCTGAGACGCGCCATGCGCGAAGGC
>JAJZWA010000039.1 GCA_021846965.1 Pseudomonadota bacterium | reverse complement strand
AAGTCCGGATGTACGGGTGCAATCCTTACCTTCCGCCATCACCCACTGAGCGCTTGGCAAACCGGGGGCGTCCATGTATGGGGGGACGGAGCGGGGGTCGCCCCCCGCGACGGAGGGGGCCGTCAATCCCCGAGTTGCGACAGGTCGCGCACGGCGCCCTTGTCGGCGCTCATGGCCAGCTTCGCGTAGGCCTTGAGAGCGGCCGAGACCCGGCGCTGGCGCGGTTGCGCCGGCTTCCAGCCCCTGGCGTCCTGTTCCGCGCGGCGGCGCTGCAACTCGGCCTCGTCGACCAGCACGTCGATGCCGCGGCGGGGAATGTCGATGCGGATGCGGTCGCCGTCGCGCACCAGCCCGATGGCCCCTCCCGCGGCGGCTTCGGGCGACACATGGCCGATGGACAGCCCGGCGGTGCCGCCGGAGAAGCGCCCGTCGGTGACCAGCGCGCATTGCTTGCCCAGACCCTTGGACTTCAGGTAGGAGGTGGGGTAGAGCATCTCCTGCATGCCCGGCCCGCCGCGCGGGCCTTCGTAGCGGATCACCACCACGTCGCCGGGCTGCACCTCGTCGCCCAGGATGCCCTTGACCGCGGCGTCCTGGCTTTCGTACACGCGCGCCTTGCCCTCGAAGGTGTACAGCGCCTCGTCCACGCCCGCGGTCTTGACCACGCAGCCGTCGGCGGCGATGTTGCCGTACAGCACGGCCAGGCCGCCTTCCTTGTTGTAGGCGTGCTCGATGCTGCGGATGCAGCCCTTGCTGCGGTCCAGGTCCAGGCTTTCCCAGCGCGTGTCCTGGCTGAAGGCCACCTGCGTGGGGATGCCCGCCGGGCCGGCGCGGTAGAAGCTGCGGATGGCCTCGTCCCCCGTGGCCAGCACGTCGTAGCGCGCCAGCGCCTCGCCCAGGGTGCGCGAGTGCACGGTGGGCACGCTGGTGTCGAGCAGCCCGCCGCGGGCCAGTTCGCCGAGGATGCCCATGATGCCTCCGGCGCGGTGCACGTCCTCCACGTGGTAGTGGCTGGAAGGCGCCACCTTGCACAGATTGGGCACGCGGCGCGAGAGCCGGTCGATGTCGGACATGCCGAAGTCCAGTTCGGCCTCCTGCGCCGCGGCCAGCAGGTGCAGGATGGTGTTGGTGGAGCCCCCCATCGCGATGTCCAGGGTCATCGCGTTGGAGAAGGCGGCGTGGCTGGCGATGTTGCGCGGCAGCACCGAGGCGTCGTCCTGTTCGTAGTAGCGCTTGCACAGGTCCACCACCAGGCGCCCCGCGCCCAGGAACAACTGCTTGCGGTCGGCATGCGTGGCCACCACCGTGCCGTTGCCCGGCAGCGCCAGGCCCAGCGCCTCGGTCAGGCAGTTCATCGAGTTGGCGGTGAACATGCCCGAGCAGGAGCCGCAGGTGGGGCAGGCCGAACGCTCGACGTCCGCGACCTCGGCGTCGGAGACCTTCGGATCGGCGGCCATCACCATGGCGTCGATCAGGTCGATCTTCTTCAGCTTGGCGGTGCCGGCCAGACGCGTGGTGCCGGCCTCCATCGGGCCGCCCGAGACGAACACCACGGGGATGTTCAGGCGCATCGCGGCCATGAGCATGCCCGGGGTGATCTTGTCGCAGTTGGAGATGCACACCAGCGCGTCGGCGCAATGCGCATTGACCATGTACTCGACCGAGTCGGCGATGATGTCGCGGCTGGGCAGCGAATACAGCATGCCGTCGTGACCCATGGCGATGCCGTCGTCCACGGCGATGGTGTTGAATTCCTTGGCCACCCCGCCGGCGGCCTCGATCTCGCGCGCCACCAGCTGGCCCAGGTCCTTCAGGTGCACGTGGCCCGGCACGAACTGGGTGAAGGAATTGGCCACGGCGATGATGGGCTTGCTGAAGTCCTCATCCTTCATGCCGGTGGCGCGCCACAGCGAGCGCGCTCCCGCCATGTTGCGCCCGGCGGTGGAGGTCTTGGAACGATAGGCTGGCATGGCTGCTCCTGGGGGAAAAGGGGGCTCCGGCGGGAATCTACGCCAGTTCGTGCTGGGAGTGAAATCTATAATTCCACGGGTATTGAGTCGCAAAAGATATCACCCATGGACACCCGCCAGCTCCGGCATTTCCTCACCGTGGCCGAGACCCTGCATTTCGGTCGCGCCGCGCAGCGCCTGCGCATGACCCAGCCGCCGCTGAGCCAGTCCATTCGCGCGCTCGAGCGCGAACTGGGAGCCGAATTGTTCGTGCGCACGCGGCGCAGCGTGGCGCTCAGCGCCTTCGGGGAACAATGGCTGCCCCATGTGCGCGCGCTGCTGCAGGGGCACGAGGCATTGGCCGCCACCGCGCGGCGCCTGCTCGGCGGAGACCTCGGCCGGCTGGAGATCTCCTTCGTCAGCACCGCGGACTACAGCATCCTGCCCGAGCTGGTACGGCGTTTTCGCGAACGCCATCCCGAGGTGGAGCTGTCGCTCAGCGAGGCGACCAGCGACGTGCAGATCGCCGCGCTGCTGGAGGGCAGGACCCATGTGGGCATCATCCTGCCCGACGGCCAGGAATCGATGCCGGAGCCCCTGTGCTACCGCAGGCTCGAATCCGAGCCCCTGGTGGCCGCGGTTCCCGAAAGCTGGGTGGAACAGCGCCGCATCGTGCCCATGCGCGGGTGCCTGGCCCGATCCGCCGTGATCGCGTCGCCCCTGGTGCTGTTCCCGCGCCATGTCGCGCCCCTGTTCTACGACAAGGTGGTGGGCTACTGTTCGGCCTCGGGCGGGCAGGTCGACATCGCCCAGCACGCGATCCAGATGCAGACCATCGTCAGCCTGGTCTCGGCCGGCATGGGCATCGCACTCGTGCCCGCCTCGCTGCGCCGGCTGGCGCGCTCGGGGGTGCGCTACCTGGACCTGCAGGAAGCGCCCAGCCTGGAGATGGGCATGGTCTGGCGCGGCGACCGCATGAGCCCCGTGCTGGACAACTTCCTGCGCATGGCCGGCGGTTGACAGCGCTCAGGCGTCGGCCGCCGAAACCCCGGCGGAGGCCGCGGGCTGGCCCAGGAAGGCATCGACTTCGGCGAGGAAGGCCTGCGGTGCCTGCAACTGCGGCACATGCGCGCAGCCCTCGAGCAGGCGAAGCCGCGCACCCGGAACGAACCCGGCGAGCTCGCGCGCCATCGCCGGCGGCGTCGCCTCGTCGTGCTCTCCCACCAGCACCAGCGTGGGCAGCTTCAGGCCCACGGCGTCCTCGCGCAGATCCAGCGTCGACAGCGCGGCGCAGGCCTCCTGGAAGGTTTGCGGCGCAGTGGCCAGGAAACGCTGCTTGCAGCGCTCGATGAGATCGGGGTTGCGCGCCTGGAAATCCGGCGCGAACAGACGGCGCATGGCCACGTCGGCCACGGCCTGCAGGCCCGAGGCACCGGCGGCGCGCGCCATGCCCACGAAGGCGGCCCTGCCGGGTGCATCGAAGGTGGCGCCGCAATCGGCCAGCACCAGGCTGCGCACCCGGTGGGGATGCCGGATCGCCGTGAGCAGGGCGACGAATCCGCCGTAGCCGTTGCCCAGCAGGGTCGGGCGCACATCACCCAGGGCCAGGCGAAGCCCCTCCGCGACACGGTCGGCCACCGCATGCAGGCCGCCCGGCGCCGGATCGGAGGCGCCGAAGCCGGGCAGATCGGCCAGCAGCACGCGGTGCCGGCGCGACAGGGCCTGCAGGACGCGCTCGAAACTCTCGCGATCGGCCAGCAGCGAGTGCAGCAGGACCAGCGGCGGGCCCTCTCCGCAACTGTGCAGGCACAGGGCGGATCCTTCGGTGCCGAAACGTTGCGTCTGCAGCGTGCAGCCGCCAAGGTGGATGGAGGACATCGCGTGGCCCTTTCGCAATTGCTCGATCGAGCCCCTGGGGCTCATGCGGACGGTCTCAGTTCAGGCGCGGCTGGCTGGCGGTGTCGCG
Source organism: Pseudomonadota bacterium (assembly GCA_021846965.1). Taxonomy (GTDB): domain Bacteria; phylum Pseudomonadota; class Gammaproteobacteria; order Burkholderiales; family Burkholderiaceae_C; genus Thiomonas_A. The sequence continues at coordinate 30,375 of JAJZWA010000039.1, read as the reverse complement.
GTACCAGTCGAAGGGTGCGTCACTCATGCGCAGCATCACGCTCTTGGTCTCGAAATGCTGATCGAAGGACTCGGTGCCGCATTCACGTCCGATGCCCGAATCCTTCACGCCACCCCACGGCGAGGCGGGGTCGAGACGATGATGGTCGTTGATCCATACGATGCCGCAATGCAGTCGTGCCGCCACCCGGTGGGCGCGCACCACGTCGCGCGTGCGCACCGCGCCGGCCAGGCCGAAGGCCGAGTCATTGGCCATGCGCAGTCCTTCCTCCTCGGTCTCGAAGCGGCTGACCGACACGAAGGGGCCGAACACCTCCTCCTGGAAGATGCGCATGGACGGCGTCACGTCCGCAAACACCGTGGGCTCGACGAAAAAGCCTCCGGCCAGCGCGGGGTCCGGCGGCACGCGCCCGCCGGCCACCAGGCGCGCCCCGTCCTCTTCCAGGCCGATGCGGATGTAGCGCAGCACGCGCTCCTGCTGGCGCCTGGAGATGACCGGCCCCAGCTGCACCGAGGGATCGGCCGGGTTGCCGATGCGGATGCTGCGCGCCTTCGCCGCCAGGCGCTCGACGAACTCGTCGTACACGCTGGCCTGAACGATCTGCCGGCTGCCACAGATGCAGGTCTGGCCGGCACCGATGAAGGCGCCGAAGGCCGCATAGTTGACCGCCTGCTCGATGTCGAAGTCCTCGAACACGAGCACCGGGGTCTTGCCGCCGAGCTCGAGGGTCTGGTGCGCGAAATTGCGTCCGGCCGCCGAGCCGGTGAGACGCCCGGCCTCGGTGCCGCCGGTGAGGACCCATTTGGCCAGTCCCGGATGCTCCGACAGCGCCTTGCCCGTGGTCGGACCCAGGCCGGTCACCACGTTGAACACTCCCGGCGGCAGCCCGGCCTCCACGAACAGCTGGGCCAGGCGCAGCGTGGTCAGCGGGGTGTACTCGGAGGGCTTGACGACGGTGGTGCAGCCCGAGGCCAGGGTGGGCGCCAGGCTCTTGATCATGATCATCAGCGGGTGGTTGAAGGGCGTCGAGTTGCCCACCACGCCGATGGGCGTGCGGATGGTGTAGTTCAGATACTCGCCGTCCACCGGGATCACCGCATCGCGCCTTGCGATCGCCAGCCCCGCGTTGTAGCGCAGGAAATCGGGCAGGCGGGAGATCTGGGCGCGGGTTTCGTTGACCGAGCGGCCGTTGTTCATGGTCTCCAGCTGGTACATCTCGTCCAGGTTGGCCTCGAACACATCGGCGAGCTTGTTGATCAGCTTGGCGCGCGTGCGGTTGGACATGCCGCTCCACTCGCGGCTCGCGAAGGCCGTAGCGGCGCTGCCCACCGCCCGGTCGACGTCGGAGTCGTCGGCGTGGGCGATGCGCGCGATCACCTGGCCGGTGGCGGGATTGAGCACGTCGAGCAGTTCGGCACGCGACGCCGGCACCTGGCGACCGTCGATGAACAGTCCGTGCGCGGGGATCGTGCTGGTGGAGGAGGGGGTGGAAACGCTGGCCATGGCTTGGGCTCCTGGGAATGGGTCGCCGCACGGCGGCGGGCATGGATCGCGACGGGCGAAGTTTCCTGCTCAGGGGGCGATCACCGCATGGGTCATCGCCCGCAGCACGCGCTTGCCGGCGCTTTGAACATGGCGCGCGCTGATGCGCTGCGCCAGGGTCGTCTGCCGGGCCTGCAGCGCGTCGATCAGGGCGTTGTGCTCGTCGATCACGGTCTGCGGATTGCCCCGCTTGAGGCTGTTGACGCTCAGTTGCACTGCGCGCTCCATCTGGTCCATCAGGTCGTACAGGTGGTCGCGCATGCGCGCATTGCCCGAGATGGCCGCCAGCTCCCGGTGGAAACTGCGGTTGTAGGCCACGAAGCCTCCCTCCCAGGCGCCAGGGTCGAAGCGGCGAAAGCGTTCCAGCGAGGCCAGTTGCTGGTCGCTGGCACGGCGCGTGATGCGCTCGATGCAGGCGCGCTCGAGCACCTCGCGCAGCTGGAACATGTCCTGCACGTCGTTCAGGGACACCGAGGCCACGCGGTAACCCTGGCGAGGCAGCGTGATCACCAGGTTCTCGCGCTCCAGGCGCATGAGGGCATCGCGCACCGGGGATTTGCTGACCCCGAAACGCTCGGCGAGCTCGCTCTCGCGGATTTCGGCACCCGGCGCCAGGCGGCAGCTGATCAGGTCGGCGCGCAGCTGGTCGTACACCTTCTCCCGCAACAGCTTGGCGCTGGCGGACTCGGGGGCTCGCGGATCCAGGTTCTGGCTCATGGGGAAAAGAATATCACCACACATTCTTTTGCACAATCGTGATACATCACGATCAGCCCCGACGCCTGCTGTGCGATCTGGAGATTTCCAGGAAAAATGCAAGAAATCAACTACATACACTGGATCTCCCCAGCGGGGACCCGACGAAATCGCGGCCGCCTGAGCGTATTTTGGGGCGATGTGGGTTTGACATTCTCTGGTTCGTGATACATCATCTGCCACACAATTCGCAGGTCAACATGGACCGCAAGAGGAGACAAGCATGGACCATTCACGTCGTTCCTTCGCCCTCAGCCTGGCCGCGCTGGCGGCAGGATCCTCCCTGCCGCGCCTGGCCAGCGCCGCCGCGCCCATTCGCGTGGGCTTTCTCACGGTGAAGTCCGGCGCGCTCGCCGCCGGCGGGCTGCAGATGGAGCAGGGCCTGCGCTATTTCCTGCAGCAGAACCACAACACCATCGCCGGGCGACCCGTGCAACTGTTCGTCGCCGACACGGCCGGACAGCCTGCACTGACCAAGGCCAAGGCCCAGGAACTGGTGGAAAAGGACAAGGTGCAGGTGATCATCGGGCCGCTCGCAGCCTTCGAGGCGCTGGCCATCAACGACTACATCCGGCAGGTGCAGGTGCCGATCATCTCCCCATCCGCCGCGGCGGAGGATCTGACCCAGCGCAAGGACAATCCCTGGTTCGTACGCGCGGTGGGGACCTCGGCGCAGCCCATGCACCCGCTGGGCGACTACGCGGCCAAGACCCTGAAGTACAAGCGCATCGCCATCATCGCGGACGATTTCGCCTTCGGATACGAGGTTTCGGCGGGATTCCAGCGGGCCTTCGAGGACGGAGGAGGTGAGATCGTGCAAAAGCTCTGGTCTCCCCTGAACGTCGCCGACTACGGCTCCTATATCGGCGAACTCGACACCAAGGTGGACGCGGTGTTCGCGGCCTTCGCCGGCGGCAACGGCATCAAGTTCATCAAGCAGTACAGCGACTACGGGCTCAAGGGCAAGATTCCCCTGCTGGGGTCGATGACCACGGTCGACGAAGGCGTGCTGCCGGCCATGGGCGACGACGCGCTGGGCATCATCTCGGGCGGCTGGTACACGGCGGAGCTGGACAACCCCTACAACAAGGCCTTCGTCGCCGGCATCGAGCACGATTACCACCGCATGCCCGGCTATTACACCGTGGGGGCCTATGGCGCGGCGCTGATGCTCAAGCATGCCCTGGAGACCGTGCACGGCGACATCGAGAATCGCGACGCCTTCATGCACGCGCTGCGCCACGTGGTCGTGCCCGACGATCCCCGCGGCCCGATTCGCCTGGATGATCTCGGCAACCCGATCATGAACGTCTACATCCGCAAGGTCGAGCGCAAGAACGGACAACTGGTCAACGCCGTGCTGAAGACCTACCCGAACGTATCCCAGTTCTGGACCTATGGCGAGAAGGCCTTCCTTGCCGAGCCGGTGTATTCCCGCGACTACCCGCCAGCACGCTTCCTCGGACGCTGAGCCGGAACGCAGCATGCACTTCTGGATGATCCAGAGCCTGAACAGCCTGGCGCTGGGCGCCGTGCTGTTCACGCTGGCCGCTGGGTTCTCCCTGATCTTCGGGCTCATGCGCGTGGCCAACCTCTCGCATGGGGCCTACTTCATGCTGGGAGCCTACCTGGGCTACAGCGCACTGCAGCACGGCTGGGGCTTCGGCGGCGCGCTCCTGCTGTCGGCCGGGGCGGTGGGCGCGCTCGGAGTGCTGGTCGAGCGCTTCGTCCTGCGCCGCCTCGAAGGCAACAGCCTCGCCCAGGTGCTGGCCACGCTGGGCGTGGCCTTCATCGTCGACGACGGGAGCCTGTGGCTGTGGGGAGGGGATCCGCAGTCGGTCTCGCCGCCGCACCTGCTGCGTGGCGCGAGTTCGCTGTTCGGGCTGATCTTCCCCACCTACCGGCTGGGGGTCATCGTGTTCAGCGCCCTGCTGTTCGTCGTCCTGTGGCTGCTGCTCGAGCGCACCCGCGTGGGCGTGATGATCCGCGCCAGCGTGGACGACATGGCGATGGCGCGCGCCATCGGCATCCCGGCCTCTCGCCTGTACACGCTGGTGTTCTTCCTGGGTACCGCGCTGGCAGGCCTGGGAGGAACGGTGGCGGCGCCGATCCTGTCGGTCTATCCCGGGATGGACGCCGACATGCTCCCGCTGGCCCTGGTCGTGGTGATCCTCGGCGGCCTGGGCAGTCTGGGCGGCGCCTTCCTGGGCAGCATGCTCATCGGTTTCGTCTACAGCTTCGGACAATCCTGGCTGCCCAACCTGTCCTACATCATCCTGTTCCTGCCGATGGTGATCATTCTCGCGCTGCGTCCGCGCGGCCTGCTCGGGAGGGTCGGCGGGTGATGCGCAAGATCACGCTGGCCGCGGCCGTGCTGCTGGCGCTGAGCCTGCCGGCATGGGTGGGCGGTGTCTACTACGTCAACCTGGCCAGTCAGGTGCTGATCGCGGCGCTTTTCGCGCTGAGCCTGAACCTGCTGGTGGGCTATGCCGGGCTGATCTCGCTCGGACAGGCGGGCTACCTGGGGCTGTCGGCCTATATCGCCGCCTGGTTGATGCTGCGCCTGGGCTGGTCGCACGCCAGCGCCGACGCCGCCGCGCTGCTGGGAACCGCCGCGGTCGGGGCCGTGTTCGGCATCATCGCGCTGCGCGCCAGCGGCATCAGCTTTCTCATGATCACCCTGGCCCTGGGCCAGATCCTGTGGGGCCTGTGTTTTCGCTGGAGCGACGTCACCGGGGGCGACAACGGCCTGTCCGGCATCACGCGACCGCATATCGCCGGGCTGCGCCTGGACAGTCCGGTGCACTTCTACTACTACGCGCTGGCCGTGTTCGCGCTGTGCTGGGGGCTCATGACGGCCTGGATCCGCTCGCCCTTCGGGGCCAGCATCCGCGGCACGCGCGATCAGCCGCGCCGCATGGCAGCGCTCGGCTACAACGTGTTCCTGATCCGCTGGATCACCTTCACGGTCAGCGCGCTGTTCACAGCGGCCGCGGGCATCCTGTTTCTCGACTACAACCAGTTCATCAGCCCGCAGAGCATGACCTTGTCGGCCTCCGCGGAGACCTTGCTGATGGTCATCGCCGGCGGCCCCGGCACCAGCCTGGGGCCGGTGGTCGGTGCCTTGCTGGTCGTGCTGCTCAAGGAAGTGGCGAGCGATTTCACCTCCCATTGGGTGATGCTGCTGGGCGTGGTGTATCTGCTGATCGTGATGTTCGTGCCCGGCGGCCTCGTGGCGGGCGCATCCCGTCTTGCCGCACGCATGCGTCGCGCTCGCGCGCCGGTCCTCGCAGTGTCGCCGGAAATCACCGAGCCCGGGCTCGATGCCTCCTCGGGCCCGGGAGCGGGGGGGAGCGCGGCGCCATGACCCAGGCCCTGGAAGTGCGCGGTCTGCGCAAGGCCTTCGGCGGCCTGCAGGTCACGCGCGGTGTCGACCTGAGCGTGGCGCGGGGTGAGCGCCATCTGCTGATCGGCCCGAACGGAGCGGGCAAGACCACGCTGTTCAACCTCATCGCCGGCGACCTGCCCAGCGACGCCGGCAGCATCGTGGTGCACGGGCAGGACCTCACGCGCATGCCGGCCGCGGCGCGCGCCCAGCGCGGCGTGGCTCGCACCTATCAGATCATCACCCTGTTCCCGCACGACACCCTGCTGCACAACGTCCGGCTCGCGCTGCTGGGCCGCTCGCCCAGGCGCTGGATCCCCTGGGGAGACCTGGCCGCGGACGCGGCGCTGCACGCGCAGGCGCGCCAGGCGCTGGAGGCTGTCGGGCTGGGGGACAAGGCCGGGCTCAGCCTGCAGCAGACCTCCTATGGCGACAAGCGCCGTCTGGAGATCGCCATGGCACTGGCGCAGCGTCCCAGCCTGCTGCTGCTGGACGAGCCCCTGGCCGGCCTGTCGGCGCAGGAGCGCGAGGGCATCTGCGCCATGCTCGCCGGCATCGATCGCGAGGTGACCATCGTGCTCATCGAGCACGACATGCGCGCGGCCCTGGCGCTGGCCGACCGCGTGACCCTGCTCCACCAGGGGCAGGTGGTGCTCAGCGGCCATCGCGACGAAGTGGTGCAGGACCCCCGGACCCGGCAGATCTATCTTGGACACTGACAACGCCCTGCTGGTCGACGGACTCGACGTGTACTACGGCGACAGCCACGTACTGCACGGCGTGTCCTGGAGCACGGCCCCGGCGCGCGTGACCGCGTTGCTGGGCAGGAACGGCGCGGGGAAATCGACCACCGTGCAGTCCATCGTCGGCCTGCTTCCCCCGCGCCGCGGCCGCATCGTCTATCGCGGCCGGGAATTGCAGCGGGCCAGCCCCGAGGCCATCTCGCACAGCGGCGTGGCCCTCGTGCCCCAGGGCCGGCGCGTGTTCGCAAGCCTGAGCGTGCGCGAGAACCTGGACGTGGCCGCGCGCAAGCGCGTCCCCGCCGGCCGGCGGCACTGGAGGCGCGAGGACGTGCTGCGCATCTTTCCCCGCCTGGGCGAGCGCCTCGGACATGCCGCGCAGAATCTGTCCGGCGGAGAGCAGCAGATGCTGGCCATCGGGCGCGCCCTGATGACCTGTCCCAGCCTGCTGCTGCTCGACGAACCCTCGGAAGGCCTGGCGCCGCAGATCGTGCACGAACTGCAGCAGGTGATCGCGAGCCTGCGCGAGCACATGGCGGTGGTGCTGGTCGAGCAGAACCTCGGCCTGGCCCTGGAACTGGCTGACGACGTGGTGGTCCTCGACACCGGGCGGGTGGTGTTCTCCGGCACGCGCGCGCAGTTCGAAGCCAGCCAGGAACAGTTGCAGGCCCACCTCAGCGTGGCCTGAGCCCTTTGCGGGAGCGGTCCGCCACGGGCGGGAGCGCTCGGGCGGATGGGCTCAGGCGGATGGGCTCAGGCGGGCCCGGGATGCCGCGCGCACCAGTCGCGCACGATGCGCTGCAGCGCGTCCAGCCCGTCGGTCAGGGCGGCGGGGCCGGGTTGCAGGATCAGCGGCGACTTGATCTCGTACAGCGCGCCGTCGCGCACGGCCGGAATCTCCTGCCAGCCGGGGCGGGCGGCCACGCGCGCCGCCGAGAACTTCTTGCCGCACCAGGAGCCGATGATGATGTCCGGCCGGCGCCGCACCACCTCCAGCGGATCGGCGACGATGCGCTCCCGCCCCAGGCTGGCGGCCGCCAGCTCGGGGAAGATGTCCTCGCCGCCGGCGATGCCGATGAGTTCACTCACCCAGCGGATGGCGGCGATCTGCGGCTCGTCCCATTCCTCGAAATAGACCCTGGGGCGGCGCGGCAGCGCCGCGGCCTCGCGGGCCGCCTCGCGCAGCCGCGAGGCCAGCGTCTGCGCCAGCGCCTGCGCCGGCCCGGCGGCGCCGACCAGGGCGCCCAGGCGGCGCACGTAGCCCAGGATCTGCGCCACCGAGCGGTGGTTGCTGATCCATACCTCGACGCCACGGCGGATCAGGGCCTGCGCGATGTCGGCCTGCATGTCGGAAAAACCGATGGCCAGGTCGGGCTCGAGGCGCAGGATGTCGTCGATGCGCGCGGAGGTGAAGGCCGAAACCCGCGGCTTCTCGCGCCGTGCGCGGGGCGGGCGCACCGTGAAGCCGGAGATCCCCACGATGCGCCCCGATTCGCCCAGCGCGTACAGCACCTCCGTGGGTTCCTCGGTCAGGCAGACGATGCGCCGGGGAAAGTCGGCATCCCCAGGCTCGAGCCCCCGCGCGCTCACATGCTGCGCCGGTACTGCCCACCCACCTCGAACAGGGCGTCGGTGAGCTGGCCGAGGGAACAGCAGCGCACGGCGTCCATCAGGACCTCGAACACGTTGCCGTCCTCGATCACGGCCTGGCGCAGGCGCTGCAGCTGGCGCGGCGCCTCGTCGGCGTGGCGGGCGTGGAAGTCGCGCAGCCGGTCGAGCTGGCTCTGCTTTTCCTCGGGGGTCGAGCGCGCCAGCTCGATGCTCTCGGGCACCGGGTCGCCCTCCGGGTTGCGGAAAGTGTTGACGCCGATGATCGGCAGCTCCCCGGTGTGCTTGAGCATCTCGTAGTGCATGCTCTCTTCCTGGATCTTGCCGCGCTGGTAGCCGGTTTCCATGGCGCCCAGCACGCCGCCGCGCTCGGCGATGCGGTCGAACTCGGCCAGCACGGCCTCCTCCACCAGTTCGGTGAGCTCGTCGATGATGAAGGAGCCCTGGTTCGGGTTCTCGTTCTTCGCCAGCCCCCATTCGCGGTTGATGATCAGCTGGATGGCCATGGCCCGCCGCACCGACTCGGTGGTTGGGGTGGTGATCGCCTCGTCGTAGGCGTTGGTGTGCAGGCTGTTGCAGTTGTCGTAGATGGCGATCAGCGCCTGCAGCGTGGTGCGGATGTCGTTGAAGGCGATTTCCTGCGCGTGCAGGCTGCGCCCGCTGGTCTGCACGTGGTACTTCAGCTTGCAGCTTCGCTCGCTCGCGCCATAGCGCTCGCGCATGGCCACGGCCCAGATGCGCCGCGCCACCCGTCCCAGCACCGTGTACTCCGGATCCATGCCGTTGCTGAAGAAGAAGCTCAGGTTGGGCGCGAAGTCGTCGATGGCCATGCCCCGCGCCAGGTAGGCCTCCACGTAGGTGAAGCCGTTGGCCAGGGTGAAGGCCAGCTGGGAGATCGGGTTCGCCCCGGCCTCGGCGATGTGGTAGCCGGAGATGCTCACCGAATAGAAGTTGCGCACCTTGTGGCGCACGAAGTACTCCTGGATGTCCCCCATCACCTTGAGGCTGAACTCGGTGGAGAAGATGCAGGTGTTCTGGCCCTGGTCCTCCTTGAGGATGTCCGCCTGCACGGTGCCGCGCACGTTGGCCAGCGCCCAGGCGCGCAGCTGGCGCGCCTGCTCGGGCGAGGGCGCATGGCCATGCTCGGCCTCGAACTTGTCCAGCTGCTGGTCGACGGCCGCATTCATGAACATGGCCAGGATGCTCGGTGCCGGCCCGTTGATGGTCATCGACACCGAGGTCGAGGCATCGCACAGGTCGAAGCCCGAGTACAGCACCTTCAGGTCGTCCAGCGTGGCGATGCTCACCCCCGAGTTGCCGATCTTGCCGTGGATGTCGGGGCGCAGGTCGGGGTCGTTGCCGTACAGCGTGACCGAATCGAAGGCCGTGGACAGGCGCTTGGCGGGCATGCCCTCGCTGACCAGCTTGAAGCGTCGATTGGTGCGGAAGGCGTCGCCCTCGCCGGCGAACATGCGCGTGGGATCCTCGCCCTCGCGCTTGAACGCGAAGGTCCCGGCCGTGTAGGGGAAGCCCCCCGGCACGTTTTCCAGCAGCAGCCATTTCAGGCGCTCGCCATGGTCCTCGTAGCGTGGAAGAGCCACTTTGCGCAGGGTCGTGCCCGACAGCGTGCGCACCGTCAGGCGGGTGCGGATCTCGCGGTCGCGCACCTTCACGACGTGCTCGTCGCCGGCGTAGGTGCGCTGCAGCTCATCCCAGCCGTCCAGGATCTGGCGCGCCGCCTCGCCCAGGCGCCGTTCACGCTGCGCGGCCAGCTGATCGAGCTGCGGGCCGGCGGCCGCCATGGCCTCGGCGGCGCCGGCGGCCTCCAGCATGGCGCGCGCCGCGCGCAGCTGCTGGATCTCGCGCGCCAGCACGGCCTGCTCGGCGGCGCGGCGCTTGTAGGTGCGCACGACCTCCGCGATGTCGGCCAGGTAGCGCGTGCGCGCCGGCGGGACGATGGGGTGGCGATGCGTGCTGTAGCGCGTGGACACGGCCGGCAGCGCAGCGTCGCCCAGCACCAGACCCAGCTCGCCCAGGCGCGCACGCAGCGCCTGGTACAGCGCGGTGACGCCGTCGTCGTTGAATCGGCTCGCCATGGTGCCGAACACGGGCATGTCCTCGGGGCGGACGCCGAAGGCCTCGCGGTTGCGCTGCACCTGCTTGGCCACGTCGCGCAGCGCGTCGGCCGCGCCCTTGCGGTCGAACTTGTTGATGGCCACGAACTCGGCGAAATCCAGCATGTCGATCTTCTCGAGCTGGCTGGCAGCGCCGAATTCCGGTGTCATCACGTACAGCGGAACGTCCACCAGGGGCACGATGGCCGCGTCGCCCTGGCCGATGCCCGAGGTCTCCACCACCACCAGGTCGAAGCCCGCCACCTTCACCGCCGCCAGCACGTCGGGCAGCGCGGCGCTGATCTCGCTGCCAGTCTCGCGCGTGGCCATGCTGCGCATGTACACGCGGGGGCCGTCGCGCCAGGGCCCGATGGCGTTCATGCGGATGCGATCGCCCAGCAGCGCGCCTCCGCTCTTGCGCCGCGAGGGGTCGATGCTGATCACGGCCACGCGCAGCCGGTCCTGCTGGTCCAGGCGCAGGCGCCGCACCAGCTCGTCGGTGAGGCTGGACTTGCCCGCGCCGCCGGTGCCGGTGATGCCCAGCACCGGCACCCGTGCCTGCCCCGCCCGCCGGCGCAAGGCGGCGATCAGCGCGGCGTCGGCGCGCCCGTTCTCGAGCGCGGTGATCAGGCGCGCCAGCGCGCGCCAGGCTTGCGGCGTGTGGCCGCCCACGGCGTCCAGCACCCCGGCTTCGACCGCGCCCGCCTCGCGGTCGCAGAGCATGAGCATCTCGCCGATCATGCCCTGCAGGCCCATGCGCTGCCCGTCCTCCGGGCTGTAGATGCGCGCCACGCCGTAGTCCTGCAGTTCGCGGATCTCGGCCGGGACGATGACGCCGCCGCCTCCGCCGAATACCTGGATGTGCTCGCCTCCGCGCTGGCGAAGCAGGTCGACCATGTAGCGGAAGTACTCCACATGCCCGCCCTGGTAGGAGCTCACCGCGATGCCCTGGGCATCCTCCTGCAGCGCTGCCGTCACAACCTCCTCGACCGAGCGGTTGTGGCCGAGGTGGATCACCTCGGCGCCCATGCCCTGCAGGATGCGGCGCATGATGTTGATGGCGGCGTCGTGGCCGTCGAACAGGGCAGCCGCGGTGACGAAGCGGACCTTGTGGGTCGGTCGGTAGCCGGCCAGCACCTGTTGTTGCGCGGAAAGATCGGTCATGGGAAGCCCCGGTGTTGTCCCTGCGTCACTGTAGACCATCGTCATCCCCCGCGCCACGTGCCCCGTGCCGGCCGGGTGTGCTCGAGCCCGGGCCGCCGCGGTAGGCGCTGGGGCTCTGTCCGGCCCAGGCGCCGAAGGCGCGGGCGAAGGTCTTCTCGCTGGCGAATCCCACCGACAACGCGACCTGCTTGATCGCATGCCGGCCCTGGCGCAGCATCTGCGCCGCGCGCTCGAAGCGAACCGTGTCCTTCAACTGCTGCAGCGAAGTGCCCTCGTCGCGCAACTGCCGGTGCAGGGTGCGCGTGGACACGTTGAGCGCCGCGGCCAGGGTGGGCGCGGTGTGCGCCTCGTCGGGGCGCGCGGCCATGAGGGCGCGCGCGCGGCTGGCCAGCAGCCGGTCGCGGCGGTACTGCAGCACGGTCAGGGACAGGGCGTTCTGCAGCATGGCCTGCAGCGCGCGCTCGTCGCGCCGGGGCCTCAGCTCCAGGTACTGGGCCGGCAGGCTCATGCTCGCGCGCGCCGCCTCGAAGCGCACCGGGCCGGGGAACAGGAGCGGGTGCACGTCGCCGTGCGCCGGGCGGCGCAGCGGGAACTCGGTGCCCAGCAGGGGGATGCGCGAGTCGATCAGCCAGCAGGCATAGCCATGCACGTAGCGCAGGGTGGTGACCAGGCACAGTTCGCGCAGCGCACCGAAGTCGCGCCGCTCCTCGATGGCCAGGGTGGCGACGCCATCGCGCAGCTCCAGATGCAGCAGCAGGTCCTCGGTGAGCAGTCGATGGTGCCGGCACCAGCGCTTGAGCGCCACGCCGAGGTCGGGCGCCGTCAGCGAGCCGCGGCACAGCAGGCCGTAGCTGCCCCAGGGCAGGCGGCGCGAGAACCAGCCCAGGGCCTCGTCGTCCAGCTCCTGCATGGCCGCGCGGCACAGCGCCTCGAACTGCCGGGCGGTCACGCGGGCCTGCGACTGGTTCACCAACTCCGGCGCGATTTGCGCCAGGCGCAGCGCCGCCGACGGGTCCGCCCCATAGCGCTGGTAGGCGCGCACCACCGCCTGCACGAACGCCATGGGCGTCAGGGCGGGATCCCGCCTGGGCAGGGAGGCGGCGGATGCGGGGGGCATGGGCGTGGGCCGGCGCGTGGATGGCGCGATTGTAGGGCCCGGGGTGTCGTGAGCATCTCCAAGTTGGCAGGATTTGCAACCATCTTGGCAGACTATGCGCTACGTGAAGTCCTAGAGTGCTAGCCTGGAGCGCCTCGGGCATGCAGGCCCGGGGCTCGGCTCCGCCCCCCGTTGACAGGAGACTTCCATGGTTCAGCTACCCGGCCTCGACTTCGGCCTCGGCGAGACGATCGACATGCTGCGCGAAACCGTGCGGGCCTTCGCGGCCCGGGAAATCGCGCCCCGCGCCGCCCAGGTCGATCGCGACAACCTGTTTCCCGCCGACCTGTGGAAAAAGCTCGGCGAGCTGGGGCTGCACGGCATGACCGTGTCCGAGGAGTACGGCGGCACCGATCTGGGCTATCTCGCGCACATGGTCGCGATGGAGGAAGTCTCGCGCGCCTCGGCCTCGGTGGGCCTGTCCTACGGCGCCCACTCCAACCTGTGCGTGAACCAGTTGCATCGCAACGGCACGCCCGAGCAGAAGCGCCGCTACCTGCCCCGGCTGGTGTCCGGCGAACACGTGGGTGCGCTGGCCATGAGCGAGCCGGGCGCCGGCTCCGACGTGGTGAGCATGAAGCTGCGCGCCGACAGGCGCGGTGACCGCTACGTGCTCAACGGATCGAAGATGTGGATCACCAACGGCGGCGACGCCGACACCCTGGTGGTCTACGCCAAGACCGACCCGCAGGCCGGACCCAAGGGCATCACCGCCTTCATCGTGGAAAAGGGCTTCAAGGGCCTGTCCTTCGGCTCCAAGCTGGACAAGCTGGGCATGCGCGGCTCCAACACCTACCCGGTGTTCTTCGAGGACTGCGAGATTCCCGAGGACAATGTGCTGGGCGGAGTGGGCGGCGGCGTGCGGGTGCTGATGTCAGGCCTGGACTACGAGCGCGCCGTGCTGTCGGGCGGGCCGCTGGGCATCATGGCCGCCTGCATGGACGTGGTCGTGCCCTACGTGCACGAGCGCAAGCAGTTCGGCCAGAGCATCGGCGAGTTCCAGCTCATGCAGGGCAAGCTGGCCGACATGTACACCACGTGGCAGGCCAGCCGCGCGCTGGTGTATGCGGTGGGCCGCGCCTGCGACCGCGCGGACCACGCACGCACCCTGCGCAAGGACGCGGCCGCGGCGATCCTGTATTCGGCCGAGAAGGCCACGTGGATGGCCGGCGAGGCCATCCAGGTGCTGGGGGGCAACGGCTACGTCAACGAATATCCGACGCCGCGCCTGTGGCGCGACGCCAAGCTGTACGAGATTGGCGCCGGTACCAGCGAGATCCGGCGCATGCTGATCGGGCGCGAGCTGTTCGCCGAGACCGCCTGAGCCGAAGCGTCGAGCCGTCGAGGAGCCGCCCATGCATGTGCTGCAAAGCCAGATCGACCCGCGCTCGGAGGAGTTCCGGGCCAACTCGGAGGCCATGCTCGCGCTGGTCGAGGACCTGCGTGCCAAGGTCGCGCAGGTCGAGCTCGGCGGTGGCGAGGCCGCCCGCTCGCGCCACACGGCGCGGGGCAAGCTGCTGGCGCGCGAGCGCATCGAGCTGCTGCTGGACCCCGGTTCGCCCTTCCTGGAGATCGGCCAGCTGGCCGCCTGGGGCCTGTACGACGGCGAGGCGCCGGGCGCCGGCATGGTGGCCGGCATCGGGCGCATCCAGGGGCTGGAGTGCATGGTGGTGGCCAATGACGCCACCGTCAAGGGCGGCACCTACTATCCCCTGACGGTGAAAAAGCATCTGCGCGCGCAGGAGATCGCGCAGGCCAACCAGCTGCCTTGCGTGTACCTGGTCGACTCGGGCGGAGCCTTCCTGCCGCTGCAGGACGAGGTGTTCCCGGATCGCGAGCATTTCGGGCGCATTTTCTTCAACCAGGCCAATATGTCCGCGATGGGCATCCCGCAGGTGGCCGTGGTCATGGGTTCCTGCACCGCCGGCGGTGCCTACGTGCCGGCCATGAGCGACGAGACGGTGATCGTGCGCGAGCAGGGCACGATCTTCCTGGGCGGGCCGCCGCTGGTGAAGGCGGCCACCGGCGAAGTGGTCAGCGCCGAGGCGCTGGGTGGCGGCGACGTGCACACCCGCATCTCCGGCGTGGCCGACCACCTGGCCGACAACGACGCCCACGCCCTGCTGCTGGCGCGGCGCATCGTGGGCAACTTCAACCGCGTGAAACCCTCGACCGTGAAGCTCGAGGCGGCGGAGGAGCCGCTGTACGACCCGCGGGAGATCTACGGCATCATCCCGCGCGACACCCGCAAGCCCTATGACGTGCGCGAGGTGATCGCGCGCGTGGTCGACGGTTCGCGCTTCGACGAATTCAAGCCGCGCTACGGCACCACGCTGGTCACCGGATTCGCGCGCCTGTACGGCATGCCCGTGGGCATCGTCGCCAACAACGGCATCCTGTTCGGCGAGTCTGCGCTCAAGGGCGCGCATTTCATCGAGCTGTGCTCGCAGCGGGGCGTGCCGCTGGTGTTCCTGCAGAACATCACCGGATTCATGGTGGGGCAGCGCTACGAGAACGAGGGCATCGCCAAGCACGGCGCGAAGATGGTCACCGCGGTGGCCACCACCCAGGTGCCCAAGATCACCATGCTGCTCGGCGGGAGCTTCGGCGCCGGGAACTACGGCATGTGCGGTCGCGCCTACTCGCCGCGCTTCCTCTGGATGTGGCCCAACGCGCGCATCAGCGTGATGGGAGGGGAGCAGGCCGCCGGCGTGCTCGCCACGGTGCGGCGCGAGGGCATCGAGGTCCGGGGGGGGCAGTGGAGCGCGCAGGAGGAGGAGGCCTTCAAGCAGCCCATCCGCGCCCAGTACGAAGCCCAGGGCCACCCGTACTACGCCACGGCGCGGCTGTGGGACGACGGCGTGGTCGACCCCGCGCAGGCGCGCCGGGTGCTGGGCTTGTCGCTGTCGGCCGCGCTGAACGCGCCGATCCCGCCCACGCGCTTCGGCGTGTTCCGCATGTAGGGCCGGCAGGGTCCGAGGAGTCTGCACGATGTTCAAGAAGATCCTGGTCGCCAACCGCGGCGAGATTGCCTGCCGGGTGATGCGCACCGCGCGTTCCCTGGGCATCGCCACGGTGGCCGTGTACTCCGAGGCCGACGCCGGCGCGCGCCACGTGCGCACGGCCGACGAGGCCGTGCTCATCGGGCCGGCGCCGGCGCGCGAGTCCTACCTGGTGGGCGAGCGCATCCTGGAGGCCGCGCGGCGCAGCGGGGCCGAGGCCATCCACCCCGGCTACGGCTTCCTGTCCGAGAACGAGGATTTCGCCGAGGCCTGCGAGCGCGCGGGCATCGTGTTCATCGGCCCGCCGGCCTCGGCCATTCGCGCCATGGGCTCGAAGTCCGCGGCCAAGGCCTTGATGGAGCAGGCCGGCGTGCCGCTCACCCCCGGCTACCACGGCGAGGACCAGGACCCGCAGCTGCTGGCGCGCGAGGCCGCGCGCATCGGCTATCCGGTGCTCATCAAGGCCAGCGCTGGCGGCGGAGGCAAGGGCATGCGCCGGGTGGACGATCCGGCCGAGTTCGCGGCCGCCCTGCAGTCCTGCAAGCGCGAGGCTCTGGGCGCCTTCGGAGACGAGCGCGTGCTGGTCGAGAAGTACGTGCTGCGCCCGAGGCATATCGAGATCCAGGTGTTCGGCGACACCCACGGCCAGTGCGTGTACCTGTTCGAGCGCGACTGCTCGGTGCAGCGCCGGCACCAGAAGGTGCTGGAGGAGGCCCCCGCGCCCGGCATGACTCCCGAGCGCCGGGAGGCCATGGGTCGTGCCGCGGTGGAGGCGGCCCGGGCGGTGGGCTATGTGGGGGCCGGCACGGTGGAGTTCATCGCCCACCAGGACGGCAGTTTCTATTTCATGGAAATGAACACCCGCCTTCAGGTGGAGCACCCGGTGACCGAGATGATCACCGGGCTCGACCTGGTCGAGTGGCAGCTGCGCGTGGCCGCCGGCGAGCCGCTGCCCCTGCGCCAGGAGCAGCTGGCCATCCACGGCCATGCCATCGAGGCGCGCGTGTATGCCGAGGACCCGCAGCGCGGTTTCCTGCCTTCCACCGGCCGCCTGTTGCACCTGCGCCCGCCCGTGCAGGACGAGGACGTGCGCGTGGACACCGGGGTGGAACAGGGCGACGAGATCACCCCGCACTACGACCCCATGATCGCCAAGCTCATCGTGCGCGGCGCGGACCGCGCGCAGGCGCTCGGGCGCATGCGCCGGGCGCTGGCCGAGTACCGCGTGGTCGGGGTGTCGAGCAACGTCGATTTCCTCGCCCGCCTGGTGGCCACGCCGTCCTTCGCCGGCGCCCGGCTGGACACCGGCCTGATCGAGCGCGAGCAGGCGCTGCTGTTCCCGGACGATGCGGTGCCGGCGGACGAGGTCTGGCTGCTGGCAGCGCTGGCCGAGCTCGGCGGGTCCGGCGGATCCGAAGCGTCCGGCGGATCCGAAGCGGGATCGGAAGGGCCCTGGGCCGCGCCCGACGCCTGGCGCCTCAACGGCGTGGGCACGCGGCGCCTGCGCCTGCGCCATGGCGAGCAGGTCCGCGAGATCCTCGCCGAGGCCCGCGGTGCGCACTGGTGCCTGCGGCTGGACGGACGCGAGGGCCCCGGGGTGCTCGCCAGCGGCCGGGCCGATGCGCGCGGGGACTTGCGCGCCCGGTTGGGCGACCGCCATGTGCAAGCGGCCGTGGTCGCCGCGGCTGAGCGTCGTCACGTGTTCTACGGCGGGTGCTGCACGGTGCTGAGCCTGGTCGATGCCCTGCATGCCGGAGGCGACGCCCATCACCAGGAACACAGCCTGCGCGCGCCCATGCCGGGCAAGGTGATCGCGGTGTCGGTGCGGGCGGGCGAGCAGGTCGACAAGGGCGCTCCGCTGCTGGTGCTGGAGGCGATGAAGATGGAGCACACCATCAGCGCGCCCCGCAAGGGCGTGGTCAGCGTGCTGCACTACGGCGTGGGCGACCAGGTGCCCGACGGCGCCGAGCTGCTGGAGTTCGAGGAACTAGAGTGATGCGGCCGCCGGCTGCCCGCCCTGGGCCGGCAACTCCTGCCCGGTGCGCGGCGGCGCCAGCGCCGCCAGCACGCCGAGCAGGACGATGATGATGCTCGGCGTGAAAAAGCGCAGTTCCCCCAGCGGGAACAGGGCGTAGTGCAGCAGCGCGTAGGCCGAGAACATGGCCACCAGCGCCACCATCCGGGACTTCAGCCCGGGCTGCGGCAGGGCCACGAACAGCAGGCGCAGCGCCAGCACGAAGGGCAGGCCCTGCAGGCTGCGCAGCCAGCCCAGCGCGGCCCGCTGGTACACCCGCACATAGTCGGCGATCGAGCTGTCGATGCGCAGCGAGGCGGGGTAGGGCGTGATGCCCATCATCTGGAAGTTGAACAAGGTGAGCCAGCCATAGTTGCGCGCCACCGCATCCACGGCGACGAACACGGCCAGGCTGGAGGCCAGCGCCGCCAGTGCCGCGGCCTTCCAGTCGAACCAGAAGTCGTGGCACAGCATCAGCACCGACAGGATCAGCAGGTCGGTGCGCACGGCGGGGAGGATCATCGCCAGCAGGTAGCGCTCGCGACGGCCCCGCAGGAACAGCCATGCGCACAGCAGCATCGCGAAGCAGGCCAGGGCGTCGGGAGTGGAAAGCCGCGCCAGCATGTCCAGGCCGGCGCCCAGGCCGATGAACGGGGTCCACAGCAGGTCCAGGCCTGCGGCGCGGGCAAGCATCCCCGTCATGCCCAGGCTGGCGGCGGCGCAGATCGCGCTGATCAGGCAGGTCGCGCGGGAGAAGGAGATTCCCTGCCGGTGCAGCAGGCCCATGAGCCAGACGTAGAGCACGCGGATGCGGTAGAAGGGCAGTTGCTGCTGCAGCGAACGCGGGTCCTTGTACACGGTGTAGCGGTAGCCCCGCGGAGCATCCACCTGGGCCAGCTGGTAGAAGGTTGCCGGGTCGGTGGCCTTGCGCAGATCCTGGTACGTCGCCTGGGAAAGCTGCGCGCCGCGCAGGCCCTCGGCGGCATAGGCACTCGCGACATAGCCGACCACGTCCCAGTTGAAGTAGGGCCGCTGGATGCCTTCGGACAGCACATACCAGCCGAAGGCGACGAGAAGTGCCATGCCCGCGTAGTGCCGCATCTTGCCCATGGGGTCGTTCTCCGACAGGGATTGGCCGCGTCCGCGCGGCTGCTGCGATGTCGAATGGCGTCCGGTCCCGGCCCGCTGCTGCCCCCGCAGCCATCGCCCTGGGCAGGCATTCTTGCGCAGGGGCCGTGGAACGCGCGTTAGCCGCGCGTCGATCCGGCGTGAGGGCCCGGGAACCCGGGCACGACGTGCGGGCGGGCCTCAGCCGGCCTGCGTTCCGGGCGTGGGCTCGAGCTCGAGCCGATAGGCCAGCGCGAAGAACAGGCTCTGCGCCAGCCCCAGGGTGCCGCTCAGGGAACGAAATCCGAAGCGGCAGGGGTCCTGCACGACCAGGCAGCAGTCGGCGAGATCGGGGAGCCGGCCGATCAGACTGTCGGTGATCGCGATCAGGCCGGCGCCGCGGCTGCGAGCGTCCTCGAGGATCTCCAGGGTTTCCGGGGCATGGGGCGCGCAGGACACGGCGATCAGCAGGTCGCCCCGGCGAATCGAGCGCGCTTCGCCCCACTGCATGCCGCCCAGGCCGGAGATCAGCCCGACGCGCTTGTCGGTGTGGCGCAGCGCGTATTCCAGGCAGGCCGCGATGGGGAAGGACCACTGCGATCCCAGCAACCAGATGGCGTCGGCCCGCAGCATCATGTGGACCGCGCGTCCGAAGGCCTCCGCGTCGAGCAGGGACTGCAGCCTCTGCATGGCCGCGATCGATTCGTTGAGGAATTCGGTGGCGATGCGGGCGTTGTCCGGCTGCGCGGTCGCAGCGGCGACGCCCTGGAACAGCGGATCCGCGTCGCCCGCGAGTCTTCTCATGAAGCCGCCTCCTCGGTCTGTGGAGAGAGCGTCGAGCGAGTTCCCATGCGACGCCGCGTGGGGCAGGCCTCGGCGCGCGCGCCGTGCAAAGCCCTCCCTTGGGCTGAACTTTAGAGCAAGCCGGGCAAAAAATGAAAATGTTTTCTAGGGAATTTCCCTAAAAGATAAAAAAAACTTCCACGCCGTCGGATCGGACCGCTTCGCGCGCCGATCCGAAGTCGCTGCGAGGAGCTTCGCGCGAGCGCCGGACCCGGCCCCGTGCCGCGGCGATCAGCGTGCCGCCACCTCGGGCTCGCCCGGCTCCGCGGGCAGGTCGCTCAGGCTGCGCGCGATCTCCACCACCAGCGCCTGGCACACGAACATGGATGCGCTGAGCGAGCGGAAACCCAGGATCTCGCCCTCGCGGATCTCGAAGCGGATGGCGATGTCCCTGGCGTGGGACTGGGGCAGGGGATCCGAGATGGTCACGGTGGTGACTCCGGCGCGCTGGGCGGCCGCGATCACCTGGTCGGTCTCCGGGGCATGCGGGGAAAAGGTGACCGCCAGCAACACGCCGTCCGGGTGCAGGCGCCCGAGCGAGGGGGTGAGCAGGCCGGCGGACTGGTCGAGCATGCTGCAGCGGATCCCGACCTTGAGCAGCAGGTAGTGCAGGTAGGCCGCGACGGGGAAGGCCCTGCGCACCCCGTGCACCCAGACCTCGCTGGCGCCCCGCAGCAGGGCCGCCGTCTGGCGCAGGCGCTCGGGGGGCAGTTCCAGCGCGGTCGTGTGCACCGAGTGCTCGACCTCGCGCGCCAGTTCGAGGGCGAGGTTCGACGCGGAGGCCGGGAGCGTGCCCGTGGCCTGGGCGCTGCGCACGCGTTCCACGTAGTCCCGCGGCCGCGACGCGTAGTGTCCCCTGAGCAGGGCCTGCACTTCCTTGAAGGTGGGGTAGCCCATGACCTTGGCGAAACGCGTCAGGGTGGACTGCGGGACCTCCAGCCTGCCGGCCAGCTCGCGTGAAGTCTCGGTCGCCACGACCTGGGGCTCGCGCATCAGCAGCTCGGCGACCTGCGCGAGCCGCGGGCTCAGCCTGCCCTGGTGCTGCTGCGTGGCGGCCCGAAGCCCTTCCACGGTCGCGGGCGCTGAGGTCAACAGGACTCGATTGGCCAAGACGGTTCGCCTCTGGTGGAACGGCTCCGGGGCCACGATCCCGTCGGGGATCCTCGGTGGAGAAGCCCGGGTCGTGGCGGTCGAAAAACTTTTGCTTGCAAATTCTACCTCGACGCATGCATTCCACACGACATTTCGATGTCCGGCGCCCGCCGCCCGATCCGGGCGGGGGCCCGGCGGCACCAGGGCTGTGGGCGGCGGCGGGGAGGGCGGGAGGGATGGGCGCAAAGGGGTCTTGCGTGAAAACTTCTTCGACGTAAGTGAAAACCCTGTTTCACTTCGGGAGCGCGATCACTAGGCTGGATTCCAGCCCAACTTCCCCCGACGCCCGATTCCCGAGGCGCAGCACGCATCATGTCGAAGATCCAACTGGCCATCAGCCCTCTTACCTGGTCGAACGACGACATGCCGGCCCTGGGCGGAGACATCCCGCTGGAAACCTGCCTTTCGGAAATGCGCCAGGCCGGTTTCACCGGCACCGAGATGGGCGCCAAGTACCCGCGCGACCCGCAGGTGCTGCTGCCTCTGCTGCAGCGCCACGGCCTGCAACTGGCCTCCGGCTGGTGCAGCGGCAATCTCATGCGCCAGGATGTCGAGGCCGAGTGGAAGGCCATCGCTCCCCATGTGGCGCTATTGCGCGCCGCGGGGGTCAAGGCCATGGTCTACGGCGAGGTCAGCAACACCGTGCACGGCGACATCACGAAAGGACTGTCCTCGCGCGTGCGCCTGTCCGACGAGGAATTCAAGCGCTACGGTACCCGCCTGACGGCCCTGGCCGCGCGCCTGCTCTCCGAGCACGGCATCCGGCTGGCCTTCCACCATCACGTGGGCACGATCATCGAGACCCGACAGGATCTCCTGCGATTCCTGGAGACCACCGGGGACGCCGTGGGCCTGACCTTCGACAGCGGCCACGCCGCCTTCGGGGGAGCGGATCCGGCGAAGCTGCTGCGCGAGGTGGCCTCGCGCGTGGCGCATGTCCACTTCAAGGACGTGCGCCAGGCCGTCATCGACCGCACGCGCGAAGAGGACCGATCCTTCCTCGATTCCGTGCTGGCCGGCGCATTCACGGTACCGGGCGACGGCGGCATCGCCTTCGCCCCCCTGGTGAGCCTGCTCAGGCTGGGCGGCTACGAGGGCTGGGTGGTGGTCGAGGCCGAGCAGGATCCGGCCGTCGCCCATCCGCTCACCTACGCCCGCCTGGCCCACAGGAATATCGCCGATCTGCTCGCCGCCGGCGGCTATGCCGCCCGCGACGGCGTCTGGGAGGCATGAATGTCCGGCACCGTCACCCTGACCGTCGCCGACGCGCTGGCCCGCTTTCTGCGCGCCCAGCGCATCGAGATCGACGGGCGCATCGAGCCGCTGTTCGGCAGCGTGTTCGCCATCTTCGGGCATGGCAACGTGACCTGCCTGTCGCAGCCGCTGCTGGAGGGGGCGGAGCAACTTCCCGTGTGGAGAGGCCAGAACGAGCAGTCCATGGCCATGGCGGCGGTGGCCTACGCGAAGGCCCACCTGCGGCGGCGCATCGGCGTGGTCACGACCTCCATCGGCCCGGGCGCGAGCAATCTGCTCACGGCGGCCGGGGTCGCCCATACCAACCGGCTGCCGCTGCTGATGATCTCGGGCGACGTGCATGTCGGACGACTGCCCGATCCGGTGCTGCAGCAGGTCGAGCATTTCCATGACCCTTCGCTGAGCGTCAATGACGCCTTCAAGCCGCTGGTGCGCTACTGGGACCGCGTGGTCACGCCCTCCCAGCTCGTGCAGACCCTGCCGCAGGCCGTCAGCGTGATGCTGGATCCGGAGACCTGCGGCCCGGCCTTCCTCGCGCTGCCCCAGGACGTGCAGGGGCGCAGCTACGATTTTCCCGAGAGCTTCCTCGCCCCGCGCGTGCACCGCATCGCGCGTCCCCGGCCCGAACCCGAGCTGGTGCAACAGGTGGCCGAGCTGCTGCGCCGGTCGAAGCGGCCGCTGATCATCAGCGGTGGCGGCGTGCATTACGCGGGCGCCACCGGGGCCCTCGAGCGCTTCGCCAGCGCCCACGACATCCCGGTGACCGAGACCATCGCCGGCCGGGCGGCGCTGTTGCAGTCCCACCCCCTGAACGTCGGCCCGCTGGGCGTGACGGGCTCCGACTCGGCCAACGCCATGGCGGAGCAGGCCGACCTGGTGCTGGCCGTGGGAACCCGGCTGCAGGATTTCACGACCGGGTCGTGGAGCCTGTTCCGCGACCCGGCGATGACCCTTGTGAGCATCAATGTCGGCCGGCATGACGCGGCGAAGCATTTCGCCATGGGGCTGCGCGCCGATGCTGCCGTGGCGCTCGACGCCCTGCACGAGTCGCTGGGGGGCTGGCGCGCGCCGGCTTCCTGGCCGGCGCTGGGGCAGCAAAGGGCGGCGCAGTGGAAGGCGCTGGTCGCAAAACGCACTCGCCCCACCGAACGCATGCCTTCCTATGCCGAGATCGTGGGCGCGGTCAACCGCCTCATCCGGCCCGGCGACACCGTCATCACGGCCGCCGGAGGCCTGCCCGCCGAGCTCAACATGAACTGGCTGAGTCCCCAGATCGGCTGCTTCGACATCGAGTTCGGCTACTCCTGCATGGGCTACGAGGTGGCCGCGGGCTGGGGCGTCAAGATCGCCCGCCCGGAGCACGAGGCCATCGTGCTGGTCGGGGACGGCAGCTACCTGATGCTCAACTCCGAGCTCTACAGCTCGGTGCTCAGCGGGCAGAAGGTGATTCTGGTGGTCTGCGACAACGGCGGCTTCGCCGTCATCGACAAGCTGCAGCGCAACACCGGGAACAGCTCGTTCAACAACCTGCTCGAGCATTGCCGGCGCCCGCCCGGCCGGCCGGCCCGTGTCGACTTCGCCCTGCACGCGACTTCCCTGGGCGCGCGTGCCGAGAAGATCCGCTGCGTCGCCGACTTCGACGCCGCCTTCGCCCGAGCCCGCGAGTCCGCCGTCAGCTACGTGATCGTGGTCGACATCGACCCGGGGCGCTGGTCGGAGTGCGACTGCTGGTGGGATGTCGGGCTTCCCGAAATCGCGCATTCGTCCGATCATCGCAAGGCCGTGAACCAATGGAACGAAGGGCGCATGCACCAGCGCCGCGGCATCTGATCCACCATTCCACCCCTACGGAGTCCCTCCATCATGTTCGTTGAAGGTCGATTGCTCGAGAAGCCCCTGCGCTGGGGCATGGTCGGTGGCGGCAAGGGAAGCCAGATCGGCTACTCCCACCGCGATGCGGCCACGCGCGACGGGCTCATGCAACTGCTCGCCGGTGCCTTCGACATCGACCCCGCCCGCGGCCGCGAATTCGGCACCAGCCTGGGGCTGGACCCGCAGCGCTGCTACGCCGATTACCGGGCCATGTTCGCCGCCGAGTCCGCCCGGCCCGATGGCATCGAGGCCGTGACCATCGCAACGCCCAACAGCTCGCACTACACGATCTGCAAGGCGGCGCTCGAGGCCGGGCTGCACGTCATCTGCGAGAAGCCGCTGACCATCGACGAGGCCGAGGCCGAGGAGTTGCTCGCGCTGTCCCGGGCGCGCCAGCGCGTGCTGGCCGTGATGTATGGATACACGGGCTACGAGATGGTGCAGCAGGCCCGCGCGATGGTGCGCAAGGGCGAACTGGGCGAGATCCGCATCGTGCAGATGCAATTCGCCCATGGCTACCACGCGACCGAAGTCGAAGGCAGCGACCCCGGCACCCGCTGGCGCGTCACCCCCGCCACCTCGGGGCCGACCTATGTCATCGGCGATCTGGCCACGCACTGCTTCCAGCTGGGCATGCTGGTTTCCGGTCTGCAGCTCGAGTCGCTCAGCTGCCTGCGCAGCAGTTTCGTCAAGTCGCGCGCGCCGCTGGAAGACGATGCCCAGGTGCTGATGCGCCTGAGCGGCGGCGCCGTCGGCTCGCTGTGGGCCAGCGCGGTCAACGTCGGCAGCGCGCACGGCATGAAGTTCCGCGTGATCGGCTCCAGGGGCAGCGTGGAGTGGTGGGACGAGCATCCCAACCAGCTCAAGGTGGCCTTCGTCGGCCAGCCCGAGATGAGCTACGAGCGCGGGCATGGCTACCTCGATCCCTCCGCGCGCTTCGAACGCGTGGGCGGCGGGCACCCCGCGGGCTATTTCGACTCCTGGGCCAACCTGTACCGGCGATTCGCCTTCGCCATGTCCAGCGAACCCGCGGCGCGCGAGCGCCTGGCAGGGCAGTGGATCCCCACGGTGGAAGACGGCCTGGAGGGCGTGCGCTTCATGGTGCGCTGTGCCCAGTCCGC
This sequence comes from Pseudomonadota bacterium, assembly GCA_021846965.1. GTDB lineage: Bacteria > Pseudomonadota > Gammaproteobacteria > Burkholderiales > Burkholderiaceae_C > Thiomonas_A. Next base: position 5,545 of record JAJZWA010000039.1, on the reverse strand, counting down.
CGACGCGGGCAGCCAGTGGATGCCCCTGAAGAGAAGCTGAGCGTGAACACCTTGCGCTTTCCGGGCGAGCGCGCCACCGACCTGATCTGCCTCGGGCGCGCCGGGGTGGACCTGTACGCCCAGCAGGAGGGCATGCCCCTCGAGCAAGTAAGGGGCTTTCGCAAATCGGTGGGCGGGTCCCCCGCCAACGTGGCGACCGGCGCGGCCCGGCTCGGGCTTCGCGTGGCCATGGTCAGCGTGGTGTCCGACGACGGCTTCGGCCGCTACGTGCGACAGTTCCTCGCCGACAACGCGGTGGACGTGCGCGGGCTCAGGACCGACAACAGCGGCTCGCTCAACAGCGTGGCATTCACGGAGATGCGCCCGGAAGACTGCAAGGTGATCATCTACCGGCGCAACGCCGCCGACCTGCAGCTGCGCGTGGCCGACATCGACCGGGAGGCCATCGCCGACGCCCGCGCCTTGCTCATCACCGGCACGGCGCTGTCGGCCAGCCCGAGCCGCGAGGCCGCCTTGCACGCCATGCGCCTGGCTCGCCAGGCCGGTACGGTGGTCGTGCTCGACCTGGATTACCGACCCTATGGCTGGAGCGGTGCGGACGAGGCCTCGGTCACGCTGGGCCTGGCCTGCACCCTGTCGGACATGGTCATCGGCAATCGCGAGGAATTCGCCGTGCTCGGCGACGCCGAGTCGAGCGGGGCACCGGGGGCCGATCCCCTTGCGCGGGCCCTGGTGCGCGACACGGCCCAGGCGGTCGTGGTCAAGGACGGGCCGCGCGGTTGCCGCGTGTACCTGCGAGACGGGGCCGTGATCGAGCAGGGCATTTTCCCGGTCCGGTCGCGCAAGCCCTTCGGCTCGGGCGATGCCTTCGCGGCGGCCCTGCTCTGGGCCCTGATCGGCGGCCGCCCGTGGCAGGAAGCGGTGCGCTGGGGTGCCGCGGCCGCCGCGATCAACGTCAGCGGCGATGCCTGTGCCGAGGCCATGCCGACCCTCCCGCAACTGCGGGCCTTCGTCGAGGCGCACGCGCCCAAGGAGTCATCCTCATGAGCCGACATATCCCCCCCTTCGACAACCGCAACCAGGCCATCATCGGGGTGGGCGACCAGACGACGCCCCTGTGCTACTTCAACCACGTCCGGCTCCGGCGCGGGGAGCGTTTCGAGCACCAGGTGCCCGGCTACGAGAGCATGCTGGTGCCCGCCACCGGAAGTTGCGACGTGATCGTCGACGGGCGGGAATTCCTGGCGGTGGGCAAGCGTTCCCATCTGTGGGAGGGCGACCCGGAAGGCGTGTACGTGCCGGTGGGTTCCCGCGCCGAGATCGTCTGTGCCAGCGACAGCCTGGACCTGATGATCGGCGGCGGACGTTTCGACCAGACCCTGGAGCCCTTCGATGTGCGCCAGGGCGACGTGGACAAGATCCAGTACGGCTCGGACGACACCAAGACCCATCGCAAGATCAAGCACCTGCTCGGCCAGAAGAACGCCGAGCGGCGAGGCCGGCTTCTGGTCAGCGAACTGTTCACCGTCGGCGCGGGCGGCTGGTCGGGGTTTCCCCCGCACAAGCACGACGCCGAGCGAGGAACCCAGGAGACCGAGTACCAGGAGGTCTACCAGTTCCGCTTCAACCCGGACCATGGCTTCGGCGCCCAGTTCGTCTACGCCCACGAAGACGACTACGGCCCGGTGTACCACGTGCGCAGCGGCAGCGTGATCGCGATCGACCGCGGCTACCACCCCAGTGTCGCGGCTCCCGGCTACGAGATGTACTACTTCACGGTCATCGTCGGCGCGCATTCCAAATCCCTGATCCAGCACTTCGATCCGCACCACGCCTATCAGATCGAGACCATCCCGGGCATCAAGAACATGATCGCCAAGTTCAAGTGAGGACAGGGCCATGCTCGTGACGCTCAAGGAACTGCTGCCGGACGCGATCCAGGGTCGCTATGCCGTGCCTTCGTTCAACATTTTCGGCAACGAGGAGGCGGTGGCCGTGATCGCCGCCGCGGAGTCCCTGGGACGCGGGGTCATCGTGGCCTGCAACAAGGACATGGCCGAGCAGATGGGCGTGGCGGGCTTTGCCGGCATGGTGCGCGGACTGGCGCAGGATGCCGAGGTGCCGGTGTGCCTGCACCTGGACCACTGCTACGACGAGGATGTCGTGTACGCCGCGTTGCGGGCGGGGTTCACCTCGGTCATGTTCGACGGCTCGCAGATGTCCCTGCAGGACAACATCGCGCACACCGCGCGGGTGGCCACCGTCGCCCATGCCTTCGGCGCCACCATCGAAGGCGAGGTGGGCTCGGTGCCCTACACCGAGGGGCGCGACCATATCAAGCACGAACTGACCGACCCGAGGGACGCCGCCAGCTTCGCCGAGCACAGCGGCGTGGACGCGGTGGCGGTCTCGGTGGGCAATGTGCATCGCATGACCACGGCCACCAGTGTCATCGATTTCGAGCGCCTGCAGGAGATCGCGGCGCTCACCCGGCTGCCCCTGGTGATCCACGGCACCAGCGGGATTCGCGATGCCGACATGCAGCGCCTGAAGACCATGCGCGTGGCCAAGTTCAACATCGGAACGACCATGCGCATGACCTTCGCGCGCAGCCTGCGGCAGAGCCTGGCCGAGGACGAGGCGCGCTTCGACCGGCTCACGCTCATGAAGCCGGTGGTGCAGGCCCTGCAGGCCGAGGCCGCCCGCGTGATCCAGATGCTGGGTTGAGCCCCGGTGGGCACGCTGGACGTCGGGCTCGGCGCAACGCACACGCAACAGGAGGAACACTCGTGATGATGGAACATATCGGCCGGCGCTTGCGCATCGGCGTGATCGGCGGCGGAACCGGCTCGTTCATCGGGCCCGTGCACCGGATCGCCGCCCGCCTGGACGGTAAATTCGACCTGGTCGCCGCGGCGCTGTCGTCGAACCCGCAGCGCGGCCGGGACGAAGGCCGCCGGCTCGGCTTCCCCGACGATCGCGTCTACGGCTCCTGGCGGGAGCTGATCGCGCAGGAGTCGCAGCGTGAGGACGGAATCGACGTCGTCGCGGTCATGACCCCGAACGACAGCCATTTCGAGATCTGCACGGCCGCGCTCGATGCGGGGCTGCACATCATCTGCGACAAGCCGCTGACCACCGACGTGTCCAGCGCGCGCGAACTTGCCGCCAAGGTCCGGGCCTCGGGGGCCGAATTCTGCGTGACCTATTGCTACAGCGGCTATCCCATGGTGCGCCAGGCGCGCGACATGGTGCGCGCCGGGGAACTGGGGGCGATCCGCCAGGTGCAGCTGCAGTACGTGCAGGGCAACCTGGCCGAGCCTGTGCCCTCGACGGGCTGGCGCATGCAGGCCGATCGCGTGGGCGGTTCGCTGGTGCTGCTGGACATCGCCACCCATGCCTTCCACCTGGGCGCCTATGTCTGCGGGCAGGACGTCGAGAGCCTGTGCGCCGACGTCGGCGCCACGCGCCCTGGCGGCGAGGTGGACGACTACGTGGCCACGCTGATGCGCTATGGCAACGGCGCCCGTGGATCGCTGTGGGTGACCAATGCGGCGGCTGGCTCCGAGCATGGGCTGAGCTTTCGCATCCATGGCGACAAGGGCGGACTCGAGTGGTACCAGGAGGAGCCCAACCGGCTGCTGCACCGCCGCGCCGGCGGCTTCGACCAGGTGCTCACGCGGCGCCTCGACCCGGCCATGAGCCCCGGCGCGCTGCGCTCCACCCGCGTCGCCCTCGGGCATCCCGAGGGCTACCTCGAGGCCTTCGCGAACCTGTACGAGGAATTCGCCGAGGTCGTGGCCGCGCGCCTGCAAGGCGAGCGCTCGTCGCCGGACGGCGACCTGTTCCCCGGCGTGATCGACGGCGTCAAGGGACTTCTGATCGTCGACGCCGCGCAGCGCAGCGCCCGAAGCGGCCGCTGGGAGCGCGTGGAGGCGCCCTGAGCCTGCCTTGGCGCCCGATGCGAAGCATGCGCAAGGGCTCTCGCAAGGCGAGGCTCGCCGCCAGCGAGCCTGCGCCACGAGGGGCTGCCGCCGGCCCGCTGCGGGCGCGGAGATCAGCCCAGTTCGGGTAGCAGCGCCAGCAGGTCGGTGACGCCCACGTCGACTCCGGCCTGGGTCAGCAGCGTGGTGGCCTGTCCGCGGTGGTGGGTCTGATGATTGAACAGGTGCAGCAGCAGTCCGTGCAATTCCCGGCAGTAGGGCTGGCCCTTGGAGTTGGCGTAGTGCAAGGGGGTGTCCAGGTCCTCGTCGAGCAAGGCAGCCGTCCATTCCAGGATCCACGCATCGAGCTCGCCCCGGTGCTGGCGCAGTTCCGGCAGCGTGGGGAACACGATGGCGTCCAGCGAGGCGGGAACCGGCAGCTGCAGCACCGGCGCGATCTGCGGCCATTGGCGCGGGTGGCGCGCGAAGCGCCGCAGCCACAGCGTGTCGGCGACCACGAGATGGTTCAGCGTGCCGAGGATGGAGCCGAAGAAGGCGCCCCGGTCGCGCGCCAGCTCTTCCGGGCCTAGCCGCGACGCGGCCGCGTAGACCCTGTCGTTCATCCACCGGTTGTACTCGGCCAGCAGCTGCAGGTGTGCGATGCGCGAGCTCATGCGGGTCTCCACGAGGACGAAGCTCGCAGCATAGGGCAGGGCGCGGCGCGGCGGCGCCCTTGCCGCAGGCGCGGCCGCCTCGCACAATGCGAACGCCCGCAAGCCGCCCAGCAGCACCTTCCATGCGAATGATTCCGAAACCCCGCCAGGCCATCGTCCTCGTGGCCGGCCTGCTCGCCTGCCTGCCGGCCTGGGCCATCGATTGCCGGCGCGCGGTCGAGGACCCGGCGCGTCTGATCTGCAAGAGCCGCCGGCTGCTGGCGGCGGACCAGGGCCTGAACAGCGTGTACTCGGCCGCGCTCGCGCATGCGAGGCAGCCCGGGGAGGTCGAGCGCAGCCAGCGCTCGTGGATTTCGGCGGTCCAGTCGCGCTGCACGACCGAAGCCTGCCTGGCGAAGGCCTACGCGGTGCGCATCGGGCAACTGGCCGACTCGTATGCGCCTTGGTGCGAGGCCAGGCGGGGCGCACTGCAGCATGATTGGCGCGGGACCGGGGGCGCCTTTTTCGAGGAACTCTCGATCGGCGCGGGAAGCTTCAGCTCCTGGCTGCACCAACGGCCGGAGAGCTCGGGCCGCTGGAGCGCCCAGGGCTGTTCGCTGACTCTGAAGGTGGAGGGCGACAGCGTGGAATTCCGGTGGATCCTGCTGGACATCGGAGCCCAGCGCCTGCGCGTGTTCGACCTGGACGATCAGGACGTCACGGTGTACAGGCGCGGCGACGGGCCCTGAGCGGCGCGCGGCGGCGGGAACCCAGTCGGCGCCCGGCCAGGCGCGGCCGGTCCCCAGGAAGCCCTCGAACTCCCGCGCGGGAATTCGTCCATCACCTCGGTGGCCTTCAAGGGGTCGTGCATGGCCACGAAAAAACAAAGCCCGCCGAAAGGCGGGCTAAGTCGTTGATTTGCTTGGTGCCGGTGAAAGGAATCGAACCCTCGACCTTCTCATTACGAAT
>JAJZWA010000038.1:19363-34366 GCA_021846965.1 Pseudomonadota bacterium | reverse complement strand
CCTTGCCCGGCTCGCCCATCACCGTCTTCACGTCCTCGAAGTCGGCGTTGATCATGCCCGGCACGTTGATGATCTCGGCGATGCCGCCGGTGGCGTTCTTCAGCACGTCGTTGGCCTTGGCGAAGGCTTCCTTCTGCGAGATGTCGTCGCCGTAGACCTCGAGCAGCTTCTCGTTGAGCACCACGATCAGCGAGTCGACGTTCTTCTCCAGTTCCTCCAGCCCGCTCTCGGCGTGGCCCAGGCGCTTGGTGCCCTCGAACTCGAAGGGCTTGGTCACCACGGCCACCGTCAGGATGCCCATCTCGCGCGCGATGCGCGCCACCACCGGCGCCGCGCCGGTGCCGGTGCCGCCGCCCATGCCGGCGGTGATGAACAGCATGTGCGCGCCGGTCAGGGTCTCGCGGATCTGCGCCTGCGCCTGTTCGGCCGCGTCGCGCCCGACCTGCGGCTTGCCGCCGGCGCCCAGGCCGGTGCGCCCGAGCTGGATGAAACGCTGCGAGCTCGAGCTCTTGAGCGCCTGGGCGTCGGTGTTGGCGCAGATGAATTCCACGCCCTTGACGCCGCTGGCGATCATGTGCTCGACGGCGTTGCCACCGCCGCCGCCCACGCCGATCACCTTGATGTTGGTTCCGCTGTTGAAGCCGCTTTCGCCGATGTCCTCGATCATTTCAAAGCCCATGATGCACCTCCGTCCGGATTGGAAAAAAACTTCAGCTCCCTGCCGCCATACGCCCGCCGCGAACGGCGGGCCCCCGTGAAACGTTCACGATTCAGAAATTCCCCGCGAACCAGTCGCGTACGCGGGTGAAAACCCCCCCTGCGCTTCCCGACTTGGTACCCGCCGCCCGGGCGCCGCGCTGGCGCTGCGTGAGCGCCTCCAGCAACAGGCCCATGGCGGTGGAATTGCGCGGGCTGCGCACCATGTCCGCCAGCGGGCCGCTGTACTGCGGCAGCCCCAGGCGGACCGGCTTGAGAAAAATGTCCTCGCCCAGCTCGACCATGCCGGGCATCAGGGACGCACCCCCGGTGAGCACCACGCCGGAGGACAGCACCTCCTCGTAGCCGGAGTCGCGCACGACCTGCTGCACGAGGGAGAAGATCTCCTCCACGCGCGGCTCGATGACACCTGCCAGCGCCTGGCGCGACAGCATGCGCGGGCCGCGGTCACCCAGGCCCGGCACCTCCAGGCGCTCGTCCACGCCGGCCAGCAGCTGCTTGGCCACGCCATGCTCGATCTTGATGTCCTCGGCGTCCTTGGTGGGGGTGCGCAGGGCCATGGCGATGTCGCTGGTGACCAGCTCGCCGGCGATCGGGATGATCGCGGTGTGGCGAATCGAACCGCCCGTGTAGATGGCCACGTCGGTCACCCCGGCGCCGACGTCGACCAGCACGACGCCCAGCTCCTTCTCGTCGGGGGTCAGCACCGCATGGCTGGAAGCCAGCGGGTGCAGCACCAGCGCGTCCACCTCGAGGCCGCAGCGCCGCACGCACTTGATCACGTTCTCGGCGGCGGTCTGCGCGCCGGTGACGATGTGCACCTTGGTCTCCAGGCGGATGCCGCTCATGCCCACCGGCTGGCGCACCTCCTGGCCGTCGATGATGAATTCCTGGGGCTCCACCAGCAGCAGGCGCTGGTCGGCCGGGATGTTGACCGCCTTGGCGGTCTCGATCACCCGCATGACGTCGTTGGGCGCGACCTCGCGATCCTTGATCGCCACCATGCCCTCGGAGTTCTGGCCCCGGATATGGCTTCCGGTGATGCCGGTGATCACGCGCGTGATGCGGCAATCGGCCATCAGCTCGGCTTCCTTCAGCGCCGACTGGATGGACTGCACCAGCGCCTCGATGTCGACCACCACGCCGCGGCGCATGCCCGCGGTGGAGGCCTGCCCCATGCCGACGATCTTCAGCGTGCCGGCGGCCTGCTCCTGCCCGGGCAGGATCTCGCCGACCATCGCCGACACCTTGGAGGTGCCGATATCCAGGCCGACCACAAGGTCCTTGTACTCCTTCGCCATTTACCGAGCTCCCCTCGACTTGTTCTTGCTGCCCCTGCCTCGCGACGCACCGCGGGCACCATGCGCGGCCACGCCCGCGCCGCTGTCGTCCTTCGCCAGCTTCACCGCGAAGCCGCTGGCGTAGCGCAGATCGGCCGACACCACGGCACGGCCGTAGTGCGCGGCCACGCCGGGCTCCAGACGCACGAAGCGCTGCAGCCGCTCGGCGAAGGCCTGCGCGTCGTCGTCGTTGCCCAGATCGATGCTCGGCCCCTGCGCGATCTGCACCTGCCAGTCTCCCTGCGCGCCCAGGCCCAGGCTCGCGATGCGCCAATGCAGCGGCGCGAAGCGCTGCTGCAGGTCGCGGTACATCGCGGTCACCTGCTGCTGGCTGGCCGGCGGGCCGAAAAAGCGCGGCAGCCCCAGGTCCTGCACCTCGCCGAGATTGGCCTCGAAACTCTCGCCCCGCGTGTTCACCAGGCCCACCGCGTTGCCCGAGGCGTCCAGCCACAGCGCCAGGGGCTGTTGCTCCTGCAGGCGCACCAGCAGCGACAGCGGCCACACACGCTGCACCACCGCCTTGCGCACCCAGGGCACCTGCTCGAAGGCCTGCTGCACCGCGCCCAGGCTGACCGTGAACCAGTTGCCCTGCACCCGCGGCAGCGCCTGGCTGCGCAGCGAGGTCGCGCTCACATGCTGCAGGCTGCCTTCCACGCGCACGCTGCGGATCGACCACCACGGGCGCTGCAGCAACCAGTTCCCGGCGGAAGCCAGCGCTCCGAGCACGAACAGCCACACCAGCGCGCGGCTGGTGAAGTTCATCAGCCGGATGTCCAGCGGCAGGTCCTGGCGCAGCATGCCGTTCACGAGCGCTCTCCCGCGGCCCGGGGCGCCTGATCCAGGCGCGCGCCGGCCAGGATGTGCAGGCACAGATCCTCGTAGCCGATGCCCGCCGCTCGCGCCGCCATGGGCACCAGGGAATGCCCCGTCATGCCCGGGCTGGTGTTCATCTCCAGCAGGAAGGGCTTGCGGTCGGTCGCGCGGATCATGACGTCGGCGCGAGCCCAGCCGCGACAGCCCAGCGCGCGATAGCTGCGCAGCACCAGCGCGGCGATGGCCGCTTCCTCGCCCTCGGGCAACCCGGCCGGGCAAAGGTAGCGCGTGTCGTCGCTGTAGTACTTGTGCTGGAAGTCGTAGTTGCCGCCAGGCGCCTGGATGCGCACCAGGGGCAGCGCCCGCGCCTGCTCCCCCTCGCCGAGCACGGCGCAGGTGACCTCGTCGCCGGCGATGAAGCTCTCGGCCAGCACGGCGCTGTCGTAGCGCGCGGCCTCGGCGTAGGCGGCGTCCACCGCGTCGGGGGCGTCGGCGCGCGCCAGGCCCAGCGTGGAACCCTCGTGGCTGGCCTTGAAGATCAGCGGCAGGCCCAGCGCGAGCGAGGCCTCGCGCGCCTGCTCCAGGCTTTGCACCAGGCGCCACTGCGGGGTGGACAGGCCTTCGCAATGCCACAGGCGCTTGGTCATGTGCTTGTCGATGGCCAGCGCCGAGGCCAGCACCCCGGAGCCCGTGTAGGGAAGCCCCAGCAATTCGAGCGCGCCCTGCACCGTGCCGTCCTCGCCGAAGCGTCCGTGCAGGGCGATGAACACGCGTTGCGCACCCAGCGCCGGCAGCTGATCCATGGATTGCGCGGCGGGGTCGAAGCCGAAGGCGTCGACCCCGCGGGAACGCAGCGCCTGCAGCACCCGTTCGCCCGACATGAGCGACACCTCGCGCTCGGCCGAGCGTCCGCCGTACAGCACCGCGACGCGGCCGAAGTCGCGCGCGTCGGGAGGGGTCGGGAAGGTGTTCACGCCTGCTCCTCTCGCGCTTGCGCGGCGATCTGCCCGGCCACCGCGCCGATCGAGCCCGCGCCCATGCACAGCACCACGTCGCCGTCGCGGGCGAAATCGGCGATGGCCTGGGGCAGCGCGCGCACGTCCTCGACGAAGATCGGCTCGATGCGTCCGGCCACGCGCAGCGCCCGCGCCAGGCCGCGCCCGTCGGCGGCCACGATGGGCGCCTCGCCCGCGGCGTAGACCTCGGTCAGCAGCACGGCGTCGGCGCTGCCGAGCACGCCGACGAAATCCTCGAACAGATCGCGCGTGCGGGTGTAGCGATGCGGCTGGAAGGCCAGCACGATGCGACGCCCGGGGTAGGCGCCGCGCGCCGCGGCCAGGGTCGCGGCCATCTCCACCGGGTGGTGCCCGTAGTCGTCGATCAGGGTGTAGCTGCCGCCCCCCGCGGCCGGCATCTCGCCCAGGCGCTGGAAGCGCCGGCCGACGCCGCGGAATTCGGCCAGCGCCTTGCACACGGCGGCATCGTCGACGCCCAGCTCGGCCGCCACCGCGACCGCCGCCAGCGCGTTGCGCACGTTGTGCAGGCCCGGCAGGTTCAGGCTGACCTGCAGCGGCGGAAGCACCACGCCGTTGCGCCGCAGCACCGTGAACTCCATGCCGGTGCCCACCGCGCGCACGTCGACGGCGCGCACCTGCGCGTCCTCGCCCAGGCCGTAGGGGGTCACCGGCTTGGACACGAAGGGCAGGATGGCGCGCACGCCGGGGTCGTCGATGCACAGGATGGCGGCACCGTAGAAGGGCAGCCTGCCGAGGAACTCCACGAAGGTCTGGCGCAGCCGGGCCATGTCGTGGCCGTAGGTGTCCATGTGGTCGGCATCGATGTTGGTCACCACCGCCATCACCGGCAGCAGGTTGAGGAAGGACGCATCGGACTCATCGGCTTCCACCACGATGTACTCGCCCCCGCCCAGCTTGGCGTGGGTGCCGGCGCTGTTCAGCCGCCCGCCGATGACGAAGGTGGGGTCGAGCCCCCCTTCGGCCAGCACGCTGGCCACCAGGCTGGTGGTGGTGGTCTTGCCGTGGGTGCCGGCGATGGCGATGCCGCGCTTGAGGCGCATCAGCTCGGCCAGCATGACCGCGCGCGGAACCACGGGAATGCGGCGCGCCCGCGCCGCGCGCACCTCGGGGTTGTCGGCCCCCACCGCGGTGGAGACCACGACGGCATCCGCCCCGGCCACATGCGCCGCGTCGTGTCCGATGGACACCGTGGCGCCGGCCGCGCGCAGATGCCGCACCGCGGCGCTTTCCCCCAGATCGCTGCCGCTGATGCGGTAGCCCAGGTTGAGCAGCACCTCGGCGATGCCGCTCATGCCGGCACCCCCGATGCCGACGAAATGGATGTGATGGATGGCGTGTTTCATGTCGGGGTATCCAGCGCTTCGCAGACGGCCACGATGCGCTCGACGGCATCGCTGCGGGCCAGCTCGCGCGCCTTGCAGGCCATGTCGAGCAGGCTCTCGCGACGCAAGGCGCGCAACTGCGCCGCCAGGCGCGGCGGGTCGAGCTCGGCCTGCTGCACGAGCAAGGCCGCGCCAGGGCCGGCCAGGTAGCGTGCATTGGCGCTCTGGTGGTCGTCCACCGCGAAGGGAAAGGGAACGAACAGTGCGGCCACGCCGGCGCAGGCCACTTCGGTGACCGTGGAAGCGCCTGCGCGGCACACCACCAGGTCGGCCTGCGCATAGGCCTCGGCCATGTCGTCGATGAACTCGCGGCAGTCGGCATCCACGCCGGCGGCGGCGTAGGCCTGGCGCAGGGCCTCGAGCTGGCCGCGCCCGCTCTGGTGCACGACGCGCGGACGCTGCGCCGGCTCGATCAGGGCCAGGGCCGCGGGCAGCATGTCGTTGAGGGCGCGCGCGCCCAGGCTTCCGCCCACCACCAGCAGGCGCAAGGGGCCGCTGCGCGAGGCGTAGCGCTGGCGCGGGTCGGCCAGTTCGCGGATCGCGCGGCGCACCGGGTTGCCCACCCACTCGGCTCCCGGCAGCGCGTCGGGAAAGGCGCACAGCGTGCGCGTGGCCAGGCGCGCCAGCAGCCGGTTGCTCATGCCGGCGACGGCGTTCTGCTCATGCAGCACCAGGCGGGCGCCGAACAGGCGCGCCAGCAGGCCGCCCGGAACGGTGATGTAGCCGCCCATGCCCAGCACCACGCGCGGGCGTTCGCCGCGCAGCGCCCGGGCCGCCTGCGCCAGGGCGCGCAGCAACTGCGCCGGCAGACGAAGCCAGCGCGCGGCGCCCTTGCCCCGCACGCCGCCGAAGTCCACCCAGAGCATGCGATAGCCCTGCGCCGGGACCAGGCGCGATTCCATGCCCGTGGACGCGCCCATCCAGGCCACGTCCCAGCCGGCCGCGCGCAGGCCCTCGCCCACCGCCAGGCCCGGGAAGATATGCCCGCCGGTGCCTCCGGCCATGATCAGCGCGCGCTTGACTGCCGATGCGGCCTTCATACGTGGCCTCCACGCATGAGCACCCGGTTCTCGTAGTCCACGCGCAGCAGCAGGGCCAGCGCGATCAGCGAGATCAGCGTGGCCGATCCGCCGTAGCTCAGCAGCGGCAGGGTCAGCCCCTTGGTCGGCAGCAGCCCCAGGTTGACGCCGATGTTGATGAAGGCCTGCCCGCCGATGAGCACGCCGATGGCCTGCGCCACGAGCGCCGAGAACATGCGGTCGGCGGCCAGCGCCTGGCGCCCGATGTCGAAGGCACGCTTGGTCAGCCAGGCGAACACCCCGATGAGCACGATGACCCCGGCGAAGCCGAGTTCCTCGCCGACGATGGCCAGCAGGAAGTCGGTCTGCGGCTCGGGCAGGTAATGCAGCTTTTCCACGCTGCCGCCCAGGCCCACGCCGAACCAGTGCCCCCGCCCGACGGCGATGAGGGCATGGGCCAGCTGATAGGCGCTGCCCTCGGCATTCGCCTGGGCCCAGGGGTTGAGGTAGGCGAAGATGCGATCGCGCCTCCAGGGCGACAGGACGATCATGAGCACGAAGGCGCCGATCACCACCACCGACAGCGCGGCGAACATGCGCCCGTTCACCCCGCCGAGGTAGAGGATCACCATGGCCACGGAGGCGATCACCAGGAAGGCGCCCATGTCCGGCTCGGCCAGCAGCAGCAGGCCGATGAAGGCCAGCGCCGCGGCCATGGGCCCGAAGGCCTTGGTGGGGCTTTGCTTGACCTGCTGCTTGCGCACCATGAAATCGGCCGCGTACAGCACCATGGTCAGTTTCACCAGTTCCGAGGGCTGGAAATTCAGCACCCCCAGCGGAATCCAGCGCCGTGATCCGTTGACCCCCTTGCCGATGAAGGGGATCAGCACGGCGAACAGGCCGACCAGGGACAGGATGAACAGATACGGAGCCCAACGCTGCCAGAAGCTCATGGGAAACTGGAAAGCCACCCAGCCGGCCACCAGCCCCAGCGCGATGGCGGCCAGGTCGCGCCAGAAGAAATGGAACTGGCTCCAGCTGGCGTAATGCGGGTCCTCGGGAATCGCGATGGTGGCCGAATAGACCATCACCAGCCCGAAGGCCAGCAGCAGCACGATCACCCACAGCAGGTTCTGGTCGTAGTCCAGCATGCGCGACGCGCTGGGGCCCACATAGCCCACGCGCACCGGCATGGGCATCTGCGGTGCGCCGGCCTTGGCCCTGCCCGGCAGCCTGAGCCAGTTCATGGCGCGCCCTCCAGCACCGCGCCCCGCTCGGCGGCCAGCTCGCCCAGCTCCTGCGCGAACACCTCCGCGCGGTGCTTGTAGTCGCGGAACATGTCCAGGCTGGCGCAGGCCGGCGACAGCAGCACCACCTCACCCGAGCGTGCCAGCGCGGCGGCGCGGCGCACCGCCGCGCGCAGATCGGGCTGGACTTCGCATTCCAGGCTGGAGCCCAGCGCCTCGCGCAAGGCGGGCGCGTCGCGCCCGATGAGCAGGGCGCAGCGCACCCGGTCGCGGGCGGCCTGGGCCAGCGGCGCGAAGTCCTGCCCCTTCCCGTCGCCTCCGGCGATCAGGATCACGCCGCGATCCAGGCCCAGCAGCGCCGCCACGGTGGCGCCGACGTTGGTGCCCTTGCTGTCCTCGATCCATTCCACGCCGTCGAGCACGCCCAGGCTTTGCATGCGGTGCGGCTCGCCACGGTATTCGCGCAGGGCATGCAGCATCGGCGCCAGCGCCGCCCCTGTGGATCCGGCCAGGGCCAGCGCGGCCAGCGCGTTGGCCTGGTTGTGGCGCCCGCGGATGCGCAGCGCGTCGGCCGGCATGAGCGCCTGCACCTGGACCGGCGGCGCCTCGGCGGGGGTGGCCGAACGGGAGCGGCGGGAACTCGGGCGCGGCTCGGAATCCTCGGCGCGCGCACGCGCCAGCCAGTCCATGCCGTGCTCGCGCACGATGCCCCAGTCGCCGTCGCCGCGCGGCGCGTCCAGCCCGAAGCTGCAGGCGCGGCGGCCCTCGCGGCGCATCGCCAGGACCGCCGGATCGTCGCGGTTGAGCACCATCAGCCCCGGCGCGCCGGGCAGGTTCCAGGGCTGCGGCCCGAACACGCGTGCCTTGTCGCTGGCGTAGGCCTGCATGCTGCCGTGCCAGTCCAGATGGTCCTGCGTGAGGTTCAGCACGGTGGCCGCGCTGGCGGCGAAATCGTCCACGCCGTGCAACTGGAAGCTCGAGAGTTCCAGCACCCAGGCCTGCGGCAGGCGCTGCTCCCGCAGGCGCTGCGCCAGCACGTCGAGCATGGCCGGGCCGATGTTGCCGGCGGCCACCGCGTCCTGCCCCGCGGCCTGCAGCAGCAGCGCGGTCAGGGTGGTCACGGTGGTCTTGCCGTTGGTGCCGGTGATGCCGATCAGCGCCGGCGCGTAACCCTGGGCATCGTGCAGCTCGCGCAGCGCCTGCGCGAACAGGGAGAGCTCGCCGCGCTGGTCGATGCCGCGTTCGCGCGCCGTGCGCAGCAGCTCGCCGAACACGGCATCGTCGGGGGCGATTCCCGGGCTGACACACACCAGGTCGACGCCGTCGAGCCGTTCCAGGTTTCCCGCGTCCGCGCCCGTGTGCAGCTGGGCCTGCGGCAGCTGCTCGCGCGCGAGCGCCAGCCCGGGCGGCGCGACGCGGCTGTCGGCGGCGCGCACGCGCGCGCCCTGGCCGGCGCACCAGCGCAGCATCGCCAGCCCCGAGATTCCGAGGCCCAGCACGAGGACGGTCCTGTCGCGCAGCATGGGCATGGCCGTCATCGCAGCTTCAGGCTGGCCAGGCCAGCCAGGCAGAGCATCATGCTGACGATCCAGAACCGGATCACCACCTGCGACTCCTTCACGCCGAGCTGCTCGAAATGGTGGTGCAGCGGCGCCATCTTGAAAATGCGCCGCCCCTGGCCGTACTTCTTCTTGGTGTACTTGAAATAGCTCACCTGGATCATCACCGAGACCGTCTCGGCCACGAACACGCCGCCCATGATGAACAGCACGATTTCCTGGCGCACGATGACCGCGATGGTTCCCAGGGCCGCGCCCAGCGCAAGCGCCCCCACGTCGCCCATGAACACCTGGGCCGGGTAGGCGTTGAACCAGAGGAAGGCCAGCCCCGCGCCGACCATCGCGCCGATGAAGATCAGCAGCTCGCCGCTGCCGGCGATGTAGGGGAACAGCAGGTAGCGCGAGAACACCGCGTTGCCGCTGACGTAGGCGAACACCCCCAGCGACCCGCCCACCATCACCGTGGGCATGATGGCCAGGCCGTCGGCGCCGTCGGTGAGGTTCACCGCGTTGCTGGAGCCGACGATCACCAGATAGGTCAGCACGATGAACCCGGTGATGCCCAGGGGATAGCTGACGGTCTTGAAAAAGGGCACGATCAGGTCGGCCGCCGGCGGCAGGGGCATGGTCAGTCCGCTGCGCAACCAGGACACGAACAGGTGCCAGACCTGCGCATTGCCGGCGCCCGACACCGCGAAGGCCAGGTAGAAGGCGGCCACCACGCCGATCAGCGACTGCCAGAAATACTTCTCCCGCGAACGCATGCCGTTGGGGTCCCGGTGCACGACCTTGCGGTAGTCGTCCACCCAGCCGATGGCGCCGAAGCCCAGGGTGACCAGCAGGACGAGCCACACGAAGCGGTTGGACAGATCCATCCACAACAGCGACGAGGCCGTGATGGACAGCAGGATCAGCACCCCTCCCATGGTCGGCGTGCCGGTCTTGATCAGGTGGGTCTGCGGACCGTCGGTGCGCACCGCCTGGCCGACCTTCATCGCGGTGAGCTTGCGGATCAGCGCCGGGCCCGCGGCGAGCCCGATCAACAGCGAGGTCAGGGTGCTCATCACCGCGCGAAAGGTGATGTAGTTGAACACGCGAAAAAAGCGAAGCTCGGGCGAGCTCTGCATCAACCACAAGGCCAGGCTATGCAGCATGTTCGACTCCCCTGCGGCCGGTGCCGCCCGTGCCGCCCGCGTCCTGCGCGCCGGCGCCCCAGCGCTCGCGCAACGCGGCGACCACACGTTCCATGCGCATGAACCGCGAGCCCTTGACCAGCACGGCGTCGGCCGCGTCGGCGGCGAGGGCATCGAGGTCCATGTGCTCGAAACTCTGCGCATGCCGCGCCGCCAGGCCCGCGGCCGCGGCGGCCTCGGCCGCCGCGCGTGCCGCGGTTCCCACGGTCCACAAGCCCTGCAGCCCGCGCTCGGCCGCCACGCGCCCGGCCTCGGCGTGGAACTGCGGCCCCTGATCGCCCACCTCGCCCATGTCGCCGAGCACCAGCACGCGGCGCCCCGGCAGCGCGGCCAGGGCTTCGATGGCGGCGCGCACGGAATCGGGGTTGGCGTTGTAGGTGTCGTCGATCAGCAGTACCTCGCGGCCGTCCGCGCGCCGCAGGGTGCCGCGCTGCATGCGCCCCTGCACCGGCTCGAAGGCCTCCAGGCCCCGCACCACGGCGTCCATCGGGGCGCCCGCGGCCAGCGAGGCCGCGGCCGCCGCCAGCGCGTTGTGCGCGTTGTGGCGGCCCAGCAGGCGCAGGCGCACCAGCGCCTGGCCGGCCGCGGCGCGCAGCATCAGGCGCATGGCCGGCCGGGTGCCGTCGGCCTCGGAGCCTTCGGGGGTGTCGAGCACCCAGCCCTCCAGCTCGGCCGCGGGCCCCGGCGCGCCGGCCTGGTCCTGCTCGCGCAGGGCGAAGCGCACCATGCGCCGCGGCGCGCTCAGTTCGCGCCACAGCCCGGCGTAGGCGTCGGTCGCGGGAAACACCGCCACGCCCTGCGGGCCGAGCGCCTGCAGGGCCTGGCCATTCTCGCGTGCCACCGCCTCCACGCTGTGCATGAACTCCAGATGCTCGCGCTGCGCGTTGTTGACCAGTGCCACGTCCGGCGCGGCGATGTCCGCCAGGCGGGCGATCTCGCCCGGATGGTTCATGCCCATCTCGACCACGGCGGCCTGATGGCGCGGATGCAGGCGCAGCAGGGTCAGCGGCACGCCCACCTCGTTGTTGAAATTGCCCCGCGTGGCCAGGCGCTGGTCCTCTCCCAGCCAGGCGGCCAGGATGCAGGAGATCATCTGGGTGACCGTGGTCTTTCCGTTGCTGCCGGTCACGGCGATCAGCGGCATGGCCGGCTGCTGCGCGCGCCAGGCGCGGGCCAGCCGACCCAGGGCCGCGCGGGTATCCGCCACGCGCACCCCGGGCAGGCCGCTGGCCTCCAGGTCGCGCTCGGCCAGCACCGCGGCGGCGCCGGCGGCCGCGGCCTGGGGCAGGAAGTCATGGGCGTCGAAGCGATCGCCGCGCAAGGCCACGAACAGCTCGCCGGCGCCGATGCGCCGGCTGTCGGTGCTCACGCCGGCCAGCATGCAGGCGGCGTCGCCGTGCAACTCGCCACCGGTCCAGTCGGCCAGCTCGCGCAGGCCGAACCAGCCGCCCGCGCGCGCGGCCAGCGCCGCGCGAGCGTGGAAGGCGTCGTGGAAGGCGAAGCGGCGCCCGCGCAATTCCTGCGTCGCCTCGTGGCCCTTGCCGGCCAGCAGTACGACGTCGCGCGGGTCGGCATGGGCCACCGTCTGCGCGATGGCCTGCGCGCGGTCGACCAGCACCAGCACGTTGGCGGGTGCCACCGCGCCCGCCAGCAGTTCGTCGACAATGTCCTGCGGCGCCTCGCTGCGCGGGTTGTCGCTGGTCAGCACCACGCGATCCGCGCAGGCCTCCGCGGCCGCGGCCATCGGCGCGCGCTTGCTGCGGTCACGGTCGCCACCGGCGCCGAATACGCACCACAGCCGGCCCCCTCGGCGCTGGGTCACGCCGCGCAGGGCCTGCAGCGCCTGGGCCAGTGCATCGGGCGTGTGGGCGTAGTCCACGACCACCAGCGGCGCGCCCACGCCGCCCAGGGCCTGCATGCGCCCGGGTGGCGCCTGGATGGCGCCCAGCGCCTGCACCACCTGCTCGAAGCCGAGCCCGCAGGTCTCCAGCAGCCCGCAGACCAGCAACAGGTTCTCCGCGTTGAAGGCCCCCAGCAGCGGAACCTCGATCTCGGCCCGGGAGTCCTCGCGCAGCAATTGCAGCCGCATGCCGGCGGCTGCGTCCACCGGGCCGCGGCCCTGCCAGTCGGCGCCCTGGGCGCCGGCCAGGGACACGCGCAGGGTGCGCAGCCCGCGCTGGCTGCAGTGCACGGCCAGTTCGGCGCCGAAGGGATCGTCCGCGTTGAGTACCGCGGCCTGCAATTGCGGCCAGTCGAAAAGCCGGCGCTTGGCGGCCGCGTAGGCCCGCATGTCGCCGTGGTAGTCCAGGTGATCCTGGCTCAGGTTGCTGAAGGCCGCGGCGTGGATGCGCAGCCCCGTCAGTCGGCGCTCCTCCAGGCCGATGGACGAAGCTTCGATCGCGCAGTAGCGCACCCCGGCCCGCAGCATCTGCGCCAGTTCGGCGTGCAGGCGCACCGGGTCGGGCGTGGTCAGGCCGGTCGAACGCAGCGCGCCCGGCAGCCCGGCACCCAGGGTGCCGATGACTCCGCAGGCCTGGCCGGCGGCCCGCAGCGCCTGCGCGGTCCACAGCGCCACCGAGGTCTTGCCGTTGGTGCCTGTCACCGCCAGCACCCGCATGTCGCGCGAGGGGTGGCCGAACCAGGCGTCGGCGATCTCGCCGGCCAGCGCCTTGAGGCCGCGCACCCGCAGGGCCCGCGGCGGCAACGCGAAGGCCTCCGCGCCTTCGTGCTCCACCAGCGCGGCGCAGGCGCCGCGCGCCAGCGCGTCGGCGACGTGGCGCCGCGGATCCGCGGCGGCGCCGGGCCAGGCCACGAACACGTCTCCGGCGCGCAGCGTGCGCGAATCCGTGTCCAGCGCGGCCTGCGGACCCGCCAGCGCGCGCAGCGCGCGCACCACGCCCGCGGCCGAATCGAGGACGGCCTCGTTCATGCGCCGCCTCCCGCCTGCGCCACCCGCGGTTGCGCCGGAGGTACCTCGGGCTGCACCGGAAGGTCCGGCGGCACGCCCAGCATGCGCAGCGACTGGCCCACCACCTCGGAGAACACCGGGGCGGCCACCTGGCCGCCGAAATGCATCTTGGCGTCGGGCTGATCCACCGACACCGCCATCACCAGGCGCGGGTGGTCGATCGGCGCCATGCCGACGAACTGCGCGCGGAATTCGTGCTTGTCATAGGCCTTGCCCCGCCAGATGTAGGCCGTGCCGGTCTTGCCCCCGGTGGAGTAACCGGGGATGCGCGCGGCCGCCGCGGTGCCCTTGGGCGAGGTCACCAGCGCCAACATCGAGCGCACGTCGGCGGCCACGCGGCGCGAGATCACCCGCACCGCCGGCGCCGGCTGGGCGGTCTTGAACAGCGTGGCCGGACGGATCAGGCCGTCGTCGGCGAACACCAGGTAGGCGTGCGCCAGCTGGAAGGTCGACACCGCCAGGCCGTAGCCGAAGCCTTGCGTGACGGCGTCGATGGGGCGCCAGCGCTTCCAGGGGCGCAGGCGCCCGCTGGCCTCTCCAGGGAAGGGCAGCTGCGGGCGCTGGCCCAGCCCGACCGCGGTATACATGTCCCACTGTTCCTCGGGCTTCATGCGCATGACGATCTGCCCCGTCGCCACGTTGCTCGAGTACTGGATGACCTGCGGCAGGCCGATGGTTCCGTTGTCCGAGTCGTCGCAGATGCGGTTGCCGTACATGAGCATGCAGCCGGGCGCGGTCTGGAAGGTGCTGTGCATCGAGATCACCCCGTCCTGCAGCGCCGCGGCGATGGTCAGCGGCTTGATCACGGAGCCGGGCTCGTAGATGTCGGTGAGCGCGTAGTTGCGCATGTCGGCGTTGGTGTAGCCGCTGCGCTTGTTGGGATCGAAGCTGGGGTAGTTGGCCATCGCCAGGACCTCGCCGGTGGCGGCGTCGAGCACCACGGCACTGGCGTTCTTCGCATGGCTGGCCTTCACGGCCTGCTCCAGCGCCTGGTAGGTCAGATCCTGGATCTTGCTGTCGATGGACAACTGCACGTCCTCGCCGTTGACCGGCGGGATGCCGCCCTCTACGTCCTCGATCACGTTGCCCAGACGGTCGCGCATGACCTTGCGCGTGCCGGCATGCCCGGCCAGCTGACGCTGGAACTGCCACTCCAGGCCGCCGCGTCCCTGGTTCTCGATATCGGTGAAACCCAGCAGCTGCGCGGCCGCCGCGCCCTCGGTGTAGAAGCGCCGGTAGCTCGGCGACATGTACACGCCCTTGATGTGCAGGTCCGCGACCTTGCGCGCCGTGTCGACATCGACCTGGCGCTTGATGTAGACGAACTGCAGCCGGTCCTGCGCAAGGCGCCGCTGCAGCTCGCGCGGGTCGATGCCCAGCAGGGAGGCCAGTGCCGAGACCTGTTGCGCATCGGCCTGCAGAGTCTGCGGGTCGGCCCAGATGGTCTTGACCGGGATGCTCGAGGCCAGGATGTTGCCGTGGCGGTCGAGGATGCGCCCGCGCATCGCCGGCAGCTCGATGGTGCGCACGAAGCGCAGGTCGCCCTGGCGCTGGTAGAAGCCGGTGGTGATGCCCTGGATCCACAATGCGCGCATTGCCAGCGCGGCGAAGGCCAGGAACATCAGGCCCTTGATCAACCAGGCCCGCCCGGGGGGCAGGCGCAGGTGCAGCAGATGGCTGTTGCGGCGTTGCGCGGGAATGGCGAAGGGGCGCGATGCGAGTCTCATG
>JAJZWA010000038.1:9456-19263 GCA_021846965.1 Pseudomonadota bacterium | reverse complement strand
TCGAGCGAGTGGAAGCTGATGACCACGAGTCGGCCTCCCGCAGCCAGGCGCTCCATCACCTGCGCAAGCGCCGCCTCGAGTTCGGCGAGTTCGGCATTGACGTGAATCCGAAGAGCCTGAAAGGTGCGGGTGGCCGGGTCCTGGCCCGGCTCCCGGCTGCGCACCGCTTGCGTAACGAGGGCGGCAAGCTCGCCGGTACGGGTGATGGGCTGGCCCCGTTCGCGGCCAGCCACAATCGCCTTTGCAATCGCGAAAGCAGCCCGTTCGTCCCCATAGTCCCGCAACACCCTAGTGATTTCATCGACGTCGGCCTCGCCCAGGAATTGCGCCGCCGTGAAGCCGCGCGTCGTGTCCATGCGCATGTCCAGCGGCGCATCGCCGCGGAAGCTGAAGCCCCGCTCGGTCTGGTCCAGCTGGGGCGAGGAAACGCCGAGGTCCAGCAGCAGGCCCTGGACCTTGGCGATGCCCAGCTGGTCCAGCACCGCGCCCCAGTGGGAGAAGGCGGCGTGCACCAGGTGCAGGCGAGGCTCGGCGCGGGAGAGTTCCCCGCCCGCCTCGATGGCCTGCGGGTCGCGGTCGAGCGCCACGATACGCCCCTGCGGCTCCAGGCGCGCCAGCATCTCCCGCGTGTGGCCGCCACGCCCGAAGGTGGCATCCACGTAGGTTCCGCGCGGGTCGGCGACCAGCCAGTCGACGGCCTCCTGCAGCAACACGGTGCGATGCTGCAGCGCGGCTGCAGCGCGGTGGGACGGAGCGGACATCGGGAGGCACCTTCACACCACGATGTCGCGTACGGCATCGGGCATTCCCGCCTCGATCACCGCCGCTTCGCGCGCCTGATGCGTGGCGCGGTCCCAGATCTCGAAATGCGAACCCATGCCGATGAGGTCGATGTCGCGCTCGATATGCGCCGCGAGACGCAACTCGGGCGGAATCAGCACCCGCCCGCTGGCGTCGATCTCGGTCTCGGTGGCATGCCCCAGGTAGATGCGCTTCCAGCCCTGCGCCGACATGGGCAGCGCGGCGATCTTGGCGCGGAACTCCTGCCACTGCTGATCGCCGAACATGAGCAGGCAACCCTCGGGGCTCTTGGTCAGGGTGAGGCGCCCGGCGGCCTGCGCCAGCAGCATGTCGCGGTGACGCGCAGGCACGGTCATGCGACCTTTGCCGTCCAGCGTCAATGCCGATATGCCGATGAACACGCGCTTCTCCGAGTCCGCCTGGTGCCGGGTCGTGCCGCTGCACTTTCACCCACTTTTCTGCACTTGCCTGCACTGTATGGGGCAAACAGTGCCCCGTCAATAGCAGGCAGAAAATTTCGCTTACCAAACAATGACTTAGCGCGAATCCTGTACTGGTTATTTAAACAGACATTCTCAAAAAAACGCCCTTGAAATAAGGACTTGACGATCGGGTTGAAAGTAACGGTTTGACATCGCAACGCTGCGCAGCGCCGAGGACGAGCGCAGGCTCACGCCTGGGCACATGCCACGGAATAGAAGATCGTTTGGGGGAATAAGGGGCGAAGCAGGCCTATAGGCCGGATTCTGTGCATCGGTTGCCCGATGTGGCAGTCATTCCTCTGGGCCGTCCGTTGCCGGTCCGGCTCGGTGCCACCTACCCGCAGGCTCGCGCGGGCCGCGCTCCCGGCGCCTTGCGGCGCGCAGCGCCTGCCTATTTGGTGTTGCTCCGGGTGGAGGTTGCCGCGTTTCACGTCCGCGCGGCTCGCGCCGCGCATACTCGTCTCTGTGGCCCTGTTCGTCGCGTCACCGCGCACGGCCGTTAGCCGTCACCCTGCCCTGTGGAGTCCGGACCTTCCTCGCCGCTTGCGCGGCGCGACTGCCCAGCCTGCTTCGCCGGGCCCGATTATGCCTGCTGTTGCGGCGCAGCAGGCGGCGCGACCCGCCAGGCCAGGCGCGCGCCGGCGTCCACCGGAACGATCTCGCCGTCGAGATAGCCCAGGCTTTGCGGCACTTCCCAGGACTCGCGCCGCAGTTCGACGGTGCCGGCGTTGCGCGGCAGGCCGTAGAAATCGGCACCGAAGTGGCTGGCGAAACCCTCCAGGCGCTGCAGGCAGCCCGCCTGCTCGAAGGCCTGCGCATACAACTCCAGCGCGTGCACGGCGCTGAAGCAGCCCGCGCAGCCGCAATCGGCCTCCTTCGCGCCGCGCGCGTGCGGGGCCGAGTCGGTGCCCAGGAAAAAGCGCGCATCCCCGCTGCATGCCGCCTCCAGCAGGCGCCTGCGGTGGGTTTCGCGCTTGAGCACCGGCAGGCAGTAATAGTGCGGGCGCAGACCGCCGCGGAACATCGCGTTGCGACTGTGCAGCAGGTGGTGCGCGGTGAGCGTGGCGCCCAGCAGTGGCGCCCCGCGCGCGTCGCGCGCATCGTGCGCCAGCACGAAATCCACCGCATGCGAGGTGGTGATGTGCTCCAGCACGATCCTGAGCTCGGGGAAGTCGCGCCGCAGCGGCTGCAGGTGGCGCTCCAGGAACACCGCCTCGCGGTCGAACACGTCCACCTCGGGGTCGGTGACCTCGCCGTGCACCAGCAGGGGCATGGCCTCGCGCTGCATGGCCTCGAGCACGCCGTGCACATGGCGCAGCTCGGTCACTCCACTGTCGGAATTGGTGGTGGCGCCGGCCGGATACAGCTTGACCCCGAACACGGCGCCGCTGGCGCGCGCGCGCGCGATCTCGGCGGGCGGGGTGCGGTCGGTCAGGTACAGGGTCATCAGGGGCTGGAAGTCCGAGCCTGCCGGGCGCGCCGCCAGCACACGCTCGCGGTAGGCCAGCGCCTGCTCCGTATCCACCACCGGCGGCTTCAGATTGGGCATGACGATGGCGCGGGCGAACTGCGCCGCGCTCCACGGCACCGTCCACGCCAGCGCGTCGCCGTCGCGCAGGTGCAGGTGCCAGTCATCGGGGCGGGTGATGCGAAGCAGGGAATCGGAAGCTTGCATGGTTCGGGCAGGGATGGGCTGCGCCCATGGTAGTGGGCCCCGGCAGGCGCGGGGACGGGGCGGCGGCGGCCCGTGGCTCAGGCCACCACGCGCAGCGCGGCTTCCAGCCCCGCCGGATCGGCGCCCTCGCGCTGTTGCTGCAGCTCCCACATGCGCGCGTACAGGCCGCCGGCGGCGAGCAGCTCGGCGTGGGTGCCGCGCTCCTGGATGCGTCCGTCGGCCAGCACCAGGATCTGGTGCGCGTCGACCACGGTGGACAGGCGGTGGGCGATGATCAGGGTGGTGCGGTCGCGCGCGGCGTCGCGGATCTCGGCCTGGATCGCGCGCTCGTTGGCCGAATCCAGCTGCGAGGTCGCCTCGTCGAACATCAGCACCGGCGGGTTCTTCAGCAGGGCACGCGCGATGGCCACGCGCTGCTTCTCCCCGCCCGAGAGCTTCAGGCCGCGCTCGCCCACCTGGGTCTGGTAGCCGTCGGGCTGGCGCACGATGAAATCGTGGATCTGCGCGGCGCGGGCCACGCGCTCGACCTGGTCCTGCGCGGCGCCGGGCCGGCCGTAGGCGATGTTGTAGGCGATGGTGTCGTTGAACAGCACCGTGTCCTGGGGCACCAGGCCCAGCGCGGCGCGCAGGCTTGCCTGGGTGACCGTGGCGATGTCCTGGCCGTCGATCAGGATCCTGCCGGACTGCGGGTCGTAGAAACGGAACAGCAGGCGCGACAGGGTGGACTTGCCGGCGCCCGAGGGCCCCACCACCGCCACGGTGTGCCCGCCGGGAATCTCGAAACTCAGCCCCTTGAGCACCTCGTGGCCGGGCTGGTAGGCGAAATGCACGTTCTCGAAGCGCACCGTGCCCGAACCCACGCGCAACTCGGTCGCCGCGGGCGCGTCGGCCACCTCGCGGTCCTGGTGCAGGATGGTGAACATGCGCTCCAGATCGGTCAGCGCCTGGCGCAGCTCGCGGTAGATCACGCCCAGGAAGTTCAGGGGCGCGTACAGCTGGATCATGAAGGCGTTGACCAGCACCAGGTCGCCCAGGCTCATGGTGCCCGCGACCACGCCGACGGTGGCGCGCCACACCAGCAGCGTGACCGCGGCGGCGATGATGATGCTCTGGCCCAGGTTGAGCACCGACAGGGAGTTCTGCGACAGCACGGCGGCGTGCATCCAGCGCTTCAGGTTGGCGTCGTAGCGCTGGGCTTCCCAGGCCTCGTTGCCGAAGATCTTGACCGTCTCGTAGTTCAGCAATCCGTCCACCGCGCGCTGGTTGGCGCGGGAGTCCTGCTCGTTCATGGTGCGCCGCAGCCCGGTGCGCCATTCGGTGACCACGATGGTGAAACTGATGTAGAGCACCAGGGCCCCGAGGGCCACGGCAGCGAACCACCAGTCGTAGCGCACGACCAGGATGCCGATGACCAGGCCCATTTCCACCAGCGTGGGCAGGATGCTGTAGAGGGTGAACGACACCAGGCTGGAGATCGCGCGGGTTCCCCGTTCGATGTCCCGCGACATGCCGCCGGTCTGGCGCTGCAGGTGGTAGCGCAGCGACAGGGAGAACAGATGGTCGAAGACCTGCAGCGCGACGCGGCGCACCGCACCCTGGGTGACCCTGGAGAACACCACCTCGCGCAGCTCGGTGAACAGCGACACGCCGACGCGCAGCGCCCCGTAGGCCACCAGCAGCGCGACCGGAACCACCAGCACGGCGCGCGGATCCCCGGGCCGCAACTGCAGGTCGTCGACGATGTGCTTGAGCACGAGGGGCACGCCCACGTTGGCCAGCTTGGCCGCCACCAGCATGACCAGCGCCAGCACCACGCGCCCGCGGTAGTGCCACAGATAGGGCGCGAGCTGGCGCAGCGCAGCCCAGCGCGCGCCGGGCAGGGCTGCGGCGGCGCCTTCGGGCGGCGGGGAGGAGCGGGAATGGTCTCTCATGCGAAATGTCGGACTTGCGCCAATTGGTGCATTATTCGGGTTTGCCCTGTTTCATGCAGGGTCGTTCGCGTTTCCAGCGACCTTCCATCCAAGGTTCCCTCCTACGCAGCAACCGGCGCCACGTCCAGCGCCCCTTTCCAGCGGTGATCCGATGCAAAGCCTTCCCACACAGCCCGAGCCGATCCTGCGCATCCAGCCGATGCCCTCCGACGTGAACATGCACGGGGACATTTTCGGCGGCTGGATCATGGCCCAGGTCGACATCGCCGGGGGCGTGGTCGCCGCGCGGCGCGCAAAGGGCCGCGTGGCCACCGTGGCGGTCAACGAATTCGTGTTCAAGCACCCGGTGCTGGTGGGCGACCTGCTGTCGCTGTACGCCAAGGTGGCGCGCGTGGGTCGCACTTCCATCACCGTGGACGTGGAGGTGTATGCCGAGCGCGGCCTGCCCGACACCCAGGTGTTCCGGGTCACCGAGGCCACGCTCACCTATGTGTGCGTGGGCGAGGACCGCCGCCCGCGCCCTGTGCCGGCGGAATAGACGCGCAACGGACGCGGGAGGCCGGCGCCGGGGCGGGCGCCTCCCCCCAACGAAAACGCCGCCCCGGGGGGCGGCGTTCCACGGGCCCTGCCTCGCCTGGCCTCAGGACGCGGCGGGCGCGGCTCCCTCGGCCCCAGGGGCGGCTTCCTCGGCGGACTCGCCACCCTTGCTCAGCACCGCGGCGATCGCCGGGTTCTCGGCACCGTGGGTGACCACGGTCACGCCAGCCGGCAGCTTCAGGTCGTTGGCGTGCAGGGAATGGCCCTTGCTCAGCCCGCTGAGATCCACCTCGATGAACTCGGGCAGGTCGGCCGGCAGGCAGGAGACCTCGATCTCGTTGATCACGTGGGTGATCATCGCGCCTTCGAGCTTCACGGCCGGGGATTCCTCGGCGCCCTTGAAGTGCAGCGGCACCTTCATCGAGATCTTGCGATCCGCGGCCACGCGCATGAAGTCGACGTGCAGCACCAGCGGACGGAAGGGGTGCACCTGGTAGGCCTTGAGCAGCACCTTGGTCTGCTGCTCGCCCACCGTCAGGTCGAGGATCGACGAGTGGAATTGTTCCTTCTTCAGCGCGTGATACAGCGCGTTGTGATCGAGCTCGATCAGCTGCGGCTTCTGCTCTCCACCGTAGACGATGCCGGGAACCTTGCCGGCGTTGCGCATGCGGCGGCTCGCACCGGTACCTTGCGCCTGACGTTCAAATGCGACGACTTTCATGTCGACTCCGAGAAATGGGGCCTGACGGACCCCGGGATGAAGGCGCCCCGCTCGCGACCAGCGCGGCGCCCGGGACGCCGCGACCCGAAGGCCGCGGCGCGGAAAGCTTCAGAACAGGGTTTCCTGTTCGTTGAACAACTGCAGCACCGAACCACCCTGGGCGATGCGCATCATGGTCTGCGCGATCAGCTGGGCGGCCGAGAGCTGGCGCACCTTGGGGCTGCCCAGCGCGGCCTCGCGCAGCGGGATGGTGTTGGTCACCACCACCTCGTCGAGATCGCTGGCGTTGATGCGCTCGATCGCCGGCCCCGAGAACACAGGGTGGGTGCAATAGGCGACCACCCGCCGCGCACCGCGCTCCTTGAGCACCTCGGCCGCCTTGGTCAGGGTGCCGGCGGTGTCCACCATGTCGTCCATGATGATGCAATTGCGCCCGTCGATCTCACCGATCACGTTCATCACTTCCGACACGTTCGGCTTGGGGCGGCGCTTGTCGATGATGGCCAGATCGCAATCCATCAGCTTGGCCAGCGCGCGCGCGCGCACCACGCCGCCGATGTCGGGCGAGACGACGATCAGGTCCTTGTAGTTCTTCGCACGCAGGTCGCCCAGCAGGATGGGCGAGGCGTAGATGTTGTCCACCGGGATGTCGAAAAACCCCTGGATCTGGTCGGCGTGCAGGTCCATCGTGACCACGCGCGCGATGCCCACGGCCTGCAGCATGTTGGCCACCACCTTGGCGGTGATGGGCACACGCGACGAGCGGGGCCGGCGATCCTGGCGGGCGTAGCCGAAATAGGGGATCACGGCGGTGATGCGCTCGGCCGACGCGCGCTTGAGGGCGTCGGCCATCACCAGCAGTTCCATCAGGCTGTCGTTGGTGGGAGCGCAGGTGGACTGCAGGATGAACACTTCCCGCGCCCGCACGTTCTGCTGGATCTCGACCGTGACCTCGCCGTCGGAAAAACGCCCGACGTAGGCATGCCCGAGCCCGATGCCCAGCTGCTCCACCACCTGTTGCGCCAGCGCCGGATTGGCGTTGCCGGTGAAAACGACGAAATCGGCCGCGTGGGAGGTCATGATGGAACTGCGCTAGCGCTGCGGGGTTGTCGAGGCCGCCGGCCGCTGCCGCGCAGCGAACAGCGGCAGCGCATGCCGCTGCAAGGCGGGCAGGCCCTCAAGGGGGCTGGGGAGGAAGGATTCGAACCCTCGAATGCCGGAATCAAAATCCGGTGCCTTAACCAACTTGGCGACTCCCCAACAACTCGACTCGGCCCGGGACGAATCCCGGACCATGAGGCGTGCCGGACTGTCCTGCGGGCTCGTAACCCGCACCACAACCGGCAAGCCCGAACATTCTACGCAATCCCGCGCCCGAAACGACACTGGCGCGGCAGCCGCGTGGCTGTCCTGACAAGCACTTGCTGCGAAACCCTCAATCCGACACCCAGTTGCGCAGCGGATGCTCCCGCAGGCTTCGGCACATGCGCACCGTCCAGCCGGCTGGAACCTCCCCCGCGAAACCCTCGGCGCCGCTTGCAGCGCATCCGGTAACCGGCACGAACATCGCCGAACCCGAACCGCTCATGCGCACGGCGTCGCCGCCATCGGCACCGCCTTGCCGCGCCAGCCAGTCATGCAGGCCGCGCAGGCTCGGCAGCAACTCCATCGCGGCGGGCTGAAGGTCGTTGGTCCCGAAACCCAGCAGCCCGCGCATGATTCGCGCATCGGTTGCCGCGTTGGAAGCCTCGTTTCCCCCGAGCCCCGTTTTGAGGTGCTCGCAAAAGCCCTCCATTGTGCAGGCCGGAGTGTCCCTTGTCAATAACGGATGGGCGAACACCTGTGCCGTCGAAAGGCCCGCGCCCGGCCACGCGACCAGCATGTTCCAGTACGGCAGGCGCAGCGCGCGCAACTGCTCGCCCACGCCCTGCGCGAAGGCGTCGCGCCCGAACACGAACACCGGCACGTCGGCGCCCAGGCGCGCGCCCAGCTGCTGCAGCTCGGCGCGCCGCAGGCCCAGGCCCCACAGCAGGTTCAGGGCCAGCAGCACGGTGGCCGCGTCCGAGCTGCCGCCGCCCAGCCCGGCCTGCTCCGGAATGCGCTTGCGCAGGCGCATGTGCACCCCCAGGCTGACCCCCGCATGCTCGCGCAGCAGGCGGGCCGCGCGCACGCACAGGTCCTCCTCGGGAAGTCCGGGTCCGCCTTCGCGGGAGATGATCCCGTCCTCGCGCAGCTCGAAATCCAGCTCGTCGCACCAGTCGATGAACTGGAACACCGTCTGCAGCTCATGCATGCCGTCGGCACGCCGGCCCAGCACGTGCAGGAACCAGTTCAGCTTGGCAGGTGCCGGCACGCCGAACAAGGCACGCGGCCCTCGGGTCAAGGCGTGCTCCCGGCAGCCTCGCAGCCCGGCTGGGGCAGGCTGGCGTGGTCGATGACCAGACTGAGCTGCTCCGAGTCCTCGCCGAGCTTGCGCGACAGGCGCAGCACATGCGGACGGCCGTCCCTGCGCTGCACCCGTACCTGCCAGCCGAGCTGCTCGAAGCCGCCCTGCTCCAGGGCACGCGAGGCCCATTGGGCGGAGGGACGCCCTCGCACCCAGTCCTGCAGCGCGGCACGCGGCAGACGCAGGCCCAGCGTGGCCTGGGTCATGTCCTCGAAGGACTCGAAGCCGCGCTGCTCGTGTCCGTTGCTCACGCTGGCCGAGTCGGCGCTCCAGCTGGCGCGCGCCAGCATCTCCCCCAGGGGCGAGCCCAGCTCCAGCGAACCGCTCTCGCCCTCCAGGTGCAACTCGAAGGAACCGTACAGGTTGTAGGGGTGCGCGCCCTGCTCGACCACCGAGATGCGCCCGGAATAGTCCAGGGCGCAGCCTACCGTTGCGCGCTCGAGACGAGGCGGCGCGGCACAGGCGCCGAGCAGCGCCAGCAAGGCGAGGCCCGCCAGACCGCGCAACATCCGCGGCCTCCATGCGCCCGGGTTCAAAACCTCAGCCCCAGACGGCGCATGGCCTCGAGCACGCCCTGATCCTTCGGCGCCGCCGTCCAGCAGGCACGCAGCAGCTCGGTGGCACGCTCGCGCTGGCCGCGGCGCCACAGCACCTCGGCCAGGTGGGCCCCGATCTCCGGATCCTCGCGCCCGGCGTAGGCCTGCTCCAGCAGGCGCTGCGCGCGCGCCAGGTGTCCACTGCGGAACTCCACCCAGCCCAGGCTGTCCATGACGAAGGGATTGCCGGGGCTCAGGCGCAGCGCGTGCTCGACCAGGCGCCGCGCCTGGTCCAGATCACGCCCCTGGTCGGCCAGCGAATAGCCCAGCGCGTTCAAGGCGGGCTGGTACTCGGGGTGTTGCTTCACGATGCTCCGCAGCCCGGCCAGCATCTGGGCGGGCCGACCTGCCTGTTGCGCGGCCATCGCGGTCTCGTAGGCGTAGTCCGGGTCATGGCCCCAGACCCCCATCCCCGACCGCAGCGTGGCGTAGGCCTGCGCGGGTTCGTGCAGAAAACCCAGCAGCTCCGACAGCGCCAGCAGGCGCCGGCGACGCTGCAGGCTGCTGGCGCGCGGCAGCGCCCGCACCAGCTCGACCGCCTGCCGCGGCCGCTGCTGCGCGGCCAGCACCTTGGCCCGCTGCAGGACCACCGCCGCATCGTGGCGATCGGGCGCGATG
>JAJZWA010000038.1:0-9356 GCA_021846965.1 Pseudomonadota bacterium | reverse complement strand
GCGGAGGCTGCGGAGGCTGCGGAGGCTGCGGGAAGCGGTGACGCGGAGACGGGCTGCGAGGCCACCGGGGGCAGAACGGGCAGCGACACGCCCGGCAGGCTCAGCGACAGGAAGCGCGCGAGCGAATGCTCGGCCTGCGCGGATCGGCCCATCTGCTGCTGCAGCGAACCCAGGATCAGCCACACCTGCGCCATCTCCGGCCGGCGTCGCGCCAGGGTCTCGCATTGCGCCAGCGCGACGCTGTCGCGCTGCTGCTGCGTGGCGGCGTCGATCCAGCCCATGCGCAGGGTATCGTCGTCCGGCTGCGCGGCCATGTAGGCCGCGAGCAGCCCGTCGGCTCGCACCGGATCGGCCTTGTAGTGCTGCAGCAGCAGCAGCGCCGCCGGGCGCAGCGAGGGATCGGCCTTGAGGGCGCGCGCGGCGCGCGCCAGCCCGGCGCTCAGCTCGCCGGCCTGCACCTGCAACTGGGCGATCACCGCCTGGGTCTGCGCCAGCGAGGCGTAGGGCGCGAGGCTGCGGCGCGCCAGTGCCACCGCGCGCTGCGCATCGTCCATGCCCAGGAACATGCCTCCCAGGGCGAGCACCGTGTCCGGGCGCTCCGGCTGCGGGGTCATGGACAGGAGACGCTGGATCGCCGGCGCGGCCTCGGCGTCGCGCCCCAGGCCCAGCAGCAATTGCACGCGCCACGCCTGCGCTCGCGCCGAAGCCGGCTGCTGCTCCAGCCAGGCGCCGACCGCCGACAAGGCCAGCTCGGGCTGGTGCGCGCCCAGGGCCACCTGCACGGCCCGCTCGAACAAGGACGCCGAGTCCATGTCGCGCGCGGCGCGCAGCAACTCGGCATAGGCGACGTCGGGGTGCCCGGTGCGAGCCGCGATCTCTCCGGTCAGCGTGGAGTAGAACCAGCGGGCCTGCTGCTCGGCATCGTCGCGCGACTGCTGTGAGGGGGGCGTGTGCACGACCGCGGCGAGCTGGCTCGCCGGCTCGGCCCGGGCCTGCCCGATCCCGGACACCGCGACGAGCAGGGCCAGCAGCGGGGTGGCGAGGGCGACCGGGCGCAGGGCCCTCATGGACCGAATGGACCGCATGGACCGGATGGACCGCATGGACGAAGGGCCGGTGAAAGGCGTAACGGCGGGCATTCCAGTGTAGCGGGGCGGCGGGCCCGCCGGTCCGCGCGGGGCCCCTCCCCACCCCCGGCCCGCGGCGCCCGCCCAACCCCGGTTCAGGCCGGCTCCAGCACCAGGGTGTTCTGGGAAATCGCCCGCACCCTGGCCTGGAACATCATGGAGCGCTGCGCCTGCGCGGGATCGGAGAGATTGACCTTGCCCAGCAACTGGGGAGGCGCGGCCGCATTGCCGTAGCGCAGCATGGCGATGAAACTGCGCGGGAAGCCCGCGCCCACGCCGGCCACCGCCAGGAACTTTTCCCGCCCGGCACCGTCGAGCAGGCGCAGCGTGTCCAGGCGAATCGAATCGATCCTGGTGTTCACCCTGCCCGAGTAGATGGGGCGATCGAGCAACAGGCTGTAGTCGACCTCGCCGATTCCGCCCACCAGCGAGAACACCCGCGCCGCCCCCGGGGCGACGCCACGCCAGACGTCGACCTCGCGCAAGGCATGCCCGCTTTGCTCCGGAGCCGGGAAGGGACTGGGCTGCCGGCTGACGAAAAACGCATAGGCGCCGTCGATCCCGCGGTTCCCCAGGCCCAGCGGCCAGAATCCCAGGCGCGCCTGCTGCGAGCCGTCGGCGCTCGGCGAGGACCCGAACAGCACGAAGTCCTGGCGTCCACCCGGCCAGTTCTTCAATCCGATCGAGCCCTCGAGCGCCAGCGCATCCCAGCGTGTGCGCGGCACCTCGCGGAATTCCGCCCAGGTCTGCGCGGCGTCCGGCACGTAATACACCCGCCACTGCTCGGGATCCTCGACCTCGGTGCCGATCAGCATCAAGGCATTGCCGGCGCTGCTCATGTCGGTGATGCGCACATCGCGCGGGAAGGTCTGCGAGGGCCCCCAGTAGGGGCGGTCCTGCGCCAGGCAGCGCATGCCCGACTGCTGCGCGCGCAGGTAGGCCACGCAGACCCCCTGGTCCGTGACCACGGCTTCACGCAGGCGCTCCTGGGAATCGGAGCGGTACAGCAACTTCAGGTCCTGCTGCCCGACATGCCACGCGTACAAGGCATCCTGGGCGAGCACGTACATGCGGCCTCGGTCGGCCGACAGCTCCAGGCGGGACACGCTCTCGAGCGGCGCAGCGCCCGGCCCCGGCAGGGGAAGCGTCGTGGGGTGGAAGGCGGCGGTATCGCGTTCGTCCTGGTCGATACGCACCAGCCTGCCTTCGAAACGCGGCGGCCCCGAGCTCAGCGCGAAAAAGCTGTTGGTCAGGCGCAGCGCGGCCTGCGCCGCCACCAGCGCGCCGGCGCCCGGGCCGTCGCCGGACCCCGCGGGAACGCCCTCGGAGGCCTGCACCCGCAACTGGGTGCGGGTGCTGCGCAAATCCCCGTAGCCGGGCGACACGGCCACCGTGCCCCGGCACATCGGGCTGGCGGCGCTGAACGCGAAGCCGCGCCCGCACAGCAGCTCGGGCTCCACGGCCAGGGCCGGATAGCGAACGGGATCCTGCAGGATCTGCTCCTTCGAGGCCGCGCGCACCCGGCCCTCGGCATCGGAGACCCCGGCGAGATACAGGCGCTCGCCCTGGCGCGGTGGCTCTCCGGGGTGGTACAGCACCGAGTAGCGCAACTCGCGGAAGTCCACCGGGCCGTCGAAGCGGATTTCCAGCCTGCCGCGCTGACCCTGCTCGTCCCCGGCCGCGACATCGTCGCCACCGCCCCCGGGCCGGTGGGGCTCCGGCCGAGGGCGGACCTGGCCGGCGTCCCCGCCGCCACCCGGTCCGCCCGGATCGCCAGGTGCCCGGGTCTGGTAGATCAGGAAGGCCGTCAGTCCCAGCGCCAGCAGCGCGGCCGCCAACACCCCCGGCAGGGCCAGGGGCAACAGGGCGAACCAGCCCGCCACCGCGCTCTTGATGCCGCCCAGCCCGGCCAGGATGAGCACCGGCACGCCCTTGCGTGCCCCGATCTTGCGTCCAGACATGTCCTACCTCCTGCTTCGGTCCCTGGATCCGGAACAGATGCGGCGAGAGGGCCGAGCCATGGCGCCGCCGTCTGTTGATAACGATTGTTACCTTTTCATATATTTTGCGACATTTCATGACTGAACATACTGAATGTCCATGGGTGCGCAAGGGCGAAAATTCCGGCCCGGGAGCACAATGCGCGCCATGCCTGAACTTCCCGAGGTCGAAGTCACGCGCCGGGCCTTGCTGGAGCCGCTGCTCGGCAGCGTGGTGCGTGGTGCCCAGCTCGGCAAGCCCCTGCGCTGGCCCTTGCAATGCGCGCCCGAAAGCCTGGCCGGACAACGCGTCGACAGCATCGAGCGCCGGGGCAAGTACCTGCTGCTGGGCCTGCAGCGGGGCCGCCTGATCGTGCACCTCGGCATGTCCGGTTCGCTGCGCTGGTTGCAGGCCCCGTTCTCCGCGCAGGCCCTGCCCGGCCCGCACGAGCATTTCCGGCTGCAGACCGACCGCGGCGAGCTGCGCATGAACGATCCGCGCCGCTTCGGCGCGGTGATCTGGCAGGCCCTGCCCGGCCCGCCCCATCCGCTGCTCGGCCACCTCGGCCCGGAACCCCTGGACCACGGCTTCGACGGAGCCATGCTGTGGCGCGCGGTGCACCCCCGGCGCGCGGCCATCAAGCTGCTGCTGCTCGACCAGTCCGTGGTGGCGGGCGTGGGCAACATCTACGCCTGCGAGGCGCTGTTCCGCGCCGGCATCGATCCCCGCACACCCGGCAAGCGCCTGTCGCGCGAACGCTGCGCCCGCCTGGCCACGGAGCTGCGCGCCACGCTGGAGCAGGCCGTGCGAGCCGGCGGCAGCACCCTGCGCGACTTTTGTTCCAGCGACGGCAGCCATGGGCAGTTCCAGCTGGAGGCCTTGGTCTACGGCCGTGCCGGCCAGGCCTGCCGCCGCTGCGCGGGCCCGGTGGCGCATGTCGCGCAGGGCCAACGCAGCACGTATTTCTGCCCCTCCTGCCAGCGGCGCTGAGCCTGCCCGTATCGCAGGCCGGCGCGAAGGGGTACGCTATGCCTGTCACGCGCCCGCCCCGCCGGCGCGCAGCAGCGTCCGTGTCCCGATGCCGATGAACCAGCCGATTCGTCTCCCCGCGCAAGCTCCGTCCTGGAGCCGTTTCGGAGCCTGGCGCGACCAGCGCCTGGCGCGCCTGACCGCGCTCGCCGGCTGGCTGGCCGACAGCTCGCTCGACCCCACGCTGTGGCAGGAGCCCCTGGCCGAGCTCGAGCGTCGCCTGCAGCGCGACCAGGTG
This sequence comes from Pseudomonadota bacterium, assembly GCA_021846965.1. Taxonomy (GTDB): domain Bacteria; phylum Pseudomonadota; class Gammaproteobacteria; order Burkholderiales; family Burkholderiaceae_C; genus Thiomonas_A. The sequence goes on along the minus strand of JAJZWA010000038.1, from coordinate 4,982 downwards.
CAACTGGCCTTCGTGGCCGAGCTCTCGCGCGGCAAGTCCGAGCTGGTCAACGCGCTGTTCTTCGGCGCCACCGGCCAGCGCGTGCTGCCAGCCGGAGTCGGACGCACGACCATGTGCCCGGTGGAGATCTTCAGCGATTCGGCGCAGCCCATCTCGCTACGCCTGCTGCCCATCGAGACGCGGGGCGAATCGCGCCTGCTCAGCGACTGGAAGGCACGTCCCCAGGAATGGCAGGAACACCGCTTCGCCGCCGACGACGCGGTGGCGATGAGCCGGGCGCTGCAGCGCCTGTGCGACACCGTGATGGTGCCGCTGGCCCGCGCCCGCGAACTGGGATTCCACCTGCCCGAGGGTGACGAGGATGCCGCGACGCAGGCCCCGGCGCCCAGCGATGCGCAGGGCGCCCAGGAGGTGGAGATTCCGCGCTGGCGCCACGCGCTGCTGAACATCGAGCATCCTCTGCTGGCCCAGGGCATCAGCGTGCTGGACACCCCCGGCCTGAACGCACTGGGCGCCGAGCCCGAGCTGACCCTGTCGCTCATCCCCTCGGCCGCCGCGGTGGTGTTCCTGTTGTCGGCCGACGCCGGGGTCACCCGCAGCGACCTGCAGCTGTGGACCGAGCATGTGGGCGCGGCCGGGCGCGCGCGCAGCTTTGTCGTGCTCAACAAGATCGACATGCTGTGGGACCCCCTGCGCAGCGGCACCGAAGTGCAGGCCCAGATCCGCAAGCAATGCGAGTCCGTGGCCCAGGTGCTGCAGGTCGCTGCGTCCCGGGTGTTCGCGCTCAGCGCCCACAAGGGGCTGCTGGCGCGCATCCAGGGCGACGACACCCTGCTGCAGCGCTCGGGACTGCCCCAGCTCGAGGCGGCCCTGGGCGAATGCGCCGACCGCGAGCGCCGCGACTGGCTGGAAGGCAGCTGGCGCGCCACCCTGCTGGACACCCGCCAGCGCCTGGAGCGCGATCTCGACGCGCGCCTGCGCCTGGCCGACGAGCAGCGCATGGAGCTCGAGGCGCTGCAGGGCAAGAGCAAGCACGCGGCGGCCGCCCTGCTGCAGCGCGCGACTTCGGAGCGCCAGGAGTTCGACGCCGCGGTGGGACTGGTGCAGGCGGTGCAGGCGGTCAACGCCCGGCAGATGGCACGGGTGGCCGAACTGCTGGACGCCAAGCGCGCGCTGCAACGCCTGGAGGGGCTGCGACGCCAGTTGCGCTCGGCCCTGCTCAAGACCGGCCTGCGCGCGGCGCTCGCCGACGCCTGCGACGAGCTCGGGCTGAGCATGAACCGGGCCGAGTCCGTGCTGGAGGAGAACCAGTCCATGCTGGCCGGCGCCTGCGTGCGCCTGAACAACGAATTCGCCTTTTCCATGCCCCTGCCCAAGGCGCTGCGCCTGGACGGAGCGAGGCTGGACCTGGAGGCCATGCGCTCGGACTATCTGCGCTTCGCCGGGGCCGTGCAGTGGTTGCGCCTGCAAAGCAGCGCCTACGTGGACCGCGTGCTGCTGTCCGCCCAGGCCCGGCTGCGCGGCATCCAGGAACGCGGCATCGCCGACGCGCAACACTGGAACCGCGCCGCCATGGCCAGCCTGCAGGCGCAGACCCGGGAGCGCAGGCGTTCCCTGCATCGGCGCCTGAGCAACCTGCAGCAGGTGGCGCAGGCGGACGGGGAGCTCGCCGAGCGCATCGAACAGCTTCGGCAGCGCGCCGAGCAGTTGCGCGAACTTCGCCAGCAACTCGCCAATCGCTTCGAGCTCGCGCTGCCGGGCGCCGAGGCGCTGGCCGCGGCCGCATGAGCAGGGCCCCTGCCGGCAGCGCGCCGGCCGGCCGCCGATGAGGGGCACGCGCGGGATCGACCCCCGCGGCTTCGCGCCCCGCCTGGTCGCATGGCAGCGCGAGCATGGGCGCCACGACCTGCCCTGGCAGCGCAGCCGAGACCCCTACCGCGTGTGGGTCTCGGAGATCATGCTGCAGCAGACCCGCGTGGACACCGTGCTGCGCTACTACGAGCCCTTCCTGCGGCGATTCCCCGACGTGCGCGCGCTGGCCGCCGCCGAGCTCGACGAGGTGCTGGCGCAGTGGAGCGGCCTGGGCTACTACCGCCGTGCACGCAATCTGCACGCCTGCGCGCGCCAGGTCTGCGAACGCCACGGCGGCGAGTTCCCGCGCAGCCGCGAAGGCCTGGAGGCGCTGGCGGGCATCGGCCGCTCCACCGCGGCCGCCATCGCAGCCTTCTGTTTCGGGCGGCGCGAGGCCATCCTCGACGCCAACGTGCAGCGCGTGCTGGCACGCGCCTTCGCCTTGCCGCGCCCGAGCGACGCCGCATCGCTGCGCGCCATGTGGGAGCTGGCCGAATCCCTGCTTCCCGACACCGGGCTGGACGCCTACACCCAGGGCCTGATGGACCTGGGCGCCACGCTGTGCAAGCCTGCGCAACCCGACTGCCTGCTCTGCCCCTTCGCGGCCGATTGCCCGCGCCACCTGCACGAAGCACCCGCGGCCCCTGCCGCGCCCGTCGCGAAGACCGCGCGGCGCACCCTGCACTGGGTGCTGCTGTGGGCGCGCAGCGAGGAGCCCGAGGGGCCGCGCGTGTGGCTGCAGCGCCGCGACGCGCAGGGCATCTGGCCCGGGCTGTGGTGCCTGCCCGGTCACGACGACGAGCAGCAGGCGATGCAGCAGGCCTGGCGACTCGGCGAGGTGCTGGAGCAGCGCAGTCGCGAACCCCTGCGCCACGTGCTGACCCACATGGACCTGCTGCTGCGTCCGCTGGAGGTACGCCTGCGGGCCCACGCCGGGGTCGCCGACTCCGACGCGGGCGGGCGCTGGTTCTCGCTGCAACAGGCTCTGGCGCTGGGCCTGCCTGCGCCCGTGCGCAGGCTGCTCGCCGCGGACGCGACAGGCTGAGGCACGGGCGCAGGCGCGCGGGCTCTCGGTCCCTCAGGCGCTCGGGCCGCCGACGGCGTCGAGCTCGCGGTGGCGCACCAGCACCCGATGCTGCTGCCCGAAATGCCGGCCCAGCTCCTCCGCCAGGAACACCGAGCGGTGCTGGCCGCCGGTGCATCCGATGGCCACCACCACGTAGCTGCGCTGGTCCTCGGCCATGGCCGGCAGCCAGTGCTCCAGGAACTCACGCAGATCGGCGAGCATGCGCATGACCGCGGGGTGCCCGCGCAGGAAATCCGCCACCGGCGCGTCACGTCCGTTGAGGGGACGCAACTGCGGGTCGTAGTGCGGATTGGGCAGCATGCGTACGTCGAACACGAAATCCGCGTCCAGCGCCACGCCATGCTTGAAGGCGAAGGACTCGAACAACAGGGTCAGGCGCGAGGCCTCCAGCTGCACCGCCTGGCGCACCCAGGCGCGCAGCTGGGCGGGACGCAGCCCGCTGGTGTCGATATGCAGCCCCAGGCCGGCCACCGGCGCGAGCAGCTCGCGCTCCAGCTCGATGGCCTCGACCAGCGCGGGCGCCGAGGCCGGCGCCGGCTGCCCCGGGCTGCTGCGCGCCTGCTCGCCGCGACGCGCCGTCAGCGGATGCGCGCGGCGGGTCTCGGAAAAGCGCTGCACCAGGGTGTCGGTGCTGCAGTCGAGGTAGATGAAATGCAGGTCGCACTGCGCGCGCAGGCGTCGCACCAGTTCGGGCAGCAGCCCCAGCCCCTCGGGAGCACGCGCGTCCATGGCGATGGCCAGGCGCCGATAGCCGGCCTGCTGCGCCACTTCCAGCAGCTGGTCGACCAGCTGGGCGGGCAGGTTGTCCACGCAGTAGTAGCCGGCGTCCTCCAGCGAGTTCAGCGCGATGGTCTTGCCCGAACCCGACACCCCGGACAACAGCACCACGCGCAAGGCCCGCGCCTCGCGATGCGCCGTGGCGGACGAATCCTGCGCCTGCATGCCCATGATCGCCTCCCGCTCAACCGGCCTTCGCGCGGCCTTCGCCCGGGCGCGCGCGCCGCGCCCTCGACGCCGGAGCCTGCACGGCCCCCTGCAGCATTTCCCGGGCATGCGCCAGGGCCACCTCGGAGGACGCGTCGCCACCGAGCATGCGCGCGATCTCCAGCACCCGCGCCGGCTGGTCCAGCACGCGCACGCGGCTGAAGGTACGGCCGTCGCGGCTGGCCTTGTCCACCTGCAGGTGGCGCGCCGCTGCCGCCGCCACCTGCGCCAGATGGGTCACCGCCAGCACCTGGCGGTCGGCGCCCAGGGAGCCCAGCAGGCGCCCCACGGTGTGGGCCACCGCGCCGCCGATGCCGGAATCGACCTCGTCGAACAACAGCGTGGCCACCGGCTGCTGCGCGGCGGTGGTGGCGGCCAGCGCCAGCGCGATGCGCGAGAGTTCGCCTCCCGAGGCCACGCGCGCCAGCGGGCGCAGCTCGGCCCCCGCATGCCCGGCCACCAGCAATTCCACGGATTCCGCGCCGGCGGACTGGACCTGCGGCAGATCGCGCAGCGCGACCGAGAAATCCCCCCCCTGCATGCCCAGCTCCTGCATCAGCGCGCGCACGCCCTGCGCCAGGCGTGGGCCGGCCGCGGCGCGGAGCTGGCTCAGGCGGGCCGCCGCCTCGCGCAGCCGCGCGCGGGCCTCGCGCTCGCGCGCGGCCAGGGCCTCCAGGTCCGCGCCCTGCTCGAGTTGCTGCAGGCGGGCGCGCAGCTGCTGCCAGTGCGCGGGCAATTGTTCGGGCGGCACGCGCTGGCGCCGCGCCTGGCCCATCCAGGCGGACAGCCTGGCGTCCACCTCGGCCAGGCGCTGCGGGTCGACGTCGGCCTGGCGCAGACGCGCGGCCAGCTCGTGGCCCAGCTCGGCACCCAGGGTCTGCAATTGATCGAGCTGCTCCAGCGCCGGCTGCAGCGCAGGGTCGATCGCCGCGGCCGGCTGCAGCGCCTGCTGCGCGCGCGCCAGCAGGCGCAGCGCCCCGCTCTCCTCGTCGTCCAGCCATGCGCAGGCCCCCTGCAGCTGCTCGATGAGCTCGGCCGCGTGCGCCAGGCGCCGGTGCTC
>JAJZWA010000095.1 GCA_021846965.1 Pseudomonadota bacterium | reverse complement strand
GCCGCCCACCAGCGCGAAAGGCAGGTTGACCGCCAGAAGCGCCACCGTGCGCGCGTCGCGCAGCGCGATGATCAGCAGCCCGAGAATCGCCGCCAGGGCCAGCGCGAAGTCCAGCGCCAATTGCAGCCTGGCCTGTCCCGAAGCCGCGGCTGTTCCGCCGATGCGCAGGTAGTCGCCCGACGCCAGGGGCAGGTGCGCGAGCCTGCGACGTGCCAGGGTCACGAACCGTCCCGCACTGCCGCTGACGTTGGCGGTGACGAGTTGCACTCGCTGTGCGCCGCGGTGCAGGATGAGCGACTGGCCGGAGCGCTCGCGGATCCGCGCCAAGGCCCCCAGCAGCACCACGGTACCGTCGCGGTTGACCAGTGGCACCTTGGCGATCGCTGTCGGATCCGAGCGCAGGGCGGGCGGAAGGACCACCACGATCGGCACCGACGCCCCGGCCGTGTAGACACGCCCGACCGTACTGCCGCTGTAGCAGGTCTGGATGGCCTTGAGCACCTGCGTCGAGGTGAATCCGTAACGCGTCAGCGCGTCCCGATCGAGGACGATCGAGAGTTCCGGAGTGCCCGGCGGCGCCTGCACGCGTACCCCGGCCGCGCCGGGGACCCGGCGCAGGGCGGCGGCCACGCTACGGGCATCATCGTTCAGCGTGGAGAGATGGCGGCCATAGATCGTCACCACCACCGGCGCGGTCACGCCGGACAGCGTCTCGTGGATTCGCTCGGTGAGGAAGGTGTTCGCCCACCAGCGCACTCCCGGCGGGCCCCGGACGGCCTCCAGGATGTGGCGCTCGGCGGCTGCGCTGTCCGCGTTGCCCTGGGTTGAAAGACCGACATCGATCTCCGCCTTGTTGGTCAGGGCGTTGCCGTTGGACAAGTGCGCACGGCCGGCGTGCATCACCACATGAGCCACCTGGGGCATGCCTTGCATGATCGCGACGGCCCGCGCGCCGATGCGCATGGTCGTGGCGAGCGAGGTGCCCGGCGCCGTCTGGAAGTGCACGATCAGGTCGTTCTCGTTGAAGCGCGGCAGGAAGCTGGTGCGCAGCAGCGGCACGCTGGCCAGGCCGCCGAGCACGAGCACGACCACCAGCACCCAGATGGGGCCGGGGCGCCGATGCACCAGGCCCAGCAGTCGGCCATAGGTGCGCTTGGCGCCGGCCACCACCGGCGGATCGGCCGGGTCGAGCCGCCGGTGGCCTAGCAGCAGCATGGCCAATGCCGGGGTGACCGTGAGCGCGACCGCCAGCGACGACAGGATGGCGAAGATGTAGGCCAGTGCCAACGGCCCGAAGAGACGCCCCGCCACGCCCGTCAGGCGCAGGATGGGCAGGAACACGATGACCACCGCGAAGGTTGCGAAGATCACCGCCTTGCGCACTTCCATGGTCGCGCGCAGCATGACCTCGTGGACGGGGCGCGGCTGCGCCAGGGCTCGGTTCTCGCGCAGGCGCCGATGGATGTTCTCCACCCCCACCACGGCGTCGTCCACCACTTCGCCCAGCGCGATCGCCAGGCCCCCGAGCGACAGGGTGTTCAGGCTGAATCCCAAGTGATCCAGGATCAGGGCGGCAGCCAGCAGCGACAGCGGGATCGCCGCGAAGGAGACCACCGCCGTGCGCCAGTTGCGCAGCGCGAGGTACAGCACCAGCACGATCAGCACCGCGCCGATGGACAGCGAGTTGCGCACGTCGCGCAGGGCGGTGTCGATGAAGGACGCGGGGCGCAGACCATCGGGCTGGACCTCGATGGCGTCGCGCTTGAAGGCGGGCGCCAGCGTCGCAAGCGCACGGTCGAGCCCGCGGGTCACGGCAAGGGTATTGGCGCCGTACTGCGTACCCACGACGAGCAGCAGGCCCGGCTGGGTGCCTACCAGCGCGCCGCCGATGGCCGGTGGTGGCGCGGCCACCACGTGAGCGACCTCGCCCAGGGTCAGACTCTGGTGGGCGCGACGCAGCAGCAGGCTGTCGGCCAATGCTTCGGGAGTCGTCGCCTGGCCGTGGCTCATCAGGAACAGTTGCTGATTGGGCGTGTCGACGACGCCGGCGCCGAGCACCCCGCTCGACTCGGCCGCCGCCGCGTTGAGCTGGTTCAGCCCGATGTGCAGCCCGACGAGCTTGTCCGGATCGAACTGGGCCTGGAGCTGTTCGGGCCGTGCGCCGAAGATCACCACCTTGGAAACTCCCGGCACGGCGAGCAGGGCCGGGCGTACGGTCCAGCGCGCGATCTGGGTCAACTGCATGAGCGACAGCCTGGAGGAGCTCAGCCCGATGGACAGCGCCACGCCGGTGGACGACTGAAGCGGAGCGATCACCGGCGTCGCTCCGGCAGGCAGCATGGCGGTCAGCGGTGCCACCCGCTGCGCCACGAGCTGCTGATCGCGATAGACGTCGGTGCGGCCACCGAACACCGCGGTGACCACCGACAGCCCTTCCATGGATTGCGAGCGCAGGTGGGCAAGCCCGGGGATGCCGTTGACCGCATCCTCGACCGGCGTTGTCACGAGGGCCTCGATCTGGCGCGGAGCCAGCCCTGCCGCGTTGGTCACGAGGGTGACCGAGGGCTGCCCGAACTCCGGAAAGACGTCATACGGCGCATGGATCACCGCGATCACGCCCAGGAGCGTCAGCCCGAGCGCCGCGAACAGGACCAGCCAGCGCAGGCGCAGGCAGAACTCGACGATGGCACGCATCAGCACTCCCCTTCAATCGTCGTCGTCGCCGGGCTTTGCCGCTCGGATCTTCGCGGTCGCCGGCGGCGACTGTGAGGCGGAGAACACGAGGGCCGCGCCGGAGACCACGACGCGCTGGCCGGGCCGCAGTGCCTCATCGCTCAGGTCGGCCACGAAATACCCGCGCCGGGTGCGTGTCACGTGCGGCATGGCGACCGGTGCGAAGGCACCGGGAGCGCTCTGTCGGTATACCAGGGCCCGACCGTCGTGCCAGACCACCGCGGACGCGGGAATCAGCACCCCGGCCACTGCCCCATGAGCGCGGAGCGAGACCGTCAGCGGCGTGCCGATCGGCGCGGAGTCCTGAGTCGCCATGAGGTAGTACAGGCCGGGCCCGGCCACGCCCGCGGCGGCGCGCGGCGCGCGGCCGACAAGGCGCAATGCCACGCGCTTGCCGTCGGGCGTCGACGCTTGCGGAGCGGTCGATGGGGGCGGAAGCGATTGGCCCAGGGGCAGGCTCACTTCGACGATCTGCTCGGCACCGCCTTCCAGTTCGGGTAGCGGCGCGGAGCCCGAAGCTGCAGTCGCGCCGAGTCGGGCGCCCCAATCGCTGCGGGCGCGGGCCAGCAATTCGCCCAGTCGGGCCTGCGCGCTGGCCTGGGTCGCCTGGGCGACCAGCAACTGCGATTGTGCCGCCTGGAAGGCCGCCTGCGAAATATTGTGCTGGGTACGGTACAGATTGGCGGCACGAGCGGCCTCGCTGCGCTTCAGCGCGCTCGCGGCCTGCGCCGCCGCCAGCGCTCCACGCGCAGCGGCGATGCGTGCCGAAAGGCTGATCAGGGGACCCGGGTCGAGGACCCTCCCGAACGCGGCCACGCGCGGTGCGCGTCGGCTCCGCTGCAGCGCGACGGTACGGATACCGCCCGCGGACATGGCCTTGGCACCGAGACTGACCGTGGAGAGTGGCTGCGCGCCGGCGGTGCCCGCGCTGGCGATCGCCGCGGCCGCCAGCGTGGCGCACTTGAAGAAGGTCCTGAGCATCATGGACTCCGGTGGGAAACCAGGAAGGGGTGATGGAGCGCCGTTTCGAGCTGCCCGAGCGCCCTGCGCACGTGCACGGACGCCGACAGCGCGCCCTGCCGCGCCTGCACGTCGGCCAGTTCGGCACCGAGCAGCCGAAGGCGTCCGATCTCGCCCGCGGCAAAGGCATTGCGTTGCCGGTGGAGCGCGTCCGCAGCCGCCTCGCGCAGCTGGCGCGCGCGGATCCGCTCCGACTCGCTGGCATGCCAGTTCGTGCGGGCCTGATCGATCTGCGCCAGCACCCTGGTCTGGGTCGCGACAAACTCATCGGCGGCGACGCGCCGTGCGGCGCGCGCCTGGGCGATCGGGCCCTGGTTCTGGTTGAGGATGGGCAACGGCAGGGAGATCGACAAGATGAACTTGTTGTCGCCCTGGTCGTAGTGGTAGCCGGGGCCGATGTCGATCGCGGGGTACTGCTGCGCGACCGCCAGGCGCAGCGCCGCCTCCGCACCGGCGTAATGGGCAAGGGCGGCCAGTACGTCGGGGCGCGAGCTGAGCGCGGAGTGAACCAGGGGCGCGAGGCGGCCCGGCTGTTGTGGATGGGCGATCCCGTGCATGTCGAGTGCGACGCCCTTCAGCGCCGTACTCGGAAGGCCCAGCGCCGCGGCCAGGGCCGCACGTCCCAGCTGGCTGGCGCGCAGGTCCGAGGCGAGCTGCAATTCAGCCTGGTTGTAGGCGAGGGTCGCGGTGGTCAAGGTCGCCGCCGAGACCATGCCGGCCTGGTAGCGTTGGGCGACCACCTCGCGGTAACGAGCCGATAGGGAAGCCCCCCGGGCCGCGAGCTTCGCCGCTTGCTGCGCCGACCACAGGTCGAGCATCGCCGCGCTCACCTGACTGCGGATCTGCCAGGTGGTGGCGGCGATGGCCTGCCGCGCCTGCTCGGTACGGGCGCGCGCCTCGGCGATGCGCGCGGGACGCGCGCCGTAGGGCTGGATCAGAAAGCTGACGACGGGGCCGACGGTCCACGGCGGGGCGGAGGTGCTGGTGTCATAGGTCGGCGCGAGCTGCAAGCTCGGATTGGGCAGCGCCGCTGCCGTCGTCTCCCCACCTTGGGCCTCACGCAGCCGAGCCTCGGCCAGGGGCATGTCGGGGCGTTCATAGACAGCCACCAGGGACAACGTGCCGATGTTCCAGCGAGGCGGGCCGTCCTGGTGCAGTTGGGCCGCGAGGAAGCGCAGCAAGCGGGGATCGGACAGCGTGCGCCGGGTCAACGCCTGCGCAGTCTGCTCGGGATGGATGGGCTTCGGTGTGTAGCTCGCGCATCCGGCGAGCAGCGCGGAAGCGAGCAAGGCGGCCGGCAGACGGGTCTTCATCGCGTCGCATCGCATGGGGGAAAACTCCCATGCTAGGAACGCAGGTGTCGTCAATTTGTCGTTGGCCTGGCCTCGTTGCCCTCACCGTCGTCCTCGCCCACATGCAGATCCAGCCGCACCTGCAACTCCCCCTCCTCGCTGTGCGTGTACGCGAGAGTCCAGCCCAGTCGCTCGCACAGCTGCCGTACCAGGTACAGCCCGAGACCAGCGCCGTGGGCGCGGCCGCCCTCTGCAAGGGCCAGGGAGCGGTACAGCCGGGCCACGGCGGCGGCATCCAGCGCTTCGCCTCGACTGTCGATGGAGAACACCCCGCCGCGCAACTCGATCTCCAGACAGCCTGCGGGCGTGTGCTCGATCGCGTTGCGCACCAGGTTCCCGAAGATCATCGCGGCCACCGCGGGTGCAACCCGCACCGCGGCCGGCTCGACCGTGCCGAGAGCCAGGCTCAGCGGCCGGCCTTCGAGCAGAGGTCGGTAGTCTGCGATCAGCTCCGGCAACCATGTCTGCAAGGCCAGCGGCGACAGAGCGGCGGGGGACGAAGGCTCCTTGGCCAGTTGCAGCAACGCCGCCAGGGTGTCCTGCATGACGTCGGCGGTGAGACGGATGCGCTGCAGGGCCCTCCGGCCGTCGGTTCCGAGCGTCTCGGATTCCAGCACCTCGGCGGCTCCGGCGATCACCGAGATCGGGGTGCGAAGCTCGTGGCTCGCGGTGTCGATGAATTCGCGCTCCCGCAGCACGAAGCCGTCGAGGCGCTGCAAGAAACCGTTGACCGCCGTCTCCAGCGCCCGGATCTCCTGCAGCTGGTACCCCGGCGTCAGCCGCGCATCACGCTGCGAGGGGTCGAGTGCATGGACCGAATCGACCAGGCGGGAGACGGGGCGCAGCAGCCGGCCGGCCAACCACCACGTGGCAACCATCAGCAGCCCCAGACCGGTCGCGACGATGGCGTCGAGCAGGTAGGCCAGACGACGCTCCTGCGCTCGCTGCGCGGAGATGTCGATCAGCGCGGCCATGCGATGGCCCTGCACGTCGCGCACCAGCACCGCATAAGGCAGATTCTCCGGATCGATGTCGTCGTACAGACCCGGGCCGAGGCGGCGCACCTCGGCCGGCAGGCTTCGCGCGGCTGCGGAATCGAGGTCGACCAGGCGAACCTTGGGAGGGTTCACATCGCCGGCCGGAAGATGGGCGGCGCGCAGATCCCGCACCATCACGTCGCCGAGCAGGCTCATCCACACCAGTCGCTCGTGGCGGTTGTTCAGGAAGGCACCGACGGCGATGACGGCCGCACTGAGCACCACTGCGTACAGCAGCAACCCGATCGTGATGCGGGCGCGCAGGCTATGTGTCTTCACCATCGTCGGGGCCCGGCATCGCAGCCAGCCGATAGCCGACACGCGCAACCGTGTGCAGCAGTTTGCAGGAGAAAGGCGCATCGATGGCTCGCCGCAGCAGGTGCATCTGCGAGCGCAGCAAGTCCCGATCCGGCGGGTCGTCACCCCAGAGCGCGTCCTCCAGCCGGTTGCGCGGCACGAGCGCAGGCGATGCACGCATCAGCACTTCCAACAGGCGGCGGGTTGCCGGCTGCAGGGCAATCGGCCGAGCGCCGCGCGTGACCTCCGCCGTGCTCAGGTCCAGCACCAGATCACAGACCTGCAGCCGGGCATCGGTCACCCGCCCGCTGGCGCGACGGACCTGCGCGAGCAGGCGCGCCTCGAGTTCGGCAAGATCGAAGGGCTTGACCAGGTAGTCGTCGGCACCTAGGCGAAGTGCCTCGACCTTGTCGGCAGTTTCTCCCTTGGCGGTGAGCATCAGTACGGGAACGCCCTTGCGCACGCTTTGCCGCAACTCCTGCAGGACACGGACACCTTCCATGCGCGGAAGTGCCCAGTCGAGGACGATCGCGTCATAGTGGTGGTCGGCGGCGAGGCGCAAACCGGTGACGCCGTCGGGCGCAGCGTCCAGGACATGGCCGCGTGCCTCGAAATAGGCGAACAGATTGGCCACCAATGCGTGGTTGTCCTCGACGACGAGCAGTTTCATGGGAGCCCGTGAATCCACAGCGCGTGGACCAGCACGACCCCTGCGGTGCACCAGACCAGAACCATGAAGGCTGCGGCAACCCGGCTGATGGGCCGCGACGCAGCCTGTGCTGCCGTGCGGCGATGCTCCTCCATCACGTCGTCCGGAACCAGCCGCACCGCCAACAGGATGCCCAAGGGCACGATGATCAGATCATCGACCAGGCCGAGCACCGGAATGAAGTCCGGGATCAGGTCCAGGGGCGAAAGCGCGTAGGCAGCAACCGCCACGGCCAGCGCCTTGGCGTACCAGGGCGTGCGAGGGTCCCTCCCCGCAAGCCACAGGGCGTGCACGTCCCGCTTGAGCA
>JAJZWA010000037.1 GCA_021846965.1 Pseudomonadota bacterium | reverse complement strand
CGTCCAGCACCCCGGCGCGCTCGCCGGCTCCGGCCTGCACCAGCACCTCATGCTGCTGCGCCACCAGCTTCCTGACGGTTTCCGCGGTCGCCGCAACGCGCGCCTCGCCCGCCACGCTTTCCGCTGCTACGCCTATGCGCATGGAGATCCCCTCGTGAATCGAAACCGCGGATTATGGTCGAAACCGGGAGTATCCGCGAAAATGCACTTTCCGAGACCAGGAAAATACGCAGCCTGCCCCGAACCGCACCCCGATCCAGCCCGCATGTCCGACTCGAATCTTCCCCACGTCACCGTCGCCGCCATCATCGAGCGCGATGGCCGTTTCCTGCTGGTCGAGGAACATACGCCACAGGGCCTGCGCCTGAACAACCCTGCCGGCCATCTCGAACCCGGGGAGAATCTGCTGCAAGCCGTGGTGCGCGAAACCCTGGAGGAAACCGCGCATGCCTTTCGACCCACCGAGCTGCTGGGGGTCTACCAGAGCCACGGCATGCGCCAGGGGGCCAGCGTGCACTACGTGCGCTTCGCCTTCGTGGGCGAACTGGGCGCGCACGACCCCTCGCGCGGACTGGACCAGGGCATCGTGCGCACCCTGTGGATGAGCCTGGACGAGTTGCACGCCAGTCGCGAGCGCCACCGCAGCCCTTCCGTGCTGCAGTGCGCGCTGGACCACGCTTCGGGCAGACGCTGGCCCCTGGACCTGCTGCACGGCGATGCGGCGATGCAACACGGGCAGCCCTAGAATTCGCGCCATGGTTTCCCATCGTCCCCGCGTGGTCGTCGGCATGTCCGGCGGCGTCGATTCCTCCGTATCGGCCTGGTTGCTCAAGCAGCAGGGCTACGAGGTCGTGGGACTGTTCATGAAGAACTGGGAAGACGACGATGACGGCGAGTACTGCTCGACGCGCCAGGACTGGCTGGATGCGGTCAGCGTGGCCGATCTCATCGGCATCGACATCGAGGCGGTGAATTTCTCCGCCGAATACAAGGACCGGGTATTCGCCGAATTCCTGCGGGAATACCAGGCCGGGCGCACGCCCAATCCGGACGTGCTGTGCAATGCCGAGATCAAGTTCAAGGCCTTCCTGGACCACGCGGTGGGCCTGGGCGCCGAGCACATCGCCACCGGGCACTACGCCCGGGTGCGCGACAGCGCCCAGGGCGTGCAGTTGCTGCGCGGCCTGGACCCCTCCAAGGACCAGAGCTACTTCCTGCACCGCCTGAACCAGGACCAGCTTCGGCGCACGCTGTTCCCGGTCGGGGAGTTGCCCAAGACCGAGGTACGGCGCATCGCCGAATCCATCGGGCTGCCCAATGCGCGCAAGAAGGACTCCACCGGAATCTGTTTCATCGGCGAGCGCCCCTTTCGCGAGTTCCTCAACCGCTACCTGCCCACGCGGCCGGGCCCGATGCGCAACGCCGAGGGGGAGCCGATCGGTGAGCACATGGGCCTGGCTTTCTACACCCTGGGCCAACGCAAGGGCATCGGCCTGGGCGGCAGCCGCGACGGCAGCGGCGAACCCTGGTTCGTCGCGCGCAAGGACATGGCCAGCAACACCCTGTACGTCGTGCAGGGGCATGACCACCCCTGGCTTCTGAGCTCGCGCCTGCTGGCACAGGAGGCCTCCTGGGTATCCGGACACCCCCCGGCCGCGGGCTCGCGCCTGGGCGCCAAGACCCGCTACCGCCAGAGCGACGCCCCCTGCACCGTGCTGCAAGCCGACCAGCACACCCTGGCCCTGGACTTCGAGCACCCCCAATGGGCCGTCACCCCCGGCCAGTCCGCCGTACTTTACGACGGCGAAATCTGCCTGGGCGGCGGAATCATAGGTTGACCCCCTCCGTCGCGGGGGGCGACCCCCGCGACGGAGGGGGCAACTCCCCGGGGCCGTCAGTTCATCCGGGCCAGCAGCGTCTCCATCTCTTCCATCATCGAATCCAGGCGCGTCTTCTCGGCGTTGCTGCCTTCCAGGCGAGCGTCGAGTTCCTGCTCGATGAAACACACGGTCATGCGCACGAAGGTGCTGTCGAGCGCCTTGCGCACGGCGGAGAGCTGCTGCGCGACCTTCAGGCAGGGTTCACCCTCGTCGATCATGCGCTGCACGCCACGCAATTGCCCTTCGGCGCGCTTGAGCCGGTTCAGGATATCGGTGCGCGACGCGGCGTTGGTCAGAACGGACATCGAGGAGTCTCCGCAATGGGGGGATTTCGCGTCCGGTACGTCGCCGGCGCTTCGCCGATGATACCCACTGCGGCGATTGCCGGGTTGGCCCGCCATGGCCGGCCTGCCCGATCAGCGAGCGCAGGAAGGGCTGTCGGACACTCCCAGACGGTGCAGGATCAGGGCCATCGGGCAGAAGTTCGTGAAGCCGAACTGCAGCAGATTGGCACCGACGAAGGCGGTGAACCACAGGAACCAGCTCGACACGTACAGCGGGCTGGCGGGGGCGCCGAGCAGCAGCGAGACGAGGATGAAACTGCCAGCGAGGATGCGGATATAGCGTTCAGTGGTCATGGAGGGCTCCAGGGGTTCAGGGATTCAGGCCTTTCCCGCGGCGCGCGGGAGTACGAATCGGACTTGCCAGATGTAATAGATCAGCGGAATGACCATCAGGGTCAGCAGGGTCGACAGCAGGGTGCCGAAAATCAGCGACACGGCCAGGCCGCCGAACACCGGGTCGGTGATCATGATGGCCGAGCCGAAGATGATGGCCAACGCCGTCAGCAGGATCGGACGCAGGCGCACCGCCCCGGCCTGGGCCACCGATTCCTCGAGGCTGTAGCCGCGCGCTCGGTAATCCAGGATGAAATCGATCAGCAGCAGGGAATTGCGCACCACGATGCCGGCCAGGGCGATGACCCCGATCATCGAAGTCGCCGTGAAGGCCTGGTGGGTCAGCCAGTGCCCGGGGAACACCCCGATCAGGGTCAAGGGAATGGCCCCCATGACGATCACCGGCAGCATGAAGGACTTGTAGTAGGCGACCAGCAGCAGGTAGATGAACACCAGGGCCACGATGAAGGCCGAGCCGAGGTCGCGGAACACGTCCAGGGTCAGTCGCATCTCGCCGCCCCACAGCACCTGGTAGCCCTTCAGGTCGGAGGGCGGGGTGTCGGTGAAGCCGAGGTTGCCGGTGCGCAGCACCGTGCCGTCGGACAGCCGGTGGCCGTCCAGCCGGCTGTTCAGGCTCAGGGTCGCGTACACAGGGCTGGACCGCGCCATCTCGCCGCCCACGTAGACCACCGGATGCTGGTCGCGGGTGTAGATGGGCTTGGCCAGGTCGGTGCGCTCGATCCGCGCGATCGCCCCCAGGGGCACGATGTGTCCGCCGGCTCCGCGAATGGGCATGTCCAGCAGCTGGCTGGCGGACTGGCGCTGGGCACGCGAGACCCGCACCACGATGCTCACCGGCTCGTCGGCACCGGCCAGGTGCACGGCCCCCACCTCCAGCCCGGACATGTAGTCATGCAGCAGGCCGATCACCTGCCCGGGCACGATGCCCGACTGCGCGGCCTTGCTGCGGTCGATGACGATGCGGTACTCGGCCGTGGTGGCGGTCACCGAGTCGTCCTGGTTCATCATGCCGTAGGTCTGGTCGAAATCCTTCAGGACGTCCCCGGCCACCGTGCGCAATTTCGCGTAGGAGGGGCCGTACAGCTCGGCCATGACCTGCGAGCGCACCGGCGGCCCCGGCGGGGTCTCGTACAGCTTGATGAAGGTGGATGCGAAGCGCGCGCGCAGCGGCGCCAATTGCTCGTGAAGCTGCTGCACGATGGCGTGGGAGGACATCGACCGGCGATCCTTGGGCAGCAGGTTGACCCGGATCTGCGCGAAGTTGTCCCCGCGCTTGAGGTCGTCCCCACGCACCAGCGCGGCGAAATCGATGGGCGCGGCCATGCCCACGAAGGTCTGGTAGTCGACCACATCGGGGCTGCGCGCCAGCACGTCTCCCACCGCGCGCGCGACCTCGTCGGTGCGCTCCAGCGAGGAGCCGGCGGGGGTGTCGACTTCCACCAGGAAGCTGTTGGTGTTGTCGTTGGGCAGCATCTTGAGCTCCACCCCCAGCGGCGACAGCGGACCGTTCATGCCCGAGGGGCGGATGAACTGCCACGCCGGCATCAGCATCGCGGCCAGCAGCAGCACGAGCACGGACGCGAGCAGGAGGTTTCGCCGCATGCGGCTGCGCAGCAGCGGCTCGAACACGTGCAGGTAGGAGCGGTGCAGTCGGTCGGGCTGGTGCGCGGCGCGCTCGCCCGGCTCCTCCTCCAGGGGCTCGCTGCGCTGCAACTGCAGGCGTGCCGCCTTTTTCGACAGCCAGGCCCGCGCCGCCCAGGGCACCACGGTGTAGGCCAGCAGCAGGGAGGCGATCATCGCCACCGGGACGTTGACCGGGATCGGGCGCATGAACGGCCCCATCATGCCGGTGACGAAGGCCATCGGCACGAAGGCCAGGATCACCGCCAGTGTGGCCATGTTGGTCGGGTTGCCGATCTCGTTGGTGGCATGCACGACGGTGCGCACGAAATCGCCGACCGGCCCGTGGTGCAGGTGCCGATGGATGTTCTCGATGACCACGATCGCCCCGTCCACCAGCAGGCCCAGGGACAGGATCAAGGCGAACAGGGTGATGCGGTTGATGGTCTCGCCGACGATCAGGTCCACCGTGAGCACGGCGAACAGGGTCAGCGGCACGGTCAGCGTGACAATGGCCGCCTCGCGCCAGCCCAGGAACAGCCACAGCAGCAAGGACACGCTGATGATGGCCACGCCGAGGTGTTCCACCAGGGTGTTGACCGCCTCGTCGGCCTTGGCGCCGTCATTGCGGGTGATGGTGACGTGCACCCCCTGCGGAAGGGCCCATGATTCGAGGGTGTGCAGCTTGCGCAGCACCGAGTCGACCACCACCACCGCGTTGGTGCCGGCCTTTTTCGCGATGACCAGGGTCACCGCGTTCATCTCCTGGCCCTGCGGGCGCCCCTGGGCCGCGGGGCCCCAGGCGAAGTGGGACAGCGAGTCGGTCTCCTCGGGTCCGTCCTCGACCTTGGCGACGTCCTTCAGGTAGACGGGCTTGCCGTTGGGCGCCCCGATCAGGATGTCGCCGACCTCGCGGGCTCCGCCGAGAAAACTGTCGATGCGCACGGGAACCACGCGGTTGGCATCGACCACATTGCCCAGCGGGGCCGCCGCGTTGCTGCCGCGCAGCACCTGGTCGACCTGCTGCAGCGAGATGCCGGCGGCCGCCAGCCGGGCCGGCGAGATCCACACGTTGACCGCGCGTGGCGCTCCGCCCGCGACCTGGCTGAAGGACACCCCGGGGGTGGCGCGCAGGTGCGCCAGGAGCTTCGTGCCCACCTCGCGCAAGCGGCTCTGGCCCAGGCTGCTCGAGCTCAGGGTCACGGTCAGGATGGGCACGTCGTCGACGTCGATGGGCTTGACCACCGGCTGCATCGCCCCGGGGGGGATGCGGTCGAGGTTCTGCATCAACTGGTTGTACATCTTGACCAGGCTCTTTTGCTGGTCCTGGCCGACCTTGAACTGCACCGTGACCACGCCGAAGTCGTTGGTCGCGTAGCCGTAGGTGTGGTCCACCCCCGACATCGAGGCCATGATCGCCTCCAGGGGCTTGACCACCAGATCGTGGATCTCGCGCGGCCCCGCCCCGGGCTTGGCCACGATGATGTTGGCGGCCGGGACGACGATCTGCGGGTTGTACTCCCGCGGCGTGACCAGCAGGGCCAGCACGCCGGCGAGGGTCAGCGCCACCATCACCAGCGCGGTGATCTTGGAGCTGACGAAGGCACGCGCCAGCCGGCCGGCGCTGTTCATGCCGAGATGTTCAGCCACGATGGCCTCCGCCGACCTTCACGCCGTTGACCATCTGGTCGAGATCACTGGTGACCACGGTGTCGCCGGGCCGCAGCCCGGCCTGCACGTCGACCTGGTCGCCCGCGACCTCGCCGGTGCGCACCAGCCGGAAGTGGGCGATGCCCTCGGGGTCGACCACGAACACCCCCTGCATGCCGGCGCGCTCGACCAGCGCCGCCACCGGCATGCGCAACTGCGGGCCGCTGCCCAGCGCGAAGCCCACGCGCACGAAGGTGCCGCTGGGCAGCCCGGCGTCGGCCGGGAGGTCGATTTTCACGCCATGGGTATGGCTCAGGGGATCGGCCACCGGGACCACCTCGGCCACCGTGCCGACGAGTTGCCGGCTGCCGGCGAGCACCGGAACCTGCTCGCCGATGCGCAGGTGTCCGAACACCTCGGAGGGCACCTGCACGCGCACCTGCAGATGTCCCTCGCCCTCGACCACCAGCAAGGGACGCCCGGGGGTGGCCAGGTCCCCCGCATTGGCCATCTTTTGCACCACCACCCCGTCGATGGGCGAGCGCACGCGGGCGTAGCGCATCTGCGAGGCGGCGGTGTCGAAGCCGGCGCGCGCCGCCGCGACCTGCTGCTGCGCCACCTTGTAGCGAAGCTGGATGCCGTCCCACTGCTGGCGTGTCACTGCGTCGGCGCGATAGAGATTGCCGAAGCGCTGGTAGTCGGATTGCGCGTCGGCCAGGTTCGCCTGCGCCTGCGCCAGCCCCGCGCGCGCCTGTGCCACCTGCCCCTCGATGTCGGTGGGGTCGATCTGCAGCAGCTGCTGGCCGGCCTTCACGCGCTGGCCCTCGTGCACGTCGAGGGCGCGGATATAGCCCATCAGGCGCGACGCGACCTGCACCTGCTGGCTCGAGGCGACGAGCCCGCTGAGCAGGGTGCGCGCCGTGGTTTCCTGCGCGGCCAGGGTCACGGTGCGGGCGTCGACCACGCGCGCCGCTGCCGCGCCCGGGGCCGCTTCGTGGCGGGAGCAACCGGCGGCCAGCATCACGGCAAGCGCGATCGCCAGCGGGCGCAGCGTGGCCGACAAGGAATGGTGAGTCATGACAGTCTCGACGGATGAACGGGTTCGGATGGGTTCAGCGCGCTTGCACGGAGCTGGCGTCGAGCCGGCCCAGGGCCAGGCGCAATGCGGCGCGTTGCGTGGTCTCCTGGCTGCGCGCCAGCACGAGGTCGGCGCGCGCCTTGTCGAGCATGGCCTGCGCGCCCTGCAGTTCGAGCAGCGTGCCCACGCCGTTGGCGTAGCGTTGCTCGACGATGCGCTCGGCCTCCTCGGCCTGGCGTACCGCCAGATCGCGGCCCGCGATCTGGCTGGAGGCCAGATGGGCCTTGCGCGCCGCGTCCTGGATCTGCATGCCCAGCTGTTCGCGCGCCGACTGCAGCTTGTAGCGCAGGGCCTCGCGTGCCGCCGCGGCCTGGTCGATGGCCTGGCGCGTGACGCCGCCGTCGAACAGGTTCCAGCTCAGCTGCACGCCCACGGTGTAGCTGTGCGCGCTGAAGCCCGGGTTCGGGTCGTGGGTCTCGTAGCGCGCCATGGCCCCGACCTGGGGGTACAGGTCGGAGCGCGCGACCTCGACCTGGCCACCGGCCGCCGCCACCTGCTCGCCCAGCGCCACCAGGCGCGGGTTGTCCGCCTGGGCCGAGGCGACCCACGAGGCGGGTGTGCCCTCGGGCATGGACACCTGCACGGCGGGGCCGAGCTCCAGGGGCTGATCCAGCGGCACGCCCAGCACCACGTGCAGGCCGTCCATGGCCTGTGCTTCCAGGTCCTGCGCCTGCTGTTGCTGGGTGCGCACGTTTTCCAGGTTCACCCGGGCCGCCAGCAGGTCGCTCTTGAGCACCACCCCCTGGCGGTACAGCTTGTCGACCATGTCCACCTGGCTTTGCGCGGCCTGCAGGGCCTTGGCCGCGACCTGCTCGTAGGCACGCGCCGTCCATACACCGTCGTAGGCCTGCAACACATGATCGATGATCTCCTGCCGCGCCGCGCGGTCGCCGGCCTGCGCCGCCAGCAGCATCGCATGCGCCTGGCGCAGGTAGCCCTGCAACTTGCCCCCCGTGTACAGCGGAAGCTGCGCCTCCAGGCGCGAGCTGAAGTCGTTCACGGGAGCCGGGTGGTTCAGGTTGGTCGGCGCCACGTCGAGCACCCCGGGCTGGGCCGGGTTGAACTGCCCGGCGCCGAAATCGTTGAAGGTCGCGCCTCGCTGGGCCAGCTTGAGGCCGAAGGCGTTGAGCGCGTCGTTGGTGCGCGTGGCGCCGAGGCCGAGGCTCAGGCGCGGCAGGCGTGCACCGCGGGCCTGCGCCACGCCCGCGCGGGCCTGCTCGACCTGGGCCTGCACCGCCCGCAGGTCGGGGTTCTGGTGCAGCGCCAGCTCCACGGCCTGCGCGAAGTCCACCGTGCGCGCCTGGCTCCATGCCGGCTGCCCGGCCGCCAGCGCCAGCGCGGCGACTGCCATGTATCCCACCCCGCGAACCCTCATCTCCTGCCCCCGTGTGCCTGCGACGTGCTCCGGATGCCTGCACGGGGAGTCCCGCCTCAGCCCTCGGATACACCTACCAGTATGAGTATATAAGGGAAATCCCTCGGCTGCAGCTCGAGCTTGGTGCGGGCTGCCGCGCCTCAGCGGCCACCCCCCGCCTTGAGGCGCTCGCGGGCCTGCCCCAGGGATCGATCGACAAAGGCGCCGTAGAAGTCCGGCACCCCGGCGCCCACCAGGCGCTCGCCGATCTCGCGCCCGTCGGGGCCGAGGAACAACACCGTGGGCGCCAGGTGCACGCCGTAGTGCGCGCCCAGCGCCGCGCCGTCGGTCGCGCGGCCGTCGAAACCGAGCAGCCTGTAGTCGGCGACCATTTCCAGCTGTCGCACGGGAACGCCGTCGCGCACCAGCCAGCGGTAGGTGCTGCGTCGCAGTTGCTCGCAGTAGCTGCACCCCGGCAGGCTGAACATCAGCACCAGCGGCTGGCCGCGTGCCGCCGCGGAGCGGGCCTCGGCGCGCAAGTCGCGCGCCGCCGGCAGCGGGGTGTCGGCGCGCGCGGCGAACGGCAGGGCCAGCGCACCCGCGGCCAGCGCGCCCGCGAGCAGGCGACGCGCGAAATCACGGCGCGACGCGGCGACGCGCGGCTGCGCGACAAGATGCACAAGGGCGGACATGGTCGTGGCGGATGGCCGGGAACGCCGGGATCCGTGGCGCAGGGATAATGCGGGCATGCTAAATCTCGAATACGCGCAAAGGTCTTGCGGTCGATCAATCCGGCGCGTGGTCGCGCGCGCGCTCGCGCGCCCGAAGCGGCCCGGCGCGGCACGCGTCGCGGCGGGCACGGCGCTGGCGACGGCCCTGGTGACGGCGCTGGCGGCCTGCTCGCCTGCACTGGACTGGCGCCAGGCCGGCCCGCAAGGTGTGGACATCCTGCTGCAATACCCCTGCAAGCCTCAAAGCGTGACCCAGCCCGTCGTGCTGGCCGGCAAGCACCTGGACATGAGCATGACCGGCTGCGAGGCCGCGCACATGACCTTCGCGCTGGCCCATGCCGACCTGGGGGAGCCCGCGCTGGTCGCCCCGGCCCTGGCCGAGTTGCACCGCGACGCGGTCGCCAACATCCGCGGCCGCGTGCTGCACCAGCAGGCCGCGCAGGTCCGGCATGCCTCGAAGGCCCAGCCCGACGCCGTCGAGCTCGACCTGGCCGGCCAGGCGCCCGGCGGTGGCGCCTTGCGCGAGCATGTGGTGCTGTTCGCGCAAGGCACGCAGGTGTTCCAGGCCACCGTGCTGGCCAAGGACTCGGACTATCGCAAGGACGCCGCGCACACCTTCGCCAGCTCGGTGCAGCTGGGCGCCGCCCCGTGACGGGGCGGAACGGGGCCTGCTCAGGGTCTTTCCGAGGCGGTTTTGCTGCAATGCAGCTACCATCGATCTTCCGACCGGTTCCAACCCCTCTCCCGTGCCTGGGATCCTGATCATCGCCCACGCTCCGCTGGCCAGCGCCCTGCGCGCCTGCGCGGAGCATGTCTACGGCTCGACGCCCCCGGGCCTGGAAGCACTGGACGTGCAGGCCGATGCCGACACCCAGGCCCTGCTGGGGCAGGCCGAGCAGGCGATCGCGCGCCTGTCGGCCGACGGCGGCGACGTGCTGGTGCTGGCCGACACCGCGGGCGCCACGCCCTGCAATACCGCGCGGCGCCTGGTCTTCGATGCCGCCGGAGCCGCGCGGCTGCGCCTGGTGGGCGGGGTGAACCTTCCGATGCTGCTGCGTTGCCTGTGTTACCGCGCCGAGGGCCTGGATCGCCTGGTCGAGCGCGCCGTCGAGGGCGGGCAGCGGGCGATCGCCGAAATCGAAGCGGACGCCGCGCCCCCCGCGCAGGCGACCCCCTGCGAACCTTGTGCCGCGCTCCTCCCATGCCCCGACTCGACATCCTGATCGACAACAAGCTCGGGCTGCATGCCCGGGCCTCCGCCAAGCTGACCAAGCTGGCCTCCGAATTCGACAGCGAGGTCTGGCTCAGCAAGGGCACGCGCCGGGTCAATGCCAAGAGCATCATGGGAGTCATGATGCTGGCGGCCGGCCAGGGCACGCGCCTGGTGCTGGAAGCCGAGGGCGCCGACGCCCAGCAGGCCCTGGCCGCCATCGACGCGCTGGTGCGCGACAAGTTCGGCGAAGGCGAATAAGCCTTCGCGGCGGTGTTGGAGGCCGAACGCCGGGGCCTGAGTTGCGCAATACTTCGACACACCCGCGAACACGCCGGCAACGCGCGCATCGCATGATGCCAGTTGCGTCGAAGCGTCCGCTCCCGTCCGGCCTCAAGTCATGTCCGAAACCGCAACTACCACCACCGCCTCGCCGCTCTCCCCCGGACTGCGCCAGCGCGTGCTGCTGATCGAGGACGACGCTCGCCTGGGCCGCATGGTCGAGCAGTACCTTTCCGAGGCCGGCTGGACCGTGCGGCGCTCGGCCACGCTGGCGCTGGCGCAGCAGGAACTGGAAGCCGCGCGCCACGGCCCCGGCTTCGACGCCGTGGTGCTCGACCTGATGCTGCCCGATGGCGACGGGCTGGATCTGTGCCGACGCCTGCGCGGTGGCGGCGACGACCTGCCGGTGCTGGTGCTGAGCGCGCGCGGGGACCCGCTGGACCGCGTGATCGGGCTCGAACTCGGCGCGGACGACTACCTGGCCAAGCCCTTCGAGCCGCGCGAGCTTCTCGCCCGCCTGCGCGCCATCGTGCGAAGGCGCCAGGGACAGCCGGGCAGCACGCAGATCCTGCGTTTCGGACGCCTGGAGATCGACCCCCAGGCCCGTCATGCGCGCATCGACGGCGAACTGCGCCAGCTCACCGGCTACCAGTTCGATCTGCTGCTGGCCCTGGCGAGGCACCCGGGGCGGGTGCTGTCGCGCGAATTCCTGCTGGACGCCGTCAAGAGCAGCGGTGCGCAGGAGGTCTACGACCGCTCGATCGACGTGCATGTCAGCCGCATACGCGCGGTGCTCGAGGACGACCCGAGACATCCGCGGCGCATCCTGACCCTGCGCGGCGCCGGCTACGTGTTCGCGCGCAGCCAGGAATGATGGCCAGGAGGGTCGTACCTTGAGCGCTCCGACCCTGCCCGGACAGGCCGAAGCGGCCTCCGTGGAATCCAGCGCGTCCGAGCAGCGCCCACGCTCGCCCGGGGAGACCGACGGCGGCGCGCCCTCGCGCCTGGGCGCGCGCATCGCGCTGGCGCTGGTGGGCGCGCTGCTGGCGCAGTCGCTGGTGTCGGCGCTGGTCCTGCACATGGTGTTCTTCTCCGATCCCCAGCAGGCCGAGCTGCGCAAGCAGTTACTGCAGGCCTTTTTCCACCTGTACGGCCTCAAGCCCTCCCCCTGGCGCCACCTGCTGTTGTCCCCGCTGAGCACCACGCTGCTCAGCGCCCTCGTCGTGGGCGCCGTCACGCTGCCCCTGATGCATCGCCTGACGCGGCGTCTGCAGCGCCTGCAGCGCGGCGTGCAGGCACTGGGCAATC
This sequence comes from Pseudomonadota bacterium, assembly GCA_021846965.1. Classification (GTDB taxonomy): domain Bacteria; phylum Pseudomonadota; class Gammaproteobacteria; order Burkholderiales; family Burkholderiaceae_C; genus Thiomonas_A. Next base: position 24,578 of record JAJZWA010000037.1, on the reverse strand, counting down.
TGGACCTGGGCTCGCGCGTGGCGGTCGAGGGAGGCGACGAGGTGGCCGCGCTCGCCGTGGCCTTCAACCAGGCGGCCGAGCGCATCGAGGCCCTGGTGCGCAGCCACAAGTCCCTGCTGGCCTACACCTCGCACGAGCTGCGCACCCCGCTGGCGCGCCTGCGCATGACCCTGGAGACCCTCGAGCGCGGGGCTCCGGGCGCCGCGGCGGCCGCGCAGCGCGCCGACGCGCTGGCCGAGGCGCGGCGCGACCTGGCCGAACTCGACCGCCTGATCGGCTCCATCCTGCTGTTCAGCCGCCTCGACGCGGACGCCAGCCACGCGCTGCAGATCGAGGAAGTCGACGTGCTGGCCGTGGCCGCCGAGGAGTCCTCGCGCGAGGACATCGAGGCGCACGGCGACTGGGTGCGCATGCGCGCCGATGAACGCCTGCTGCGCCACGCCATCCGCAACCTGCTGAGCAATGCGCGCAAGCACGCCGGCGTCGACGGCGCGCAGCTGGAGGTGCAACGCAGCCGCCGCGGGGTGCGCATCTTCGTGCGCGACCAGGGTCCCGGCGTGCCGCTGGCCCAGGCCGAGCGCATTTTCGAGCCCTTCGTGCGGCTCGGCGGCAGCACCGAGGGCAGCGGGCTCGGCCTGGCGCTGGTGCGTCGCATCGCGCGCCTGCACGGAGGCGACGCCCACTATCAGGCCAACCCGGGCGGAGGAGCCTGCTTCGTGCTCGACCTGGCCGAGTTAGGCGAGCCCTCCCCGGGCGGAGTTGCGCGGGAGTAGTGCCGGCGTTAGCCTGGCTCCCAGCGCCGCCCATCCGGCGCGAGGCCACGTACCATTGCGCGCATGGCCCTGCAGATGTTTGGTATCCCCGTATCGCGCGGCGTGGCCGTGGGACGCGCCGTGCTCATTTCCTCGGCCCGACTGGATGTGGCGCACTATTTCGTCGATCCAGGCCAGGAGGAGGCCGAGGTGAACCGCCTGCGCGCGGCGCGCAGCGCCGTGCGCGCCGAGCTGCAGACCCTGCAGGCCGAGCTTCCGCCCGACGCTCCGCCCGAGCTGGCGGCGTTCATGGACGTGCACATGATGCTGCTCGACGACCCGCAGATCGGTCGCGAGACGGCCGGCTGGATCCGGCGCCGGCGCTACAACGCGGAATGGGCGCTGACGGCGCAACTCGACGTCATCGCCCGCAGTTTCGACGACATGGACGACAGCTACCTGCGCGAGCGCAAGGCCGACGTCGAGCAGGTGGTCGAGCGCCTGCTGCGGGCGCTGCAGGGCACGCAGGGGCTGGCCGGCGGCGTGCACGGGGGCGACGACCTCGTGCTGGTGGCCCACGACATCGCCCCGGCCGACATGATGCAGTTCAAGCAGGGCGTGTTCCGTGGCTTCGTCACCGACATCGGGGGCAAGACCTCGCACACCGCCATCGTCGCGCGCAGCCTGGACATTCCGGCCGTGGTGGGCGCGCGCGATGCCAGCCGCCTGATCCGCCAGGACGACTGGGTGATCATCGACGGCGACAACGGGTTGCTCATCGTCGACCCCTCCCCCGCCATCATCGATGATTACCGGGTGCGCAAGCAGGAGTCCGAGCTGTCGCGCCAGCGCCTGCTGCGCCTGCGCAATACGCCGGCGCGCACCCTCGACGGGCAGGCCATCGAGCTGCTGGCCAACATCGAGCTGCCCGACGATTGCGAAACCGCGCTGGCGGCCGGTGCCGCCGGCATCGGCCTGTTTCGCACCGAATTCCTGTTCATGAACCGGGGCCGCAACCTGCCCGGGGAGGAGGAGCAGTTCGAGGCCTATCGCCGCGTCGTGCAGTCCATGGGCGGCAAGCCGGTGACCATTCGCACCATCGACATCGGCGCCGACAAGCCCCTGGATGACGACCTGGATTACCGCGACGGCGAATTCACCCATCTGAACCCGGCCCTGGGGCTGCGCGCGATTCGCTACAGCCTGTCCGATCCGGCCATGTTCCGGGTGCAGTTGCGCGCGCTGCTGCGCGCCGCGGTCTTCGGCCCGCTGCGCATCCTGGTCCCCATGCTGGCCCACGCGCGGGAACTGCGTCAGACCTTCGTGCAACTCGATCTGGCACGGGCGGAGCTCCGCGCCGCGGGCGTCGAGGCCGGCCCGGTCGAGGTGGGGGCGATGATCGAGGTGCCCGGCGCGGTGCTCATGCTGCCGCTGCTGCTGCGCCACTTCGATTTCATCTCGGTGGGCACCAACGATCTGGTCCAGTACACGCTGGCCATCGACCGTGCCGACGAGAGCGTGGCCGATCTGTACGACCCCCTGCATCCGGCGGTGCTGCAGCTGCTGGCGCAGACCATTTCCCTGGCCCATGCCGCGCACAGCTGGAAAGGCCACCCCGTGCACGTCAGCGTGTGCGGGGAGATGGCCGGCGATCCGCAGCTCACCCGGCTGCTGCTGGGCATGGGCCTGCGCAGCTTCTCCATGCACCCGGCGCAGATCCTGCGGGTCAAGCAGGAGATCCTGCGCGCCGACTGCTCGCGCCTGGCGCCGCTGGCACAGGCCGTCCTGGGCGAACTCGAACCCGAGGGCCAGGAGCGCGCGCTCGCCGCATTGGCAGGCTGAATCCCCCGGCAACGAAACCCTCCAGCATCGAAGCGCAGCACCCCGCCGCATGTCGCCCAGCCGTCGCAAGCCTCCCCCCGCCGCCGCGCAGACCGCGTGCCGGCAACACACCCCTTCGCGCCGTGCCGTGCTGCGCTGCCTCGCCTGCGCCGGCCTGGGGCTGGCGCCGCTGGCGCGCGCCGAGCTTGCCGGCGAGCCGATCAGCCAGTTGCCGGCGCTGGGCGATGCCGGCCAGGGCCTGCTCAGCCCGGCCGTCGAGCAGCGCCTGGGCGAGCGCATCATGGCCGAACTGCGCCGGGACCCCAGCTACCTGCGCGACGTGCTGCTGCGCGATTACCTGCAGGACATCGTCGACAGCCTGCGCAAGGCCGCCCTGGCCAGCGCCGAGCCCGAGGCGCCCAGGCACTTCGAGGTGTTCCTGCTGCGCGACCCCACCTTCAACGCCTTCGCACTGCCCGGGGGCCATATCGGCGTGCACACGGGCATGGTCGTGGACGCGCAGGCCCGCGCCCAGGTGGCGGCGGTGTTCGCGCACGAGATGTCGCACATCACCCAGCGCCACGTCGAGCAGCGCCTGGCGCGGGCCGGGGCCGACAGCGCGCTGTCCATCGGCTCGCTGGTGCTGGGCGTACTGGCCGCCGCGGGCGGCTCCGGCCAGGCCGCGGAGGGCCTGATCATGGGGGGGCAGGCCGCAACGATGGACCGCGAGCTGCGCTTCTCGCGCAACAACGAGCGGGACGCCGACCGCGTGGGCACCAGCGTGCTGCGCGCCAGCGGCTATCCGCCGCAGGCCATGGCGAGCATGCTCGAGCGCCTGCAAAGCCTGTCGCGCCTGGACGATTCCGACGTCTATGCCTTCCTGCAGGATCACCCGCTGACCAGCGAGCGCATCGCCGACGCCGAGGCCCGCGGGGGCAATGCGCCGCTGCCTCCCGACACCACGCTGAGCTTCTGGCTCATGAACGCGCGAGCGCGCGGCCTGCAGCCCACGCGCGCGCAGGACCTGCGCCGTCTCGCGCGCAGCATGGAACAGCCGCAGCCCGGGCGCCCGGAGCGCTGGCCGGCGCAGCACGCCGCCTGGGCCTACTGTGCCGCCATGGCCTGGCTGGGCGCCGGCGATCTGGACCAGGCCGAGGCCGCGCTGCAACGCTCGCAGCAACTGGCCGCCGGCTTCGACGCCTTGCAGCGCGTGCCGCTGGACCTCCTGCAAGGCGACCTGCTGCTGGCCCATCATCGCAACGCCGAAGCCCTGGCCCTCGCCCAGGGCCTGCGCAAGACGGCGCCGGCTTCGCGCGCCGTGCTGCATCTGCAGGCGCGCGCCCTGCTCGCGAGCCCGTCCACCCGCACCCAGGCGCGCGACTTCCTGCGCGAGCAGACGGTGCTGCACCCGCACGACGAGCAGATGTGGACCTGGCTGGCGCAGGCCTATGCCGCCTGCGGAGAAAACGCGGCCCAGCATCGGGCCACCGCCGAGGCCTATGCCCTCGACGGCAATCTGGAGGCCGCGCTGCTGCAGCTGCACATCGCTCAGCGCACGCCGGGGGCCGACTATTTCGAGGCCTCGATCATCGATGCCCGGCTGCGCGCGCTGCAGCAACGCCTCGAACAGGACAAAGCGCTGGACAAGATGCTGCCCAAATGAATCTCCCATCCGCCCCGAAGCTTGCCGACGACATTCCCCCCTGGGCCGCCGCGCTGCTTCTGGCGGCCTTGGGCCTGGGCCTGATCTGGCCCTGGGACCCGGGTCCGAGCGCGAAAATGGGCTCGATGTTCGTCGCCGCCTGGGCCTGGGGCCTGCTGGCCGCGGGCGCGGCATGGCTGGGACTACGTGCGCGCCCCGGATGGTCCACCTGGGTGTTCGCCGGGCTGGCCGCCGTGATCGGCCTGCAGGCGCTGTCCGGGCAGCTCGCCTATCCCGGCCAGGGCTGGCTCGCGGTGGCGCTGCTGCTCGGGGCGGGACTGATCGCGGCGCTTGCCCGCGGACTGGCCGGGCGCACGCGATGGATCGAGGTGGCCGCCTGGGCCCTGCTGCTGCAGGCGCTGCTGCAGGTGGCGCTGGGCCTGGCGCAGTTCGCCATGTGGCAGTCGCCCGCGGGCAGCCGCTGGCTGGCCGGGCATGCCGCCTGGGTGTTCGACCTGATCAGCTACCCGGGCAGCGGGCGCGTGTACGGCAATCTGCGGCAGCCCAACCACTACGCCACCGCGGTGGCGCTGGGCTACGTCGGACTGGCGGTGCTGGCGCCGCGCGGACGCGCCCTGCTCACCTGGCTGGCCAGCGCCGCGCTGGCCTGGGCGCTGGTGGTCAGTGGCTCGCGCACCGGCACGGTGCACGTGCTGATCCTGGCGCTGCTGGTGCTGCTGGCCTGGCCCCGGCCCTGGCGCGACGCGCGCATGGGTGCGCTGCTGGCGGCGCCGCTGCTGTACCTGGCCTGGTGGGCGGCGCTGCACCTGGCCAGCCATCTGGGCTGGATCAGCTACCTGAGCGCGCTGTCGCGCCAGATCGACCAGCCGGTGAACGCACGCTCCATCATCTGGCGCGACGCCTGGGAGGTGTTCCGCATGCATCCGGTGCGCGGCTGGGGCTGGGGCCAGATCGGCTGGGGCCTGGAGCAGGCCTCGGTGGCCGGGCACCTGCACCCCCTTCCGCTGGAGAACATCGACAACGCGCACGACCTGCTGCTGGAACTGCTGGCCGAGACCGGCATCGTCGGCACCCTGCCCGCGCTGGCGCTGGGCCTGGGCTGGCTGTGGCGCGTGTCCGGGGCCTGGCGGCGCCGCGCGCAGGGAGCCGAGGCCCGGCGCGCGGCGCTCGCCCCGCTGCTGGGGGTGGCCTTCCTGGGGCTGCACAGCCTGGTCGAATATCCCCTCTGGTACGCCTATTTCCTGCTGGATTTCGCCTTCCTCCTGGGCTGGGCCGAAGGCGCGGCCGAGGCTGCCTCCGGCGCCCGCGAAGCGCCCGGCGCGCGCGGGGTGGCACGCGCTCCCATGCTGGTGGCGGCGGGTGTCGCGCTGGCCTTGACGGCGAAGGCGCAGCTCGATTACGTGCGCACCTCGATGATCTTCGCCGCCGACGCCAGCACCGGCCTCGCCCTGCGGCAGCTGGCGATGCGCAAGGACTGGTTCTTCCTGCCGCTGGCGCAGTTCCCCGAGGCCGCTTCCGTCCTGCCCGCCCCCGACGACGACCACGCGCGCCTGCTGCAGGAACTGGCCCTGCTGGAGCGCTCCTCCCATGTCTGGGGCGACCCCGGCCTGCTGTCGCGGCGCATGATCGTGCTGCTGCGCCTGGGGCGCGAGCGCGAGGCCCTGGACCTGGCGCACTACACCGCGCACGCCTTCTGGCTGTACGCGCCGCAGACCACGCGCAACTTCGGCCCGCTGGCCGAGGCGGCCGGGCTTGCGGGCAACCCCGGGGTGGCACGAGTCCTCGACGTGCTGCAACATGCTCCGGTGATCCGGCGCATCGAGGTCCCGCGCAAATAGGCAGCAGCGCTTCGCGGCCTCAGGCCGGAGGCACGGGCGGCGCCCGTGTCATCCGGGAGACCTCGCGAGCGCCTACACTGACTGCGACCGCGGGCGCTGCGCCGCGGCGCGACCGCCCTTTTCCACCTTCTTGCCCGCCATGTCCCGAGCCACCAAGATCGTCGCCACCATCGGCCCCGCCAGTTCCTCCCCGGAAATCCTCGAGCGCATGCTGCGCGCCGGGGTCGACGTCGTGCGCCTGAACTTCTCCCACGGCAAGGCGCAGGACCACATCGACCGCGCGGCGCTGGTGCGCGAGACCGCGGCGCGCTGCGGCCGCGAGGTGGCGATCATGGCCGACCTCCAGGGCCCGAAGATCCGTGTCGGACGTTTCGAGAACGGCAAGATCCAGCTGCAGCCCGGCCAGCGCTTCACCCTCGACGCATCCTGCGAGCTGGGCAACGACGAATGCGTGGGCCTGGACTACAAGGACCTGCCCCGCGACGTGCGCCCCGGCGACCGCCTGCTGCTCAACGACGGCCTGCTCGTGCTGACGGTGGACGCGGTGCAGGGCACCCGCATCATCACCACCGTGGTGGTGGGCGGCGAGCTGTCGAACAACAAGGGCATCAACAAGCAGGGCGGCGGCCTGACGGCGCCCGCGCTGACGGCCAAGGACATGGACGACATCCGCACCGCCATGGCCTTCCAGGCCGACTACGTGGCGGTGTCCTTCCCGAAAAGCGCCACCGACATGGAAATGGCGCGCCAGCTGGCCAACGTGGCCGGCGAGGCCTACGGCCATCGCCCCGGCCTGATCGCCAAGATCGAACGCGCCGAGGCCATCCCCCACCTGGACGAGATCCTGATGGCCTCCGACGGCATCATGGTCGCGCGCGGCGACCTGGCCGTGGAAGTGGGCAACGCCGCGGTTCCCGCGCTGCAAAAGCGCATGATCCGGCGCGCGCGCGAACTCGACCGCCTGGTCATCACCGCCACGCAGATGATGGAGTCGATGATCTCCAACGCCGTGCCCACGCGCGCCGAGGTGTCCGACGTGGCCAACGCCGTGCTCGACGGCAGCGATGCGGTGATGCTGTCGGCCGAATCCGCGGCGGGCCGCTATCCGGTCGAGACCGTCGAGGCCATGGCCAGCATCTGCGTGGAAGCCGAGAGCTTCGAGGAACTCAAGCTGGAGGCCGATTTCATCGGCCAGACCTTCACGCGCATCGACCAGTCCATTGCCATGGCCGCGCTGTTCACCGCGCACCACCTGGGCTGCCGCGCCATCACCGCATTGACCGAATCGGGCTCCACCGCGCTGTGGATGAGCCGGCACCGCGTGCGCATGCCCATCATCGCGCTGTCACCCCGCCAGGCTTCGGTGCGGCGCATGGCGCTGTACCGCAACGTGCGCGCGCTGCACATGGTGTTCTCCAGCGAGCGCGACGAGGCCCTGCGCCAGGCCGAGCAGCGCCTGTGCGAGATCGGGGTGCTGGCGCACGGCGACAGCTACGCCATCACCTGCGGCGAGCCCATCGGCGCCCCGGGCGGCACGAACATGCTCAAGGTGATGCGGGTGGGCGGCTGAGGTCGCCGCCACCGATGCGAGGCGCGCCCGAGGCGCGCCGGAGCTGCCCGAAGCGCCTCAGGCGCTGAGCAACTGCACGCGGGTGCCGCCGGCCATCTCGATCACGTCCCCGGCGCTCAGCACCACCGGCACCACGCCCAGCGCGGTGCCGTTGATGCGCACCCGCTCGTCGCCCTCGATCTGCGAAAGCTCGTAGCCCCGCGGATTGCGCTGGATGGCCACCACCATCACACCGCGCTGGCCGAAGGTGGTGCGCGACTTGTCCAGTGCCAGCTCGGCTCCGGCCGAGGAGCCGTTGACCACCCGCAGCTTCAGCGGCGTGCCGCCAAGCTCCTGGTACTGGGTGGAGCGCGAGGTCGAGTCGGAGACCTGCGTGCCCGTGGCCGTGGCCGCACCGGAACGCGCGCCGGTGCTCGAGTAGCCCGAAGGCGTGTAGCCCGAAGGCGCGAAGCGCGAGCCCGCGAAGGCCGAGGCCCTCGCGTCGGACAGCAGGCGCAGGGTGTACTTTCCGATGTCCAGGCTGTCGCCCTCGCGGAAAGGCGCGCGCTTGACCGGCTTGCCGTTGATGTAGGAGCCGTTGGTGCTGCCCAGATCCTGCACCACGTAGCCTTCGCCCTCGCGCAGCAGCACCGCATGCTCGCCGCTGACCGCCAGGTTGTCGATCACCACGTCGTTGTGCGGGCGCCGCCCCAGCGTGATGCGGTCCTTGTTCAGGGCCACTTCCTTGAGCACCTTGTCATCGAGAAAAATGACCAGCTTGGCCATGGCGGACTACCTCGTGGATGGGATGGCCGGACGAACCGGCGGCGGCGGGACAGGCATCAGCGCGCGCCGCGGGGCGGCTCACCAAGGCGCAGTCCGATCAGGATGACGGAGATATTATCGCGTCCCCCGGCGGCGTTGGCGTGCTCCACCAGCATCCGGGCCGCCTCGTCGGGCACATCCCCATGCTCGCGCAGGGTCTGCTCGATGCTCGCGTCGTCGATCATGTCGTTCAGGCCGTCGGAGCACAACAGCACCAGATCGCCGTCGCGCAGGCCGTGCACGCCGATCTCGGGCTCCAGGAAGGGGTCCACGCCCAGCGCGCGGGTGATCAGGTTGCGCATGGAATCGCCCGCGGGATCGTCGGCCTGGAGCAGGCCCAGATCGATGCGTTCCTGCAACAGGGAGTGATCCTTGGTCATGCGCCGAAGGTGGCCGTCACGCAACAGATAGGCGCGCGAATCCCCGGCATGCGCGATCACCGCCACCTGCCCGGTGAAAGCTGCGGCAACCAGGGTCGTGCCCATGCCGGTATAGCGCGGATCCTTGTGGGCGGCGCGGTAGATCTGGTCGTTGACCCTGCGGATCGAGTCGTGCATGGCCTGCATCAGATCGGCCGGACTGACGCCGGGGTACTCGATCTTCAGGCGCGCCAGGTCGGAGGCGATCTGCGCCGCCGCGGCGCCGCTGGCCACCTCGCCGGCCGCGTAGCCCCCCATGCCGTCGGCCAGCACGGCCACGCCGGCCAGCGCGTCGCAGGCGAGCGCGTCCTCGTTGTGCTCGCGGTTGCGTCCGCGATCGGTGCAGCTGGCCATCTCCAGGCTCAGCACGGGGCCGTGGGCGTGGTTTCGCATGTCCGCCTCAGAAACCGCGCATGCCCGGCGGCATACGACGCCGGCGCATCCAGCTGCCGCCCAGCCACACCAGCAGCAGACCGACGGCACTCGCCAGCAGATGCGCCGACTCGCCCCAGGACTGCGCCTGCAGCCAGCCATGCAGCAGCGGGTCGGTGGCGCAAAGACCGCCCGCGATCCAGCCCAGCATCATGGCGCCCAGCACGATCACCACGGGGAAGCGCGTGATGAGGCGGATCACCAGCGCGCTGCCCCAGACGATGATCGGCACGCTCAGGACCAGGCCGAAGATGACGAGGATCCACTCGTGCTCGGCCGCCGAGTTGCGCGCGGCCGCGGCGATGGCCACCACGTTGTCCAGGCTCATGATCAGGTCGGCGACGATGACGATGCGCACGGCGCTCCACAGCTCGTCCGCTTCCTCCACCTTCGCGTCGTGGGCCTCGGGCAGCATCAGGCGCATGCCGATCCAGCCCAGCAGCAGGCCTCCGGCCAGTTTCAGCCCGGGCAATTCCAGCAGGCGCACCGCGAACAGGGTGAGCACGATGCGCATGCCCACCGCCCCGACGGTACCCAGCATGATGGCGCGCCGACGCTGGTGGGCGGCCAGCCGGCGGCTGGCCATGGCGATGACCACGGCATTGTCCCCGCCCAGCAGCAGGTCGATCAGGACGATCTGCGCACTGGCGGCCCAGAACGCGGCAGAAGCAAAGGATTCCAGGGGCAAGATAGGTACTCCGGCGTCGCCGCGCGGCTTCGGAATGGCCACGGTGCGCGCAACCCAAGCATAGCCGCAGGCACGCCGCCGACCGCCCAAAAACATGGCGCCGGGCTTGCGCCCGGCGCCATGCGATGCCGGATTACCACGCCGCTCGCCTCGGCGAGGGGGGGTATGGGCGAGGCTCAGCGACCGTGGCCGCCTGGGTCGGTCAGCCCAGTGCCTTGCGCATCAGGCGGCCCATTTCCGACGGATTGCGCGTCACCGTGAACCCGCAGGCCTCCATGACCTCCAGCTTGGCATCGGCCGTGTCGGCGCCGCCGGAAATCAGCGCGCCGGCATGGCCCATGCGCTTGCCGGGGGGCGCGGTGACGCCGGCGATGAAGCCGACGATGGGTTTCTTCATGTGCTCCTTGGCCCAGCGCGCCGCCTCGGCCTCGTCGGGTCCGCCGATCTCGCCGATCATGATCACGCCATCGGTGTCGGGATCGTCATTGAACAGCTTGAGTACCTCGATGTGCTTGAGGCCGTTGATCGGGTCGCCGCCGATGCCCACGGCGCTGCTCTGGCCCAGCCCCAGCTCGGTGATCTGCGCCACCGCCTCGTAGGTCAGGGTGCCCGAGCGCGAGACCACGCCGATGCGGCCCTTGCGGTGGATATGCCCGGGCATGATGCCGATCTTGATCTCGTCGGGGGTGATCAGCCCGGGGCAGTTCGGCCCCAGCAGCAGGGTACGCTTGCCGCCCGCAGCCTCCTTGGCCCGCATGCGCGCGCGCACTTCCATCATGTCGCGCACCGGGATGCCCTCGGTGATGCAGATGGCCAGGTCCAGGTCGGCCTCGACGGCCTCCCAGATGGCAGCGGCGGCGCCGGCGGGCGGCACGTAGATCACCGACACGGTGGCGCCGGTGGCTGCCTTGGCGTCCGCCACGGTGGCGTGGATGGGGATGCCCTCGAAGTCCTCGCCGGCCTTCTTCGGGTTCACGCCGGCGACGAAGCAGGCCTTGCCGTTGGCGTAGTCCCGGCACATGCGGGTGTGGAACTGGCCGGTCTTGCCGGTGATGCCTTGGGTGATGACCTTGGTGTTCTTGTCAATCAGGATGGACATGGAATGTTCCTCGGCAAGGGTTCAGGCGGCGGCGGAGACGACCTTCTGCGCGGCCTCGGCCAGGGTCTCGGCGCTGAGGATGGGCAGCCCCGAATCGGCCAGCATGCGCTTGCCCAGGTCCTCGTTGGTGCCCTTCATGCGCACCACCAGCGGCACCTTCAGCGCCACCGCGCGACTTGCCGCGATCAGGCCCTCGGCGATCACGTCGCAACGCATGATCCCGCCGAAGATGTTGACCAGAATCGCCTTCACCTGCGGGTTGTTCAACATGATCTTGAACGCCGCCGTGACCTTCTCCGCGGTGGCGCCGCCACCGACGTCCAGGAAGTTGGCCGGCTCGCCGCCGAACAGCTTGATGGTGTCCATCGTGGCCATCGCCAGGCCGGCGCCGTTGACCAGGCAGGCGATGTTGCCGTCGAGCTGGATGTAGGACAGGCCGTACTTGGAGGCCTCGATCTCCGCGGGATCCTCCTCGTCGAGGTCGCGCATGGCCAGCAGTTCCTCGTGCCGGTACAGCGCGTTGTCGTCGAAGTTGAACTTGGCGTCCAGCGCGATCACCGAGCCGTCACCCTGCAGCACCAGGGGGTTGATCTCGGCCAGCGAAGCGTCCTTGTCCCAGAACGCGCGATACAGCTTCTGCAGCGCCTGCGCGCCCTGCTTGCGGCTGGCCTCGGGCAGCCCGATCTTCTCGCACAGCGACAGCGCGTCGGCGTCCTGCAGGCCCTGGGTGGGCTCCACCCACACCTTGTGGATCTTCTCGGGGGTCTTCGCGGCCACTTCCTCGACGTCCATGCCGCCTTCGCTGGAAGCCATCACCACGACCTTCTGCGCGGCGCGATCGATCACCAGGCCCGCGTAGTACTCCTTGCGGATGTCGGCGCCGTCCTCGATGAGCAGGCGGCGCACGGTCTGGCCCTCGGGGCCGGTCTGGTGGGTCACCAGTTGCATGCCCAGCATCTGCCCGGAGATCTGGCGCACCTCGTCGACCGAGCGCGCCAGCTTGACGCCGCCGCCCTTGCCACGGCCGCCGGCGTGGATCTGCGCCTTGACGACCCACACGGGGCCGCCCAGCCGCTCGGCGGCGTGCACCGCCTCATCGACCGTGAAGGCGGGGATGCCGCGCGGAACCGGCACGCCGAACTCACGCAGGATCTGCTTGCCCTGGTACTCGTGGATTTTCATTCGATGTTCTCCAATGGGAAAAACGCTGGCTCGGACCATGGCTCTTGGTCCGACCCCGTGCGGCCCTGGCGGCGCCGCTGCGGTGGTGCCGTTGCGCAGCCCCCCGGCGCACGCTCACTGGGAGCGCGCGGCAGGCGCGGGCTGCGCAACAGCACGTGGTCGACACGGGAAATTGATGCAGCGCAAAAGGCAAGTCTAGCAGCCCGCAAAGGGCGTACCGCGCGGCGCGCGGCCCTCAATCGCCGGCATCGTCGAGCGGTTCGGAATCCGGGACCTTCGCGCCGCGATCACGCAACGCCGCCCGGATCGCATCGCTGCCGAAGCCTCGTGCTTGCAGGAAACGCATCTGGCGCGCGCGTTGCGCCGCGTCGGCCGGCGGCAGGGGGTGGTGGCGCAGCAGCAGGCGCAGGGCGCGCTGGGACTCCGGCTCGAGTTCACCCAGGGCCTCGCCTGCGGCGCGCTCGACCAGGGCCTCGTCCAGCCCGTGCCGGCGCAGCTCGCCCAGCACCCGCAGGCTGCCATGGCGGCGCGCCACGCGCCGCGCCAGGGCCTGGGCGAAGCGCGCCTCGTCGAGCAGGCCCTGCGCCTGCAACTCGTCGAGCACCTGGCTCAGCAGCGCGGGCGGCGGCGCTTCGCGCTCGCCGCGCGGCCGGGAGAGCTTGCGCTCGAGTTCGGCGCGCCCATGTTCGCGCAGCGCGAGCATGCGCAGCGCGCTCGCGCGCAATTCCCCGCGGGTGGGCGGACGACGCGCGTCCGGGTCCCTCACTCCTCGGCCGCCTCCGCCTTCGCGGCGACGCCGTCGGTGGGCATGGCGCGCACGCCCAGTTCAGCCCGCACGGCGTTCTCGATCTCCAGCGCCAGTTCGCGGTTCTCCCGCAGGAACTCGCGGGCGTTGTCCTTGCCCTGGCCGATCTTCTCGCCCTTGTAGGCGTACCAGGCACCGGACTTGTCGACGATCTTCGCGGCGACGCCGAGATCGATGATCTCGCCCTCGCGCGAAATGCCCTCGCCGTACAGGATGTCGAACTCGGCCTGCTTGAAGGGCGGCGCCACCTTGTTCTTCACCACCTTCACCTTGGTCTCGGAGCCGATGACCTCCTCGCCCTTCTTGATCGAGCCGATGCGCCGGATGTCCAGGCGCACGGAGGCGTAGAACTTCAGCGCATTGCCACCGGTGGTGGTTTCCGGATTGCCGAACATGACGCCGATCTTCATCCGGATCTGGTTGATGAAAATGACCAGGCAGTTGGTGCGCTTGATGGTGCCGGTGAGCTTGCGCAGTGCCTGGCTCATCAGGCGCGCCTGCAGGCCCGGCAGGGAGTCGCCCATCTCGCCCTCGATCTCGGCCTTCGGGGTCAGCGCGGCCACGGAGTCGATGACGATCAGGTCCACCGAGCCCGAGCGCACCAGGGCGTCGGCGATTTCCAGCGCCTGTTCACCGGTGTCGGGCTGGGAGATCAGCAGGTCCTGCAGGTCCACGCCGAGCTTTTGTGCATATTGCGAATCCAGCGCATGCTCGGCGTCGATGAAGGCGCAAACCCCGCCCAGCTTCTGCATCTGCGCGATGACCTGAAGCGTCAGCGTGGTCTTGCCGGAGGATTCGGGGCCGTAGATCTCCACCACGCGCCCGCGGGGCAGGCCGCCGACGCCGAGTGCGATGTCCAGGCCCAGCGAGCCGGTGGACACGACCTGCAGGTCCTCGGCCACCTCGCCTTCGCCCAGGCGCATGATCGAGCCCTTGCCGAACTGCTTTTCGATCTGCGCCAGCGCCGCAGCCAGCGCCTTGGCCTTTTCCGCGTTCACCATGGTCTTGCCCTGTTCGATTGCCATCGTCGTCCCTGCCCGCGTCTTGTTGGTGCGGGGCACTGTAGCACAGGACTGTATGAAAATACAGTCTCGGAAAAAGAGATTGCCCGCGGCGTTGCCGGCTCAGGCGCGCACACTGTAGCCCAGGCGCGGGGCTCAGGCGATGCCCGGGCCGGCGCCATGGGCGGCGCGGCGCAGGCGGTCGCGCACGGCGTCCCAGGCGCGCTGCGGCGGCAGTTGCTGCACCCAGATCTCGCGCAGGCCCATGGCGTCCAGCGCGCGCAGCGCGGCATACACGCCCCGCGCATAGCCTTGCGGGGTGTCCGGCAGAGCCAGCCAGTGGGCGCTCGCCTCGGGCGGTGCGCCGGTCGGCGCACGGCGCGGGGCCAGCACCCCCACATGGTCCGCCTGCGCCGGCCACTGGGCGTCGATGTCGGATGCGTCGCGCAGGCGCAGCGCCGTGCGCGGCGCATAGTGCGCGGCCAGCGCGCCGGGCACCCTGGGTGCCGGGGCGGCATGTTCCTGCGGCTGCAGGCGCTGCTGGTCGATACCCAGGACCCGCGCCAGATCGCTCGCCGACAGCCCGCCGGGGCGCAGGATGCGCGGGCTGTCCGCGCTGCAATCGACAATGGTGCTTTCGATGCCGATGGCGCATTCGCCCCCGTCGAGCACCATGGCCACCGCCTCGCCGAGTTCGGCGCGCACATGCTCTGCGCGTGTCGGGCTGATGCGCCCGAAACGGTTGGCCGAGGGTGCCGCCAGGCCGCCCTGGCCGCCATGCAGGCGCTCGAGCACCGCCTGCGCCACCGCGTGGTCCGGACAGCGCAGCGCGATGGTGTCCTGGCCCGCCGCGCAGGTCTCGGCGACGCCGGCGCGACGCGGCAGCACCAGGGTCAGCGGCCCGGGCCAGAAGGCCTCGATCAGCGCGCGCGCCGCGGGCGGCAGCACGGCCGCCCAGCGCAGGGGGTCGGCCCGCCGGTGCAGGTGCACGATCACCGGGTGATCGGCCGGACGCCCCTTGGCGGCATAGATCGCACGCACGGCCGCATCGTTGCCGGCATCGGCGGCCAGCCCGTACACGGTTTCGGTGGGCAGCCCGACCAGGCTGCCGGCCTCCAGCAGGCCGACCGCCTCGAGGATTTCCCGCGGGCCCGCGGGAACGACGGCGTGGTGGCTCATGGTGCGGTCTCGCGCATGCCGGGTCAGAACGGCGCCAGCCCGAGCAGCGTGCAGGCCGCGCGCGCGGCCGCCTCGACCGCGCAAAGCGAGTCGCTGGTGAAGCTCAGGTGCCCCATCTTGCGTCCGGCGCGCGGCTCGTGCTTGCCGTACAGGTGCAGATGCGCGCCGGGCAGCGCCAGCACGCCGGCCCAGTCGGGCTCGCGCTGGCCGGCCTGCGCGTCGAACCACACATCGCCCAGCAGGTTGAGCATCAACGCCGCGCTGTGGCGACGCGGCTGCGGCAGCGGCGCGCCGACCAGGCAGCGCCATTGCAGCTCGAACTGCGAGACGTCGCAGGAATCGAGGGTGTGGTGCCCGGAGTTGTGGGGGCGCGGCGCCATCTCGTTGGCCACCAGCCGGCCGTCGCGGGTGACGAAGAATTCCACGCACAGCACGCCCACGTAGTCCAGCCCCTCGGCCACGCCGCGGGCGGCCCGCACGGCGGCCTCGGCCACGCCCTCGGGAATCACTCCGGGCGCCGAGGTGCTGCTGAACAGGATGCCGTCCCGATGCACGTTGCGTTGCGGCTCGAAATGGACCATGCAGCCGTCGGCGCCGCGCGCCAGCACCACCGAGATTTCGTAATCCAGATCCAGCCGGCGCTCCAGCACGCAGGCCACGCCGCCCAGCGAACGCCAGGCGGCCTCCAGCCCGGAGCCCTCGTGCACGCTGACCTGGCCCTTGCCGTCATAGCCCATGCGCGCGGTCTTGAGGATGCCGGGAAACAGCTCGCCCGCGGCCGCGGCGGCCGCGCAGTCCGCGGCATCCTGCACCACGGCATGCGGCGCGCAGGGCACCCCCAGGCGCTGGAACAAGGCCTTTTCCTGCGCGCGGTCCTGGCACACGGCCACCGCGGGCGCATGCGGCGCCAGGCGCACGTGCTGATCCAGCCATTGCAGGGCCGCCGCCGGCACGTTCTCGAACTCGATGGTCACCGCGCCCGCCACGCGCGCCACCTGGTGCAACCCGTCCACGTCGTCATAGGCGCTGCACACGTGGCGCGTGGTCACCTGCGCCGCGGGCGCGCCGGCCTGCGGCTCGAGCACCACCACCTCGTAGCCGGCGGACTGGGCCGACTGCGCGAACATGCGCCCCAGCTGGCCGCCGCCCAGCACGCCCAGCACGGCGCCGGGGGCGATGAATGCCTGCGCCGAGCGCGTCACAGCCCCACCCGCATGGCGCTGGCCTGCGCCGTCTGCTCGGCGCGGAAGGCCTCCAGGCGCTGCAAGAGCTGCTCGTCGCCGGCCGCCAGCATGGCCGCGGCGAACAGCGCGGCGTTGGCCGCGCCGGCCTCGCCGATGGCGAAGGTGGCCACCGGGATGCCCTTGGGCATCTGCACGATGGACAGCAGCGAGTCCTGCCCCTGCAGGTGGCGGCTGGGCACCGGCACGCCCAGCACCGGCACGGTGGTCTTGGCCGCCAGCATGCCCGGCAGGTGCGCGGCGCCGCCGGCGCCGGCGATGATCGCCGAGACACCGCGCGCACGCGCGCTGGCCGCGTACTCGAACATCGCATCCGGCATGCGGTGCGCCGACACCACGCGTGCCTCGAAGGGGATCTGCAGGCGCTGCAGCATCTGCGCCGCGTGCTGCATCACGTCCCAGTCGGAACTCGAACCCATCACCACGCCGACCAAGGCCATCTTCGGTCCCCCAACGTGAAAAGCCCACCATTTTACCGGCGCCGGTATGCTTCACGCATTCGGGCGCCCCGGAGGCGAAAGCGCGACGGCCCTCGCAGCCCGGGCCTGGAAAACGCAGCCGCCCGCCCCCATATCAGGGTTTTGGAGAACCTAACGCCATGATCGACGCCAACCTAGCCAATTTCGAGACCGAGGTGGTCGAGGCCTCGCGCAGCCTGCCGGTGCTGGTCGACCTGTGGGCCCCGTGGTGCGGCCCCTGCCGCACGCTGGGGCCGATCCTGGAAAAGCTGGAGACCGCCTACGAAGGGCGCTTCAAGCTGGTGAAGATCAACACCGAGGACGAGCAGGACCTGGCTGCCGCCTTCGGCGTGCGCAGCATCCCCATGGTGGTGCTGCTCAAGGACGGGCAGCCGGTGGACGGTTTCGTGGGCGCCCTGCCCGAAGGGCAGATCCGCCAGTTCCTCGACCGCCACGTCCCCGCCGCGGCCGAGGAGCCGGCCGAGGAAGCGGCCGAGGCAGAGCTGGACGCGCCGCAGGACCCTGGCGCGGCGCTGGAGCAGATGCAGCAGGGTCTGGCCACCAATCCGGCAGACGATGCGCTGCGCGGGCGCTATGTGAAAGCCCTGCTGGAGGGCGGACGCCTGGACGACGCACGCCGCGCCTTCGAACCCCTGGCCGGCAAGCTGGCCATCGACTCCCTGGCCAACGCGCTCAAGGAATGGATGGACGCCATCGACGCTGCCGCCCAGGCGCCCGCCGACGAGGCGCTTCGCGCACGCATCGCCGCCGACCGCCGCGACTTCGCCGCCCGCTTCGCGCTGGCGCAGCGGGCGATGGCCCAGCGCCAGTGGACCGCGGCGATGGACGAGCTCCTGGAAATCCTCATGCGCGACAAGAACTGGGCCGACCAGGCCGCGCGCAAGGCCTACGTGGCGGTGCTCGAACTGATGGCCCCGCCGCCGCAGAAGACCACCGACGGCCAGGTTCCGGCCGTGGACCCGACGGTGGAGTCCTACCGCCGGCGCCTGAGCATGACCGTGCTCAGCTGAAGGCGCCGGCCGCCGGACCTACTTCGCCGCGAGGCGCTGCAGCGCCTCGCGATAGCGCGCCGCGGTGGCCTCGACCACCTCGGGGGGCAGCGTGGGCGCGGGCGCCCGCTTGTTCCAGCCCGGCACCTGCTCGAGCCAGTCGCGCAGGTACTGCTTGTCGAAGCTGGGCGGCGAGATGCCCTCGCGCCATTGGTCGGCCGGCCAGAAGCGCGAGGAATCGGGGGTCAGCGCCTCGTCCATCCACACCAGGCGATCCTGCGCGTCCAGGCCGAATTCGAACTTGGTGTCGGCCAGGATGATGCCGCGCGACTGCGCATGCTCGGCGGCGCGGGCATAGATCTCCAGGCTCACGTCGCGGATCTGCGCCGCGACTTCCACCCCCACCATGCGCACCATCTGGCCGAAGTCGATGTTCTCGTCGTGCTGGCCCAGTTCGGCCTTGATCGCCGGGGTGAAGATCGGGTGCGGCAGGCGCGCCGCCTGCTGCATGCCCTTGGGCAGCTCGATGTCGCAGACCCTGCCGCTGTCCTGGTAGTCCTTCCAGCCCGAGCCGGCCAGGTAGCCACGCACCACGGCCTCGATGGGCAGCGGGCGCAGGCGCCGCACGACCAGGGAGCGGCCGCGCACCTGGTCGCGCTCGGCCGGGGCCACCACCGATTCCGGATCGATGCTGGTGAGGTGATTGGGGATCACATCCTCCAGCAGTCCGAACCAGAAGCAGGAGATCTCGGTCAGGGTGCGCCCCTTGCCGGGAATGCCCTGGTCCATGATGACGTCGAAGGCCGAGATGCGGTCGGTGGCGACCATCAGCAGCAGGTCGTCTCCGACGGCATAGTTGTCGCGCACCTTGCCGCGTCCGACCAGCGGCAGGGATTGGATGGTGGTGTTCAACAGCGGAGTGTCAGTCATGCGGGTGCATCGTGCGTGGCCCCGCACGCGGACCATCCGCGCCAGGGGCTCCAGCACGACATTGTAGGCAGGCCGGCCGAGCCCCTACGCCCGCTCGCGGGCGCGGCGTTCGCGCACGGCGTCGGCCAGTTCCTCCATCAGGCGCAGCGAGTCCTCCCAGCCCAGGCAGGCATCGGTGATGCTCTGGCCGTAGCGCAGCGCAGCGGGGTCATGCTGGCCGGGGTTGAATTTCTGCGCGCCGTCGAGCAGGTGGCTTTCCGCCATCACCCCGAAGATGCAGCGCTCGCCCGCACGCAGCTGCGCGCCGATGTCGCGCGCCACCTCGAGCTGACGCTCGTGCTTTTTCTCGCTGTTGGCGTGGGAGCAATCGACCATCAGCCGGCACTCCAGCGCCGCCGCGCGCAACTGCTCGCAGGCCGCGCGCACGCTGTGCGCGTCGTAGTTGGGCTTCTTGCCGCCGCGCAGGATCACGTGGGTGTCCTGGTTGCCGCGGGTCTGCACGATGGAGACCTGCCCGCTCTTGTGCACCGACAGGAAGGAATGCGGCCGGCGCGACGCCAGGATGGCGTCGATGGCGATGCGCAGGTTTCCGTCGGTGCCATTCTTGAAGCCGATCGGGGCCGACAGGCCCGAGGCGAGTTCGCGGTGCACCTGGCTTTCCGTCGTGCGCGCGCCGATCGCGCCCCAGGAGATGAGATCGCCGATGTATTGCGGCGAGATCACGTCCAGGAACTCGCTGCCGGCGGGCACGCCCAGGCGGTTGATGTCGATGAGCAGCTCGCGCGCGATGCGCAGGCCGTCGTCGATGCGAAAGCTCTGGTCCAGGTAGGGGTCGTTGATCAGCCCCTTCCAGCCCACCGTGGTGCGCGGCTTCTCGAAGTACACCCGCATCACCACCTCGAGCTCGCCGGCGTGGCGCCTGCGCTGCTCGGCCAGGCGCTGGGCGTACTCGCGCGCCGCGCGAGGGTCGTGGATGGAACAAGGGCCGATGACCAGCAGCAGGCGGTCATCCTGCCCCTGCACGATGCGGTGCACGGCGCGCCGGGTGTCGCCGATCAGGGTCTCGACCGCGCTGCCGGCGATGGGCAGGCGGCGGATCAACTGCTCGGGAGCCGGCAGCGGGCGCACGTCCTCGACGCGCTCGTCGTCGGTGGCCGAGGTGCGCTCCGCGGTGGGCGGCACGGGGGTGGCTCCCGCCGCCTGGCGCTCGGGAACGAAATCGGGACTGGAGGGATCGAGCACGGACATCTCCTGAGGCTCCTGCTGAGGGATTCCGGCGCGGACCCGGCGAAAAAAAACCGCCGGGCTTGGCCGGCGGTTTCTTGAGGAATTCGTGGGTTCAGCTCAAACTCTGCCCTCTCCCTCCGCCGGCGCGGTGCGAGAACCAAAAAAAGCCGTAAAACCAGAAGCGGGCGGAATGCATGGCGGGAAAGGGTTTGCGCGACCAGTATAACCATGCCGGGCGCCCCGCGCCAAGTGCTGGCGGGAGTCGGCCCGGCCGCGGCGGCCGTTCAGCCGCGTCGCGGCCACATGCGGCGCAGGGTGTCGTCGCGCTCGACCACCGCGTGGAACAAGGCGCCCGCCACGTGCAGGCCGATGGCGCCCAGCAGCACGTAGGCCACCACCTGATGCACGTCGCCCATCTCATGCGCCCAGCCGGCCCCCGTGGGCGCCAGCGCCGGCAGGCCCACCAGGCCCGCCAGATGCACGATCCAGCCGCGAGAGGAGGCGTTGATCCAGCCCAGCACCGGCAGCAGCAGGAAACCCGCGTACAGCACCCCGTGCACCAGCTTGGCCAGATGCTGCTGCCAGGTGGGGCCGGGCAGCAGGGCCGGGGCGCCGGTGCCGGCACGCCACAGCAGGCGCAGCACCATGAGCGCCAGGATGCTGGTGCCCACGCCGATATGCCAGGCGATCAGTCCCACCGGCAGGGTGTCGCGGCGCACGTCGGGCATCAGCCAGGCCAGCCCGAACTCGGCAGCGATGAGCAGGAAGATGGACCAGTGCAGCGCGCGCGCTACCGGGTTGTAGACGGTGGTTTCAGCGGATCGGTTCATGATCCACAGTCTGCCACCCAAGCCTTAGCCCAGACTTAGTCCGGCGCCCGTTCAGGCCGTGCCGCCGACGGTGACGCGGTCGATGCGCAGCGTGGGCTGCCCCACCCCCACCGGCACGCTCTGCCCTTCCTTGCCGCAGGTGCCCACGCCGGGATCCAGCTGCATGTCGTTGCCGATCATGCTCACGCGGGTCAGCACGTCGGGGCCGTTGCCGATCAGCGTGGCGCCCTTGACGGGGTACTGCAGCTTGCCGTTCTCCACCCACCAGGCCTCGCTGGCGGAGAACACGAACTTGCCGCTGGTGATGTCCACCTGGCCGCCGCCGAAATTCACCGCGTACAGGCCGCGATCGAGGCTGGCGACGATTTCCTGCGGGTCCTTGTCCCCGGCCAGCATGTAGGTATTGGTCATGCGGGGCATGGGAACATGGGCGTAGCTCTCGCGCCGGGCGTTTCCGGTGGGATTGCGCTTCATCAGGCGCGCATTCAGCGAGTCCTGCATGTAGTCGACCAGCACCCCGTCCTCGATCAGCACGGTGCGCTCGGTGGGGTGGCCCTCGTCGTCAATGTTCAGCGAACCCCGGCGCCCGGGCAGGGTGCCGTCGTCGAGCACCGTCACGCCGCGCGCGGCCACCTGCTGGCCGATGCGCCCGGCGAAGGCGCTGGAGCCCTTGCGGTTGAAATCGCCTTCCAGCCCATGGCCGATGGCCTCGTGCAGCAGGATGCCGGGCCAGCCCGAGCCCAGCACCACGCTCATCTCGCCGGCGGGGGCCGGGCGCGACTCCAGGTTCAGCACCGCCTGGCGCACCGCCTCGTGCACATGGTGGCGCAGCGTGGCCTCGTCGAAACGGTCCAGCGCCCAACGACCGCCGCCGCCGGAGGATCCGGTCTCGCGGCGCCCGCCCTGCTCGGCGATCACGCTGACGTTCAGGCGCACCAGCGGGCGCACATCGGCGGCCAGCAGGCCGTTGGCGCGCATCACCAGCACCACGTCGTATTCCCCGGCCAGGCTGGCCATCACCTGCACCACGCGGGAATCGGCCGCACGCGCCATGGCGTCGGCGCGCGCCAGCAGCGCCACCTTGGCCGACGAATCCAGCGCCTGCAGGGGATCGAAGGGCTCGTACAGCTGGTGGCCGCCGCCATGTCGCAGCGCCTCGCCCACGCGCACCCGTCCGCGCCCCTGGCGGGCGATGGCCCGCACCGTGCCGGCGGCCTGCATCAGCCGCGCCTCGGAAATGTCGTCCGAGTAGGCGAAGGCGGTCTTGTCGCCCTCGATGGCGCGAATGCCGAAACCCTGCTCGATGCCGAAACTTCCGCTCTTGACCAGGCCTTCCTCCAGGCTCCAGCCCTCCGAGCGCGTGTACTGCAGGTAGATGTCGGCATCGTCCAGCCGGTGCTCGAAGGCGCTGGCCAGCGCACGCTGCAGCGTGGATTCGTCGATCCCATAGGGCTCGAGCAACAGGCGCCGTGCCTCTTGCAGGCGCAGCAGGGCGGGTTCGGTGGCGGTGTTCATGGCCCCATTGTAGAAGCCGGGGGCTCCGGCCGCTCCCCTGCCGGAGCCCGGGCAGGCCGGCAACGGCCCCATGCAGCGCCCATCGATGCAAAATTTGATGCATACTCGCATCAGATGCAATGCCTCAGGAAGCGAACAGCATGCGCGCGACCGTGACCCTTGACGATGCGCTGTATCAACGCGCGCTGGAAGTTGCCGACCCGTCCATGAGCAAGGCGGATCTGTTTCGCGAAGCGATCCAGACCTTCATCCGGGTCCAGGCGGCAAAGCGCCTCGCGGCACTGGGAGGCTCGGAACCGTTGATGCAGGACATTGCTCGCCGGCGGGAAACAAGCACGTGAGCGACGTGCTCGTCGACACCTCGGTATGGGTAGACCACTTCCGGCACGGCAACGCGACGCTCGCCGCGTTGCTGGAGTCCGACAGGGTTCTGACCCACCCGATGGTGATCGGTGAACTGGTTTGCGGAACCCCTCCGGAGCGCACACGGACCATGGCCGCTCTGCGCGCATTGCGGCTCGCGCGTGCAGCCAGCCTGGAGGAGATCGGGGCCTTCGTCGAACGCGAGCGCCTCCACGGCCGGGGCTACGGCCTTGTCGACATGGCGCTGCTGGCTTCAACGCTGATCACGCCCGGAGCTCGTCTCTGGACCCTGGACATCCGCCTTGCAACCCGGGCGCGCGAATTCGGAGCACTGCATCTCGTGCCGAGCCGGTGAGCCCGGCGCCGGGCGGAGCAACTACGCCGCGTCTCCCGCCACCCAGCACCCCGACTTGCCGCCGTGCTTTTCCAGCAGCTTGACGTCGGTGATGGTCATGCCGCGGTCGGCGGCCTTGCACATGGCATGACGAACACATCGGGAAATCGGGGAATGGCCTTGGCCGCGAGCGGCGAGCGCCGCAAGGGCATAGCCTGCGCGCATTACGGCCCCGGAACGCGCGCGACCCATGCGACGACACCATATCTGCCTCGGCGACACGACCACCACGGGTGGCGTCGTGGTCAGCGCAACGTCGAATTTCACGATCCTGGGACGGCCCGCGGCCGTCGAGGGCGATCTTGTCGAATGCCGAGCCTGCACATCCACCGGGGTGATCACCTGCGCGGGGCCGCGCCACTCCGAGAGCTACGGCGGCCGCCGTAGCGCCCTCGAGGATGACCTGTGCGCATGCCGCTGCCCACACCCGCCCAGACTGGTGCCCGGCCAGCAAAGCAGCTTCCAGGCCCTGGACGGCATCGGCGCCGGCATGACTCCCGCACCGACGGGTCGCGAAACCATGTCCGACGCGCAAGAACTTTGCGCATCCGGCACGGGCGACGACCCGCCCTGGATCGGGTTCCGGCTCGATGAGGCCGCGAGTTGCGAGGGAATGTCGTGCCGGGTGGTGTTCGACGATCGGTCGCATGCCTACGCCGCCTGCATGACGGGCAACCTGATGCGCCTGCACGGCGTCGCGGCGCGCCACGCGGTGCGGGTCGATTACCTGCTGGATTACACAGACGCCGCTCCATCCCTGACGGCCGTCCTGCTCGAGAGGATCACGACGTGAGCGCCCCGATGCCCGCCCTCGGTGAACCTCGACGTCAGCTGCCCGGTATGGCAGGCCCCTTCGCGGTGGACCAGGAGCACACACTGCCCAGTCCGCTGCAACTGGCTCGCGACGAATTCGAGGCCGCAGGCAGCCGCTTCGCGACAGACGCCATCCGCGACGCCGGGCTGCGCCAACTCTACAAGAGCAATATCCAGCGCATTTCGCGCGAGATCCAGGCCGAGGTCGACGCCGGGCGGGTCAGCGTCGTCGAAGGCGCGAGATTCTGCCAGCGCATGCGCAACCAGATCATGGAAGAGACGCGGGTGGCATCCTCGGCGCAGGGGCGGGCGTATGCGGAGTCGATGAAAAGAGATGGGCCGTCGCTGAGGGCGCTGCTGGATAAATATGCCGTCGAGCACTTCCAGCGCCCGTTCGATGGACTGTCCGAGGTAGAAAAGAGCAAGGTCTTCTACAGCGTCATCGAGTCGGCGTCACGCGACCGCTCCAAAGTGAGCGCCGCCACGAGACGCCTGGGGATCCTTGGAAAGGTCGGTTTGGTCGTTACCGCCATCCTGGCAGTAC
>JAJZWA010000094.1 GCA_021846965.1 Pseudomonadota bacterium | reverse complement strand
TGCCCTTGCGATGCACCAGGGGAATGAAGCCGGCGCGCGCGAGTTCCGCCTCGCGCCGGTCGGAGATGGCGATCTCGGTGGGGCACTTCATGTCGAAGCCGCCGTCGTCGGTGGGAAAGGTGTGGCAGGGCAGGCCTTCGACGGTGCCACCCGACTCGACGCCACGGATCATCGAGCACCAGCCGAACTCCTTGAAGCTGCGGTTGATGTTGACGGCCAGGGCATAGGCCGCGTTCGCCCACACGTAATGGCGGTGGTCGCTGCCATCGGTGCGCTCCTCGAAATGGAACTCGTCCACCGGAAGGGTGCGTGCGCCGTAGGGCAGGCGAGCCAGGAAGCGAGGCATCGCCAGGCCGACGTAGCGCGCGTCCTCGGTGTCGCGCAGGCTGTTCCAGGCGACATGCTCGAGATTGCCGGTGATCTTGGCCAGATCCCGCGGATTGGCCAGTTCCTGCCAGCTCTGCATCTGCAGGGTGGACGCCGAGGCCCCGGCCAGCAAGGGCGCGTGGGCGGCGGCGCACACCCGCGCCATGGCCCCCAGCAATTCGACGTCCGGAGCGCCATGGTCGAAGTAGTAGTCGGCGACCACGCAGCCATAGGGTTCGCCGCCCAGCTGTCCGTACTCATCCTCGTACAGACGCTTGAACAAGGGGCTCTGATCCCAGGCGACGCCCTTGTAGCGGCGCATGGTGCGCCGCAGATCCTCCTTGCTCAGATCGATGAAGCGGATCTTGAGCATGTCGTCGGTCTCGGTGTTGGACACCAGATGGTGCAGCCCCCGCCAGGCGGCCTCCAGCGCCTGGAACTGCTCGTGATGAAGGATCAGGTTGATCTGCTCGGTGAGCTTGGCATCGATGGCGGCGATCACGGCCTCGATGCTGGCGTAGGCGTCATCGCTGACCGTGGTGCCATGCATCAGGGCCTGCTCGGCCAGCGTGCGCACGGCGCCCTCGACCGCCGCTCGCTGGAGCTCGCCGCGAGGACGGAATTCCTGGGCGATGCGTCGCAGCGGGGGATCCTCGAAGGGAGCGACCGGGGAGGCGGTGCCGACGGGTACCGGTGCGGTGCCGCGAGGCGGCGCGTCGAGTTCCGCGCCTTCGTGGGAGGGAGTCTGGGACATGGGACCGGGACGGGATCTGCGGAAGTTGGAGGGCGGAAGATGAGCCTGGATTCGGGGCCATGCGGCCGCCGGCGCTTCAGCCCCGCGCGGGGTCGACGGGCTGTGGCTCAGGGGAGCCGGGCGGGGCCGGCGGCGGCAGTTGCGCCAGGCTCCTCAGCATCGCGGGGTCGCGCAGCAGCTTGCGGATCCCCTCCTCGGCACCCGACTTGCCGTCCATGTAGGTCTGCAGGTTGGCCAGCTGGGTGCGCGCGCGCAGCAGGTACCGCAAGGGCTCGACCTTGGAGGCGATGGCGGCGGGGGAGAAATCGTCCATGGCCTCGAAGCTGAGATCGATGGCCAGCTGGCCCTCCCCGCCCAGGGTGTTGGGCACGCTGAAGGCCACCCGCGGGGCAAGCGCCTTCACGCGTTCGTCGAAGTTGTCCACGTCGATGTCGGCGAAGCGCCGCTGCGCGACGTCGGCCACGCGCCGCGGCGACTTGCCGGACAGGTCGGCGAGCACCGCCATGACGAAGGGGAGCTGGACCTTCTTCTCGCTTCCGTAGGTCTCGACGTCGTATTCGATCTGCACCCGGGGCGGACGGTTGCGGGCGATGAATTTCTGGCTGCTCTGGCTCATGGCTCGTGAAGCGGAAGGGGATGGGGACAGGCGGCGAAGCGCGGCCTGCCAGGACATAGACTGCGATACGAGCCGGAAGTTCCGCTATCCGTACGTAGCGTGGGGACGTGGCGCCTGTTTCCCGGCACGCACGCATCCCCGGCGGAACGCGGCAAAATGCAGCCATCGTTCCCGGCACCCGGACCCGCCATGCCCACTGTCGATCCCGCGACCGATCCAGCGACCGATCCCCCAGCCGAGCCCGGGCCCGGGCTCGCGCGCGATCCCAGGCCCGACCGGGCCCGCGAAGCCCGCTGCTTCGTGCGCGCGCATCCGCACGGCGTGCTGTCGACGCTGTCGAAGCGCCTGCACGGTGCGCCCTTCGGGTCGATCGCTCCCTTCGTGCTGGACCACGAAGGCTGCCCCGTGATCCTGATCTCCACCCTGGCCGAACACACGCGCAACCTCGATGCCGACCCGCGCTGCAGCCTCATCGCGCACCCCTGCGCGCAGGACCCGCAGGCGGCCGGCCGCGTCACCCTGGTGGGGAAGGCCGAGCGCCTGCCGGACAAGCACGCGCTGGGACCCCGCTACCTGCGGCGCTTCCCCGAGGCCGAGGAGTACTTCGGCATGCATGACTTCCAGTTCCATCGGCTGCGCGTGCAGGCCGTGCGCTACATCGGCGGCTTCGGCAGCATCCACTGGATCGATGCCGCGGACTTCGCCCCGCCCGCGAACTCGCTGGGCGAGGCCGAGGAATCGATCCTCGAGCACATGAACGCCGACCACGAGGCCAACCTTCGGGCCTACTGCCGGCACGTGCACGGCATGCAGCCGGCACGGGTGCGCATGATCGGCGTGGACGTGGACGGTTTCGATGTGCGCGCCGACGAAAGGGTGCTTCGCTTCGATTTCGACGCGCCCGCGCCCGATGCCGGCGCCGTGCGCGAGGCCCTGGTGGCCCTGGCACGCGCCAGCCGCGAGCCGGGCTGAGATTCCCGGGGGCGCGCCCGGGTTCAGGAATCCCGGCTCAGGCGCCTGGGCGCAGCCCGCCGGCGGCGGGCAGGAACAGCTCGGTCAGCCACAAGGCACAACCGCGGCGGACAAAGGCCGAGCGCCTGGCCCACAGCGGCGCGCCGCGCCCGGCCGGGAAGGCCGGCAGGCCCGCGCGCTCCAGGGCGCGTGCGGCGGCGCGCACCGCGGGGTCGGCGCCGCCCAGGCGCCGCAGTTCCACCGGGCCGCGCCGCACGTCGGCGCGCTGGAACAACCAGTCCCCCAGCGGGCGGGTGCCGAAGCCGCGCAAGGCCCTCCAGGGCCCCCGCAGGGCCTGGGCGGGCAGCACGCTGCGGGCCCACACCACCGGCAGGCCGTCGAGCATCAGCAGCACTTCGCGCGCCCACAGCCCGCCCGCGGGCCCGGCATGCAGACCCTGGCGCAGGCGCAGGACCCGCAGCTCGCGCCCATGCGCGCGCAGCAACTCGCTCAGCGAGCCGTGCTCGACCAGGAAGGGATGCAGCGAGGCGGGCGCACAGGCGGCAGCTCCGGGCAGGCCCCGCCAACGCCCGCGCGCCTGCCCGCGCACGCGCGGCGGCTGCGGCGTGCCGCGGCGGCCTGTCGCGGCGACGCCGGCCATGCGCCTGCCTTATTTCGCGGAGTCGAGCGCCTTCACCAGGTCGGCGTACTCGATGGCCCCGGTGATGCGGGTGCCGTCATGCAGGAAGGTGGTGGGGGTGCTCTGGATATTGAGCTTCTGGCCCAGCTCCAGGTTGGCCTGCAGCACATCGGAGCGGCAGCTGGCCGGCGCCACGGGCGGCTCCTTGTGCTCGGTCATCCACGCCTGCCAGGCCTCGCCCGGGTGGGGAGCGCACCAGATCTGGCGCGACTTGGCCGGGGAATTCTTGGTGATCACCGGGTACAGGAACACGTGGACGGTCATGTTGCCTGCCTTGGCCAGGTTCTTGTCGAATTGGCGGCAGAAGGGGCAGTAGGGATCCTCGAACACCGCGACCTGGCGCGCGCCATTGCCAAAGACCACCTTGAAGGAATTCTTCAGCGGCAGGCTCTTCCAGTCGACCTTCTGCAGCTCCTGCACGCGCGCCTGGGTGACGTTCACGCCCGAACGGGTATCCAGGATGTTGCCGGAGAACAGGAAGGATCCGGTGGCGTCGGTGTAGAACACGTGGTCGCCATAGTCCACCTCGTACAGCCCGGCATAGGGCGTCTTGACAATGTGCGCGGACGCGGGAAAGTCGGGCAGCAGCTTGGACAGCGCGCGCCGCACCTGCTCGGTGTTGTCGGCAGCATGCGCGACGCCGGCCAGCAGGGCCAGCGCGCCAGCTGCGCTGATGAGGAAACGTCGGAAGTTCATGGCAGGATTCTCGTGCGGATGGAGCCGGGGCGCCGCGGGGCGGCGCGAGACATTTCGGGCGCTTGGGTTTCCGGGGCGCAAGGGTACGCGGCGCTCAGGACAGCACCGAACGACCTGAAGCATAGCCCGCAAGCCAGGTTTTCAGCAGGGGCAGGTGATCGGTGGCGCGCAGACCCAGCGCGCGCAGGGGCGCCAGCCACCGAAGCTGAGGGGAGTACAGCCGGTGCAGGCCGTCGGTCGCCAGTTCCAGCGCCAGCACCTGCTCGGCGCGGGCGCGGGCATAGCGCTGCAACAGGGGCAGATGGCCCAGCGGCTCGCCGGCGCCGCGCCGGCCCAGCACCGCGGCCAGCGCCTGCACATCCTGCAGGCCGAGGTTGAGCCCGTGCCCGGCCATCGGGTGCACGACATGGGCGGCGTCGCCGAGCAGGGCCACGCCCTCGGCCACGACGCTGTCGGCACGCTGCAGGACCAAGGGCCAGCTGCCGACCGCGCCCGCCGCGCCCAGCGGGGCCAGGTGCCGGGCCTGCAGGGCATCCAGCTGCTGTTCCACGCGCTGCGCGAGTTGCTCGGGGCTGAGCTGGCGCAATTCCTCGGCCAGGGCATCGGGGGCCGACCACACCAGCGACACCTGCTGTCCGGGCAGCGGCAGCAGCGCCAGCACCCCGCCATCGGCGGTGAAGGTCTGCAGGGCCGCCGCGCCATGGGGCTGCGCGCAGGTGAAATTGCACACCACCGCAGCCTGGCCGTAGGGCCGCGACCGCAATCCGATGCCACTCCACTCGCGAACCCGGCTGGATCGCCCGTCGGCACCCACCAGCAGACTGGCACGCAGGCGGGCGCCACCGGCGAGCTCGAGTTCCCAGCCTTCCTGCTCGCGCCTGGCCTGGGCCACCGCATCGGGCACCGCGCGCACGCCGCGCTCGAAACGCAGCGCCAGGTCCAGCGCGCCTTCGATGGCGTCGGACTCGACAATCCAGGCCAGCGCCTCCACACCCTGCGCATAGGCATCGAATCGCAACGCGGCACCGTCTGCGACGATGCGCATGCCCTGCACGGCCTGCACGCGCTCGCCGGGAATCTGATCCCAGGCGCGCAATCCTTGCAAAAGATCCCGGGAAGCCGCGTTGAGTGCGTAGATGCGCTGGGCAAAGCCCTGCGGCGCCCGCGCCGGCGCCGCCCCGGCCCCGCACAGGCTCACCCGCAGACCCGCCTGCGCCAGTGCCAATGCGGCCGCCTTGCCCACCAATCCGCCGCCCACCACCGCGACATCGTCGCCCAGCATCATCATGCCCTCGAAGCTATGCCTAGAATCAATCGCCAACCTCTGATTCGTTGGTCCTTCGACCAAGGGGTGCATTGTGCACCCTTGCGCCACCCGGAGCCTGCCGCATCATGCCCAACCCGCACGCACGCGGATCCGTCTTGTCGCTCTCCCGTCACCCGCCCCGGGTGCAACGCGCCGCATGGCCGCGCGCCTGATACGCATCCTCATCGCGGCGCTGCTGGCGCTGGCCATCCTGCTGGTCGGCGGGGTCGGCCTGGCGCTGCTGGCCTTCAATCCGGACGCCTTCAAGTCCGTGCTCATCGCCTCGGTGCACCAGCGCTACCACCGCACCCTGGAGCTTCCGGGCACGCTGCGCCTGCGCCTGTTCCCGCCCTTCACCCTGCAGACCGGGCCCATGCGCCTGAGCGAGGCGGACGGCAGCACCCCCTTTGCGCAGGCCTCCGACATGCGCCTGCACCTCAACCCCCTGGCGCTGTTGCGGCGGCATTTCGTGGTTGACGGGATTGCCTTCGACGCGCCCCACCTGGAGCTGCGCCGCGACGCGCAGGGGCACTGGAATTTCGCGGACCTGCTGGCAGCGCCGGGCAGCCGCATGCCGGCACTGGACATCCACGCACTGAGCGTGCAGGGGGGCGACATCGTCCTGCGCGATGCGGCTCGCGGCCTGGACGGGCGCCTGAGCGGAGTCGACGGGCGTGCCACCGGCATCGGACGCAACGGCTGGCATACCTTGATGCTGCGAGGTCGCGCCTCGCTGGCCTCGCCCGTCGCGACAGCCAGTTTCGACCTGCAGGGGCGCTTGCATGCGGATTCGGCCACGGGGGTTTCGGTGCGCAACCTGATGCTGCGCAGCGACGGCCAGATGCTTGACGATGCGCACTTGCTGACCAATGTGCACGCGCAATTGCACTGGGATCCCGGCCCGAGCCCCAACCTGCTGATCCAGGACCTGCAACTGCGCGCCCAGGGGCGCACGCATGACGGCAGGCCCCTGCAGATCCGGCTCGACGAGCCGCTGCTGCAGTGGAGCGGGGACAGGGCCCACGTCGCGGCGCTGCGCGGCGAGGCCCTGGTCGGTGCCGCTCCGCGCACCCTGCGCGTGGAGCTGCGCGGCGGCGCCGGAGACGGCCCGGACAACGACCTGCAACTGCCGGAGCTGCGCCTGCAACTCAGCCGCGCCGCGCCACAGCCGCTGGGCCTGGCCCTGCAGCTGGGCGCCCATGTGGACCTGCCCGGCGGCACGGTACGCATCGACGCACTGCAGGCCCATGCCACGTGGGGCAGCCCGCCGCGAGCGGGGCAGTGGCAGGCGCAGGGAACGGGCCGTTATTCCGGCGACAAGGGCCTGCACCTGCAGTTGCAGGGCGCACACGAGGGTTCGCCGCTGCAGCTCGATGTGCGCCACGACGCCTCCGGCTGGCAGCTCCAGGCCCAGGCGCCATCCCTGGACCTCGGCGCCACGCCGGACGCCGCGAGCTGGCAGCGGACCCGTGCCTGGCTGCGCGAACTGCCCGCGGGGAGCCTGCGCCTTCAGGCGGGCTCACTGCATTGGGGCCCGCTGCGTCTGTCGCAGCTCCAGGCCCAGGCGCACGACGACGCCTCCGAAATGGTGCTGGACAGCCTGCAGGCGCAGGCCTGGGGCGGCACGGTACAGGCCAACGGCAGCGCCGCATTGGCGACTCCCCGCGCCGCGCTGCAGCTCAGCCTGACGGACGTGTCCATGGGCCCGCTGCTCGAGAACCTGGTGGGCCACGCGGCGCTGCAGGGCAGCGCGAAGCTGCAGGCGCAATGGCAATGGCAGGCAGGCAGCGGCGCGAAGCCGCAAGGCGCCGCGGGCAGCGCCAGCCTGCAGATGACCAAGGGCGTGTTGCAGGGCATCGACCTGGGCGAAGCCGGGCGCGGCCTGGCGCGGGGCCCGGGCTCCCATGGCCCCAGCCCCTCCTCCACCCCCTTCAACGCCCTGGAGGCCAGCACGACGATCGCGCACGGCGTGGCCACCCTCGACACGCTCCGACTGCGAACTGCCTCGGGGAGCTGGCAAGGCAGCGGCACGGTGGATCTCGCCGACCTGGGGCTGCACCTGCGCCTGGCGCCCGCGCCACGCGGCAGCGTGGCGCACGAGCGCGCGCCCGCCGCGCAACTGCTCATCGAAGGCAGTGCCTCGCAGCCGAGCTATCGCTGGAGCTCCGGGCCGCCTCGGGGCGTGGGTCGGGCTCCGGCCGGCCTTCACAGCCCGAAGTAGGCCTCGCGCACGGCGTCGCTGGCTTCGAGCTCCTCGCGGGTGCCGCTGGCGCGCACCCGGCCGTGGTCCAGCAGATAGCCGCGGTCGGCCAGCGCCAGGA
>JAJZWA010000093.1 GCA_021846965.1 Pseudomonadota bacterium | reverse complement strand
ACGCGGGCATGCCCGCCCAGGCCCAGGTGGGCGGCATTGGCCGCGCGCAGCAGGCGCGAGGTCAGCGCCGGGTCGCGCAACACGATGCCGGCGATGCGCTGGCCCGAGGAGCTGGCGTCTCCGGTGGCCTGGAACAGTTCCCGCAGGGTGAGCCCGAAGGAAGGCAGGTCACGCTCGGCGATGCGGCGCGCCAGTTCGGCAAAGCTGTCGGCGCCTGCGGGGCTGGCGGCAAGGGGCGGGGAGGTGTTCATCGGCGAGGGCGGCGCAGGCTCACATGCATGGCGTCGGATGCTAGTCTCTCGCTGTGCGTGCGGCGGCATTTCGCCCGTGCCGACCTTTTCCGGGAACCATGCAAGAGCTCACCGACCAGGAATTGCAGGGATTCAGCAAGCTCATGTTCGAGGCCGCCGGCATCTCGCTGCCCATGTCCAAGAAGGCGCTGGTGAGCAGCCGCCTGGGGCGGCGCCTGCAGGTGCTGGGCCACGACAGCTTCGCGCAGTACCTGGAGCATCTTCGGCGCGATGCGGAGGAGCGCCAGCGCGCGGTCGACCTGCTGACCACCAACGAGACCTATTTCTTCCGCGAACCCCAGCACTTCAGTTTCCTGTCCGAACGCATCCTTCCCGCGGTCGACGGCTCGCGCCCGTTCCGGGTGTGGAGCGCCGCCTGTTCCAGCGGTGAGGAGCCCTACAGCGTGGCCATGGTGCTGGCCGAGCGCATGGGCTCCCGGCCCTGGGAGATCCTCGCTTCCGACATCAGCACCCGCGTGCTGCAGCAGGCGCGCGCCGGGGTCTACGCCATGGAGCGTGCGCAGCGCATTCCCCAGGCCTACCTGAAGGCCTATTGCCTGCGCGGAGTCGGGGCGCAGGAGGGCAAGCTCGCGGTGCAGGCCTCGCTGCGCGAACGCGTGCGCTTTGAATGCATCAACCTCAACGGTCATTGGCCCGACGTGGGAGGCTTCGATCTGATCTGGCTGCGCAATGTCATGATCTATTTCGACGCGCCGACCAAGCGAGCGCTGGTGGCGCGCCTGGCGCAGGCCCTGCGTCCCGGGGGGCATCTGTTCGTGGGCCACTCGGAAAGCCTGAGCGGCCTGGACAGCGATCTGCAGCCGGTGCAGCCGGCCATCTACCGCCGCGCTGCGCGATGAACCCGCCACGTGTCCACCCGGGCGGCGGCCAGTCGCCCGCCGTCGGCCTCGCCGGCGCCACGCAGGGCGGCGCGCCCGCCCAGCCCGAGGAAATCTACCTGCAGCCCGGAGAGTGGCACTTCGGATCCGGGAACACGCGTGTGCGCACCCTGCTCGGCTCCTGCGTGGCCATCGCCGTGTGGCATCCGGGGATGCGCGTGGGGGGACTGTGCCATTTCATGCTGCCCACCCGCAATGCCTACGCTCGCCACGGGCACCCGCCCCACGGCCAGGGCGGCCACGGCGGGCATCTGGACGGGCGCTACGCGGACGAGGCCATGTACCTGTTCCTGCGCAGCATGCACGCGGCCGGGGCGAAGCCCCAGGAATTCGACGCCAAGCTGTTCGGTGGCGGGCGCATGTTCGGGGGCGAGGGCGCGGCCGGCGACGTGCCGTATCGCAACATCGCCGCGGCGCGTGCGCTGGTGCAGCAGCATGGCATGCGCCTGCGCGCCGAGCATCTGGGCGGACAGGGGCATCGCAACCTGCTGTTCGAGTTGTGGAGTGGCGACGCCTATCTGCGTTTCTGGGGCCAGGGCGCGGAGCAGAACCCCATGGAGATTCGATGATGAGTCCTGTTCCCGGCACATCCGGCTCCCCGGTGCGCGTGTTCATCGTCGACGACTCGGCCGTCGTCCGCCAGGTGCTGCAGGCCGTGCTGGCACGCGACCCCGGAGTGCAGGTCGTGGGGGTGGCGCCCGACCCGCTGTTCGCGTTGCAGCGCATGCAGCGTGAAGGCTGGCCGGACGTGCTGATCCTGGACGTGGAAATGCCCCGCATGGACGGCATCACCTTCCTGCGCAAGATCATGCAGGAACACCCGCTTCCCGTGATCATCTGCTCCACCCTGACCGAAAAGGGCGCGCAGCTCACGCTGGACGCTCTGGCGGCGGGAGCTTTCAGCGTGCTCACCAAGCCCCGCGTCGGACTCAAGGACTTCCTGGTGGAAAGCACGGCCGAGTTCGGGCAGACCATCCGTGCCGCGGCGCGTGCCAATACCTCCCATCTTGCGCAGTCGGCGCGCACCGCGCGCCCTGCCAGGCCGTCGGCGCCCGGCGCGCCGGCCCCGGCCGCGGGGACGCAGGCAGCACCCGGGGCGGCCCTGCTCGCCCTGCACGAGAGCACGGAAAAGATCATTGCCATGGGCATGTCCACCGGAGGCACGACGGCGCTGGAGCGCGTGCTGGTGGAGCTTCCCGCCACCCTGCCGGCCATCGCCGTGGTGCAGCACATGCCCGAGAAATTCACCGCCGCCTTCGCCGAGCGCCTGGACCGCCTGTGCGCGCTGCAGGTGCGCGAGGCGCGCGACGGTGACCGGCTGCTGCCCGGAACGGTGCTCATCGCCCCGGGAGGGCGCCACCTCCAGGTGCGCCGCAGCGGCGCCCAGTACCACGCCGAGGTACGCGACGGCCCGCCGGTGAACCGCCACCGCCCCTCGGTGGACGTGCTGTTCCGCTCGGTGGCGCAGTGCGCCGGGCGCAATGCTCTGGGTATCCTGATGACCGGCATGGGCGACGACGGCGCGCGCGGCCTGGTGCAGATGCGCGAGGCAGGTGCGCGCACCGTCGCCCAGGACGAAGCCAGCAGTGTGGTGTTCGGCATGCCGCGCGAGGCCATCCGCATGGGAGGCGCCGAGCGCGTGCTGGGCCTGACCGAGATTCCCGGCGCAATGGTCGAATACTCCAGGCGTTGAGGAATTCAGGACATCGTGGGCTGGCGCGAGGCGCCGGAAGCTGAACCGTTCGCGAACGCCATGACTGGATTGCGTGCCCGTGCTGCGAGGACCCTGCAGGCCGCCGCCGCCGCGTGCCGGCCGGTGGCCTGGCTCGACGCCCTGACCCCGCACGTGGGCATGCGCTCGCGCTGCGACATCGCGTATGGAGCGCACCCGCGGCAGCGCCTCGACCTGCACCTCCCGCCGGGTACGCCGCGAGCGCTGGTGGTGTTCTTCTACGGCGGCAGCTGGCAGGATGGCGACCGTCGCGATTACCGCTTCGTGAGCAAGGCGCTGGCCTCGCTCGGCTGTGCCACCGTCGTGCCCGATTACCGGGTGTTCCCGGACACTGCGTTTCCCGGTTTCATGGCCGACGCGGCTGCGGCCGTGGCGTGGGCGCACGCGCGCTCGCCGAGTCTCGGCGTGGATCCGCGACGCCTGTTCCTGATGGGCCACTCGGCCGGCGCGCATATCGCCGTGCTGCTGGCGACCGATCCCGATTACCTGCGCGCGCTGGGTTCGCCCGGGCGCGTGCTGGCCGGCGCGATCGGGCTGGCGGGGCCCTACGACTTCCTGCCCCTGCGCGACCCGATGCTCGAGCGCGTGTTCCCCGAGGCGACGCGGCACGCCAGCCAGCCCCTGCATTTCGTGCGCGGCGGCGAGCCGCCCTTGCTGCTGGCCAGCGGACGGCGCGACCGGACGGTGGATCCGGGCAACTCGGCACGCATGGCGGCGCGCCTGCGCGCCGTGGGCAGCCCGGTGGTCGAGCGCTACTACCCGGGCATCGGGCACCTGCTGGTGCTGGCCGCACTCGGCGCGCCGCTGCGCCGGCTGGCGCCGACGCTGCGCGACGTCGCCGCCTTCATCGACGCGAACCTGGGCTCGCTCCGCGAC
Source organism: Pseudomonadota bacterium (assembly GCA_021846965.1). Taxonomy (GTDB): domain Bacteria; phylum Pseudomonadota; class Gammaproteobacteria; order Burkholderiales; family Burkholderiaceae_C; genus Thiomonas_A. The sequence goes on along the minus strand of JAJZWA010000093.1, from coordinate 3,962 downwards.
GGCGCGGTCGGGGCTTCGGGCTGAGCGAGACCGCGCAGGGCGCTTCAGGGCCCTCGGCGCGGCATACCGGGCACAGGCCGTCCAGCACCACCCGGTGCTCCAGGATGGTCCATCCGCTGGCCCGCTCCGCGGCGCGCAGCTCGTTTTCGTGCAGTACGCAATCCAGCGCTGCCAGGGCCTTGCAGCGCACGCAACGCACATGGTCGTGGTGCTGGCCGGCGAGTTCGTACTGCGTGGCGCCGTCGCCCAGCGGCACGCGCTCCAGGCTGTGCTCGCCCAGCAGGCGTTCGACCGCCCGGTACACGGTGGAGAAATCGGCCTGGTGCCCGGCCTCCTGCAGGCCGCTGGCGATTTGCTCCATGGTCCATGCGTGGCGCTCTCCCTGGCGCAGGAGTTCGAGCACCTGATCGGGAACGCGGGCGGGACGGGCCATGAGGAGTGGGTCGCAAGGATGACTCATCGTAGCGAAGGCCGCGAGGCCCCGTCCCCCTCCGGCGCTTCAGGGGCCTGCCCGGGTGCGGAAGCGCGAGACCGTGTCCTGCAGGGTGGCGGCCTGCGAGCTCATCTGCTCGGCGGTCGCCGCGAGTTGCTCGGAGGCCGATGCATTCTGCTGCGTGACCGAGGACAGCTGCGCCACCGCCTGGTTGATCTGCTGGATCCCCGTGGACTGCTCCTCGCTGGCCGCGTGGATTTCCTGCACCAGTTCCGAGGTGCGGGTGATCGCCGGCACCACCTGTTCGAGCAACTGGCCGGCCGACTCGGCCTGGCCCACGGAGGAGGCGGCCAGGTCGCCGATCTCCTTCGCGGCCGCCTGGCTCTTCTCCGCCAGCTTGCGCACCTCGGCGGCGACCACGGCGAAGCCCTTGCCGTGCTCACCGGCGCGAGCCGCCTCGATGGCGGCGTTCAGGGCCAGCATATTGGTCTGGTAGGCGATGTCATCGATCACCGATACGCGCTCGGCGATGCTGTGCATGGCCGTGACCGTCGCGCGCACGGCGCCGCCGCCCTGGCCGGCGCGCTCGGCCGCCTGGCGCGCCATGGAGTCGGTCAGGCGCGCGTTGTCGGAATTCTGGCGAATCGAGGCACTGGCCTGTTCCAGCGTGGCCGAGGTCTGTTCCACCGAGGCCGCCTGCTCGGAGGTGGCTTGCGACAGGCTCTGCGAGGTCGAGGAGACCTGCCGTGACGAGGAGCCGATCTCGGCCGCGGCTTCGCGGATGCGGGTGATGGCCTGGCCGAATCGCCCCACCATGGCCTGCGCCGAAGCCATGATGCGACCGATCTCATCGCCCGATGGCTGCCCGAAGCCCACCGTCAGGTCGCCGCCCTCCAGTCGCGCGAAGGTGTCCAGCGCCGTGGTCAGTCCGCGGTTGGCGCGGCGGATGACCAGGGTGGCCGACAGCAGCAGAATGAGCACGGCGATGCCCGAGACGCCCAGGCCGCGCAGGCTGCGCGACCAGGAGGCGGCGTCGATGTCGTCGATGTAGGCGCCGGTGGACACCAGCAGGTGCCAGGGCGCGAAGTCGCGTACGTAGGTGAGCTTGGGAAACTTGCGCGTGGTCACCCCGCCGCCCGGCCTGGGCTTGGGGAAGGCGTATTGCACGTAGCCGCCGTCGGTGCCGCGGGCCGCCAGCACGAAGGCCGTGTAGTGATTGAACTTCCCGTGGGTCCGGTGCAGCGCGCCGCCGACCTTCTGATAGGAGGTGGCGTCGTCGTTCTTGGGGGAATCGAGCAGCTTGCCGTCCATCTTCGGCACGGTCGCGTGCATCACCATGGTGGGCACGGGGTAGGCATCGGTGGTGACGATGAAATAGCCGCTCTTGCCGTAGCGCATCTCGCGCAGGGCCGCCATGGCCTGCTCCTGGGCAGCGGCTTCGCTGAGCTTGCCCGCTGCTGCCTGGGCCTGGAAGTAGCGCAGGGTGCCCAGCGCGGTCTCGGTGGCGTTGCGCAGCATGGTCTGGCGCTCGCCGAGGATGGACTGGTGCACCGCGCGTACGCTCTGCCAGGCCATGGTGCTCATGCCCAGCACGGCCACCGCGACGAGTGCGACGAGGCTGCCGCGAAGGTCCAGGGAAATGCGCCGCTTGTGCGTCATGGCGAGTCTCCTTGTGCGGAATGGTTTTCGGGCCAGCATAGGCATGCCGCGGGATGCGCACAATCGGAACCTGCCTGCGCCGGGCGCGCCCGCCTGGCACCCGCGCGGGCGTGCTTGACGCACATCAGGGACGCGGCGGGCGGCCCGAAGCCATACTGATGAGGTTCCAGCCGGCCGCGATCGCCGCCCGCGAGCGCTCCCTCGAGACGAGCGCATGCGCGCGGCGGGCATGCAAGCGCCACGCTCCGGCGGCTCGCGGTCGTGTGCGGGGCGGCCGGCGAGGTCCGACCTTTTCCTCCCGCGAAGGAGCGAGCATCATGGCAATGGTTCCATGGGATCCCTGGCACGAGATCGAGGATCTGTTCGATCGATACACGCGCGCGGCAGGCTTGTCGCGCATGGGCGCCTGGGGGCGCCGGGCCCAGGGCGCGGAGGCGGTGGCCGTGGCGGACTGGTCGCCGCGGGTGGATATTTCGGAAACCCCCGCCGCCTACGTGATCAAGGCCGAGATCCCCGAGGTGAAGAAGGAGGACGTGAAGATCACCATCGACAACGGGATGGTCACCATCTCCGGGGAGCGACGCCAGGAGACCGAGCAGAAGGACACGCGGTACCACCGCGTGGAGCGCTACTACGGCAGTTTCAGCCGCAGTTTCTCCCTGCCCGGCAATGTGGACGAGCAGGCCGCCAAGGCGGAGTTCAAGGAGGGCGTGCTCAGCCTGAGCATCCCCAAGGCCGCCGAGGCCCGGCCGAAGGTGCTCGAGGTCAAGGTGCAGTAGCCCCGCGCCTGGCCGTGCCTGCCCCCGGAGCCGGGCCAGGCACGGACCGGGGGGCTCAGAAGCCCTCGATGGCGATCTTGCCGATATTGGTTCCCGACTCGGTCATGGCGTGCGCCTGGCGCAGCGTGGCTGCATTGATGGGCGAGAGCCGCGTGTGCAGGGTGCTCAGCAGCTTGCCGGCATCGACCAGGCGGCTGACTTCGTCCAGCAGCCGTCCCTGTTCGTCGATGTCGGGTGTGGAGAACATGCTGCGCGTGTACATGAACTCCCAGTGGGTGGACACGCTCTTGCGCTTGAACGGGGAGATGTCGAGCTGCTGCGGGTCGTCGATCAGGGCGAAGCGTCCCTGAGGGGCGATCAGCGCGGCCACGTCGGCCAGGTGGCGATGGGTCTGCGTGGTGGAGAACACGAAGGCCGGCTGGCCCAGCTGCAGTGCCTGCACCTGGGGCGCCAGGGCCTGGCTGTGGTCGATCACGTGGTGGGCGCCCATGCCCTGCACCCAGGCGCGGGTCTCGGGGCGTGAAGCGGTGGCGATGACCTGCAGGTCCGTGAGCTGGCGCGTCAGCTGGATGGCGATGGAGCCCACGCCTCCGGCTCCGCCGATGACCAGCAAGGCCTGCGCTGCGCCGGGCACCGCGCGGCGCACGTCCAGGCGATCGAACAAGGCTTCCCATGCCGTGATGGCCGTCAGCGGAAGCGCGGCCGCCTGCGCGAAGTCCAGCGAGGCGGGCATGTGTCCCACGATGCGCTCGTCGACGGCCTGGAGTTCGGCGTTGCTGCCCTGTCGGGTCAGATCCCCCGCGTAGAACACCTTGTCGCCGACACGGAAGTTGCGCACGGACTCGCCCACGGCCTCCACCGTGCCGGCGGCATCCCAGCCCAGCACTTTCCACTCGCCGGCTGGCGGCGCGGTGTTCCTGCGCACCTTGGTGTCCACGGGGTTGACCGAGACCGCCCGCACGCGCACCAGCAGGTCCCGCGGGCCGGGGCGGGGATCGTCCAGCGTGACGTCGCTGAGGGAATCGGCGGCGTCCAGCGGACCGGGCTGGCGATAGGCAATGGCTCGCATCAAGGCTTCCTTTCGGGGGGGG
>JAJZWA010000092.1:3647-7780 GCA_021846965.1 Pseudomonadota bacterium | reverse complement strand
TCCACCGCCGGCAGGTCCTGCAGCAGGCGCGAGAGGTCCACGTCGCCCTCGACCTCGCTGACCACCTCGGCGGCGCTTCCATCGCGCTGCGCGTAGGCGGCGCCGATGCGCTCGAGCAGCTCATCCTGCGCGATGCGCTGCACCTCGCGCACGCGATGCTGGCGCTGCACCTCGGCCATGCCGGCGGCACGCGTGGACTCGCTGATCCACAGCATCAGGTCCTCGCCCTCGCGCTCGGCGAGCAGCGCCTGGTCGCGGCAGAAGGCGTAGGGCAGCGGATAGCGTGCGGACATCGCCGGCTCCCTGGCTCAGGGCTTGGCCGCGGGCGCGGCGGGCACGGGCGCCGCTGCGGGCTGATCCGCCGGGCCCAGGTCGGGCAGGATCGGGCCGGGCATCTGCGGCAGGCCGAAGGACGGCGGCAACTGCGCGCCGCGCTCGCTGGACTGCATGGTCGAGTAGTCGCGCCGGGACAGATCCTCGGCCTCGGCCGGCTTGCGCACGATCACCGGACGCAGGAACACCATGAGCTCGGTCTTCGCCAGCTGGTGCGACTTTCCGCCGAACAGCAGCCCCAGCACCGGGATGTCGCCCAGGCCCGGCACCTTGCTGTCGTTGGCGTTGACCGAGTTCTGCATCAGGCCGCCCAGCACGATGGTCTGGCCGTTGTTGACCAGCACCGTGGTCTGCAGCGAGCGTGTGCTGGTGATGAAGGTGCCCGCCTGCGCCTGCTGCGCGGTCGGGGTCTGGACGGTCGAGTTCTCGGTGTACACGTCGAGCTTGAGCACGTTGCCCGCGGTGATCTGGGGCCGGATCTTCAGGATCAGCCCGACGTCCTGGCGGCTGTAGGTCGTGAAGGGGTTGCCCACCGAGTTGGTGTTGCCGGTGCTGGTGTACGAACCCGTGGCGAAGGGCAGGTTCTCGCCCACCACGATGCGCGCCGTCTCGTTGTCCAGGGTCATCAGGTTGGGCTGGGACAGGATGTTGGCGTCGACGTTGGACTGCAGGAAGTTGGCCAGCAGGCCCAGGGTCGTGACCCCGGCGATGGTGTGCAGGATGCCGATGTTCAGGCCCTGCTCCGGGGCGATCGCCCCGCTGGCCAGCGCGGTTCCGGCGTTGCCGCTGGAGATGGCCGTCTGCAGCGCGATGATGTTGCTGCCCGCGTGGTTGGCCGCGTTGCTGTAGTTGGTGCCGCCGAATACCGCGTTGTTGTTGCTGCCGCTTCCGGCGGCGCTTTGCCATTGCACGCCCAGCTGCGCGGCCTTGTTGGCATTGACCTCGACGATCAGGGCCTGCACGTAGACCTCGGCGCGGGGTACGTCGAGCTTGGCGATCACCGCCTTGAGCTGGCGATAGACCGGGGCGGGGGCGTTGATCACCAGCGCGTTCATCGCCACGTCGGCATAGACCGAACCGCCCTGGGGCAGCGCGACGGCCTGGTCTTCGGCGGCGGGGGCGAATTGCGGCTCGTTGCCGCCGCCGATGCCCGAACTGCCGCCGCTGCTGCCACCACTGCCCTGGCCCATGCCGCCCGACAGGGACGAGCCGAAGGAGGAATTGCTGCCCCCCGCGGCCGCGCCCGACAGGCTGCGGCCGGCTGCCTGCTGCAGCGAGCCTTCACTGCCCTGACCCGAGGGCATGCTGCTCGCCAGGACCCCCTGCAGCACCTTGGCCAGCGAGGCGGCCGAGGCGTTGTGCAGGTAGACCACGTGGATATCGTCGCCGTCATCGGCGGCGGGACGATCGAGCTTGTGGATCATCTGCTCGATCTGCATGAGCTGCACGCCGTTGCTGGCGCGCACGATCAGCGAGTTGCTGTCGGTGTCGGCCAGCACCACCGCGCGCATGCCCGAGGAGGTCGACACGCCGCCAGTGTTCTGCGCCGGCACGCGCGCCGGAAGGCCGCGCGCATTGTCCGAGGAGCTCTGCAGGGAGATCAGCTTGTCCAGGGTCGAGGCCAGCTGGGAGGCCACGGCGTAGTGCAGAGGCACCACGTCGACCTCGCTGCCCGTGGGGATGTCCAGGCCGGCGATGATGCGGGCCAGGCGCCGCAGGTTGTCCGCGTAGTCGGTGATCACCAGCGCGTTGCTGCCGGGGTCGACGTTGATGGTGTTGTTGGGCGAGATCAGCGGGCGCAGCACCGGCAGCAGGTTGCTGGCGGCCTGGTTGCGAAGTTCGAACACCTGCGTGACCACCTGGTCACCGCGCCCGGGGATGCGCGCCAGGGTATTGCCCACGCCCACCGGCGTGGTCTGCAGGCGAGCGTCGGCCTCGGGCACCACCTTGAACACGCCGTCGTGCTCGACCACCGCGTAGCCGGCCAGGCGCAGCTGGGTGAGCAGGGCCAGGTACACCTGCTGCGGCGGCACGGGGGTCTTGAACTGCAGCGAGATACGGCCCTTGACCCTCGGGTCGACGATGAAGTTGCGCCCGGTGGCGGCCGCCACGGCCTGCACCGCGCTGGAGATCTCGGCGTTGACCAGGTCGATGGTCATGGGCGGGCGGGCGGCCGCGTCCTGCGCATGGCGGGGGCCCGGGCGCGGCGCGGCGCCGGCGGGGGCCAGCGGCGCCAGGCCCAGGGCCGTGCAAAGCAGCCATGCCGTGGCGCTGCGGCCTCGGCGGAGCGCCGGACGAGTCATCCTGGGGAGGGAATATGCGCTCATGAAAGTGGGTCCCTATGGTTCACCGCTCAATGCCTTCAACGCTCGGCGTCTTCACAGTCCGATGCGGACATGGTCGCCTTCCCGGCGCCCCAGCAGGCCCAGCAGCGTGGCCAGTGCCTGCTCACGCTGCGGGGCCGCTCGAGCGGTTCCCGAGAACTGCATGCGCTGGCCGTTCCAGACGCCGTCGCCCGCGAGGATCAGTGCCCCCGACAGCGTGCTCAGGTGCAGGTCGGCGCTGGCGCCGCGCCCGGAGACGTCCACCCGGTAGCTGCCCAGCGGCGACACCGTGCTCAGGCGCGAGCTCATGTCCAGCAGATCCGCGCGCAGGCTCCCGCCGATTTCCATGCGTCCGGCCGCCGCGTGCAGGCGCAGGCCCTGCAGGCGCAGGTGCACCAGGCCTTGTGGAGCCAGGGTGTTCCACGGCGTGCCCAGACCCACGAGCAGCGAGGCGGGGAAAGCGGCCAGCCAGGGCGCGCCCTGTTGCGCGAGGGTCCAGCCGGCGAAGCCCGGCTCCAGCCTTGCACGCAGGGGGTCGGCGGCCAGCGGCGGCCAGCGCAGACGCAACTCGATGGCGCCGCGCCACAAGGAGCCGAAGCCGATGTTCCAGGACAGCAGGCCGGGCAGGGTGGTGGCGTCGCGCCCCTGCGGCCCCGAGCTCAGCACCACCAGCGCCTTGCCCTCGTGCCAGGAGCCCTGGGCATTGCCCAACAGCACATGCCGCCCCGAGGCGCGCGCGACGGCGCCCGCCACCCAGCTGGCCGGCGCGTGGGCCAGCAGCGCCCACGCGCAGCCCAGCAGCAGCGCGGTGATGTAGGGCCAGCGGCGCGAGCTCATGGAGCCTGCCCCGACGAGGTGTCGGCGCCGGTGCCCGAGTCCGCCTGGCGGGACTGCAGCTCCAGGCTGCCCGACAGGCTGGTGGCCTTGGCGCCGCCGTCGAGCCGCAGCTTGGCGGAGCTGACCTGGGCGGCCCAGTCCTGGCGGGCGGTGCGCGCGAAATCGGCCAGATCGCTGGCCGGCAGATGCTGCACCTGCAGGGTCACGCTGCCCGGCAGGGATGCGGCCTGGACCTGCGCGCCGTGCGCGCGCAACCAGCGGGTGGCCGAGGCGCCGAGATCGGCCGCCTGCGCGTGCACGGGGGGCTGCGCGGCCAGGCGTGCGAGCTCGTCGGCCTGGCTGCGCGCGAGGGCGAGCTGCGCCTGCAGCTGCGCGATGCGTTGCGGCGCCCGCGCTTCGGTGCGCAGGGCCGGGCGCAGAAGGACCAGCCAGACCAGCGCCACCCCGACAAAGCCCGCGGCCACCAGTACGAGCCGGCGCTCGCGGCCGGACATGACGCGCCAGCGCCCCGCCAGCTCGGCGCTCAGGGCGGCAAGCGGGGCACGGGCGCCGCGACGGGGGGACAGGGCCATGATGGGGCTGCGCCTTGGGTTCAATCCGATGCCGAGACCAGCAGCGAGCTGCCCTCGACGCTGCAGG
>JAJZWA010000092.1:0-3547 GCA_021846965.1 Pseudomonadota bacterium | reverse complement strand
CGGGGCGCGGCCGCCAGGTGCTGCAAGGCCACGTCGCCGAGCAGGCGGTCCTCGAGCGCGCCGGCCAGTGCGGCCTGCAGGCGTGCCGAGGGCATCGCCGGCAGTTGCAGGCCGAGCAGCGTGAGCTGCTCGGCGGGCCATACGCCGACCATGGCCGCGGCCTTGGGCAGCAGCGCCGGCTGGGCCTCGCCGTGCTCGGTCACGGAGCCTCCGGCGTCCAGCCGCACGTAGGGCACGGTGCCGGGCCGATGGCCGACGGGAAGCTGAAGCACGAGGCGGGTCATGCGCGGGGATTGTAAGGAGGACCCCCGGGGTAACCGTGTCTTTCCCGAGGGCGCCCGGGGGATTGGCGCAACAAAGCCCGAGAATTCATGAAAGTTTCATGCAATGCGTGTGGGCAGGACTTGCGCGGGAACGCGGTCGGGCGCGCCGGGCAGGCCAGTTCAGGGTCGCGGATCGGCCAGCCACGGCGCCACTCGCTGCATGCGCAGCACCATGCTCAGTGTGCCCACGCGCTGGATCAGAGCGCGCTCGGCGTATTCAAAATCCCCGATGCGTACACGGGCAATCGCGTCGAAATAGCTGCTGGTCACACCCATCAGCGCGTAGTCCACGCTGGGCGGCCCCTTCGGCCCCAGCGCGGCGAGCACGGCGTTGTAGTCGGCGAAGTGGCTGTGGGCCCGCGCCGCGATCAGCCGCGCCGCCTGCTCGCCGCTGAGGTCCATCACGGCGGCGAGTACGGGCGCACCGGCGGTGTTGGCATTCACCGGGGTGTTGGTGGGCAGCACGGTCACGTAGGGGGCCAGGCGCGGCAGCGCTGCGGCGATGCCCGGTGACACGCGCGCCAGGTCCTGCAACTCCCGGATGGGCAGCGCGCCCGAGGTCGCGGATTGGGCCTGGGCCATGGCTTGCGCGATCTGGCCGGCCAGCGACGGGGACAGGCCGAGGCCCGAGCACAGGCGCTGCAGCACTTCGACCCCGGCCGGCCAGGGTTTGCCGAATTGCACCAGGTCGCTGAGGTTGAAGCGGCTTTGCGCGTCCTCGATGCGGCCTTCCAGCCACACGTGTCCCAACGTGCTTCCCTGTCCGGCCGCCAGGAAACTGCCCAGGTCGGCCTCCGCCAGAGGCACGGACCAGGGTTGGTCCAGCGCCACCACCGGCGAGTTGCGCGCCGCCTCGTTGAGAATCAGGCGCGCCCAGTCGACCGCACCGCGCAGCAGCCAGCGGGCCTGCTCGCTTTCGCGCGCGGCCTGCTCGCGCTGGATCGCGCCCCATTCGCGCCACAGCATGCCCGAGACCATCACCGCGCTCAGCGCCGCCAGCAGCAGCGCGGTGATCAGCGCCGCGCCTCGCTGCGTGCGGCGGGGGGCCGGCTGGGCACGATGGTCGCGGCGCACCCTCATCCCCGGTTCTCCAGCAGGAACTCGCGTTCGATCGGTCCGTGCATCTGCGGGGCCACCATGGTCAGGCTCAGGCGCAGGCCTCCGGGGGTGCGCAATTGCGCCAGCAGGGGGTTGTTGCCGCTTTGTTCCCCATCGGCCGCGGTGTACAGGTTGACCCAGGCGCCCGACTGGCTCTGCAGTCCGTTGCCGGCGAAGCGGTAGACCAGCATGTGCATGGAGGCGACGCCATCGAGCAGCACGACAGCGCTTCCGACCGGCTCGCGCATGGCCTGCACCAGGCCGGCGCGCGATAGCTGCGGCGGGCTGGCCCAGCGCAGCAGGCGACCTTCGCGCACGCCCCAGCGCACCACCAGCAGCGCGCCCGAAAGCGGCGACGGAGCCTGCGGCGAGGCGCGCAGGTCCGAGCCCAGCGCGACGCCCACTCGGCGCACGATCAGCAGGTCTCCGTTGCCGGACTGACTGACGGCCGGAAGCAGGTTTCCCCCGTCGCTGGCCTCGGCCAGGTCGTCATTCATCTGCTGCATGGTCAGCTGCAGTTGCGTGCCCGCCCGCATGCGCTGCGCGGCCTCGTCGCGCGAGCGCGCCACGCTGTCGAGCCCGCGCCAGCCGAGGCCGGCGACGATGGCCATGATGAAGGCGGCCACCAGCATCTCCAGCAGCGTGAAGCCGCGCTGGCGCGCGGCACCCGCGCGCGACGGGGGCGGAAGGGGCCTCATCACTGGTTCCACACGATGGCCACGACTTTCCACGCCGCCCAGCCCGAGGCGTCGAGCACGCTCAGGTCGACGCGCCGGAAATTGGGGTTGGGGGTGGGCTGCACGTCGGTGCGAAGGGTGAAGGAGCGGTCGGCCTGGGTGCAGGCCTGCACGTGCACGCCCGTGCCGACGAAGTTCTGGCGCAGCCTCTGTTCCACCAGGTAGTTCTGGGCGCATTGCTCGGCCAGCACCGACTCGCGGTAGCGCTCGGCGTCATCCTGCAGGCCGCCGCCGGCTCGCAGCGCGGCCAGCAGCGCCAGCGAGACCACCACCAGCGCCACCAGCACCTCCAGCAGGGTGAACCCCGCCCTGCGCGCGTGCGGCGGGTCGCAGGAGCGCGGCAGGCAGGCGGCCCCGGGGGATGGCTTCGACGAGGACATGGGCGTGGAGGCGATGGACCGGCGGCTCAGCGCTGTTCGCGGACCTCGAAGGGTTGCGCGCCGTCGCTGCTCACGCTCAGGCGCAGGCTGCCCGTGTCCAGTTCCACGCGCATGGGCTGCGAGACCGGCTCGGCACCGAACACCAGCCAGCCAGGGGCGGCACCCAGCGCGCCGCCGCCGCCCTGCACCCGGATGCGCACACGGCCCGCATACCACGACGAGGCGGGAGCGCGCGGGATGACGGATCCAGGGCCGGCGACGTCCAGCCAGCCCCAGGCGCGCGGCGAGAGCGGGGCCTGCTGCAGGGGCACCCAGCCGCGGGGCGAGGGCCGCAGGAACTCATATCCGTCGGGTCCGGCCGCCCAGGCCACGGGCATCGACAAGGCCGCCGCCTGCTCGCGCGCGGTGTCGAACAGCGCGGCCAGGCGCTGGGCCTCGGTGCGCGCCAGTTCGTCGTTGCCCCCGGGCAATGCCAGCGCGGCCAGCGAGGTCAGCAGGGCCATGATGAATACCGCCGCCAGGATTTCCAGCAGCGTGAAGCCGGCGCAGGCTGCTGCGAGGCGGCGGCGCGAACTACTGCCAGCTGCCGATGTCGGCATTCGAACCCTCGCCGCCCGGTTTGCCGTCGGCCCCGTAGCTGAAGACGTCCACCGGGCCCTTCACGCCGGGGTTGAGGTACTGGTACGGACGTCCCCAGGGATCGTTGGGCAATTTCTCCAGGTAGGGCTTCCAGTTGCCCGGCACCGGCGCGGTCGAGGGCTTGGCCACCAGCGCCTGCAGTCCCTGTTCCTGCGAAGGATAGAAACCATTGTCGAGCTTGTAGAGCTTTAACGCCTGCATGATGGTGCCGATATCGGTTTTTGCCGCGGTGACCCGGGCTTCGTCGGTACGGCCGATGATGTTGGGCACGATCAGCGCGGCCAGCACGCCCATGATGACCAGCACGACCATCAGTTCGATGAGCGTGAATCCGCGTGCGCGGCGGGGCTTGTGCGTGGGGAATTGCGGG
>JAJZWA010000091.1 GCA_021846965.1 Pseudomonadota bacterium | reverse complement strand
ATCATCGTCAACGTCACGCCCTTCGAACCCGAATGGGAAGGCTACGTGACCCTGGAATTCAGCAACACGACCCCGCTGCCGGCGAAGATCTACGCCGGCGAGGGCTGCGCCCAGGTGCTGTTCTTCGAGAGCGACGAGGTCTGCGAGACCAGCTATCGCGACCGCGGCGGCAAGTACCAGGGACAGCGCGGGGTCACGCTGCCCCGCACCTGAGAGGCGCGGCGCCTCAGCCGAGTTCGGCGCGCAGGCGCGCCACCTGCTCGCGCACCTGGCGCGGCGCGGTGCCGCCCGGCAGGTCGCGCGAGGCCGCCGAACCCTCCAGGCGCAGCACCTCGGCCACGTCGGGCTGCACGGCGGGGTGCAGGCGCTGCAACTCGGCCAGCGAAAGCTCGCCGAGGTCGCGCCCGCTGGCCGCGCATTCCCGCACGGCCAGCGCCACGGCCTCGTGGGCGTCGCGGAAAGGCAGGCCCTTTTTCACCAGGTAGTCGGCCAGATCGGTCGCCGTGGCATGGCCCTTGAGCGCGCTGCGTCGCATGGCCTGCGCGTCCACCTCCAGCCCGGCCATCATGTCGGCGAACAGGCTCAGCGTGTCCAGCAGGGTGTCCGCGGTGTCGAACAAGGGCTCCTTGTCCTCCTGGTTGTCCTTGTTGTAGGCCAGGGGCTGCCCCTTCATGAGCACCAGCAGCGCGCTCAGATGTCCGATCACGCGGCCCGACTTCCCACGGGCCAGCTCGGGAACGTCGGGGTTCTTCTTCTGCGGCATGATGCTCGAACCCGTGCAATAGCGATCGGGAAGACGGATGAAGCCGAAGGCCTGGCTCATCCACAGCACCAGCTCCTCGCTCAGGCGCGACACGTGCACCATGATCAGGCTGGCGGCGGCGCAGAACTCGATGGCGAAATCGCGGTCGCTGACGGCGTCCAGCGAGTTGCGGCTGATCGCCTCGAAGCCCAGCTCGCGCGCCACCATCTCGCGATCCAGGGGATAGCTGGTCCCGGCCAGCGCGGCGGCTCCCAGCGGCAGGCGGTTGATGCGCCGGCGCGCATCGGCCAGGCGCTCCGCGTCGCGCCCGAACATCTCCACATAGGCCAGCAGATGGTGGCCGAAGCTCACCGGCTGCGCCACCTGCAGGTGGGTGAATCCGGGCATGATGGTGTCGGCATGGCGTTCGGCCAGTTCGACCAGCGCCAGGCGCAGCGCGCGCAGGGCGACCTGGATGCGATCGAGCGCATCGCGCAGCCACAGCCGGATGTCGGTGGCCACCTGGTCGTTGCGGCTGCGCCCGGTGTGCAGGCGCTTGCCGGCGTCGCCCACCAGCTGGGTCAGGCGCGCCTCGACGTTCAGGTGCACGTCCTCCAGCTCGAGCTTCCACTCGAAGCGTCCCTGCTCGATTTCCTCGCGCACCTGCGCCATGCCGCGCTCGATGTCGGCCAGATCCTGCGCGCCGATGATGCCGCGTGCGGCCAGCATGCGCGCATGCGCCAGGGAGGCCTGGATGTCGAATGGGGCCAGGCGCTTGTCAAAACCGACCGAGGCCGTGTAGCGTTGCACCAGCGCATCGACCGGTTCGGAAAATAGCGCCGACCAGGCCTGGCTCTTGCGGTCGAGAGAGGAGCTCATGGAATCACGGAAATCGAACGAACGGAAAGGCAGGCCCGGCAGCCGAGGCCGCGCCGCCCACGCATGGACCAATCCGGCATTGTATTGACCCCTTCCCGCGGCGACGCACGCGCCGCCGCCGACCTGTGCAGCGCCGGCGCGGCCTTGCGCGCCTTCGCGCTGGCGAACCTGGCGGCGCTGGTCCTGGGATTGGCGGGCGCGGACCCGCCGGCCCTGTGGTCGGGGGCCCTGGTGCGCGACCTCGCGGTGGCGCAACCCGCCGTCGCGCTGTGGCTGCTGCTGCTGTGCTCCGGCGCCCGCTTCTGGCGCGACGCGCGGCGCCAGGCCCTGGCCGCCGTGGCCTGGGGCGCCGTCGTGCCCTGGCTGGTCGAGGCCGCGCTGGGCTGGGCGCTGGGCCAGGCTGCGCACGCGGGCGCCCTGCCCGACTGGCGCGGCGCGGCCCTGGGCGCGTTGCTCGCCGCGCTGCTGCTGCAACACCAGCGCCTGCGCCTGCAGGCCCTCGACCCCGCGCAGATCCGCGCGCGGCTGGACGAGCTCCAGGCCCGCATCCGCCCCCATTTCCTGTACAACGCGCTGAATGCCGCCGCTGCCCTGGTGCACGAGCAGCCCGAGCGCGCGGAACAGGTGCTGGACGACCTGGCCACCCTGTTCCGGGCCAGCGTGGGACGCGGCGGCCAGCTCAGCAGCGTGCGCGAGGAAATCGAACTGGCCCGGCGCTACCTGGACATCGAGGACGTGCGCTTCGGCGCGCGCATGCGCCTGAGCTGGGAGATCGACGAGGCCTGCCTGGACCTGCGCATGCCCACGCTGACCCTGCAGCCCTTGCTGGAAAACGCGGTGCGCCACGGCGTGGAATCGAGTTCGCGCCCCTGCTGCATCGACGTGGGCATACGCCGCCGTGGCGGGCACCTGGAGATCGACGTGCGCAACGACTACACGCCACGCGGTGCGGAGACGCGACACAACGGCACCGGGGTGGCGCTGGCCAACATCGGCCAGCGCCTGCGCCTGCTCTACGACCTGGAGGCGGAGATCCGCCACGGGCCGCTGCGCGGCCGCGAGCCGGGACTCGAGCGCTGGCGCGTGCGCCTGCGCCTGCCCCTGGGGATCCGCATGCCATGAACATTCTCCTGGTCGACGATGAAGCCCTCGCCCGCGCGCGCCTGCGGCGCCTGCTGGGTCGGCTGGAGCAGGCTCCCGCGGGCGTGGATGAAGCGGCCGATGCCGCCGCCGCGCGCGCCATGCTGCGCAGCCGAAGCTACGACCTGGTGCTGCTGGACATCCAGATGCCCGGCGACAGCGGCCTGCGGCTCGCCGCCGAACTCGAGCTGCAGGCCTCGGCGCCGGCCGTGGTGTTCGTCACCGCGCACGACGAGCACGCGCTCAGCGCCTTCGAGCATGGCGCCTACGACTACCTGACCAAGCCGGTGCGACTCGAGCGGCTGCAGCAGGCGCTGTCGCGCGTGACGCAGCGACGAGCGGTGGCGCTGCGGGAGGCGGCGCCGGACTCGGCGCTGTCCATCGTCGAACGCGGCGCGCTGCTGCGCGTGCCCCTGGGCGAGATCCTGTATTTCCGTGCGCAGGATAAGTACACCCTCGTGCGCACCGCGTCGCGCAGTTACCTGGCCGACCCGGCGCTGGGGGAACTCGAGCAGCGCTATGGCGCGCGCTTCGTGCGCGCGCATCGCAGCGTGCTCGTGGCGGTGCAGGCCATCGTCAGCCTGGAGCGGGCCGCGCCGGGCGGCCAGGGCGCCACGGCCGGGCCGGCCGGCTCGTCCGAAGGGACCGAGGCAGCCGAGGCTGCCGAGGGGGCCGAATGGAACCTTCGACTGCACGGGGTGCCCGAGCGCCTTCCGGTCAGCCGGCGCCAGCTTCCCCTGCTGCGCGCACTGCTGCGCCAGACCTGAGGCCCCGGACCGGCGCCTCAGAGCCCCAGCAGCAGCGCCAGCGCGCCGAACAGCAGGCAGTACACGCCGAAGGGCCGCAGGGCGCGGATTTCGTGGCCGCGGAACCAGCGCATCAGGAACCAGGTGGACAGCCAGGCGCACACGCCGGACAGCAGCCCGGCCAGCAACACCATGTCGAGCATGCCGGGAGGCAATTGCGCGTGCAGCAGCTTGGGCACCTCGAGCACGCCGGCGGCGGCGATGATCGGCGTGGCCAGCAGGAAGGACATGCGCGCGGCGGCTTCGTACTCGAGGCCCGCGCCGAGTCCGGCCACCAGGGTCGCGCCCGAGCGGGAGAAACCGGGGATCAGGGCCAGCGCCTGCGCCGCGCCGATGAACAGCGCGCGCCCGAAGCTCAGGCGCGCCAGGCTGCCGCTGGCGTTGCGGTTCTTCAGGCGGTCGCCGACGATGAGCAGCACGCCGTTGAGCATCAGCGCCACGGCGGCGAAGGCGAAGCCTCCGAACAGGTCGCGGATGCGGTGCGCCAGCAGCAAGCCGAGAATGCCGGCAGGAATGGTGCCCACGATCAGCAGCCACAGGGTGCGCGCCTGCTCGTTGCCGGTGCCGCCGCGCGCGCGCAGCCAGCCGCCGATCAGGCGGGTCCAGTCCCGATGGAAATACAGCAGCAGCGCCAGCGCCGTGCCCAGGTGCAGCACGACCACGAAGGGCAGGAACCATTCGGCCTCGCGGTCGATGGGCCAGTGCGCCAGCGCGGGCACCAGGATGCTGTGGCCCAGGCTGGAGATGGGGAACAGTTCGGTCACGCCCTGCAGCGCCGCCATGGCCAGCAGGTAGAAATGGGAATGCATTCGGGCTCCGTGAAAAGGGCGCCGGCGCCGGAACCGCCCGGGGCTCGCGCATGGCGCATTCTTGCAGCTTTGCCTCGCCCGCCCGAAAAGCTGCCCGGCTGCGCGGCGTCAAAATGCGATGCGATCCCCTGTTGCGAGATGATTCCCGGGAGCCACCCTCCGGAGCGGCTCCCTATAATCTCCAGGATTCGGTTGCCCGGCGCCTGCCGCGGGTCAGCCGCCTTCGTCCATCCATTACCGAGTCAAGCCCGCGATGAAACAGCTGATCTTTGCCGTCACGCTCCTGCTTGCTGCCGGTGCCCAAGCCCAGACCATCCAGGGCAGCGCGGCTGCCGGCAAGCAGGACGTGTTCATGTGTGAGGGTTGCCACAACTCCACCGGCTACCGCGTTGCCTTCCCCGAGGTCTACGAAGTGCCGATGCTCAATGGCCAGAGTGCCGGCTACATCGCGCAGGCCCTTCAGGAATACCGCAGCGGACAGCGGCGCAACCAGACCATGCGCGCCATCGCCAGTTCGCTGACCGACCAGGAAATCGCCGACATCGCGGCCTACTACTCCCAGCCCAAGGCTGGCGGCACCCATTGAGGAAACCCCGATGAACCACATGTTCGCTCGAATGTCCCTGCTGGGCGTGGCCGCGGCGCTGGCCGCGCTGGGCACCGCGCATGCCGCCGACCTGAAGAAGGGCGAGGACCTGGTGAATCAGGGCGGCTGCATCGCCTGCCACGGCGCCGGCCTGGACAAGCCGGTGGCGCCGACCTACCCGATCATCGCGGGCCAGCCCGAGTCCTACCTGTTTCACGCGATGCAGCAATACCAGGCCAAGCACCAGACCCCGCTGTACGGGCGCGACAACCCGATCATGGCCGGCATGGTGGCGCGATTCGACGCCCAGCAGTTGCACGACATCGCCGCCTATGTTTCCAGCCTGAAGAGCCCGCTGTACGAGCCGGACAAGGCGCGCGACCCCCGGCCTTGAAGGCCGCTGCCGCCGCAGACGCCAGGAACCGCCCCCGTGGCGGTTTTTTTTCGCCTGCGCCCCGTGGATAATGGTCCACGCAGCACCATCCATGGATTCAGGAGCCAGACAATGCCCGCCATCCGGGTCGACATGTTCGAGGGGCGCAGCCCCGAGGTGAAGAAGCAGCTGGTCGAGGCCATCACCCAGGCCGTGGTCGACACGCTCAAGTGCTCCCCCGAAGCGGTGGACATCATCCTCCAGGAAGTCTCGCGCGCCCACTGGGCCACCGGAGGCCGGCTATGGAGCGAACGCTGAAGCGGCACCTGAAGGCCCGCGCCGCGGGCCGCGCGCTGGCCGGCGCGGGCCTGCTGGCATGCGCCCTGGCGCTGCCCGCGCAGGCCGCGCAGCCGCAACCCCTGGCGCTGGCGGTGCAGCGCCTGAGCCTGGACGCCGCGCTGAAGGCGGCGCAGGCGGCCATGGCCAAGTGTCGGGCCGAGGGCCTGCAGGTGGGCGTCACGGTGGTCGACCGCGACGGCCTGCCGCAGGTCATGCTGCGCGACGTGCTGGCGCCGGAACTCACGCTGCGGGTGAGCCGGCGCAAGGCCTACACCGCGGCCTCCTTCGACAGTCCCACCTCGAGCCTGCAGGCCCGCGGCGGCAGCGGCCTGGCCCATGTGCCGGGGGTGTTGTTCGATGCCGGCGGGGTGCCGATCCAAGCGGCCGGGACCCTGTACGGCGCCATCGGCGTCAGCGGCGCGCCTTCGGGGGCGACCGACGAGGCCTGCGCGCGTGCCGGCGCCGAAGCCTTGCAGGAGGATCTGGAAATGCGCCAGCCCTGATCCCCGGATTTCCTGGGCCATCTCGCGGCAAAATGGGGAATTCTTGCGATCCTGCGACATAATTTGAGGATTCGATCCGCTTGCGGAGTGGCCGGATTTACAAGCCGACCGCCAGCCAGCATCATGTGAGGGTCGCCCCTACCGCGCCATGTCCACCGTACTCCAAGCCTCGCCTCCCAGCAGCCGATCGCCCTTGCAACTGTCCGGGCTGGCCAACGCCCTGGTGCAATCCGGGCACCTGGCGCGGGCGGGTGCCGAGCAGATCCAGAAGCGCGCGGTGGACAACCGCAGCAGCTTCATCGCCGAGCTGATCGGCAGTGGCGGCATGGGCGCCTCGGAGCTGGCGCACTGGATCAGCCGCACCTTCGCGCTGCCGCTGCTCGACCTCGATGCCTTCGACCCGGCGCGCGTGCCCAGCGGCCTGATCGACTCCAAGATCGTCAAGGCCTACAAGGTGATGCCGCTGATCAAGCGCGGCAACAAGCTGGTGGTGGCCACCGCCGACCCGGCCGACCACGAGGCCGAGGACAAGATCAAGTTCCAGTCGCAGTCGGCGGTCGACCTGGTGGTGGTCGAATACGACAAGCTGCAGCGCTGGATCGACCAGAGCACCCAGAGCGCGAGCTCGCAGATCGCCGCGCTGGCCGGAGACGACTTCGACCTGGCCGACCTGGACGACGGCACCGATTCGGCGGTCGAGAAGGAGATGGCGGCCGACGTCGACGACGCCCCGGTCGTGCGCTTCCTGCAGAAGATGCTGGTGGACGCTGTGAACATGCGCGCTTCCGACCTGCATTTCGAGCCCTTCGAGGGCTTCTACCGCATCCGTTTCCGGGTCGACGGCGAACTGCGCGAGATCGCGCAGCCTCCGGTGGCCATCAAGGAAAAACTGGCCTCGCGCATCAAGGTGATCTCGCGCCTGGACATCGCCGAGCGCCGCGTGCCCCAGGACGGGCGCATGAAACTGCGCTTCGGGCCGGAGCGCGCCATCGATTTCCGGGTCAGCACCCTGCCGACCTTGCACGGCGAGAAGATCGTGATCCGGATCCTGGACTCCTCCATGGCCAAGATGGGCATCGAGAGCCTGGGCTATGAGCCGGAGGAGAAGGAGCGGGTGATGCACGCCATCCGCCGCCCCTACGGCATGGTGCTGGTCACCGGCCCCACCGGCAGCGGCAAGACCGTCTCGCTGTATTCCTACCTGAACCTGCTGAACCAGCCCGGCGTGAACATCTCCACCGCCGAGGATCCCGCGGAAATCAACCTGCCGGGCATCAACCAGGTCAACGTGAACGAGAAGGCCGGCCTGAACTTCGCCACCGCGCTGAGAGCCTTCCTGCGCCAGGATCCGGACATCATCATGGTGGGCGAGATCCGCGACCTGGAAACCGCCGACATCGCGATCAAGGCCGCGCAGACCGGCCACATGGTGTTCTCCACGCTGCACACCAACGATGCGCCGACCACGCTGACCCGGCTGATGAACATGGGCGTGCCCGCGTTCAACATCGCCTCCAGCGTGATCCTGATCACCGCGCAGCGCCTGGCGCGCAAGCTGTGCCAGCAATGCCGCACGCCGGTCGACGTCCCGGCGGCCGCGCTGATCGAGGCGGGCTTCGCCGAATCCGAGCTGGACGGCAGCTGGAAGCCCTACCGACCCGGCAAGTGCAGCGCCTGCGGAGGCTCGGGCTACAAGGGACGCGTGGGCATCTACCAGGCCATGCCGATCAGCGAGGAGATCCAGCGCATCATCCTGA
>JAJZWA010000036.1:13549-39032 GCA_021846965.1 Pseudomonadota bacterium | reverse complement strand
TGAATTAGAAAAATTTCCTCAGAAGTTCGATGCGCAAACCCCGCTGCGCGCATCGCTGTGCGGGCTGCCGTCGCCGGTGCGCGCTCGGCTTGCGCGGCGCCGCGACAGTTGTCCCTAGAATTCGGGCTGCGTGGCGCATGGGGCCTGCGCGGCGCTTGCCGGGCCGCGACGCCGAGCGCGCCTTCCTTCCTCTCCGTGCCTCTCGCCATGACCGAACCCGTCGTACCCGACCTGGCCCATATTTCCCCGCGCGACAAGGCCGAGATCCTCGCCCAGGCGCTGCCCTACATCCGCAAGTTCCACGGCAAGACCCTGGTGATCAAGTACGGCGGCAACGCCATGACCGACCCGGCGCTGCAGCAGGATTTCGCCGAGGACGTGGTGCTGCTCAAGCTGGTGGGCATGAATCCGGTGGTGGTGCACGGCGGCGGCCCCCAGATCGACGAGGCGCTGGCCAAGATCGGCAAGAAGGGCACCTTCATCCAGGGCATGCGCGTCACCGATGCCGAGACCATGGAGGTGGTCGAGTGGGTGCTGGCGGGCCAGGTGCAGCAGGACATCGTGGGCCTGATCAACTTCGCCGGGGGCAAGGCCGTGGGCCTGACCGGGCGCGACGGCGGCATGATCCGCGCGCGCAAGCTGCGCATGCGCGATCGCGCCAACCCCGAGGTGGAGCACGACGTGGGCCAGGTGGGGGAGATCGAGTCCATCGATCCCTCGGTGGTCAAGGCCCTGCAGGACGACCAGTTCATCCCGGTGATCTCGCCCCTGGGCTTCGGCGAGGACAACGAGAACTTCAACATCAACGCCGACGTCGTGGCCGGCAAGCTGGCCGAGGTGCTCAAGGCCGAGAAGCTGGTGCTGCTGACCAACACGCCCGGGGTGCTCAACAAGGCCGGCGAACTGCTGACCGATCTGTCGGCGCGGGAGATCGACGAGATGTTCGCCGACGGCAGCATCTCCGGCGGCATGCTGCCCAAGATCTCCTCGGCGCTGGATGCCGCCCGCTCGGGCGTGAACTCGGTGCACATCATCGACGGGCGCATTCCCCATGCGATGCTGCTGGAGATCCTGACCGAGCAGGCCTTCGGCACCATGATCCGCTCGCACTGAGCGTGCGCGGCAGCCCTTCCGGGGCGCCACGCCGCACGGTGTGGCTGTTCGACATGGACGACACCCTGCACGATGCGTCGTGGCGGGTGTTCCCCCGCATGAACCAGGAGATGAGCGCGTACATCCAGCGCCATCTGCGGGTGGACGCCGAGCGCGCCGACGAACTGCGCAGGCATTTCTGGAGGCGCTACGGCGCCACCATGCTGGGCCTGATGCACGAGCACGGCGTGCGCGCCGAACATTTCCTCGAGGAGACCCATCGCTTCTCGGACCTGGCGCGCCTGCTGCGCGCCGATGCGGCGCAGCGGGCCGCCCTGCGCCGGCTTCCCGGGCGCAAGTACGTGCTGACCAATGCGCCGCGCGCCTATGCGCTGCGCGTGCTGGGCGCCTTCGACATGCTGCGGGAATTCGACGGTGTGATCGCGGTGGAGGACATGCGCCAGTTCGGCAAGCTGCGCCCCAAGCCCGACGCCCGCATGCTGCGTCACGTGCTGCGCCGCCTGGGAGTGCGCCCGGCCCAGTGCGTGCTGGTGGAGGACACCCTCGGGCATCTGCGCTCGGCGCGCGCGCTGGGCCTGCGCGGCGTGTGGTTCACTCGCTACGCGCACCGCGCCGCCCGTCGTCAGGCCGATGCGGCCGCGCGGGCTGCTGCGCAGAGCGCTCGCCTGCATCGCGCGGGGCGCCACGGACGCCCCGGCTATGTCAGCGCCCGCACCTCCAGCCTGTGGCAATTGCCGCGCCTGGTTCCCGCCGGACCGCGGCGCTGAAACTCGCTTCGCTTGCGTCTGCGCGCGCGCTCGCGAGGGCCCCGGGCGCGGGCGTGCGAGAATCCGCGAACCATGTCCGAGCCCGCTGAAGCCCCCGCGTCCGCCGAGGTCGCCCCCGCGGCACGCCGGCGCCCCGCGCCCGGACGCCGCCGCGAGCAGATCCTGCAGTGCCTGGCCGGCATGCTCGAGGAGGCGCCCGCCGAGCGTGTGACCACCGCGGCGCTGGCGGCGCGTCTGCAGGTTTCGGAAGCCGCGCTGTATCGGCACTTCGCGAGCAAGGCGCAGATGTTCGAGGCGCTGATCGAATTCATCGAGAGCAGCCTGTTCGGCCTGGTCGCGCAGATCGAGGCCCAGCAGCCTTCCGGGCTGGCGCAGGCGGCGCGCATGGTGCAGGCGCTGCTGGCCTTCGCCGATCGCAACCCCGGGTTGAACCGCGTGCTCACCGGCGAGGCGCTGGTGGGCGAGCATGCGCGCCTGCGCGAGCGTGTGCAGCGCCTGTTCGTGCGCTTCGAGGCCTCGGTGCGCCAGAGCCTGAAGGTGGCGCAGCAGCAGGGCGGGGTGGCCACGGGTTTCGATCCGGCCGAGCGGGCGCGCTGGCTGCTCACCTATGCCAGCGGCAGCCTGGCGCTGCGCGGGCGCGCGGATGCGCGGGCCCGGCCCGGCGGCGACGAGGGGGCCCTGCTGGCCCTGCTGGGCTGAGCGGCCACGCCGCGCCTGAGCGGCGGGTGGTCTGGAGACGCCGATTCGCGGGGGTAGGCCGGCGATTCGCGAGATTTCGTGGTTGACAAAGCCCGCGAATTCAGAAATAGTACGATCGTTCGTTTTCCTATCGTGCCAATCGAGGCGCAGCGATCGTGTCGACTTCCCGCAGGGCCACCGCTTCCACTTCCGAGACCTTTTCCGAGGCCGCTGCGCTTGCCGAGCCGGCCGGCAAGGGGCGCCAGACCCGGCGCGCCATCCTCGACTGCGCCTTGCAGATGGCGGGGCGCATCGGGCTCGAAGGACTGTCCATCGGGGTGCTGGCCGATCGAATGCACATGAGCAAGTCGGGTGTGTTCGCCCACTTCGGCTCGCGCGAGGAACTGCAGATCTCGGTCATCCGGCATTACCACGAGTTGTTCGAGGCGGCGGTGTTCCTGCCGGCGCTGGAACAGCCGCGGGGTCTGCCACGCCTTCACGCCATGTTCCATCGCTGGCTGCAACAGGTCAGCCTCGAGGTGGAGACCGGCTGCATCTACATCTCGGGCGCCGTCGAGTTCGATGATCGTCCGGGCCCGGTTCGCGATGCGCTGGTGCTGATGGTGCAGACCTGGCAGTCCGCCTTGCGCCGGGCCATCGAGCAGGCCGTGCAGGCCGAGCACCTGCGCGCGGACACGCCGGTGCAGCAGGTGCTGTTCGAGTTGCACGGCCTGATCCTGGCGCTGCACCACGACGCGCGCCTGCTGCAGATCCCCGATTGCGCGCAGCTGGTGCGCAGTGCCTATCTGCGCGTGCTCACGCCGTGGACCACGCCGCAGGGCGAGCAGCTGCTGCGCGAGCTGCACGCCGCTTCCGACTGAGTCCGGTCCTGTCTGCTCCCGAACTGTTCCCGAACTCTTCCCGACATCTTCCTTTTCCCCCAGGAGAATCGCCATGCCCCGCTACACCCCGCCGCTGCGCGACATGCAATTCGTGATGCACGAAGTGCTGGAGGTCGTGCCGGCGCTGCGCGAGCTTCCCGCCCATGCCGACATCGACGCCGAGCTCATCGACCAGGTCTGCGAGGAGGCCGGCAAGTTCTGCGCCGACGTGCTGTTCCCGCTGAACCTGAGCGGCGATGCCGAGGGCTGCCACTACGACGCCGCCACGCACGCCGTGAGCACTCCGAAGGGTTACCGCGAGGCCTGGCAGCAGTACGTCGAGGCTGGCTGGCCGCTGCTGACCGCGGCTCCCGAATACGGCGGCCAGGGGCTGCCCCACCTGGTGGGCAGCGCCGTGCATGAGATGGAGAACGGCGCCAACCAGGCCTGGACCATGTACCCGGGCCTGACCCAGGGCGTGGCCGAACTGCTGGGAACCCATGGCAGCCAGCAGCAGAGGGATCTGTACCTGCCGCGCCTGGCGGCCGGGCAGTGGACGGGCACCATGTGCCTGACCGAGCCGCATTGCGGAACCGATCTGGGCCTGATCCGCACCAAGGCCGTGCCGCAGTCCGACGGCTCGTACCTGCTGTCCGGACAGAAGATCTTCATCTCCAGCGGTGAGCATGACCTGTCTTCCAACATCGTGCACATGGTGCTGGCCAAGCTGCCCGACGCGCCCGAGGGCTCGAAGGGCATTTCGCTGTTCGTGGTGCCCAAGTTCCTGCCCGATGCCTCGGGCGAGCCGGGCGAGCGCAATCCCATCTTCTGCTCGGGCATCGAGCACAAGATGGGCATTCACGGCAACGCCACCTGCCAGATGACCCTGGACGGCGCGCGGGGCTGGCTGGTCGGCGAGCCCAACAAGGGCCTGCCGGCGATGTTCGTGATGATGAACGGAGCCCGCCTCGGCGTGGGCATGCAGTCCCTGGGCCTGACCGAGGTCGCCTACCAGAACGCGCTGGACTATGCCCGCGAGCGTCTGCAGATGCGTTCGCTCACCGGGCCGAAGGCGCCGCAGCAGGCCGCCGACCCCATCCTCGTGCATCCCGACGTGCGGCGCATGCTGCTGACGGCGCGCGCCTGGGCCGAGGGCGGGCGTTTCCTGGCCTACTGGGTGGCGTTGATGCTGGACCAGTCGCACCAGCACCCGGATGCCGACGTGCGCAAGGACGCCGACGACCTGGTGGCCCTGCTCACCCCCATCGTGAAGGCCTTCATCACCGACAATGGCTTCTCGGCCACCAACGAATGCCTGCAGGTGTTCGGCGGCCACGGCTACATCCGCGAGTGGGGCATGGAGCAGTACGTGCGCGACGCGCGCATCAACCTGATCTACGAAGGCACCAACACCATCCAGGCGCTGGACCTGATCGGGCGCAAGGTGCTGATGGACGGAGGCGCCCGGCTCAAGAAGTTCGGGCGCATCGTTCGCGACTTCGTCGAAGCCGAGGGAGTGGTCGAGTCCATGCAGGAATTCGTCAACCCGCTGGCCGACCTGGCCGAGAAGGTGCAGAAGCTCACCATGGAGCTGGGCATGAAAGCCATGACCGATCGCGAGCAGGTGGGGGCGGCCGCAACTCCCTATCTGCGGGTGCTCGGGCACCTGGTGTTCGCCTATGCCTTCGCGCGCATGGCCAAGGTGGCGCAGCGCAGGATCGCCGAAGGTGCCAAGGATTCCTTCTACCAGGCCAAGCTGCAGACCGCCCGGTTCTATTTCGCCCGCCTGCTGCCGGAGACGGCGACGGCGATCCGCCAGGCGCGCAGCGGCTCGGCGGTGCTGATGGATACCGATGCCGTGTTCGCCTGAACCGGCAGCCTGTCCGACCTTCCTCCCTTGCCAACGCCCGTCCGCGGGCCTTCCCACCATGAGCCAGAACTTTCCCATCCGCCAGGTCGCCGTGCTCGGTGCCGGCGTCATGGGCGCGCAGATCGCCGCCCACTGCGTCAACGCCCGCGTGCCCGTCATCCTGTTCGACCTCGCGGCCAAGGAGGGCCCGAAGAACGCCATCGCCGAGCGGGCGGTGGCCAACCTGAAGAAGCTCAGCCCGGCCCCGCTGGGCCTGGCGCAGGAGGCCGAACTCATCCGCTGCGCCAACTACGACGACGATCTGGCGCTGCTGGCCGGTTGCGACCTGGTGATCGAGGCCATCGCCGAGCGCATGGACTGGAAGCACGAGCTGTACCGCAAGGTCACCCCGCACCTGGCGCCCGGGGCGCTGTTCGCCACCAACACCTCGGGACTGTCGATCACGCGCCTGGGCGAGGGCTTCGACCCGCAGCTGCGCCAGCGATTCTGCGGCGTGCATTTCTTCAACCCGCCGCGCTACATGCCGCTGGTCGAACTGATCCCCACCGAGCACACCCGCCCCGAGGTGCTGGACCAGCTGGAGAGTTTCCTCACCACCACGCTGGGCAAGAGCGTGGTGCGCGCGCTGGACACTCCCAACTTCGTCGCGAACCGCGTGGGCGTGTTCTCCATTCTCGCGGTGATGCACGAGGCCGAGCGCTTCGGCCTGAGTTTCGACGTGGTCGACGACCTCACCGGCTCCAAGCTGGGGCGGGCCAAGAGCGCCACGTTCCGCACCGCCGACGTGGTGGGCCTGGACACCATGGCCCATGTGATCGGCACCATGCGCGACACGCTGCCGCTGGACAAGGATCCCTTCGCCGCGCTGTACGCCACGCCCAGGGTGCTGGCGCAACTGGTCGAGCGCGGCGCGCTGGGCCAGAAGAGCGGCGCCGGTTTCTACAAGAAGGTGGGCAAGGACATCCTGCGCCTGGACCCGGCCAGCGGTGAATACGTGCCTGGCGGCGGCAAGGCCGAGGAGATCGTCGCGCGCATGCTCAAGAAGCCCGCCGCCGAGCGCTTCGAGCTGCTGCGCAATTCCAGCAACCCGCAGGCGCAGTTCCTCTGGGCCGTGTTCCGCGACGTCTGGCACTACATCGCGCTGCACCTGGGCGAGATCGCCGACAACGCGCGCGACCTGGACTTCGCCATCCGCTGGGGCTTCGGCTGGAACGAGGGGCCCTTCGAGACCTGGCAGGCCGCGGGCTTCCAGCGTATCGCCGGCTGGATCGCCGAGGACATCGCGGCCGGCAAGGCCCTGTGCCCGACGCCGCTTCCCGACTGGGTGCGAAGCATCGAGGCGGTGCACACGCCGCAGGGCTCCTGGTCGGCCTCGCAGGGCTGCTACAAGCCGCGGCGCGAGCTGCCGGTGATGCGTCGCCAGCTGTTCGGCCAGAGCGTGCTGGGCGAGGCCGCGCCCGATGCCCGCACCGCGGGCGCCACGGTGTTCGAGGATGAATCCATCCGTCTGTGGACCGCGCCCGGCGGCGACGACGTGCTGGTGGCCAGTTTCAAGACCAAGATGAACACCCTGGGCCCGGGCGTGGTCGCCGGACTGCAGCGCGCCGTCGAGCTGGCCGAGACCTCCTACCGCGGCCTGGTGGTGTGGCAGACCGGCGAGCCCTTCAGCGCGGGGGCCGATCTGCAGGCCATGCTCCCGGCCTTCATGAGCGGCGGGGCCAAGGCCATCGAGCCGGAAGAGAAGAAGCTGCAGGACCTGGTGCTGCGCCTGCGCTACGCCCAGGTGCCGGTGATCGCCGCCGTGCGCAGCATGGCGCTGGGCGGCGGTTGCGAGCTGGCGGTGCATGCCGCGCGCCGCGTGGTCGCGCTGGAGAGCTACATCGGCCTCGTCGAGGTGGGCGTGGGCCTGATCCCCGGAGGCGGCGGCTTGTGCTACCTGGCGCGCCGCGCCGCCGAGCTGGCGCAGGCCGCCGGCGCCGACGCGGACCCCATGGTGTTCCTCAAGGGCCTGTACATGCAGCCGGCCACCGCGGCGGTGTCCAAGTCGGCCATCGAGGCCCGCCGCATGGGCTGGCTGCGCGACGAGGACGTGATCGTGCCGCACAAGGACGAGCTGCTGTTCGTGGCCATCGAGCAGGCGCGCTCGCTGTCGGCCTCCGGCTGGCGCGCGCCGGTTCCCGCGCTGATCCCGGTCGCCGGGCGCAGCGCCATCGCCACCATCCGCGGCCAGCTGGCCAACATGCGCGATGGCGGCCAGATCAGCGCCCACGACGATCTGCTGGGTCAGATGATCGCCGAGGTGGTCTGCGGTGGCGACGTGGACCCGGGCACGCGGGTCGACGAGGCCTGGCTGATGCGCCTGGAGCGCGAGCGCTTCTGCCGCCTGCTGGAACATCCCAAGACCCAGGAACGCATCATGAGCCTGCTGCAGAACGGCAAGCCGGTGCGCAACTGATTTCGCCCGCGACGCATTCCCCCACCGAATTCCCGGAGAACATCATGTCCAAACAAGTGCAGGACGCCTACATCGTCGCGGCGGCGCGCACCCCCATCGGCCGCTCGCATCGCGGCGTGTTCCGCAACGTGCGTCCCGACGACCTGCTGATCCGCGCGGTGCAGGCCGCGCTGGCGCAGGTGCCCAGCCTGGACCCGAAGGCCATCGAGGACGCCGTCATCGGCTGCGCCATGCCCGAGGGCGAGCAGGGCCTGAACATGGCCCGCAGCGCGATGCTGCTGGCGGGTCTGCCCGACAGCGTGGGCGGCGTCACCGTCAACCGCTTCTGCGCCTCCGGGCTGACCGCCATCCAGATGGCCGCCGACCGCATCCGCGTGGGCGAGGCCGAGGTGATGCTGGCCGGCGGCGCCGAGAGCATGAGCATGGTGCCGATGACCGGCAACAAGCCCTCGTTCAACCCGCGCATCTTCGAGCGCGACGAGAACATCGGCATCGCCTACGGCATGGGCCTGACGGCCGAGAAGGTGGCGCAGCGCTGGAAGGTCTCGCGCGAGCGCCAGGACGAGTTCGCGCTGCAAAGCCACCAGCGCGCTCTGGCCGCCATCGCGGCGGGTGAATTCGCCGACGAGATCGCTGCCGTGGAGGTGATCGACCGCGGCGCCGACCTGGCCTCCGGCACGGTGCGCGAGATCCGGCGCAGCGTCAGCGTGGACGAAGGTCCGCGCGCCGACACCTCGCTGCAGGCGCTGGGCAAGCTGCGTCCGGTGTTCGCCTCGCCCAAGGATCCCACGGGCAAGGCCACCGGCCTGGGCACCGTGACGGCCGGCAACAGCTCGCAGACCTCCGACGGCGCCGGGGCCCTGCTGCTGGCCTCCGAGTCGGCGATCCGGCGCTTCGGGCTGCAGCCGCTGGCGCGCTTCGTCGGCTTCGCCTCGCGTGGCGTGCCTCCCGAGATCATGGGCATCGGCCCCATCGAGGCGATTCCCGCCGCGCTGAAGGTGGCCGGCCTGAAGCTCGACGACATGGGCTGGATCGAACTCAACGAGGCCTTCGCGGCCCAGTCGCTGGCGGTGATCGACAGCTGCGGGCTCGACCCGGCGCGGGTCAACCCGCTGGGCGGCGCCATCGCCCTGGGGCACCCGCTGGGCGCGACAGGGGCCATCCGCGCCTGCACCACGCTCTACGGCATGCGCCGGCGCCAGCTGAAGTACGGCATGGTCACCATGTGCGTGGGCACGGGCCAGGGCGCCGCCGGCATCTTCGAGCGGGTCTGAGCCATGGAGCCGATCCTTGCCTTGCGCGAAGCCGGGGTGCTGACGCTGACCTTCAACCGGGTCGAGAAGAAGAACGCCATCACCCAGGAGATGTACGCGCTGCTGCACCGGGAGCTGCAGGCCGCGCAGGCGGACGAGGCGGTGCGCGTGGTGGTGGTGCAGGGGCAGCAGGACCTGTTCACCTCCGGCAACGACGTCACCGAGTTCCTGCAGCGTCCGCCGGGCGGGCTGGACACGCCGGTGTTCGATTTCCTGCGCTCGCTGGCGGATTTCCCCAAGCCGGTGATCGCGGCGGTGGGCGGGCCCGCGGTGGGCATCGGCACCACGCTGCTGCTGCATTGCGACCTGGTGTATGCCGGCGACAACGCGCTGTTCTCGATGCCCTTCGTGAACCTCGGGCTGTCGCCCGAGGCGGCCTCCAGCTTCCTGCTGCCCCTGCGCGTGGGGCCCGCGGCGGCCGCCGAGATGCTCCTGTTCGGCGAGCCCTTCGGGGCCGACGACGCGCTGGCGGTGGGCCTGGTCAACCGCGTGCTGCCGCCGGAGGAGTTGCGCGACTACGCCCAGGCCCAGGCGCGCAAGCTGGCGGCCAAGCCCGCGGCTTCGCTTGCGCTGACCAAGCAGTTGCTGCGCAAGGGCCAGCGCGAGCTGGTGCACGCGACCCTGGCCGACGAGGCCTGGCATTTCGCGCGCATGCTGCAGGGCCCGGCGGCCAAGGAGGCCTTCAGCGCCTTCCTGGCCAAGCGCAAGCCGGATTTCTCCGGGCTCTGATCAGACGGCGCCTTCCCAGCCGTTCTGGCGCCAGGCCTCGAACACGGACACCGCCACCGCGTTGGACAGGTTCAGGCTGCGCTGACCGGCGCGCATGGGCAGGCGCACGCGTCGCCCGGGCTCGAAATCGCCCAACAGATCCTCGGGCAGGCCGCGGGTCTCTGCCCCGAACACCAGCCAGTCGCCGCGCTCCAGGCGCGTGTGCTGCAGGGGCTGGGAGCCGCGGGTCGTGAAGGCCCACATCGCGCCTCCCTGCGCCGAGGCCTGCGCGCGCAGCGCCGGCCAGTCCTCGTGCACCTGCAGGCGGGTCCATTCGTGGTAGTCCAGCCCGGCGCGGCGCATGCGCGCGTCGTCGAGTTCGAAGCCCAGGGGGCGCACCAGGTGCAGGGAGCAGCCGGTGTTGGCAGCCAGGCGGATGACATTTCCGGTATTCGGGGGAATCTCCGGATGCACGAGCACGATGTGGAACATGATGGGCGCCGAGTCTAGTGCTCCTGGCGGGCCGCGCGCGCCGGACGGGAGCTCAGCGAGGCGCCGCGGCCGGCGTGCGCAGCAGCACGGCCACGCGCACGTCTGCGGCGCCGGCGCGCAGCAGGGCGCGCGCCGCCTGTTCGGCGGTGTTGCCGCTGGTCATCACGTCGTCCACCAGCAGCAGCCTGGCGCCGCGCGCCAGCGGCCTGGCGAGGAAGGCGCCGCGCATGTTGGCCGCGCGCCGCGCCAGCGGCAGCGTGCTTTGCGCGGGGCCGTCGCGCCGGCGCTGCAGCAGGCCGCAGTCGCAGGGCCAGTCGAGTTCGCGCGCGAGTCCGCGCGCCAGTTCCCAGGCCTGGTTGTAGCCGCGCCCGCGCAGGCGCCCGGGGCCCAGCGGGACCGGCACCACCCAGCGCGGCGGCGCCCAGCCCGGGCGCTCGGCGCGCAGGCACTGGCCCAGCAGCCTGCCCAGCCAGCGGGCCAGCGCGGGGTCGTCGCCGAACTTGATCTGCGCCACCAGGCGATCCCAGGGCGGCGCGTAGTCGCTCCAGGCCAGCGCGCCGGCGAAGGCCGGCAGGCGCAGCGCGCAGCTGCCGCAGCCGGCTGCGGGTACGAGCAAGGGCTGCGCGCAGCGTGGGCAGCGCCAGCGGGCCGGGCGTTCGCACTGGCAGGCGCTGCACAGCGGCGCGCGGCTGGGCAGTGCGCACAGGCGACAGCGTCCGTCCGGAAGCAGTGCGGCCGCCAGCCTGGCGAGCCGCGCGCGCAGGCGCGAGGACGGCGGCCTGGGCGGGGGCAGCAGCCGGGCGTACATGTCGCTATAGTGCTCGGCTTCGCCCACGCCTTGCCGGAGCCGCGTTGCAAGACCCCGCGGGAAGCTCCGGCACGAAGTCCGGGCGAAGCCACGCCGCCGCGACCGCCTTCCGCCATGTTCCCGATGCCGCCCCCTGCCAGCGCCAGCGTGCGCCACGCCCGCGATCGCCTGGCGCGGGGCGCCGTCCCCTTCCTGTGGAGCGAGGCGGCGCGGCGCATGGCCGAACGCCTGCCGCTGCTGCGCCTGCAGCCCGAGCTGGCGCTGGACCTGGGCTGCGCCTGGGGCGAGGGCCTGGCCTTGCTGCGCGCGCAGTATCCCCAAGCCCGCCTGATCGGCGTGGAGCCCGCTCCCAGGCTGGCCGGGCAGGCCAGGCGCGGGCAGGGAGGCGGCTGGCTGCGCCGCCTGCGCGGCGGCGGTTCCACCGAGGTGGTGCAGGCCGATCTGCAGGCGCCCCCGGTGCCGCAGGGCGCGGCGCAATTGCTGTGGTCCAACCTCGCACTGGGATGGGCTCCCGAGCCCGGGGCGCTGTTCGCGGCCTGGAACCGGGCCCTGCGTCCCGACGGCGTGCTCATGTTCACCACCTTCGGCCCCGACACCCTGCGCGAACTGCGCGACCCGGAGGTCGCCGCGCTGGGCGTCGGCGCTCCGCCGTGGCCGGACATGCACGACCTGGGGGATCTGCTGGTCGAGCAGGGCTTCGCGTCCCCGGTGATGGACATGGAACTGCTGCGCCTGCGCTGGCCCGACGCCGAGGCCGCCATGCGCGAGCTGGCGCAACTGGGCCGCGCGCCCCACGCCGCCACGCGCCAGGGGCTGCGCACGCCCCGCGCCTGGCGTCGCCTGCTCGATCTGCTGCAGGCACGCGCGGCGGCCAGCGCGCACGGTCAGGTGGAGCTGAGTTTCGAGCTGGTCTACGGCCACGCCTTCAAGCCGGCGACCAGCCGCGCCGAGGCGGGGGTGGCCAGCATCGGCCTGGAGCAGATCGGAGGCCGCGCGCGTTCCCGCAGCCCCGGCTGAGGCCCCGTGCCCCCCACCCCCGGCTATTCGAAGCACGCCACGGGCATGTTGACCCGACGCAAAATGCCCGCCGATGGGGCGCCGCGCGTCGTCGCGCCCCGGGTGCATCCCTATAATGTGGGGGTTACGGGCGTCACCGCAAGGCGGAGGCGTGCGGCGTCTGCCTGACTGGCGGGCACCGGACGATCCGTCGGGTTGGCCCGAAGAATTCTTGCAACCAGCGGCACGCCAGCGCGTGCGGCAGTGGAGACGGGACCCCCGACATGTCTGCGCAGTGGATGGAACCCCTCGATTTCCGTGCGCCGGAGGCTTCCGGCAGCGCGCAGGTCTGGGTGTCCCGGCGCAACTGCTCGATCAGCCCGCGCCAGCTGCTGGTTTTTTTCGTGTCCCTGAGCCTGCTGTCGCTGCTGGTGGCAGGCTTGTGCTGGGTGAGCGGAGCCAAGCTGGTGACGCCCTTCACCCTGCTGGAACTGCTGGTCATGGCCGGCGCGCTGCTGGCCTACGCGCGCCATGCGGCCGACCGGGAGCGCGTGGAATTCGGCCCGGAACGCGTGGTCGTGGAATGGGAATGCGCCGGGCGCCTGGAGCGCTGCGAGCTGCCGACCCGCCAGACCCGCATCCTGGTGCATGACAACGGCCTGATCGTGTTCAAGGCGGGGCAGGCGCAGGCCTTCGCCGGACGGTACACGCGGGCCGAGCGCCGCGAGAAGCTGGCGCGCGAGCTGCGGCGCGCCTTGATTGCGGCCTGAGTGAAATCTTTCCATAAGGTGACATCGAAGATGAAACTGAAGCACTATGCGACCCTGGCTTCGGCCTTGTTCGTCTCCACGGCGTTCGCCGCGAAGAGCCTGCCCGGGGGGCCGCAGGTCAACGGAATCGATTTTCAGCAGCCCGTCACCACCATCGCCTACGACCAGCGCTGGCTGAACTACATGGTCATGCTGATCTGCCTGGCCATCGGCGTGCTGGTGTTCGGCGTGATGTTCTATTCGGTGATCAAGCACCGCAAGTCCAAGGGCGCGGTGCCCGCCAAGTTCCACGAGAGCACCACGGTCGAGGTGATCTGGACCGTCATTCCTCTGATCATCGTGATCGCCATGGTGATCCCGGCGACCAAGGTGGTGCTCGCGCAGGAGGACGTCGGCCACTCCTTCATGACCGTCAAGGTCACCGGCTACCAGTGGAAGTGGAGCTACGACTACCTGGACGGCCCGGGCAAGGGCATTTCCTTCTACTCCACCCTGACCACGCCGATGGCCGAGGTGTACGGGAAGGAGCCCAAGTCCGATAACTACCTGCTGCAGGTCGATCATCCGCTGGTCGTTCCGGTGAACGAGAAGGTGCGCATCCTGACCACCTCGGCCGACGTGCTGCACGGCTGGTACGTGCCGGCCTTCGGCGTGCAGATGGACGCCATCCCCGGCGCCACGCGCGAGACCTGGTTCAAGGCGGAGAAGGCGGGTACCTACTACGGCCAGTGCGCGCAGATCTGCGGCAAGGGCCACGCCTTCATGCCCATCGTGGTCAAGGTGCTGCCCCTGGACGAGTACCAGGCCTGGGTGCAGTCGACGCAGGCCGAGCTGAAGAAGGACGGCGGCTCCTTCCCGCCCTCCGGCGCGGTCAGCTGAGGCGCCCGTGTCCGGCGCAATCTCCCGGTCCACGGCCATGTCCCGACTTCCCGCCGACAAGCGTCGCAGCAACCTGCGTCTGGCTCTGATCACGCTGAGCATCGCCGTCGTGCTGCTCGTCGGGTTCATCCTGCGCTGGACCCTGCTGTGACGCGGTCTCGCCACGGCAAGGGCTGAATCCTTCGCGCGCAGATCATGGGCTCCTTTCTCAGCGCCTTCCGGGCCATCTTCTGGGCCTTCCTGGGCGTGCGCAAATCGAAGGACCGCGAGAGCGATTTCGCGAACCTGAACATCCTCCATATCGTCATCGCGGGCCTGGTCGGCGCGGCACTGTTCGTCGGCCTGCTGATGATGATCGTGCATTGGGTCATTTCCAACCCTCATTCCTAACGTCGAGGAAGACAATATGTCGTCATCCAGCCAACCCTCGGGTTATTTCGTTCCGAGTCCATCACCCTTTCCGGTGATGGCGGCCACCTGCCTGGTGGCGATGGCCTTCGGCGCCGGCCTGTGGTTCAACGACGTCCCGCATGCGCAATGGCTGCTGCTGGTGGGCCTGCTGGGCTTCCTCGGCACGCTGTACAAGTGGTTCGGGCGTGCCATCTCGGAAAGCGAGGGCGGCCTGCACAACCAGGCGGTGGATTCGTCCTTCCGCTGGAGCATGAGCTGGTTCATTTTTTCCGAGGTGATGTTCTTCGCCTCGTTCTTCGGAGCCCTGTACTACGCGCGGGTGTGGGCGTTGCCCGACCTGGCCGCGCTGCACAACCAGGTGCTGTGGCCGCATTTCCAGGCCGCCTGGCCTAGCGTCGGCCCCGGCGGGCTGATCCCCGCGGTGCATGCCATGGACCCGTGGCCCATCCCGACCATCAACACCGCGCTGCTGCTGACCTCCGGCCTGACGCTGACCATCTCCCACCATGCGCTGCGCGCCGATCACCGCCGCAAGGCCATCTTCTGGCTGTCGCTGACCATCGCACTGGGCGTGGCCTTCCTGTTCATGCAGGGTTTCGAGTACCACCACGCCTACACCGAGATGGGTCTGAAGCTGACCTCGGGCATCTACGGCGCGACCTTTTTCATGCTCACCGGCTTCCACGGTTTCCACGTGTTCCTGGGAGCGACCATGCTCTCCGTGGTGCTGTACCGCCTGGTTCGCGGCGACTTCAAGGCCGATCACCACTTCGCCTTCGAAGGCGCTGCCTGGTACTGGCACTTCGTCGACGTGGTGTGGCTGCTGCTGTACGTGCTGGTGTACTGGCTGTGATGTCCCGGGGCGCCGCGCCGCACGGCGGCGGCGTCCTGGAAGCGGCGGCCGCGCGGGGCGCGGCCGCGGGGCCATGGTCGCGAAGGCTCAGCGCGACGTCAGCGGAATGCCGCTGGGGTGGATCCACCCCATCCTGTAGCTCAGCAGGATGAAGAGGAACAACAGGATCGAGAAGCCGATCCGGAACGTCAGGGCGTTGACCGCGCGATTGGACTTGCCCTTGTCCTTCATCACGAAGTACAGCCCGGAGAACAGGCTGCCGAGGATGAGCACGAAGGCGATGAGGACGACGATGCGCAAGGATTGGCTCCTGTTGGGGTGAATGAGGTGATGTCGAAGCCGATTGTCCCACCGGCGGCGCCGCAAGGCGCGGCACCCGGCTTGCGACCGCGGGAAATCTTGACCGTGATCGCCTCGCTGGCATTGATCGCGCTGCTCGCGCGACTGGGCGTGTGGCAGCTCGATCGCGCCCACACCAAGCGTGCGCTGGCGGCGAGCATCGCCAGCCGCGAGCACATGCCCGGCCTGGAACTGGGCCCGCAGGGCGTGGATTTCGCCAGTGCCGAGTGGCGCCCGGTGCAGGCGCGGGGCAACTGGGCCGGCCACCTGACCGTCTATCTGCAGAATCGTCAGTACCGGGGGGTCAGCGGTTTCTGGGTGTTCACGCCCCTGCGCCTGGCGGGCTCGGACACCTACGTGATGGTCGAGCGCGGCTGGGCGGGCCCCGACACCCACGCGCCGATGCTGGTGCCGCCCATTCCCAGCCCGCCGGGCATGGTGGAGGTGCGCGGGCGCATTGCACCCGCACCGTCGCAATGGTTTTCTTTCGCGAAAGACCCTCCTGGTGCCATGGTGCGCCAGAATGTGCAACTTCCCCAGTTCGCCGCCTACCATCACATCCGCCTTCTGCCCTACGTGATCCAGCAACTGGGTACGGACGGCGAGGGGCTGGTGCGCGACTGGCCCGCTCCGGATCTCGGCATGCAGACCAACTACGGCTACGCCTTCCAGTGGTTCGCGATGAGCGCGACCTGCATGGGCCTGCTCGTGTATTTCACCACCCGCACGCTGCGCCGCCGGCGTGCCGCGGGGGCTTCCCGATGACCGCGCTGCGGGCCAATCCGGCGCCCGCCGGACGTCCCGGCGTGCCGCGCAGGCGCGTGGCCCTGGGCTTGCTGGCGCTCGCCGTGCTGTTGCCGCTGCTGGCCACGCTGTACGTCGGCCTGGTGGAGCATCGCGGCGGCAAGCCGGCCTATGGCGAACTCGTGCAGCCGCAGCGCCCGGTACCGCGCCTGGGTCTGCGCACCCTCGACGGCAAGCCCTTCGATCTGCGCAGCCTCAACGGCTACTGGCTGATGCTGGTCGCGGCTCCCGCGTCCTGCGACGCCGCCTGCCAGCACCTGTTGTTCGACATGCGCCAGTTCTACCTGGCCGCCGGCAACGACCAGTACCGCGTGGCCCGCGTCTGGCTGGTCACCGACGACGCGCCGGTCAACCCCGGGGTGCTGGCGCCCGCGGCCGGAACGGTGATCCTGCGCGCCGACCCCGCGCAACTGCACGCCTGGCTGCCGCTGGCCCATGGCGAGGGCCTGCAGGGCCCCATGTGGCTGGTGGATCCGCTGGGCAACCTGATGCTGCGCTTTCCCGCGGGTTTCGATCCGGTGCGCGCGCTCGGCGTGTTCGGCAAGCTGCTCTACAACACCCAGTCCTGGAAGTCGCGGCGCCTGCAGCCGCTGCCGATCAGCCGGGACCCATCCGGCCCGGGCCCTGGCGCCTCGAGCCCGGGGGCCAAGTCATGATGAGTCCTTCCCTACCTTCCAATCTGGTGCACAACATGTACCAGGCGGTCCCGACCGTCTGGTTGTTCTCGCTGCACTGGCTGCAGGCCGGCATGTGGCTGCTCGGCCTGCTGCTGGTGGTCTGGGCGGGAATGCGCATGCGCTGGGCGCGGCTGGTGGCGCTGCTCGTGTTCCTGACCATGGACCTGGTCATGTTCGGGGCCTTCGTGCGCCTGACCGATGCGGGCCTGGGCTGTCCCGACTGGCCGGGGTGCTACGGGCACCTCACGCCCGCCCAGGCCCATGTGCAGATCCACCAGGCGGTGGCGGAGGAGGGCGGCACCCAGGGCAACGTGAGCCCCTTCAAGGCCTGGGTGGAAATGATCCACCGCTACGTGGCCACCATCATCGGCGCGCTGATCACGGTGATGGCCGCGCGCGCTCTCTGGGCGCGCAGGAAGGGGAAGGCCGTGCGCGTGGGGCTGCCTCTGTTGTTGTTCGCGTGGATCATCGTGCAGGGCATGTTCGGCGCCTGGACGGTGACCCTGCTGCTCAAGCCGCTGATCGTCACCCTGCACCTGATGGGGGGCATCGTGCTGCTGCTGCTGGCGGCCTGGTTCTGGATGCGCAACCGCCCCGACATGCAGCCGCTGGACGCCGGGGCCGCCACGCGCTGGCTCACCCTCGCGGCGCTGGGGGCGCTGCTGGTGCAGATCTTCCTCGGGGGCTGGGTGAGCACCAACTACGCCGCACTCGCCTGCTCGGGCTTTCCCACCTGCAACGGCAGCTGGAACCCGCCGGCCGACTGGAGCGCCGGTTTCACCATGTGGCGTGACCTCGGACGCATGCCCGACGGCTCGGCGATCACCCTGCAGGCGCTGATTGCCATCCATTGGGCGCATCGCCTGTTCGCCGTCGTGGTATCGGCGCTCGTACTCGGCGCGGCCGGCCTGCTGGCGCGCCTTCCCGAGCTGCGGCGACTCGCGGGCTGGCTGGTGGCGGCGCTGCTGAGCCAGATCGCCCTGGGCGTCAGCGTGGTGCTGCTGCAGCACCCACTGGTGCCCGCGGTGGCCCACAATGGAGTGGCGGCACTGATGGTGCTGCTCCTGACCACTGCAGCCTGGCGCACCTCGGGTGGGCGCCGGGAGCGCCGCGCTGCCGCGCCGCCGGCAGGTATGCAACCCGTGCAAGGCCAATCATGAAAACCGGCTCTCTTTCCCAGCCCCCGGGCGCGCTGCGCGTCGTTTCGCAACTCTACGCGCTGACCAAGCCGCGGGTGGTGCAGCTGATCGTGTTCTGCGCGGTCATCGGCATGTTCCTGTCCCAGCCCGGGCTGCCCGACTGGCGCCCGCTGCTGGCCGCCACGGCCGGCATCTGGCTGGTGGCCAGCGCCGCCGCGGCCTTCAATTGCCTGGTCGAGCAGAAGATCGACGCCGTCATGCGTCGCACCTCCTGGCGTCCCTCGGCCACGGGCGAACTGGGCAGCGGCCCGATCCTCGTGTTCTCGGGCCTGCTGTGCAGCGCCGGCATGGCGCTGCTGTACACCCAGGTCAACGCGCTGACCATGTGGCTGACCTTCGGCACCTTCATCGGCTACGCGGTGATCTACACGGTGCTGCTCAAGCCGGCCACCCCGCAGAACATCGTCATCGGGGGCGCTTCGGGCGCCATGCCCCCGGTGCTGGGCTGGGCCGCGATGACCAACTCCGTGTCGGCGCAGGCGTTGATCCTGTTCCTCATCATCTTCCTGTGGACACCGCCGCATTTCTGGGCGCTGGCGCTGTATCGCACCGAGGATTACCGCAAATCGGGCCTGCCGATGCTTCCGGTGACCCATGGCTCGCGTTACACGAGGCTGCAGGCCCTGCTGTACACCCTGCTGCTGACCGTCGTGAGCCTGATGCCCTGGGCCATGCACACGGCCGGGCTGATCTACGCCTTCAGCGCGCTGGCCCTGGGTGGCGTGTTCATCGCCTATGCCACCAGGCTGCTGCGCGAGTACAGCGATGCGCTGGCGCGGGCCATGTTCCGCTACTCCATCGTCTACCTCTCGCTGCTGTTCGCGGCCATGCTGGTCGACCACTACCTGCGCTTCTGAAGCCCCTTGGCTCGCGCGGGCCGTGAGCGCCTACGTCGGACGCTTCGCTCCCTCGCCCAGCGGACCGCTGCACGCCGGTTCGCTGGTGGCGGCCCTGGGTTCCTGGCTGGACGCACGCGCCCATGGCGGGCACTGGCTGGTGCGCATCGAGGATGTCGACACCCGGCGCTGCGTGCCCGGAGCCGACCTGCGCATCCTGCAGCAACTCGAGGCCTGCGGCTTGCGCGCCGATGCGCCCGTCTGGTGGCAGTCCCGGCGGGGCGAGGTCTACGCGCAGGCGCTGCAGGGCCTGGTGCGCAGCGGCACCGCCTATGCCTGCAGCTGCTCGCGACGCGACCTGGAGCTGTCCGCCGCGCCACTCGGCCCCGGGGGCGAGCGCGTGTATCCGGGCACCTGTCGATCCGGGCCGCGAGGCGCCGCGCGCGCCTGGCGCCTGCGCCTGCCGCCCGGCGATGCGGCCTGCGTGCGCTGGCACTGCGCACGCCTGGGGGCGCAGCACGAATGCGTGGACCGCACGGTGGGTGACTTCGTGCTGCGGCGCGCCGACGGCGACTGGGCCTACCAGCTCGCCGTGGTGGTGGACGACGCTGCGCAGCAGGTCAGCGAGGTGGTGCGCGGCGAGGACCTGGCCGGCTCCACCGCCCGTCAGATCCTGCTGCAGCGCGCCCTGGGGCTGCCCACGCCGCGCTATCTGCACCTGCCGCTGCTGCTCGACGCGCAGGGGCGCAAATTGTCCAAGTCGGAGCATGCGGCGGGCCTGGTGCCGGGCGTGCAGGCGCTGCGCGACGCAGCGGCGGTGCTGGGAATGCGCCCGGCTGGCGCGACGGTGGGCGAGGTGCTGGAATCGGCGCTGCGCGAATGGCCCGCCCTGCGCCGCGATTGGGAGCGCAACGCGCCGCAAAAGCCCGCGACCCCGGGCGCGCAGGGCGCTGCCGGCGGCTGAGTGCCCACCGCGCCCGCCGGGCGCTTACTTGCCCGCGGCGGGAGGCTTGCCGCCCAGCAGCATGGGGACCTTGCGGCGCGAGCGGATATTGCTGGGCATGCTGCCACGCGCGGCGCCCGCGGTGGGGGTCTGTTCCCAGGATGGCTGGGCGTTGGGATCGGCTTCGTAGGGCTTGTCGAACCAGGGGTCCTGGGTCGAAGCGCGTGTCGTGCCGGGGCGCTGCGGCGTGTTGCCCAGGCCGGAGTCGCGAGGCGCGCGGGGCACGCGGCGCTGCGGGTGCACGTCCAGCTCGCGCAGCTCGATCTTGCGCTTGATGAGTTTCTCGATGTCGCCCAGCGAGCGGGTGTCGCGCTCGCTGCACAGGGTGATGGCCAGGCCCGAGGCGCCGGCGCGACCGGTGCGGCCGATGCGGTGCACGTAATCCTCGGCGTTGAAGGGCACGTCGTAGTTGATCACCCCGGGCAGTTCGGCGATGTCCAGGCCGCGCGCCGCCACGTCGGTCGCCACCAGCACCTCGACCTCGTTGCGCTTGAAGGCGTCCAGCGTGGCCAGGCGCTCGGCCTGCGACTTGTCGCCATGCATGGCCTGGGCCTTCAGCCCGTCGCGTTGCAGCATGCGCGCCAGGCGCCCGGCGCCGAGCCGGCTGTTGACGAACACGATGGTCTGGCGCAGCTCATGGTCCCGCAGCACCTGCAGCAGGGCGGGATGCTTGAGATCCTCGGCCACCTTGTAGAGGATCTGCTCGACGTTGGTCGCGGTGGCGTTGGGGCGCGCCACCTCGACCGTCACCGGATCGCGCAGGTAGCTCTGGGCCAGGCGCCGGATCTCGGGCGAGAAGGTGGCGGAGAACAGCAGCGTGGTGCGCTGCGAGGGCAGGAAGGCGAGGATGCGCTGCAGGTCGGGCAGGAAGCCGATGTCCAGCATGCGGTCGGCCTCGTCGAGCACGACGAACTGGACCTGCGACAGGTTCACCGTCCGCGCTTCCAGGTGATCGAGCAGGCGCCCCGGCGTGGCCACCACGATCTCCACCCCCTGGCGCAGCGCGGCGGTCTGCGGAGCCATGTCCATGCCGCCGAACACGCAGGCGCTGCGCAGCGGCGTGTGGCGCGCATAGGCCTGCACGTTGACGAACACCTGGTCGGCCAGTTCGCGCGTGGGGGCGAGCATCAGCGCGCGCACCGGATGGCGCGCGGGCGACACGCTGGTGCTGGCCAGCGGCAGCAGCTGTTGCAGGATGGGCAGCGTGAAGGCCGCGGTCTTGCCCGTGCCGGTCTGCGCCGCGCCCATCATGTCGTGCCCCGCCAGCACCACGGGGATGGCGCGCTGCTGGATGGGCGTGAGGGTCTCGTAGCCCATGTCGGCCACCGCGCGCAGCAGCCTGGGGTCCAGCGCGAGATCGCTGTAGCGCTGAACGACCGGGGCCTCGACGGCGGTTGCTTCGGTGGGGCTTGCTTGGTTCATCGGATTCAGTTCCTGCTTGGATCGCAAATCGGCGCCCCCAGGATCTGCCGCACGGGCGGGGGCGAGCCCGTGCGCTGCCGGCGCGTTCAGCGGATGCCCAGCAGCTTGTGGGTCTGCAGGCTCAGTCGCCAGCGCGGGTCGCGCAGGCACTGGCGCAGCGCCCATTCGGTGTTCTGTCGCCGCAGCGGTCCGTCCATGGGCTGCAGCAGGCGGTGTCCGAAATCCAGCCCGGCCAGTTCGTCGAGGTCGAGCCCGGGCTGCGGCACGACCACCTTGATCTCCTGGCCGTTGCGCTGTACCAGCGGCGCACCGGCCTTCGGGCTCACGCAGATCCAGTCGATGCCAGGCGGCGCCGGCAGGCTGCCGTTGGTCTCGACGGCGATGCGAAGGCCGCGCGCGTGCAGCGCATCGACCAGGGACTCATCCACCTGCAGCAGAGGCTCGCCGCCGGTGAGCACGCACAATCCGCCCGCGCTGCCCTGCGGCCAGCGCGAGGCGACGGCCTCGGCCAGGTCCTGCGCCTCGGCGAAACGGCCGCCACCCTCGCCATCGGTGCCGACGAAATCCGTGTCGCAAAAACGACAGATCGCCTGCTCGCGGTCCTGCTCGCGTCCGTTCCACAGATTGCAGCCGGCGAAACGGCAGAACACCGCGGGCATGCCCGCCTGCGCTCCTTCGCCCTGCAGGGTATAGAAGATTTCCTTGACCGAATAGGTCATCGATGACGTGCTGCGGATGGCATGCAGCACGCATTATCCCACGGACGGCTTGTGCGTCGCAGCAAGCCCGCGTCGCGCGCATGAAAAACCCGCGCGGGCCGCCAGGGGCCGGCGCGGGTGTCGAGTGCCCGCGCAAGGCGCGGGCGCTTGCGGCTTCAGCGCTGGTAGACGATGTCCACGCGGCGGTTCTCGGCGTAGTCCGCAGCCGTCGTACCGAGGGCCTTGGGCTTTTCCTTGCCGAAGCTGATGGCTTCCATCTGGGCCGGCTTGGCGCCCAGCAGTTCCATCGCGTTCATCACCGAGTCGGCGCGCTTCTGGCCCAGGGCCAGGTTGTATTCGCGGCTGCCGCGGGCGTCGGTGTTGCCTTGCAGTTGCACATGCGCCGCCGGATGGGCGATCAGGTACTGCGCGTTGTCCTCGATCACCGGACGGTACTTGGACTCGATGTTGTACTTGTCGAAGGCGAAGAACACGCTGCGCGGCACGTTCGGCGCCGGGCCGAGGTTTTCCTCGGCAGGTGCCTGCACGGCGGCGACGCTGCTTTGCGCGGCGTGGTTGGCGGGCGCCGGAGCGGCGGACTGCACCGGCGCCGTCGGCTTGCTGCTCGAGGCGCAGCCGCCCAGGGTGCCGAGCACGGCCAGAGCCAGCGCAGCCGGCACGGTGGACAACAGGTGACGCTTCATCACAATCCCCTTTGTAGGAATAAATGGTCAGGTATGCGGGCCGACAAGCAACGCCGCTCCGCGCGCGAAGCCCGGGAAATCGGCGTGAAGGGGGCCTGGTCGATCATGCGCACGCGAATGAGCCCCCCTTGCGAGCATAAGGCTCCCCAGACGCAAACGCGATACCTGGCTGTGCAGTTGACCGGCAGAGCGTATCGGTTGGACACGATCGTAACCGTACGTAACTCGCAAATGCACGACGGATTAATTCCTGTGCAGTCGAAGCATGGCGATGCCGAAGGCGCAGAACACCCCGGCGCTCGCGCGCTGCGGCCATCCCGCCTCGAACCAGCCGCGCAGTCGCCTGCGGGCCAGCACGGCCAGCGCCGCATAGCTGCTCAGCGCGAGCAGGGACATGGCCATGAAGGTGGCGGTCAGCACGGCGTACTGGGGCAGTGCCGCCTGGCCGGTGCGCAGGAACTGCGGGAACAGGGCCGCGATGAAGGCAATCGCCTTGGGGTTGGTCAAGGCCACGGTCAGTCCGCGACGGTACAGCACCCGCGGGCGCGCCTGCGCCAGGGCCGGCGCCGCCAGGCCCGCTTCGGGCACCTCGCTCCCGGGCGCGGTGCGGTCCAGCGACCGAAGCTCGCCCACCCGGTGCTCGCCGGCCGCACGGCGCATCGCGCCGGCCTTGCGCCACTGCTGCACCCCCAGCCAGATCAGGTACAGGGCCCCGGCGGTCTTGAGCAGGGTGAAGGCGGTGGCCGAGCCTTGCAGCACCGCGTTGATGCCCAGGGCGCTGAGCATGCTGAGGGTGAGCAGGCCGCTGATGTTGCCCAGCGAGGACCACAGCGCGCGGCGCCAGCCGAAATGCATGGCGTTGTTCACCGCCAACATCACCGCCGGTCCGGGGGTGAAGGAGGCCACCACCGCGAATCCGGCGAACAGGCCCAGCGCGGGGATGCTGATCATGGTGTCGGCGCGTCCGGTTGGGCCGCCGGCGCGGCATCGCGAAAGGCCTGCAGTTCCTGGCAGGCCGCCTCGATGTCCAGCAGGCGCGGCCAGCGGCTCAGGTCCACGTGGAAACGCCGCGCGGTGGTCATCTGCGGTACCAGGTACACATCGGCCACGCTGGGCGCGGTGCCGAAGCAGAAACGCCCGCGCGCGGGGTCGGCCGCCAGCAGCGCGTCCAGCGCGTCGAAGCCGGCGCCCATCCAGGTGCCGCACCACGCGTCGATGCCGGCACCGTCGCAGCCCAGTTCGCCGCGCAGGTACTCGACCACGCGCCGATTGTTGAGCGGGTGCATGTCGCAGCCCACGACCGCCGCCAGCGCGCGTACCCGCGC
The DNA here is from genome assembly GCA_021846965.1 of Pseudomonadota bacterium. GTDB lineage: Bacteria > Pseudomonadota > Gammaproteobacteria > Burkholderiales > Burkholderiaceae_C > Thiomonas_A. The sequence goes on along the minus strand of JAJZWA010000036.1, from coordinate 15,031 downwards.
GCGCTGAAGCGGATCGCGCGGCAGCAGCGGGGGTTCCGGGTAGGTCTCGTCCAGCCATTCGATGATGGCCGGGGACTGGATCAGCACCTGCCCGTCGACTTCCAGCGCGGGAACCAGGCCCTGCGGGTTGACGGCGCGGTACTGCGCTCCGGCCTGTTCGCCGTGCAGCAGGTCGACGGGAACGTAGTCGGGATGCAGGCCCTTGAGCGCCAGCGCGATGCGCAGGCGATGCGAGGTGCCGCTGCGGAAATAGCTGTAGAGCTTCATGCCTTGCCCGCCAGGAGTTGCAGGGAGACCGTTCCCACGCCTTCGATGCTCCCGTCCACGCGCTGGCCCGCGCGCACCGGGCCGACGCCCTCGGGGGTGCCTGTGTAGATCAGGTCTCCCGCGCGCAGGTGGTACATGCGAGAGAGGTCGGCGATCAGCTCGCGCACCCCCCAGATCATGTCCGACAGGTCCGAGTCCTGACGCTGCTCGCCATCCACGCGCAGTTCGATGCGTCCGCGCTCGATCACCTGGCCCGGCATCGGGACGATGGGCGAGATCACGGCCGAATGCTCGCAATCCTTGGCGGTATCCCAGGGCTTGCCCTGGTCGCGCGCCGCGAACTGCAGGTCACGGCGGGTCATGTCCAGTCCGCAACCGTAGCCGTAGATGTGTTCGTGCGCCGATTCCACCGCGATATCGGCTCCGCCCGAACGCAGCGCCACCACCAGCTCCATCTCGTAGTGGTAGTTGGAGGTGGCCTGCGGGTAGGGCACGCTGGAGCCGGAGGCCAGCAAGGCGGAGGGCGACTTGGTGAAGTAGAAGGGGCGGTCACGCTGCGCGTCCACCGGGCGGCCCATCTCCTTCGCATGCGCGAGGTAGTTGCGGCCGACGAAGAACAGGCGCTGCACCGGCAGGCGCTGTTCGCTGCCCTGCACGGCCACCGACGCGGGTTCCGGCGGTGCCCAGAGGTAGGAAATCGAAGTCATCGCAAGCCCAGGATCGCGGCGCGGCGCGAGGGGCCGCGCACCGGATGAAAGCTTAGCGCGAGGCGCCGGGGCCTGTCGCTCGGATTCCCCGCCATGCCCCCGGCCGCGTCGGCCCGTGCAGTGCGAGCACGCGTGCTTGTGGCAGATCAAGCACTTCGGAGCCGGACCGGCCTAAGGTAGTCCTGGTATCGAATCAGGAGCAGATGATGAACCAGCGAATCAGACGAGGAGCCTGCCTGCTGGCCGCGGTGCCGCTGCTGCTCGCAGCCGCCGTGACCACCACCAGCGCGCAGGCAGCGCAGACGGCCAGCGAGCCCGCTGCGGCCGCCCCGGGGCCGGGTTACGGCCCCGGCCCCGGCATGCGGGGAGGATACGGTCCCGGCATGATGGGTGGCTACGCCGGCGCCTACCACCGCGGGGGCTACGGTCCGGGCTGGGGCCCGGGCGGCGGCTATGCCCACGGATACGGGCCCGGCTACGGTGGCGGCTACGGCCGTGACTGCGGCCA
>JAJZWA010000036.1:0-13449 GCA_021846965.1 Pseudomonadota bacterium | reverse complement strand
GGCCCTGGGGGCTCCCCTCAATACCCGCCCTTGTGGCCCACTCCGCCCACGTAGGTGAAATCCCAGCTTTTCACGAAGGGAGCCCACCACTGCGGAACCCCGGTCTCCTTGTCCGTGTGCCGGAAGAAGGCCGCGTAGGGCGGGGGCTCGAAGCGAAAGCTCGCGCGGTACTTGCCCGGGCCGTCGAAGCGGATGTTGGCGCCGTAGTGAGGGCCGTCGTTGGCCGACATCACCATCAGCGTGCCGAAGGTGGACCAGTTGGTGCCCAGCTTCTGGATCTGGTAGCTGACGGTGAGGTAGGGCATCCACGCGCCGGGAGGAAAGCCCTGCGGGTTGTTCTTGTCGGCGTGGATGTCGATCTCCAGGTGCGCGTCGGCCTTCGCCGCGTCCATGCCTGGCAGCATCGGAGCCATGTCCACCGGCTGCAGGTACACGGGGTGCAGGATCATGCCGTCCGCCACCACCGGGTTGCCCATCGAGTGTTCCGCTGCCCAGGCCGGTACGGCCGCGGCCGTACCGGCCAGCGCGGCCGCCATCGCGAGGTGCTGCAAACGCATCTTGTCCTGTCCTTTCAGTGCGAGGAAAAACCGGCCGTTGCCGGGGATCGGGCCGCCTTCACAGACCGAAGATCGCCGGCCACCAGGCCAGGCCCAGAAACGCCACCCCGGCCAGCAGGGGGGTGAGGGCCGCCAGGCGTCGCAGGCCGCGCAGCTTCTGCGCGCCGAGCAGTCGCAACCCGAGGGCGACGCTCCACAGCATGCCCAGCGCGAACAGCCCCAGCTTGAGCAAGGCCACCGCTCGCGCGGGCAGCCCTGCGGAGGCCAGCGCGTCGAACAGCTCGCCGCCGAGGCCCACGACCAGCGAGACCATGGCCACGGGCATGTAGGCGTAGGCCTGTTCGACGAAGCGTCGGCGCAGGTCCAGGTCGGCTCCCAGGCGCCCGGCCAGCCAGCTCGACGCGGCGGTGAGCAGGCCCAGCAGCGCGGCCAGCGCCAGCGCGCAGCCCAGCATGAAACCCGTGATGGTGAAAAAGTCCAGCCAGGTGTAGACCTCGCGCCCCTGGCGATGCACCGACATCAGCCACCAGGGTCCGGGCGTGCCGATCCAGTCCCAGCCCCGGTCGATGGCCCACACGCCCAGCGCCTGGCGCATGTGCCCGTACTGGGGCAGGATCAGCCAGAGAAAGCCCCCCAGCGCCAGCCCGGTGGCCAGGAACAGGAACCAGATCTCGGCCCGGTTCGGATGGTGATGGCGGATGTCGGCCACCTCGCTTCCGGGGCGGCGCAGCACCAGCGCCAGGCCGCCGCGGCCGCCGGGGTTGACGCAGCGGAAGCACTCGATGCAGTGGCGCGACTCCTGCTTGCGCTTGATGTCGATCATGGTCGGGCACACGCCCTTGTCGGCGTAGGCATCGCCGCCCGGGCGCGGCTGCTTGGGCGTGAACTGCACCGCGCCGATGCGCGAGAACACCCCCAGCATCAGGCCGATCGGGCACATGTGGCGGCACCACGGGCGCTTGTTGCGACCCTGGCCGTACACGAAGCCCAGCACCACGGCGCAGGCGAAAGCCAGGCCGAACACCACCGCGATGCCCTGCGGGAAACCGCGTGCGTCCACCGTCTGCGCCAGCACGGTGATGACCACGAAGCTGATCACCGGGGTGCCTTCCCAGCGCACCCAGCGCGGCACCGGGCGCTTGAGCCCGACACGGTTGGCCCATTCCGAGCTGGCGCCCAGCGGGCACAGGATGCCGCACCAGCTGCGCCCGGTGAAGATCACCGAGACGAACACCAGCGGAAACCACAGGCCCCAGATGATGAAATTGGCCAGCAGGGTGAAATTGTTCAGGATGTCGGCATGGTCGCCCGGCTCCGGCAGGAGCAGCGGCAGGATCATCAGCGCCATGAACCCGAAGAACATGGCCACGTGGATCCAGGCCAGGCGGTCGCGGTTGCGCGACGCGAAGGCCTCCACGCGGGCCACCCAGGGACTGCGCCGGCGCCAGTCGCCGGCGGTTTCGCTGCGTACGGGGATCGGGAAGGGCCGCTGCCCGGTGCTTGCGCCGGTCACGACGGGCTCCCGAGCGGAGCCGGGCGCGGACGATTGACCAGCCACATCAGGCTGCCGATGCCGGTGAGCGTGGCCAGGTAGAAGATGATTTGCAGTGCGGAGGGGCTCTGGGTGTAGCCCACCAGGATGTGCAGCAGGCGCCCGGCCATCGATTGCTGGCTGAGCAGCCAGGAGCTGTTCCAGACCCCTTCGCGAATGGCCGGCAGCAAGCCCGCCTGGGTGAGCATGCCGGCGGCGTCGGTGGCCATGCCGGCGGCCAGCAGCAGGATCATCCAGCCGGTGACCGTGAACAGGTGGCGCATGGGAATGCGCAGCAGTCCCTTGTACAGCAGGGTGCCCGCGGCCACGCCGCCGGCCACGCCCGCCAGTGCACCCGCGAGCATCGAGCCGGCGCCGGCTCCGCTGGCGTAGATGCCGTAGCCGAACAGCACGGCCTCGGAGCCTTCGCGCAGCACCGCCATCATCACCACGACCATCAACACCGACAGGGGCTTGTCGCCCACCGCGACGTCATGGCCCACGGCGCGCATGGTCTGCGCCAGTTGCCTGCCGTGGCGACTCATCCAGACGTTGTGCCAGCCCAGCATGGCCACGGCCAGCAGCAGCACCGCGGCGTTGAGCAGTTGCTGGCCGCGACCCTGCATGGCGGTGGCGATGGCGCCGGCGAAGGCGGCGACCACGCAGGCCCCGGCCACGCCCAGCAGCACACCCAGGCTCACCCAGCGCCCGCGCCCGGCCACGCCCTTGGCGGCCGCCAGCACGATGGAGACGATCAGCGCGGCTTCGAGCACCTCGCGGAACATGATGATGGCGGTGGCCAGCATGGCAGACTCCGGGGGGTCAGCGAGCCCGCACGACCAGCGTGCCGGTGCTCGAGGGATGGAAATCGTTGAAGAAGCTGTAGCTGCCGGGCTTGAGCGGCGGGATGTACACCGGCAGCGCGGTGCCCCCCGGAATCACCTGCTCGACGCTGAAGTCGCTGCTCTCGAACTCGGCCGGCAGCGCGTCCCGGTTGTCCACCACGATCTTCACCCGCTTGCCCGCGGGGATGGTGATGGTGCCAGGCTGGAAGGCCTGGGCGCGAATGGTCAGGGTAGGTGCCGCATCGGCGGCGAAGGCGGCCGCGGGCAGCGCGGCGGCGGCCAGCACGAGGACCGCTGGAACCCTCGACATGTTCATCCAGAAACTCCCTGTTCCCATGAAGGCGAGATGCTTTCGTGATTGCAAATGCTACATGTTCTCAAAAAATCTGTAAATGCGAATGATTCGTATCGAGTGGAGTTCGGATATCCGGCGCTTCGGCGTTGTGGCCGAACCACAAGGCCTGAGGCCCGCGCCGCGCCCGGCGCGCGGGTTCACTCCGTGAAGCCGGGATGGGTTTCCTGGGCCCTCAGCAGTACCCAGCCGCCCGAGACGAGCAGCCATGCCGCGCTGACCCAGAAAGCGGGCGCGATGGCGCCATGCGCCTGCGCCACCAGGCCCAGCACCATCGCACCGATGGCGTAGCCGGTGTCGCGCCAGTAGCGGTAGGTGCCCAGCGCCGAACTGCGCCAGCTCGGCGGGGCGATGTCGGCCACCGCCGCGATCAGGTTCGGATACAGCAGCGCCATGCCCACGCCCATCAGCACGCTGGCTGCCAGCCAGGGCACGAAGCCGCGCACCAGCACCGCGGCGGCCACGCTGCCGCCCAGCAGCCACAGCCCGGCCACCACCGGGCGCTTGCGCCCGATGCGGTCGGACAGGGGCCCGGTCCACAACTGCGAGGCGCCCCAGCACAAGCCGTAGACCCCGGTGACCCAGCCCACCTGCACGAGGCCCAGGCCGTGGTCGTGCAGGTACAGCGGGTACAGCACCCACAGCAGGGTGTCGGCGACCTTGTTCGCCACCCCCGCCTGGCACAGCGCCGAGAAGGTGGGGTGGCGCCACGACACGTAGGCGAACACCTGGCGCGACGTGGGATGCTCGCTCAGGCCGTCGGCGAAGCGAGGCCGCGGACCGGGGTGAGTGCCGCTGGCGTGGCGCTCGCGCTCGGCCCGCGCCCAGGGCAGGGTTTCGCGCAGGAACAGCAGCGCCGTCAGCAGTGCGATGGCGATGACCGTGCCGGCGAAACCCAGCAAGGCGACTCGCGGGCCGTAGCGTTGCGCCAGCCACGCGGTGGCCAGGCCCGCCAGCCCGACGGCGGCATAGCCCGCGAACTCGTTGATGCCGGTGGCCAGGCCCCGCTGCTCGGCGCGGGTGATGTCCACCTTGCTGGTGACGGTCATGCTCCATGCGAATCCCTGGTTGATGCCCAGGAACAGGTTGGCGGCGACGATCCACCACCACGACTGCGCGAAGAAGATCAGCAGCGGGATGGGGATGGCGGCCAGCCAGCCCAGCACCAGCACGGTCTTGCGCCCGATGCGCTCGGACAGGCGCCCGGCGACGAAATTCAGCGCGCCCTTGACCAGGCCGAAGGAGATGACGAAGGACAGCAGGTACAGGAACGAGGACCTCGGCACGCCGAAGTCCCGTGCCGCGAGCACCGGCAGCACGGTGCGCTCCATGCCGATGATCAGGCCGACGAAAAACACCTGCACCGCCTGCCACAGGAACTGCCGCAGATTGACCCGGATGCCCTGCGCATAGGCGTGCGCGACGGGCCGGGGGCAGGCGAGGCTCGGAGCGCGGCCCGGCGTCTGGGAATGCGGACCCGGGTCGGCCGGGTCGTTCATGGGGAGACGTTGGCCGCGACGATGCGGTCCATGTCGGCCGGGCGTGGCGGGAGTTCGGCGCCCAGCTGTTCGATGAAGGCCTCGCGCGACAGCCCCAGCAGGGGGTTGAATCGCTTCTCGAAGGCCAGGGTCGACGCGGGCTTGCCCGACAGCCCGGCGCCGCAGGCGCTGCCCGCCTGGTGCCCGGGATAGATCTCCAGCTCGCCGGGAAGAGGCAGCAGCCGGGCATGCAGGGAGTCGTACAGGGCGCCGGCCATTTCGCGCTCGCGACCGGCCAGGTCCGGCCGTCCCACGGCGCCCACGAACAAGGTGTCGCCGGTGAGCGCGAACCAGGGGGCATCGCCGCGCCGCTTGTCGGTGACCAGCAGGCACATGCTGTCGGGCGTGTGTCCGGGCGTGTGCAGCACCCGCACCGATACGTTGCCGACCTCGATCAGCTGATCGTGGTGCAGGGCCTCGAACTCGAAATGCACGAAGGGGCGCGCCGCCTCGTGCAGGCAGTAGGGGGCGCCGGTCCTGCGCGCCAGGCTGCGGCCCCCGCTGAGGTGGTCCGCATGCACATGGGTGTCGATCACATGGGTGATCCGCGCACCGGCCTGGCGTGCCTGGTCGACAAACCAGTCCTCGTCGCCAGCCACCACGTCGACGGCCACGGCCTTGCCCAGCCCGGCGCAGCCGAACAGGTAGGAAAGGCTGGACGCAAGCGAGGGGAGTTGGCGGAAGAACATGGCAGGGTTCCGGGGGAAGGGGCAGGGTCGCGGGGCTCGTTCGCTCAGGCCGGCTCGCACTCCAGCGGCCATCCCGCGGCGCGCCATTCGGGCACGCCATCGGCGCACTTGCGTGCCCGCAGGCCGTGGCGCGCCATGAGCGCGACGGCGGCGTCCGACATCACGCAAAAGGGCCCGCGGCAGTAGGCGACGATGTCCTTGTCGCGCGGAAGCTCGCGGATGCGCGCCTCCAGCTCGTCCAGGGGAACCGATCGCGCGCCCGGGAGATGCGCGTCGCGGAACTCCCCGGCGGGGCGCACGTCGAGCAGCACGACCTCTCCGGCACGCACCTTGTCCAGCAGGGTTCGGGCACTTTGGGGACTGAGGCGCTCGGGCTCGGCGAACAGGCTCTGCATCGCCAGTTGCAGCTCGGCCAGGCGCGACTCGGCCAGCTCGCGCAGGCGCACCCACAGGTCGGACACGTCCGGCCCGCCCAGGCGGTAGATGCGATTCTTGCCTTCGCGTCTCACCTCCACCAGCCGGGCCCCGCGCAGCACGCGCAGGTGCGCGCTGGCCAGCTTGACGTCGATGTCGGCCGCCAGCGCCAGGCTTTCCACCGATTTCTCACCCTGGGCCAGCAGCTCCAGCAATTCCAGGCGTTTCGGGCTGGCGCATGCGGCTCCCATGCGGGCGACCTGGGCGTAGAGGTGATCCTTGAGTTCGCGAGGTGTCATACGAACAGTCTAACGGATAAGCGAATGAAGCAGGCAAGCCTTTCCGGGTCATGGAGCCGCCACGCATCCTGCGCAAAGGATCAGCCCAGGGCCTGCAGCAGTGCCGGCAGTTGATCGAGGCTGCGGATCTCGTGGTCGGGCCTGCCGGGCAGGCGTTCCGGGCGCTGGCCGTAGCGATTGCACCAGACCACGCGCATGCCGAAGGCCTTGGCCCCGAAGGCGTCCCAGGCGTTGGACGAGAGAAAACAGACCTGGTCGGCGCCCAGCCCCAACTGGCGCAGGCCGTAGGAATACACGCGCGAGTCGGTCTTGAACACCTGCACCGCGTTGGCCGACAACACCGCGTCGAACAGGTCGTTGAGGCCGGCCGAGCGCACGGCGGCATCGAGCATGGTCGGCGTCCCGTTGGACAGGATCGCCGTGACCCGCCCGGAGTCGCGCAAGGCCTGCAGGGTGGCGGGCACCTCGGGAAAGGCCGTCAGGTTCAGGTACAGATCCATCAGCCTGGCGCGCAGTCCCGGCTCGAGCAGCCCGAGGCTGTCCAGCGCGAAATCCAGTGCGTCCCCGGTGACCTGCCAGAAATCGGCGTAGCGCCCCTGCAAGGTGCGCAGCCAGGTGTATTGCAACTGCTTGTCGCGCCAGACGGCGGTCAAGGCGGCGCGCTTGTCCTCGGGCAGGCCCGGGCAGCGCGCGGCCGCCGACGCGAAATCGAAAATGGTGCCGTAGGCGTCGAACACACAGGCGCGAATCCCCCGCAGCTGCTCCATGATCAGCTCCCCGCCACGCCCGGAGCCGGTGCCACGCCGCGCGCCAGGCCGCCGTAGGCATCGAGCATGCGCTCGACCCAGGGGGCGAGGGTGTCGGCCGGGTCCAGCAAGGCCACCGGGCTGGTGGTGCGCGCCCACTGGAAGGCGCCGAACACCGCGTGGTCGGCATAGTTGGGCTGCGCGCCGGCCAGATAGGGCTGGGTGGCCAGGGTGCTGCGCAGGGGCGCGAGCAGCCGGCGCACGTTGTCCAGTGCCTGCGCGCGCTGGGCGGCCAGCGCCTCGAAGCTCTGCCCGAAGGCGGCCTCGCGACTGCTGCGGAAATACGCCTGGTCCTGGTCATGCAGGATGGCCGGGATGTCCGGCACCACCACGCGGGCGATGGCCGGCTGCAGGGTCTCGGCGGCCCACTGGTTCAGGAAGCGGGCGAGGGCGCGCCCGCTGCCCGGGCCGAACAGCGACGGCGTGTCGGTGTAGGTGTCCTCGAGGTACTCGGCGATGGTCCAGCTGTCGTGGATCCAGCGCTCCCCGTCCACCAGCACCGGCACCTTGCCCTGGCCGGTCGCCGCGATGGCCTGCTTGTCGGTGAAGCGCCATGCGACGGTCTGCACCGGCAGGCCCTTGTGGGCCAGCGCCAGGCGCGTGCGCCAGCAGTAGGGGCTGAAGCGCCGCTGCTCGTCGGCGCCGGCCAGATCGAAGAGTCGAAGCGTGGAAGGGCTGTTCATCGAAGCGAGTCTCCAGGAAGCGCCACCTTGTCCGGCGGGCAGGTCTCGAGCGCGCGCAGGGCATGGGCGGCCAGGGTGCGCAGCCTGTGCGCGTCCCCATACAACCGGGCCGCGACGCGGATCGCGAACACGGCACCCATCAGGGCCTGCGCCTCGGAGGCCACGTCGGTGCCCTGCGGCAGCGCGCCGGCGGCCACCGCGCAGGCCAGGCGCGAGGCGAAGAAGGACTCCACCTCACCCAGGCGCGCACGCACCACCGCACGCGCGGCCTCGCCCATGTCGGCACCGTCCAGCGCGGTGTTCACCAGCAGGCAGCCGCGCCGCTCGGGGTCGGCCAGGGAGGCTGCCACCAGTTGGTCGAAGAACTGCCGGATGGCCCCCAGGGGCGAGGGCTGCTCCGACAGCTGCGCGATGCGTGTCGCCAGGCCGCGTTGCGCATAGCGACCCAGCGCCTGCACGAACAGGCCCTGCTTGTCGCGGTAACGGTGGTATAGCGCGGCACTGCCCAGCCCGGTGGCCTGCGCGAGCTCGCGCAGCGAGGTGCCCGCGTAGCCCCGGCGCCAGAACACCTGCATCGCGCGCTCGAGCACGACATCGTCGCTGAGACTCCGGCTTCGGGGCATGGATGATCCGCTTGTTGCGCGATGGAAGTCAGCGTACTTTAATAGAACGTTCGTTTCAATTCAATTCCGCCCGGGCGAGCCGCTGCCGACGGGCGGGGAGGCGCGCAAGACATGGACCGCACCGAAGGACCCCACCTGGTGTATTTCGCCGACCCGATGTGTTCCTGGTGCTGGGGCTTTTCTCCGGTGATCCAGGCCATCGGCGAGCGTTTTGGCGAGGATCTGCCCATCCGCCTGGTGCTCGGCGGCCTGCGCCCGGGCACCGTCGAGCCCATGGACGACGAGGCCCGCGCCGAACTGCGCGGGCACTGGAACCATGTGCAGGAGGCCAGCGGCCAGCCCTTCGACTGGGGCTTTTTCGAGCGCGAGGGCTTTGTCTACGACACCGAACCGGCCAGCCGCGCCGTGGTCCTGATGCGCCGCCGCGGCATGTCCGAGGCCCTGGCAGGCTTGCGGCGCCTGCAACGGGCCTTCTATGCCGAAGGGCGCGACATCACCGACCTCGACAAGCTCGCCGCCTTGGCCGCCGAGCTGGGCTTCGAGCAGGCGGGTTTTCGTGCCGCGCTGGATGAACCCGCCACCCTGCGCGAGACCCGGGCCGATTTCGCGCTGGCCGCGCAATCGGGCGTGCGCGGCTTTCCCACGCTGATCGCCGGCACCGGCGGCTCGCGCGACTACGCCTTGCTCACCCACGGTTTCCAGCCCGCCCAGCGCGTGCTGCCCGCACTGGAGCGCTGGCTGGCGGGGCTGGGCGGGCGGGCGGCCTGAGCACGCGCAGCGGCCAGGGTGCTGCGGCGCGTCGAAATCCTGGTTCCGGTGCGCACCTTCGAGGCGATCCAGCGCTTCGATGAAGCGCATCGCACCAGCCAACCCGCTCGTGGCTTCGCTTTGCCCTCGGACCAGCGGGGCATTCACAACGATTCCGCACAACTGATAGGTGATACGCGACGCGTTACAATCGGCCCATGATCCGGACCTTCCGCCATGCTGGCCTGGAAGCCTTCTACCGCACGGGCAGCAAAGCCGGCATTCAGCCGCACCATGCGGCCAGGCTACGGCTGCTGCTGACCGCCCTGGATGCTGCCAGGAGCGCGCAGGACATGGGTGCGCCGGCGTGGCGACTGCACCCGCTGACCGGCCGACTGGCCGGGCATTGGTCCGTGTGGGTGAGCGGCCATTGGCGCTTGACGTTCCGCTTCGAAGGCGCGGACGCTGAACGTGTCGACTACCAGGACTACCACTAGGGGAAAAAGATGAGCATGCACGACCCGGCGCACCCCGGCCAGGTGTTGCGCGAATGGATTCCCGAGGGCATGACCGTGACCCAGGCGGCACAGGAGCTGCACGTGGCGCGCGTGACCCTGTCCAAGGTGCTGAACGGGCAAGCAGGCATTTCCGCCGTGATGGCGCGGCGGCTGGCCGCCTGGCTGGGTACGTCGCCCGACATGTGGGTCACCATGCAGGCGAACCACGACCTGTGGCAAGCCCGCAAGGTTCGGCTCCCGAACATCAAGCCCCTGCGAAGGGCTGCCTGAGCGCCTGGCGCCGCCGCCCGAGGGGCGGACGGATCGGGTCATGGTGGGCCCTGCGGGGCTCGAACCCGCAACCAACGGATTATGAGTCCGCTGCTCTGACCATTGAGCTAAGGGCCCGCGGCGTCTGCGGGCGGGGTGCCCGCGGCCGAGCGGCGGATTCTACCGGGCGCGTGCGGGGCTTCGCGGCCGCGGCGCCCGGGCGCCGCCGGGGCGGCCGACAATGGGCCGATGGGCCTGAGCATGCGTGGCGTCACCCTGGTGGAGTGCCTGGTCGTCATGGCACTTGCGGCCATCTGCCTGGCGCTGGCCTTGCCCGCGTGGCGCGACGCGGTGCAGGCGCAGCAGGTGCGCGCGGCCAGCCTGGCGCTGGAGGATGGCTTGCGCCAGGCCCGGCTGCATGCGCTGCAGCGCGCTGGCTACGTGCGCCTGTGCCCCGGCGGCGAAGCCGGCGACTGCCAGGGAGGAGGGCGCTGGGAGCAGGGTTGGGCCCTGCTGGGCGAGGCGCCGCCGGGTGGGGGCCGGGCTCCGCTGCTGGGCGTGGGCCCCGCGCTGCGAGGCGTGCGCATCGAGGCGGATACGGTGCTGGCTCGGGGGGCCGGTTTCGACGCCGGCGGCTGGCCGCGCCGGCGCGGCGGCGCCTTGCTGATGGGGCGCTGGCGGGTGTGCCCGCTGGCGGGCGGGGCGGGGCAGGAACTGGTGCTGTCGGCGGCCGGGAGGCTGCGGCTCAGCGCTGGCTCAGTGCGTTGCCGACCAGCTTGGCCGTGATGTCGACGATGCGGATCATGCGCTCGTAGGCCATGCGGGTCGGGCCGATCACGCCCAGCGTGCCGACCACCCGTCCGTCCACCTCGTAGGGGGAGGTGATCACCGAAAGCTCCTCGAAGGGCACCACCTCGCTGTCGCCGCCGATGTAGATGCGCACGCCCTCGGAACGCTGCGAACTCTCGAGCAGGCGCAGCAGCAGGGACTTCTGCTCGAACAGGTCGAACAGGCGCCGCAGGCTGGCCAGGTCGCCGGCGAGGTCGTCCACCTCCAGCAACTGCTTCTGGCCGGAGATCACCACCTGTTCCTGGCGCTCGGCCGCGGCCTGGCCGGCGGCGGCCACCGCTGCCTGCATGAGCGCGACGATTTCTCCCCGGATGTTTTCCACCTCGCCGCGCAGCCGGGCGGACATCTGCTCGAAGTCCAGCCCGCTGCAATGGGCGTTGAGGTAATTGGCGGCCTCGGTGAGCTGGGCCTGGGTGTAGGGGTGGCCGGAGACGATGATGCGGTTCTGCACGTCGCCGCTGGCATCGACCAGGATGACCAGGATGCGCTGCTCGGACAGGCGCAGGAACTCGATGTGCCGGAAGGCCGCGTCGCGCCGCGGGCTCATCACCACACCGACGAAATGCGACAGATCCGACAGCAGGCGCGCGGCGTTGACGATGACCTTCTGCGGCTCCACGCTGGTCAGCTCGGAGCGGAAGCGCTGCTCGAGTTCCTGGCTCTCGCCGTCGCCGCGGGCGGTGAGCATGGTGTCCACGAACACCCGGTAGCCGCGCGGCGTGGGGATGCGTCCGGCCGAGGTGTGGGGGCTGGCGATCAGCCCCAGTTCCTCGAGGTCGGCCATGACGTTGCGGATGGTCGCCGCCGAGAGTTCCAGGCCCGAGGCACGGGAAAGGGTGCGCGAGCCCACGGGCTGCCCATCGGCGATGTAGCGCTCGATCAGGGCCTTCAGCAGAACTCGGGCTCGGTCGTCCATGGGCTGCATTTTAATTTCCCGCGCTCCGGCATGGGGGGACCCCGCGGCGCGGGGCCATCTGCCTGTGCTGTAATGCCGCAAGGCGGGTTTCCGGCCCGCCTTGCCAGCGTGCTCCGTTGCGCGCGTTCATCCGCACCTCCGCTCATGTCCGCACCCGTATTCCAGCACGCCATCCTGATCGGCAAGCCCGAGGCAGCCGGAGTCGGTCGCACGCTGGAGGACATCGCCTCGTGGCTGGCGCACAACGGGGTGGAGCCGCTGATCGAGCAGGAAACCGCGCAGCGCTGCGAGCTTCCCGGCTACCGCGCGGTGGCCTTGCGCGACATCGGGCGCGACGAGGCACGCAGCCTGGTGGGCATCGTGGTGGGCGGCGACGGCACCATGCTGGGCGCGGCGCGCCAGCTGGCTCCTTCCGGCGTTCCCCTGATGGGCATCAATGCCGGGCGCCTGGGCTTCATCACCGACATCGTCGAAGCCCGCTGGCGCGAGGCCCTCGGCGCCATGCTGCAGGGACATTTCGAGCGTGAGCAGCGAGCCGTGCTGAGCGGGCACGTGCAGCGCGACGGCGAGACGATTTTCAACGGCATCGCCATCAACGACATCGTGGTCAACCGCAGCGGGGCCACCGGCCTGGTCGAGTTGCGCGTGGACGTGGACGGCTGCGCCATGTACGCGCAGCGCGCCGATGGGCTGATCGTGGCCACGCCCACCGGTTCCACCGCCTATGCCATGTCGGCGGGCGGCCCCATCCTGCACCCCAGCCTGCCCGGGCTGGTGCTGGTGCCCATCGCGGCGCACACGCTGTCGAACCGACCCATCGTGCTGCCCGACCATGTGCGCATCGACATCGAGGTCGCCTCGCGCAGCGATGTGGTGCTGAATTTCGACATGCAGCATTTCGCCGACCTGCTGGGCGGGGATCGCATCCACCTGCAGATCGCGCCGTACCGGGCGGTGTTCCTGCATCCGCCGGGGTGGAACTATTTCTCGACCCTTCGCAAGAAGCTGCGCTGGCACGAGATCCTGGGCGTTGACGACTGAAGGCCTGGCACCAAGGAATCCGCGGGACCCCGAGCATGTTGCGCCGACTGCATATTCGCCAATTCGTGCTGGTGGACGAACTCGAACTCGAGTTCGGCCCCGGCTTCACGGCGCTGACCGGCGAGACCGGCGCCGGCAAGTCCATCCTCATCGATGCGCTCAAGCTGGCGCTGGGCGAGCGCGGCGACGCCTCGGTGCTGCTGCCGGGGGCTCCGCGGGCCGAGATTTCCGCCGAATTCGACACGCCGCCGCAACTGGCCGGCTGGCTGGACGAGCAGGGCTTCGAGCCCGGCGATACCGTGCTGCTGCGCCGGGTCATCGATGCCCAGGGGCGCTCGCGGGGTTTTCTCAACGGCAGTCCGGCGACCCTGGCGCAGCTGCGCGAGGCGGGGGACGCGCTGGTCGACATTCACGGTCAGCACGCCTGGCAGAGCCTGGCGCGCAGCGATTCGGCGCGTGAGTTGCTGGATGCCTATGCCGGCGCCGCGGCCGAGCGCGCGGCCTGCGCGCAGGCCTGGCGCGTCTGGCGCGACGCCGAGCAGCTCCTGCAGGCGGCGCGCCAGGATGCGGGACAGATGCAGCGCGAGCGCGAGGGCCTGCAGCTGGAACTGGCCGAACTCGAGCGCCTGGCGCCGCAGCCCGAGGAGTGGGATCCGCTCAACGCCGAGCACCGGCGCCTGGCGCACGCGGCCGAGCTCATCGAGCAGCTGCAGGGGGCCTGCGCATGGCTGGACGACGAGGAGAGCGGGGCGCTGCGCCTGCTGGCGCGCGCGCAGCAGGCGCTGCAGCCGG
>JAJZWA010000090.1 GCA_021846965.1 Pseudomonadota bacterium | reverse complement strand
TTTTTTATTCCCCCGAGGATTCTGTAACACGGTCGACACCGCCTCGCTGTTAACCTTGTGCACCGCAGCAGACACGACGCGATCCCGCGCTGTCCGTGCGAAGAGCCCAAGAGCGAGGCGAACATGCCCACGAAGAAAGCAAGCACTTCCTCCAGCTCCTCCGGTCCTTCCAGGCCATCCGGCTCCCCCAGCCCCTCCACCAGCAAGGTGGACGAGCGCTGCGCCCAGTCCGAATGCATCCTGGTCCTGCAAGGCGGTGGCGCCCTCGGCGCCTACCAGGGCGGGGTGTACGAGGTTCTCACGGCCATGCACCGCGACCCCGACTGGGTGGCCGGGGTGTCCATCGGCGCCATCAACGCCGCGCTGATCGCCGGCAATCCCCCGGCGCGGCGCCTGCAGCGCCTGCGCGAGTTCTGGGAGCTGGTCAGCTCGCCCCTGCCCGCCGGCGTCGCGCAGGTGCTCGACGGGGACCTGCGAGGCGCCTTCAACGAAGTCAGCGCCCTGCGGGGCGTGCTGTTCGGGGTGCCGGGATTCTTCATGCCGCGCATCCCGCCGGCCGGATGGCATCCCCGCGGCACCGCCGGCGCGGTGAGCCACTACGACACCTCGCCGCTCAAGCGCACGCTCGAGCGCCTGGTCGACTTCGACCGCATCAACGACGGGCCGACCCGGCTGTCCGTGGGCGCGGTGAACGTGCGTACCGGCAACTTCGAGTACTTCGATTCCACCACGCAGCGCCTGGACGCGCGCCACATCATGGCCAGCGGCGCGCTGCCCCCCGGATTCCCGCCGGTGGAGATCGACGGCGAGGCCTACTGGGACGGCGGCCTGGTGTCCAATACCCCGCTGCAATACGTGCTCGACCAGCCCGCCGAGCGGCGCCGGGTGGTGTTCCAGGTCGACCTGTTCTCGGCCCTGGGCTCCGTGCCGGGCACCATGGGCGAGGTCGTGGCACGCGAGAAGGACATCCGCTTTTCCAGCCGCACGCGCCTGAACACCACCCACGTACTCGAGCGCCAGCGCCTGGCGCAGGCCGCGCGCAGGCTGCTCGACAAGCTGCCCGCCGAGCTGCGCGAGGACCCCGACGTACGCGCCCTGGCGCGGCTGCACCAGCGCCGGGCGGGCATGGACATCGTGCACCTCATCTATCGCAGCAAGGGCTACGAAGGCCAGTCGAAGGACTACGAGTTCTCCCGGCGCTCGATGGCCGAGCACTGGCAGGCCGGCGTGGCCGACATGAGCCGCACCCTCGCCGATCCGGCCTGGCAGAACCACGATCCCGAGGCCGACGGAGTGCACGTATTCGACGTGCCCGCAGCCGCCACCAACCCAGGAGGACCTGAGGCATGAACATCGACGACGTACGACGCAACGCCTTCGCGATGCCCCTGACCAGCCCCGCCTTCCCGCCGGGGCCCTACCGCTTCGTCAATCGCGAGTTCCTGGTCGTCACCTACCGCACCGACCCCAAGGCGCTGCGCGCGGTGGTCCCCGAGCCCCTGCAGCTGCCCGAGGACCCGCTGGTGAAATACGAGTTCATCCGCATGCCCGATTCCACCGGCTTCGGCGACTACACCGAGTCCGGGCAGGTGATCCCCGTGCTGCTCGAAGGGCGCAAGGGCAGCTACGTGCATTCGATGTTCCTCAACGACGAAGCCCCGATCGCCGGCGGGCGCGAGCTCTGGGGCTTTCCCAAGAAGCTGGCGGCGCCCGAGCTGCAGGTGCAGACCGACACCCTGCTGGGCACGCTGGACTACGGCTCCGTGCGCGTGGCCACCGCCACCATGGGCTACAAGCACCGCGCCCTCGACCCGCAGTCCCTGCTGCCGGGCCTGCTCGAGCCGAACTACCTGCTGAAAATCATTCCCCACGTCGACGGAACCCCACGCATCTGCGAGCTGGTTGAATACCATCTGGAAGATGTGGTGGTGAAGGGCGCGTGGACCGGCCCCGCGGCACTGCAGCTCTTCGAGCATGCGCTGGCCCCGGTGGCGCGCCTGCCGGTGCTGGAGGTGGTGTCGGGCGTGCACCTGCTCACCGACCTCACGCTGGGCCTGGGCCGCGTGGTGCACGACTACCTGGCCTGATGCGCGCCCGCGCCGCCCCCGGAACTTCCCCTACCAACGTACAACGACACGGAGATTGGCCATGAAACTCAAGGACAAGGTTTGCATCGTCACCGGCGCGGCCAGCGGCATCGGCAAGCAGATCGCGCTGACCTACGCGCGCGAAGGCGGCAAGGTGGTGATCGCCGACATCAACCTGCAGTCGGCGCAGGCCGTGGTCGATGAGATCCAGGCCGCCGGCGGCCAGGCCATGGCCGTGACCATGGACGTGACCAGCGAATCCGAGGTGAACGCCGCCGTGGACAAGGTCGTGAAGGCCTGGGGCGGGGTGGACGTGCTGGTGAGCAACGCCGGGGTGCAGATCGTGCATCCGGTGGAGGAATTCCCCTTCGCCGAGTGGAAGAAGATGCTGGCCATCCACCTCGACGGCGCCTTCCTCACCACCAAGGCCTGCGTGCCTCACATGAAGGCCTCGGGGCGCGGCGGCAGCATCATCTACATGGGCTCGGTGCACTCCAAGGAGGCCTCGGTGCTCAAGTCGGCCTACGTGACGGCCAAGCACGGCCTGATCGGCCTGTGCAAGACGGTCGCCAAGGAAGGCGGCAAGCATGGCATTCGCGCCAACGTGATCTGCCCCGGCTTCGTGCGCACCCCCCTGGTGGACAAGCAGATCCCCGAGCAGGCCCAGGCCCTCGGAATCAGCGAGGCCGACGTGATCTCCAAGGTCATGCTCAAGGAAACCGTCGACGGCGAGTTCACCACCGTGCAGGACGTGGCCGAAGTGGCGCTGCTGTTCGCGGGCTTCGAGTCCAACGCGCTGACCGGCCAGTCCCTGGTGGTCAGCCACGGCTGGTTCATGCAGTAAGGCCACTCGCCGGGGCGCCGGCCCCGGCCCCGCGGGGCGCGCGCCCCGCGCCGAACTCAGCGCCGGCCGCCCAGCCGGCGCGCCCCCGGCAGGCAGGAGCCCATCAGCACCCCCAGGGCGGCCAGCCCGATACCCGAGAGCAGGGGCAGCGGCAGGCCGAACAGATCGGGAATGTCGCTGCACAGCCCGTCGGCCCGCAGCAGCCAGGGCGCCAGTGCCGTCACGCGCCAGGCATTGATGCGCGTGGCCAGCGGGTCCAGCCCGCAGGTCTGCGCCGGGTGGAAGAACAGCCACATGTGCTGGGCCGCGAACACCAGCCCGGCCAGCACCGCCAGCAGGCCCAGCCACAGCGCCCCGCGCGCCAGCGCCGGGCTGCGCAGCGCGAAGCCCAGGGCTGCCAGCAGCGACAGGGCCAGCACCCCGAGGTAGGCCATGCGCTGCAGCACGCACAGTGCGCAGGGCAGGGCGCCCTGTGCCGTCTGCACCCACACCGCACCGCCCAGGATGGCCACGCAGGCCAGCGCCACGAACAGGTTGATGATCAGGAACCAGGGAGACACGGAGCGATTGCGCGAGATCGACATGGGAAGGGTGCGAAACATCGGTTGGGCGAGCAAGCCTGCGGCCCCGCGGACCATGGCAGCCCGCGTTCGCCCATGCTCCGGAGAGGTCCGGACATGGGGCTACGAGGGGTGGGTACTAACCCTCGCCTAGAATACCAGCTTCGGGGTGTAGCGCAGCCTGGTAGCGCATCTGCTTTGGGAGCAGAGGGTCGGAGGTTCGAATCCTCTCGCCCCGACCAAATTTTTCAACAACTTGCGGGAGCCGGCCAGGGGCCGGCTTTTTCGTGGGCGGGGTTTGTTGCCAATCTGTTGCCAATTGGCGGCGCGTGCAGCCGTTGGCGTTGCGGATGGCCGACAGTTGCGGGCGCAGTGCCGGAACGCAGCGGGTCAGCGCCCGCGTGCGCCGGCTTCCTGCCAGCGCACTCTCGCCAGATCGAAGGCGGCGGCGGTCGCCGACGCATCGACGCGGTCGCCGTGCAGTACCGAGAAGGACTCCTTCGATCCGTCGCGCAACTCGACGACCGCGCGCTGCCCGGCGACCGTGGATTCGAGGGACATGCCGTCGATGTCGGAATAGGCCGTGCTTGCGAGCGGGGTCGATTCGTCGTCGGCGTTCTCCGCGAAGAATTCGATGCGCGACTCGCCGATCACCAGCGCGCCGTGCGGAGCTGGCGGCACCAGGCGCAGCGCCTGGCGCCATGCGTAGCCTGGCGTGCCCGGCACCCATCGACTCGGCACGAACACACGGCCGAAGCGCGCCAGCACCTGCGCCTGGCCGGGCGGGTAGGCGCAAGGACCGAAGTCGCGCGTGCTGGAGTCCAGGCCGGACTGCGCTTGCCGGCACCGGGTCTGCTCGCTGCGTGCGCTCGCGACCACGCCGCCCTTGTCGAAGGTGATGGTCAGGAACCGGTACAGCATGGACTCCGAGCCTATCGCCCCGCCGGCGCCCATTCCCGCACCGACCATCAGAACCACGCCGCCTTCGCTGCTGACCCGGACGTAGGTATAGAGTTGCCCGTGCTGCGATGCGAGGTCGGGTTCGCCGAGCGCGAGCAGCACGTCGGCACGCGTCGTGCGGCCGACGGCGATGAACGCGGGAACGGCATCACCGATGTTGTTCCTCGACGCTGGGTTGTCGCCCGCAGGGGTCGGGATGGGTATGACGCAGCCCGCGAGCCAGGCGCACGCCAGCATGCAGGCGGCCATGAGCGTGCCGCGTGCGCTCATGGAACGACCCTCCTCGCTGCGCTCGACTCCCCGAGGGAGTGGAGCGCCGCTTCGGAGCGGCCGTGCTCGGCGCTCATGGCGAACGCACCTCGACCAGGGAATGCCGCTGCAGCACGCCGGCCGCGTCGAACAGCAGCATCAGGTCGTATTGCACCGACGTCCAGCCGTCACGCTGGCGCAGCAGCACATAGCCGGCCGCGCCCTTTTTCAGTCGATACGCCAGCACCCGCGAGTTTTCGAATTGCGCGTTGGGTTCGCCGAGCGCGAGTTCGACCTGCGCGCGCGTCGTGGATCCATCGTGAAGAAACTCCAGCAGGTCCTTGCGTCCGGCCGGTGGGCTGGCGCAGCCGGCGAGTTGCAGCACGGCAAGCGCGACGCCAAGCGCGGCGATCCGCACGCCGCTCACCAGCATTCGGCGGCGCGGCTGGCCGCATGCACCCGCCGCGCTGTGGCGACCGGCTTCAGCGTCGCAGCCCCCTTGCACTTTGCGTCCCCCCCATGGCTCATTATCTCTGCCAAGATGCACGGTAGCACCAGTCCGGACCAGTCGGACGAGGCGGCGTGAACGAACCATGCGCTGGGTCAGAGCGCATCGCAGCGAATGGCGACAGCGAAGCGGCCGCGGAAAGGCAACAGCCCCCGCGATCCGGGCCCCGTGGCGCAAGCCAGAGCGGTGGAAGACACACGACGTCGGCTGGGCTCTATAGACAAGTCATCGCGCCACAACGGACTCCCTCCGGTCGTAATCTCACCGGCGTCCCAGTGCCCCGCTAAGCCATCCATTCCAATCGGCGGGGCTCGCCGCCGTTGGGTAGCGGATGGCCGTCACCAGCGCGAACTGACGGGCCTGCTCAGCAGCACGTGGGCGGTTGCTGCGGTGACTGCGTGCCGGCTCACGCCCAGTCGTTGCCAGGCGCCTGTACGGGCGCATGGGCGGCATCGTCAGTGCCAGGGGCAAGGTCCGATCCGGCTTCGGCCATCTGGCGGCGCCTTTCCTCGCGTAATTCCGCGATCTCGCTGGCAAGCCGGGCGGTGAGCATGGGCAAGGCGCTCGGCATCCTGTCGTTGACGAAGCGCCGGATCGCAGCGATCACCTGTTCCAGGCCCCAGGGCCGAATGTCGGGCTTGCTCGGCGGCGCGACGCGGTCGCGATCGAACTCCAGCACCATGCCGAAGTCCACCTCCACATCGCGCGGTCGGGGCCCTTCGATCAACGCATCGGTGCGCGCCTCGACCGCGTAGACGTAGCGCTGGTCCATGTGGATCACCCGACCTTGTTCGGGCCCATGCTCGCCGGCTGCGCGGGCCTTCAGGCGCCAACCCAGCTGAGGGTAGGGCGCGATGATCGAGCGCAGGCGCTGTACCTGGGCCTGCGCGACTGCGCGTTCCTGCTCGGCCTTGCGCGCGCGATCCTTCTCGCGCAGCAACGCATGGTTCACGCGCTCGACAAAGTGTGCCACCTCTTCGACCGGATGGAACGACTGCACGGCGGTCGTCGGCTTGCTGCCGAGCAAGCCCTTCTCGGCGCCAGTGACCACCGTGACCTCGACCGGCTTGGGCGTCGCGGCATCGATGTGCGCGCGCTGCTTGGCCAGGCGTGCCGTGTAGTCCTTGATACGTTCCTCCAGCTTGGCGACGCGGGACGCGTCGACGTTGGCTTGGGCCTGGACCTTGGCGAGATCGTCGCGGGCCTTGTTCAACCGCGCCTCGGTGGTGCCGGCCTTCGCCTGCAACTCGGCAAGGTCCACGGCCACGGCCGCGACTTGTCGCTGCTTGGCCGCAAGCTCCTTCGGCAGATCGGCATGCAACTGCCTGACGCTGCGATGGACGATCTTGCTGGGGTCGTCGCCGCGCTGCATGCGCTGGATCACCGGAATGCCGCGTTGAATGCGCATCGGCGCGAAGGCCCGACCCGCAAGGTCCTGCAGGTGCGTCCCTTCACGCCGCTGGAACCGCTGCAGTACCGCGCGGCCATCAGCACCGACGCCTTCGAGCAGGAAGTGATAGTGCGGCGCGGACTCATCACCGTGATAGACGAGTGACACCAGCGCGGCTCCATGACCGTGGGTTCGCACGATCTCCACGACCAGGGCGAGCGCGCGTGCATGCGCCTGCTCCAGGTCTTGCTGCACGATAGGCTGCGCGGCGCGCGAGAAGGTAACGATGCCCTCGACCAACAGCGCTTGCTTGCGCTGCACCTTCTGCCCGACCCGTTTCCGGTAACGCTCGGCGCTGGCGTGCGCTGCCGCCTTGAAGTCGCCGGCTTCGGGGCCGAACAGGACAGCGTTGAGATGAGCGCGCGCCGGGTCGACGTAGTTCGGTGGCGGGCCTTGACGCAGGTTGTGGCGAGCGACGAACGCCAGGCGGGTCGCAGGCACACCGGCCAGGCGCACCGAGACCCGAGGCAGCAGTTCCTCGGCATGTTCATGGTCCAGCATGGATTCACCTCCATCGAGCCGCACACGGTCTCGTTGTAGAGGCGATCGCATTAAGCGGGAATAGCCGAGGTCCGATGATCGAGGCGTTCAGCGCACCAGGCGACATCAGGCCAGCCAGCGGGGTTGGGATGGTTTCGAAAGGAAGGGGCACCCTTCCTTCGCCTACAGCACCCGAAGGGTGCTAGTAGGTTAAAGGCCCTCTCGCCGATGTACGACCTCTCGATGGCGAAGCGGCTGCCCCGCTGCGACGGCAGGGCTCGCGAAACGAAGCTCAATCGCGTGGACCACAACGTCGCGGGCCACAGCGGGCGTTCGCGCATGGACACGAGCCGACACCCCACCAATCGCCCCCCGACAACACACGCGCTTCGCAACGGCGCGCACCACAGCAACTGCGAGCGCCATGCGAGCCCTCGCAGGCCGCTGTAGCGGCCGCGAGGGAAAAACACCTGCCAAGGTGCAACGGTGCACCCACCACCTCGCGTCAAGGGCCGCGGTCCATTGCGCGCGCAGTGTCAGCGAAGCTCCCGTCAAGGCACGGGGCAATGGAGCCGTGGCCTCGCACGAGGGAACTCCGATGGGCCGATTCGCTGTGACAACAGCTGACGGTGCTCCCAACGATCCGGAATGGCCATGAACAATGGCCGATTTCACGAAGAATGGCCACGAACAATGGCCCATTTTGATCAATGGGCCAAAACAACGGGCCATTTCTCGAAAAATGGCCCAGAACAATGGCCTATTTCTCGGATGGTGCTCGCCTGGGCAGCGTCGCTTCAACGGCGAGGTTCGGTCGGAGGGCGCCCAAGCCGTTCTACGCGTTGACGCCCAGCGCAACGACCATGCATATGCGGCCTATTCGCGCGCTTGCATCATAATGCAAACGTTGTGGCCATTGACTACCGACCCTTGCTTGCAGCCATTTGGGGACAACACTGGCCGGGCGAGATACCAACGTCGGAACAAGGACCGGAGGTCGGCCAAAGCGGGCGCGACCTCTGCCTATGGCGGCGACAGCCCTGGTCTGGTCAGTAGCCACCGGCAAAGTCAACCTCGGGGATTGCAGCTTTCAGCGCCATCGAACCCGCT